>NZ_JBHJYS010000012.1:0-305851 GCF_042270245.1 Streptomyces sp. NPDC055955
GTCGAGTTCCCCGCATGCCGGGGGAACTCGACGGCGGCGCCCGCGCGTTGAGAAGCGGCGCGCACCATACGGCAAGGACACGTGAGGAAGCTGAGAATCAGCGGACCCTGACGTTCCCCCACGGTGTGAGGTATGGCACGATGCTGGCCACCCCCACCGGCACAGCCCTCACAGGAGACACTCCTAGTGCAGCACCCCGCCGTCCCGGAACTGGCGCACTCCACCACCCGCCCCATCCACTGGCTCGCGACCGCCGCGGCCGTATCGGCCGTCGTCGCGGTCTCCTCGTTCCTGCAGCCCGGCGCGGCCACCGCGGCCCAGCCGGCCACCCAGCCCGTCGGCAGCAGAACCGCCGCCGCACCGCCCGACGCGGCTGCCGTCCACTTCCCGCTCGATTGCGGCCCGGCAAAGATCCTCGTGGTGAAGAAGGCCACCGGGGACCTCGACGGTGACGGCAGGCCGGAAACCGTCGCCGTGGTTCGTTGCGACGCCGGCTCCGGCACCCCGCCGAACGGTGTGTACGTCCTCACCCAGCCCCACGAGGCCCATGCCGAGCCGCGCATCGTCGCCACCCTCGTCGACCCGAAGGACCGGCTCACCGCCGACGACGTGGCGGTGCACGACCGGGCCGTCACCGCAACGCTCCTCGGCTACTCCAGCTCAGCCGTCCCCAGTTGCTGCCCCGACACCCAGGACAAGGCCAAGTGGCAGTGGAAGGGTGACGCGTTCGTGCGCTCCACTCCCGCGGAGGCGCGCAGCGTCTGAAGCGCCGCGGCATACGAAAAGGGGCCCTGCCCGCCGGGAACGGCGGCACGGGCCCCTTTCGTCGGCCTCTTCCCGCATCGAGTGACGCACGGAAACCCCGCGGTCACTCCGCGTCAGGGCCGTAGACCTCCACCCTGTCCGAAACGCGACGTACATGAATGCAGTCGCCCGGGCACTCCTTCGCGGAGTCCACGACGTCGTTCAGCAGCGGCAGCGGCACCGGGGTGGTGGCCCCCTGCGCCTGCAGCAGCTCGTCCTCGGGGCCCTTCACATAGGCCAGTCCGTCGATGTCCAGCTCGAAGACCTCCGGCGCGTACTGCACGCAGATCCCGTCGCCGGTGCAGAGGTCCTGGTCGATCCACACCTCAAGGGCGACACCGCTGTCGATGCCGGATCCGGCCTCCTGCTGCACGCTCATATCTCCTGCCGCTTCCTGCCTCGAACCGTCCCGCGTACCAGCAAGTCGGGCCAGCTCCGACGGGTGTTGAACACGTCGACCCTACAACCGGCCGCTTTCCGATGTTGTTGGGTGGGTATTCCCCTGGCGTGAGGGAGAGCGCAAGGGTGAAGATCGGACACACCCCCTTCGTCTTTGTGATCTAGGGGTTTCAATCGACACCCACCCAGGTAGGGTCTGGAAGCGTCCAGCTCCCCTTGGAGGAGGTGAGGACCGTGGCAGCCCACGACGACGACATGAACCGCGGCATCCGCCCGGGAAGAGGGTCCGACGACCCCGCCGGTCAGATTGCCTATCTTGAGCAGGAGATCGCCGTCCTGCGGCGCAAGCTCGCCGACTCTCCGCGCCATACGAGGATTCTCGAAGAGCGGATCGTCGAGCTGCAGACCAACCTGGCCGGCGTGTCCGCACAGAACGAGCGGCTCGCCAACACGCTCAGGGAGGCCCGCGACCAGATCGTGGCCCTCAAGGAGGAAGTCGACCGGCTCGCGCAGCCGCCGGCCGGCTTCGGAGTCTTCCTCACGGCGAACGAGGACGGTACCGCCGACATCTTCACCGGCGGCCGCAAGCTCCGGGTGAACGTCAGCCCCAGCGTGGAGCTCGAAGAGCTCAGGCGCGGCCAGGAACTGATGCTCAACGAAGCGCTCAACGTGGTCGAGGCCATGGAGTACGAGAGCGTCGGCGACATCGTCACCCTCAAGGAGATCCTCGAGGACGGCGAGCGCGCCCTGGTGGTGGGTCACACCGATGAAGAGCGGGTGGTCCGGCTCGCCGAACCGCTCCTCGACATCACCATCCGCCCCGGCGACGCCCTCCTGCTCGAACCCCGATCCGGCTATGTCTACGAAGTCGTACCCAAGAGCGAAGTCGAAGAGCTCGTCCTGGAAGAGGTCCCGGACATCGGCTACGAGCAGATCGGCGGTCTGGGCAACCAGATCGAGCTGATCCGCGACGCGGTCGAGCTCCCCTACCTCTACCCGGACCTGTTCAAGGAGCACGAGCTGCGGCCGCCCAAGGGCGTCCTGCTCTACGGGCCTCCCGGCTGCGGCAAGACCCTGATCGCCAAGGCGGTGGCCAACTCCCTTGCCAAGAAGGTCGCGGAAGTGACCGGACAGGCCACGGGCAAGAGCTTCTTCCTCAACATCAAGGGTCCGGAGCTGCTCAACAAGTACGTCGGCGAGACCGAGCGGCAGATCCGCCTCGTCTTCCAGCGTGCGCGCGAGAAGGCCAGCGAGGGCACGCCCGTCATCGTCTTCTTCGACGAGATGGAGTCCCTCTTCCGCACCCGCGGATCCGGCGTCAGCTCGGACGTGGAGAACACCATCGTCCCCCAGCTGCTCGCCGAGATCGACGGTGTGGAGGGCCTGGAGAACGTGGTCGTGATCGGTGCCTCCAACCGTGAGGACATGATCGACCCCGCGATCCTGCGGCCCGGACGACTCGACGTGAAGATCAAGATCGAGCGCCCGGACGCCGAAGCGGCCAAGGACATCTTCGCCAAGTACCTGACCGCCCGCCTCCCGCTGCACTCCGACGACCTCGGAGAGCACGGCGGCGACCGCGCCAGCACGGTCCACGGGATGATCCAGACGGCCGTGGAGCAGATGTACGCGGAAAGCGAGGAGAACCGCTTCCTCGAGGTCACGTACGCCAACGGCGACAAGGAAGTCCTGTACTTCAAGGACTTCAACTCGGGCGCCATGATCGAGAACATCGTCGGACGCGCCAAGAAGGCCGCCATCAAGGCCTTCCTCGAACACGACCAGAAGGGTCTCAGGGTCTCCCACCTCCTCCAGGCCTGTGTGGACGAGTTCAAGGAGAACGAGGACCTGCCGAACACCACCAACCCGGACGACTGGGCTCGCATCTCCGGTAAGAAGGGCGAACGGATCGTTTACATCCGTACGCTCGTCACCGGAAAGCAGGGCGCGGACACCGGACGCTCCATCGACACGGTGGCGAACACCGGGCAGTACCTGTAAAAGGCAGGGCGGCTGCGGGTGCCTCTACCGGGTACCCGCAGCCGACTGTTTTCCAGGCAACAATTGCGGCCGACATTCCGGTTTCCCGGCAACGGCCGGCCGGCAGTCTCAGCAACAGCAATGACGGTAATGATCTCCCCACCAGCGCATAGGCGTTCTAGGCTCTTCGGTACCGCCGAGTCGCGCAGCGCGGGGACGGGCACCGCACGCGCACCGGAGAACCAGCGGTACTTGAGCGCCGCCCCCGAACGGGGGCGCCGCCGGGCAAGGAGGGCCGCATGACCGTACGGCGAGTAATGGGCATCGAGACGGAGTACGGGATCTCCGTCCCCGGCCACCCGAACGCCAATGCCATGCTCACCTCGTCCCAGATCGTCAACGCCTACGCGGCGGCGATGCACCGGGCGCGCCGCGCCCGCTGGGACTTCGAGGAGGAGAATCCGCTGCGGGACGCGCGAGGCTTCGACCTCGCCCGGGAGGTCGCCGACTCCAGCCAGCTCACCGACGAGGACATCGGCCTGGCCAACGTCATCCTCACCAACGGTGCCCGCCTGTACGTCGACCACGCACACCCCGAATACAGCGCTCCCGAGGTCACCAACCCGCGGGACGCCGTCCTGTGGGACAAGGCCGGCGAGCGCATCATGGCCGAGGCCGCCGAGCGCGCCGCCCAGCTTCCCGGGGCCCAGCCGATCCACCTCTACAAGAACAACACCGACAACAAGGGCGCCTCCTACGGCACGCACGAGAACTACCTGATGAAGAGGGAGACCCCCTTCTCGGACATCGTGCGCCACCTGACGCCCTTCTTCGTCTCCCGCCAGGTCGTCACCGGCGCCGGCCGCGTCGGTATCGGCCAGGACGGCCATGAGCACGGCTTCCAGCTCAGCCAGCGCGCGGACTACTTCGAGGTCGAGGTCGGCCTCGAGACGACCCTCAAGCGCCCCATCATCAACACCAGGGACGAGCCGCACGCGGACGCGGAGAAGTACCGCCGCCTGCACGTGATCATCGGCGACGCGAACCTCTCCGAGATCTCGACCTATCTCAAGCTGGGCACCACGGCCCTGGTCCTCTCCATGATCGAGGACGGCTTCATCGCCGTCGACCTGGCCGTCGACCAGCCCGTGCGCACCCTCCACCAGGTCTCGCACGATCCCGGCCTGCAACACCTGGTCACCCTCCGCAGCGGCCGCACGCTCACCGCGGTGCAGCTCCAGATGGAGTACTTCGAGCTCGCCAGGAAGTACGTCGAGGAGCGCTACGGGGCGGACGCCGACGAGCAGACCAAGGACGTCCTGTCCCGCTGGGAGGACGTGCTCGGCCGCCTGGAGAGCGATCCGATGAGCCTGGCCGGAGAGCTCGACTGGGTCGCGAAGCGGCAGCTCATGGAGGGCTACCGCCGCCGCGACAACCTCGACTGGGACGCCGCGCGGCTCCATCTCGTCGACCTCCAGTACGCCGACGTGAGGGCCGAGAAGGGCCTGTACAACCGTCTGGTGGCCCGCGGCAGGATGAAGCGGCTCCTGGACGAGTCGGACGTCGAGAGGGCCCGTACGAAGCCTCCGGAGGACACCCGGGCGTACTTCCGCGGGCGCTGCCTGGAGCAGTACGCGGACGACGTCGCCGCGGCCTCCTGGGACTCGGTGATCTTCGATCTGCCCGGCCGTGACTCTCTGCAGCGGGTCCCGACCCTCGAACCCCTTCGCGGAACGCGTAATCACGTGAAGGAGCTGCTCGACCGGTGCCGCACGGCCGAAGATCTGGTCCGGGTGCTGTCCGGAGGCTGAAAAGCCGGCGGCAGGGGAATCACAGAGGTGGGCCTCGCACGTTGGACGAAGTGCGAGGCCGATGTCGGACCCGGCTTGTAGGGTCTGATCAAGAACGTCGAACCGAGCGGGGTGAGGTAGATGGCGACCAAGGACACCGGCGGCGGACAGCAGAAGGCGACGCGTTCCACCGAGGAGGTCGAGGAGCAGGCGCAGGACGCGCAGGCTTCCGAGGACCTCAAGGAACGCCAGGAGAAGCTGAGCGACGACGTGGACTCCGTGCTGGACGAGATCGACGACGTCCTCGAGGAGAACGCCGAGGACTTCGTGCGGAGCTTCGTTCAAAAGGGCGGCGAGTAGCTCGTTCCACCTTTGAACCGAAGGTGGCGTGGCCGGGGTGCCGGGGGCGGGTTGGTCGTCGACCGAAGCCGTTCCAAGCACCCGGCCACGGATGTGGATCACCGCTGTTCCGCGGGTAGGGTCCCTGACGTACTGTGCTTCAACTGCAATTCGGCCATCGGCAAGTTGGGACATGCGTCCCGACGTCGTCCGTCGCGCCGCCGCCTACGTGGAAGGAATCGCGTGGAAGCCAACACTCGTAGCACCGGGCGTCTACCAGCAGCCTTCCTGACGCCTGGATCCTCGTCCTTCGTGGACTTCCTGTCCGTGCATCAGCCGGAGATCCTGCCCGGGAACCGCGCGTTGCCGGTGAAGGGTGCGATCGAGGCGCCGCACGGCACGACGATCGTGTCCGTGACGTTCCCCGGCGGTGTGGTCCTCGCCGGTGACCGCCGGGCCACGATGGGCAACATGATCGCTCAGCGCGACATCGAGAAGGTCTTCCCGGCGGACGAGTACTCGGCGGTGGGCATCGCCGGTACGGCCGGTCTGGCCGTGGAGATGGTGAAGCTCTTCCAGCTGGAGCTGGAGCACTTCGAGAAGGTGGAAGGCGCCCAGCTGTCGCTGGAGGGCAAGGCGAACCGGCTCTCGACCATGATCCGGTCGAACCTCGGCATGGCCATGCAGGGCCTGGCCGTGGTGCCGCTGTTCGCGGGGTACGACGTGGACCGCGGCAAGGGCCGCATCTTCTCGTACGACGTCACGGGCGGGCGGAGCGAGGAGCACGGGTACGCGGCGACCGGTTCCGGGTCGATCTTCGCGCGCGGGGCGATGAAGAAGCTCTTCCGCGACGATCTGACGGAGGAGGAGGCCACGACGCTCGTCGTGCAGGCCCTGTACGACGCGGCGGACGACGACTCGGCGACCGGTGGTCCCGACGTGGCGCGCCGGATCTACCCGATCGTCACCGTGATCACGGACGACGGGTTCCGCAGGCTCACAGACGAGGAGGGTGCGCAGATCGCCCGTTCCATCCTCGAGCGCCGGCTCGAGCAGCCCGACGGCCCGCGGGCCGCGCTTCTCTGACCGGTCCGCATCCGTCATGCCCGAAGCGCCATTCGCCCGAGACTTGAGTCACTGAGTCACTGACAGAAAGGGACGGACAGCCGGTGTCGACGCCGTTCTATGTCTCACCCCAGCAGGCCATGGCCGACCGGGCGGAATACGCCCGCAAGGGCATCGCCCGCGGTCGCAGCCTGGTTGTGCTGCAGTATGCCGATGGCATCGTGTTCGTCGGCGAGAACCCGTCCCGTGCGCTGCACAAGTTCAGCGAGATCTACGACCGGATCGGCTTCGCCGCCGCCGGCAAGTACAACGAGTACGAGAACCTGCGGATCGGCGGTGTGCGCTACGCCGACCTGCGTGGTTACACCTACGACCGCGACGATGTGACGGCGCGTGGCCTGGCGAACGTGTACGCGCAGACGCTGGGCACGATCTTCTCGAGCGCGGCCGAGAAGCCGTACGAGGTGGAGCTGGTGGTCGCGGAGGTCGGCGAGACCCCTGACGGTGACCAGATCTACCGCCTTCCGCACGACGGCTCGATCGTCGACGAGCACGGCTCGGTCGCGGTCGGGGGAAACGCGGAGCAGATCAGCACCTATCTGGATCAGCGTCACCGTGACGGGATGACCCTGGCGGAGGCTCTGAAGCTGGCGGTGCAGGCGCTGTCGCGGGACACCAACGGCAGTGAGCGGGAGATCCCCGCGGAGCGGCTCGAGGTGGCGGTCCTCGACCGCACGCGCCCGCAGCAGCGCAAGTTCAAGCGCATCGTGGGGCCGCAGTTGTCACGGCTGCTCGAGGCCGGTGCGGCGACGTCCGCCGAGCCGGTGAAGAGCAGTGACGCGGAGTCCGACGACGAGGAGTGAGCCGGGTTTCCCCCGGAGGTGAACGGCGCCCCGACCGTGCGAGCGGTCGGGGCGCCGTTCGTCGTGTCAGCCCGGGGGTGCGGCCGTGGAGCCGCGGACGACCAACTCGACGGGGAGCGCGGTGGTCTGCGGGGTGCGGCCGTCCAGGACGGCGAGGAGCGCGGCCATGCCCCGCTCGCCGAAGAGCTCCGCGGGCAGCCGCACGGTGGTGAGTTCGGGCTCGACGGCGGTGGCGAGCGAGAGGTCGTCGAAGCCGGTGACGGACAGGTCGTCGGGGATGCGCAGGCCCAGTCTGCGGGCGGCCTTGTAGGCGCCGGTGGCGAGTTTGTCGTCGTCGCAGACGATCGCGGTGGGGCGGGGTCCCGGGGCGGCGAGCGCGGCCTGCGCGGCGGCGCGGGCGGCCTCGACCGTCAGGGCTGAGCGAACGGTGCTCACGTGGGTTCCGGGGACGCGGGCCGTGCGGCCGGCGAGTTCGTGGGCCCGTACGTCGAAGGTCCAGGAGGGCACGGCCGAGGCGAGGTGCAGGAACCGGCGGTGGCCGAGGGCGAGCAGATGGTCCGTCACCTGGAGCATCCCGTCGGCGATGTCGAGGTTGACGGTGGCCGCGCCGCCGGTGCCCGCCGTGTCGTCGGGGTCGCTGTCGAGCATCACGAGGGGGAGTCCGCCGCCGCGGATGGCCGTGACGGCGTCGGAGGCCATGGAGGAGGCGAGGACGCCGTCGAGGGCGGCGCGTGCGGAGTCGAAGGGGTCGCGCGCGGGGCCGATGCCTTCGGGGGAGGGGTAGAGCACGACGCCGAAGCCGTGCTCCGCGGCGACGCGGGCGGCGCCGGTGTAGACGCCGGCGAAAAACTCGTTGGTGAGGGCGGGGACGACGAGCAGGGCCGTGCGGGTGCGGCCGAGGCGCAGGTTGCGGGCGGCGAGGTTGGGCCGGTAGCCGAGGTCGCGGGCGGCGGCGCGGACGCGTTCGGCGGTGGCTTCGGCGACGCGGCCGCGCCATTTGTCGCCGAGTACGAGAGAGACGGCGGCCTGGGAGACTCCGGCGGCGCGGGCGACGTCGCGGCTCGTGGGGCGCGCGGGGGCCGTCTCGTCTGACCCGGTCGTCACTCATGCCTCCGTGGGGTGTGGGCGGAGCCTTCGGGTGGACCCGTGGCCTGCGGACATGGTACGTATGACGCTCGAAGTTATACGTAAAACCCAGGGCGCCTCGGGGCGGTGAGAGGGCGGGCGATGGCCGCGGGATATGCGGAGATCCTCAAGGCGCGGCACGCGGCGCGGCTGCTGGCGGGCACCTTGGTGGGGCGGCTTCCGAACGCGACGGCCGCCATCGCGATCGTGCTGTTCGTGCGCGCCGGGGGCGGCACGTACAGCCTGGCCGGGGCGCTCGCCGCGGTGTACGGCGTCGCCAACGCGGTGGGGCAGCCCCTGCTCGGCCGGCTCGTGGACCTGCGGGGACAGCCGCGCGTGCAACTCCCGGCAGCGCTGGCGTCGGCCCTGGCCATGACCGTCTTCGCCTTCGCCGGGACCGGGTCACCGGCGCTCGCGTACCTCGCCGTGGGCGCGGCCGGCCTGTTCACACCGCCCCTGGAGGGCGGGCTGCGCGCACTGTGGCCGAACGTGCTGCCGCGCGAGGACCAGGTGCACACCGCGTACGCCATGGACGCGGTGGCACAGGAAGTCATGTTCACCGTCGGTCCGTTGCTCGTCACCGTGTGCGTCTCGCTGTGGTCGGCGCAGGCCGCGCTCGTTGTCCTGAACGTCGTCGGCGTGCTCGGCGCGCTGTCGGTGGTGGTGTCGCAGCCCTCGCGCGCGTGGCGCTCGGCGCCGCGTGAGGCGCACTGGCTGGGCGCCCTGCGCTCGCCCGGACTCCTCGCGCTCCTCGGGGCGTTCCTGTTCATCGGGACGGCGCTGGGCTCGATCACGGTGGCGGGCGTCTCGTACGCGGACGGACACGGCGGCGACGTGACGTACGGCTGGCTGATGGCGGCGCTCGGGCTCGGCGCGCTGGCGGGCGGCTCGGTCTACGGGGCGCGGCAGTGGGCCGGCGTCCCCGAGCGGCGGCTGCGGTGGCTGGTGGCCCTGCTGGCCCTCTTCTACGTGCCGTTGGTGCTGATGCCGGGCGTCGTGGCCATGACGGCCCTGACGGCGCTCGCGGGGGTGTTCCTCGCCCCGTCGATCGCCTGCGCGTTCATCATCGTCGACCGGCATGCGCCCCGGGGCACGGTGACGGAGGCGTTCTCGTGGCTCGTGACGACGTTCACGGTGGGCACGTCGATCGGAACCGCCGCCGCCGGACCGGTCGTCGAGTGGGGCGGCACGGTGTGGGGCTTCGCCGTTCCCGGAGCTGCGGGCGTGGCCGCGCTGCTGGTCCTCCTCGCCACCGGGCGGGTCCTCGCAGCTCCCCGTAACGCCGGGCGTGTCGCGAGCTCATCGGAAAATGATCGAAACGGTGCTGTCGAACCCGGTTTCAGTACAGGGCATCAGGCGTAATGTTCACTCATGGACCGCCGCATTTTCGGGCTGGAGAACGAGTACGGCGTCACATGTACGTTTAGGGGACAGCGCCGCCTGTCTCCTGACGAGGTGGCGCGGTACCTCTTCCGCCGTGTCGTGTCATGGGGCCGCAGCAGCAATGTCTTTCTGCGGAACGGCGCCCGCCTCTATCTCGATGTCGGGTCGCATCCGGAATATGCAACTCCCGAATGTGACAACGTGACCGAGTTGGTCACGCACGACAAAGCGGGCGAGCGCATTCTGGAAGGCCTGCTCGTCGACGCCGAACGCCGCCTGCACGAGGAGGGAATCGCGGGCGACGTCTATCTCTTCAAGAACAACACGGACTCGGCGGGAAACTCCTACGGCTGCCACGAGAACTATCTGGTGGCCCGTCACGGGGAGTTCTCGCGACTCGCGGACATCCTCATTCCGTTCCTGGTCACACGGCAACTGCTGTGTGGCGCGGGCAAGGTGCTGCAGACTCCGCGCGGCGCCGTGTACTGCGTGAGCCAGCGTGCCGAGCACATCTGGGAGGGCGTGTCCTCCGCGACCACGCGTTCCCGCCCCATCATCAACACCCGCGACGAACCGCACGCGGACGCCGAGCGCTACCGGCGCCTGCACGTCATCGTCGGCGACTCGAACATGTCCGAGACGACGATGCTCCTCAAGGTGGGCGCCACCGACCTCGTGCTCCGCATGATCGAGGCCGGCACGGTCATGCGTGACCTCACCCTGGAGAACCCGATCCGGGCCATCCGCGAGGTCAGCCACGACATCACCGGCCGGCGCAAGGTGCGTCTGGCCAGCGGCCGCGAGGCATCCGCCCTCGAGGTGCAGCGCGAGTACTACGAGAAGGCCGTGGACTTCTGCGAGCGCCGCGGGATCCGCACCGGCACCGTCGAGCAGGTCCTCGAACTGTGGGGCCGCGTTCTCGACTCGATCGAGGCCGAGGACCTCGACCGGATCGGCACCGAGATCGACTGGGTGATGAAGTACAAGCTCATCGAGCGGTACCGGGCCAAGCACAACATGACCATGTCGCATCCGCGGGTCGCGCAGATAGACCTCGCGTATCACGACATCCACCGCCGCAGGGGCCTCTACTACCTTCTGGAGAGGAAGGGGCAGGCGGCCCGCATCTGCAACGATCTCAAGATCTTCGAGGGCAAGTCGGTGCCGCCGCAGACGACGCGCGCGCGGCTGCGGGGCGACTTCATCCGCAGGGCCCAGGAACAGCGCCGTGACTTCACGGTCGACTGGGTGCACCTGAAGCTGAACGACCAGGCGCAGCGGACGGTGCTGTGCAAGGACCCCTTCCGGTCGGTGGACGACAGGGTGGAGAAGCTGATCGCCGGAATGTAGGACGGCCGGCCCACCAACGGCCCAGGGCCCCGTACGTGATCTACGTACGGGGCCCTTTGCCGCGTGTGAGGTACCCCGGGTATGTGACGTGAGGGCCTACAGTGGCTGGAACGTACTCACGTAACCCCGCAACCTGAGGATCACTGTGCGACGCCGACTTGCTGCTCTGCTCATCGTCCCGGCTCTGGCGCTGACCGCGACGGCGTGCGGGGGTGATGACAACAAGAAGAGCGACACGGACAAGGCGGATTCGGCGTCCTCCTCGCCCCAGGCCGAGGCGGCCGCGCCCAAGCCCGTCGACTCGGCTTCGCCCATGCCGCAGATCAGCGGCGCCCTCGGCAAGCAGGCGAAGATCACCGTGCCGAAGGCCGAGCCGAGCGGCAAGTTCGTGGTGCACACGCTGTCGCAGGGTGACGGCGCCGTGGTCAAGAAGGACGACCTGGTGTCGATGAACTTCACCGGCAAGGTCTGGAAGAGCGGCAAGGACCTCGGCAGCTCCTACCAGCAGGGCGGCAGCCCGCAGATGATCACTGCGGGTTCGAAGTCGGTCATCCCGGCGTTCGCGGACGCGCTGGTCGGCCAGAAGGAGGGCAGCCGTGTCCTCGTCGTGGCGCCGCCCGCCGCCGGCTTCGGCAGCCAGGGCAACCAGCAGGCCGGCGTCACCGGCACCGACACGCTGGTCTTCGCCATCGACGTCGGCAAGGTCACCCCGAAGATGGCGACCGGCACGCAGGCGTCCATCCCGTCGAACCTGCCGCAGATCAAGGCCGACAAGCCCGAGCCCGCGACGATCTCCGTGCCCAAGAACGACCCGCCGAAGAAGCTGGTCGACCAGGTCCTGATCCAGGGCAAGGGCGCCGAGGTCAAGAGCGGCAAGACGGTCACCATGCAGTACAGCGGTGCCGCCTGGAAGATCAACGAGGGCAAGCCGAAGGCCACGCTCTTCGACTCCTCGTGGACCGCCGGCCAGCCCTTCTCCACGATCATCGGCCAGGGCCAGGTCATCCCGGGCTGGGACAAGGGTCTCGTCGGCAAGCACGTGGGCGACCGCGTCCTGCTCGTGATCCCGGCCGACCAGGCGTACGGGAAGCAGGCCAAGGGCGACACGCTCCCGGCCAACTCGACGCTCGTGTTCGTCGTCGACATCCTGGCCACGTCCTGACCCTGCGGGATGCAAGACTGTCCGGGTTGCCCAACCGTTTATCAGCAGGAGCAAGAGACGTGAGCATCGAGAAGCCCGAGATCGACTTCCCCGAGGGCCAGCCGCCGGCTGACCTGGAGATCAAGGAGATCTGGGAGGGCGACGGCGCCGTCGCCAAGCCCGGCGACTACGTCAAGGTCCACTACGTGGGCGTGGCCTTCTCCACCGGCGAGGAGTTCGACGCCTCCTGGAACCGCGGCAACCCGCTGGAGTTCCAGCTCGGCGCCGGCCAGGTCATCACCGGCTGGGACAAGGGCATCCAGGGCATGAAGGTCGGCGGCCGCCGTCGGCTGACCATCCCCGCCCACCTCGCCTACGGCGACCGTGGTGCCGGTGGCGGCGTGATCGCCCCCGGCGAGACGCTGATCTTCGTCTGCGACCTGGTCGCGGTCTGATCGTCACCGACGCGGTCACGGTCTGATCAGGCTGTCACCACAAGCGGTCAACCGAAGGCCCATGCCTCCTGGCATGGGCCTTCGGCTTTTGCCACGACACTCCGGAGCGGTACGGTCGACGTTCGGATGGGGGAGAGCCCAGGGCTCTCGAAGAGAGGACGTAGGGCGTCGATGGCCATTGCGAAGGCCGAGCGGCTGATGAATCTGGCGCTGTGTCTGCTCGGGACGGGACGCCCGCTCAGCAAGCGTGAGCTGCGCGGTTCCATCGAGGCCTACCTGGAAGCCAATTCCGACGACAGCTTCAACCGGATGTTCGAGCGCGACAAGGACGACCTGCGCGAGCTGGGGCTGGTCATCGCCACCGTGGAGAGCCTCGACGGGGAGATCGGCTATCTCGCCCGCCGCGACAGCAACCGGCTGCCGCCCGTCACCCTCGACGCCGAGGAGGCCGCCGCGCTCGGCCTCGCCGCGAAGGTCTGGCAGCAGGCCCGCCTCGCCGGCGCCGCCAGCGGAGCCCTGCAGAAGCTGCGGGCCGCGGGACTCCCCGAGGACGTCGACCCGTACGAGGCGCATTCGGCCCTCGAACCCCGTATCCCCGCGCACGAGGCGTCCTTCGAACCCCTGATGCTGGCCTGCCGCGACCGGCGCCCCGTCGTCTTCGACTACCGCAAGGCCACCGCCGCGCGGCCCGAGCAGCGGCATGTCGAGCCGTGGGCGCTGGAGTGCTGGCGCGGTCACTGGTATCTCGCCGGCTGGGACCGTGACCGTGGCGCCGAGCGCGTCTTCCGGCTCTCCCGCATCACCGGCAAGGTCCGTTCGCGGGCCGGCCGCTTCACCGCCGACGTGCCCGACGTCGTGACCGTCCGCGAGACCGTCGCGAGCTGGGCCGGGGAGACCGCCGACCGCACGGCCCTCATCAGGCTGCGCACCGGCTCCGGCTATCCGCTGCGCGCCAAGGCCTCCGCCGTACGCGACCTCGGCGACGGCTGGGACGAACTGGAGATTCCTTACGGGCACGGGCTCGATGCCTGGCTGGTCGAGTTCGGGCCCGACGTGGTCGTGCTCGAACCCGCCGAGCTGCGGGCCGAGGTCGTCGACCGGCTGCGTGCCGTGGCCAAGGGCTGAGGGGAACGAGGACCAATGGCCACGAACGCCATCGACCAGACCCGGCGGATGCTGTCCCTCGTGACGTATCTGCGGGAACGCCCGGGAGCGCGCGTCGAGGACGTCGCCCGCGCGTTCGGGATCACCGAGGACGAGCTGATCTCGGACCTCGACATCCTGCCGTTGTGCGGGACGAGCTTTCGTGGGGGCGACCTCCTCGACATCGACACGGACGGCGACCGCATCTGGTGGCACAACCCGGACGACGTCGCCGCGCCGCTGCGGCTCGCCGCCGACGAGGCGACGGCGTTGCTCGTCGCCGCCCGTGCCGTGTCCACGCTGCCCGGCCTCAGGGAGAGCGACCGGCTCGCGCTCCTGCGGGCCACCGCGAAGCTGGAGGCCGCGGCCGGCGAGGCGGCCGGCGCGAGCGCCCGGCTCTCGGTGACCTTCGAGTCCGAGGGCGGCGTCTTCGCCGACGTCGACCGGGCGATCTCGGAGCGGCGCCGGCTGTGGATCCGCTACTACTCCCCGGCCCGCGACGAGCTCACCGAGCGGGAGATCGACCCCATTCGCCTGGTGAGTGTCGGCCACACCTACGTGGAGGCCTGGTGCCGGCGCTCCGAGGCGCGGCGCACCTTCCGCCTCGACCGGGTCGCCGAGATCCGGATCCTGGACGAGCCGTCCGCGCCGCCGGAGATCGAACTGCGAGACCTGTCCGAGGGGCTCGTGCAGCCCGCGGCCGAGGACCCCGAGGTCGTGGTCGAGGTCGGTCCCGGCGGACGCTGGGTCGCGGAGTACTACCCGCACGACAGCGCCGAGGAGTTGGCGGACGGCGGCCTGCGGATCACGCTGCGCACGCCGGACCCCTCGTCGCTGCGGCGGCTCGCGCTCCGGCTCGGCCGCGACGGGCGTATCGTCTCGCCGCTCGGGCTCGCCGCGAGTGCGCGGCAGGCTGCCGCGGACGCGCTGGCCGCGTACGACGGGCAGGGGTAGGGCCGTTGGCCGCGGGCGGGTCGTGACGACCCCCACATGCGCGGCCGGGGTGAGCAGGGTGGGCGTGCCGTTGACCGCGGTGCGGCCCGGGGGCGCCAGAAGTTCGGGAAGTTCTGAAAAGTCTGGGATGGTCGAAATGGGTGGATTGTCCGCGATGGTGGGTCCGGTGCTCTTCAAGGCCGCCTGCCCCGAGTGCCGTGAGCGGTTCGAACTCTCCGCGGGCGCCCTGCGCCTGGCCATAGGCGCCACCCGCCGCACCACGTTCTACTCGTTCACCTGCCCCGAGTGCGGCGCCGCCGTACGCAAGCCGGCCGGGGAGCGCATCATCGAACTCCTCACCGGCGGAGGGGTGAGCACGCTCCGCCTCCACCAGACCGTCTAGGCTCGGCCCATGTTCTGGGCGATGCTGGCGATTGCTGTGGGGTTCGTGGGACTCGCCGTGCTCGGCGTGCTCGCGGTCAAGGTCTTTGTCGAGGCGCAGCGCCTCGGGCGCCAAGTCGCCGACACCACACAGCAGATCAACCGCGCGGCGGAGGATCTGGAGCGGGCGGCGACCGGCACGGCCCGCACGAGCCGCGAGCTTCTCTGATCGCGGGACCCGTCGAATGTGACGGGGGAGACATGCTGGTAAGCGCTTTACCCCGCTGCCCTGTCGGGTTGCGGGGCCGGGCGGGTACGCTGCGAGGCGCGGCCCGTCGAGCGAGGCGCGGACCGCAACTGGGAGTACGCAGAGGGATTGCCCCCTGTTCACCCCTGCGGGATACGATCGCTGCCAGCACGGTGGTCGGACACCAGTCCGATCTGTACCGGCAGCCCCGCCCCTGCCGCCTCGGTGAGAAGGTAAACGCTTATGTTCGGAAAGATCGGCGCCCCCGAGATCATTCTGATCCTCGTCGTCATCGTCCTGCTGTTCGGCGCGAAGAAGCTTCCCGACATGGCGCGCTCGCTGGGCAAGTCGGCCCGCATTCTCAAGAGCGAGGCCAAGGCCATGAAGTCCGACGGTCAGCAGACCGCGCCGGCCGACCCGCCGCAGCACGACGGGCAGACCCCGGCGCAGCGCACGATCAAGGCCGCCCCCGGTGACGTGACAGGCGGCCGCCCGGTCACCGAGCCGACCGACCAGACTTCGCAGCGCTGATCCCGGGCCGCCCCGCGAAGGCGGCCTGTCGCACGAGATGAGGACGTGGGTTGCTCAAGTCTGCCCGCAAGACGGAGAAGGATCCCGAGGGGCGGATGCCGCTCGCGGAACACCTGCGTGAGCTACGCAACCGGCTCGCGAAGGCCCTGCTGGCCATCGTCGTCGTCACGATCGTCGCCGCCTTCTTCTACAAGGACATCATCGAGTTCTTCACCAATCCGGTGCTCGACTCGGTGGGCTGCAAGTCGAGCTTCGCCGAGCTCGCCGCGCAGGCGAACAAGGGACAGCACGACGAGACGTGCGCGCGGATCGTGCTCAACGGTCTGCTGACGCCGTTCACGCTCGCGCTGAAGATCTCGCTGATGGCGGGCGTCGTGCTCGCGTCGCCGGTCTGGCTCTACCAGCTGTGGGGCTTCGTCGCGCCCGGCCTGCACAAGCACGAGAAGAAGTACGCGACCGCTTTCGTCGCCACCGGCTTCCCGCTGTTCCTGTGCGGCGCCTTCTTCGCGTACAAGACCCTCCCCACGATGGCGAGGGTGCTGCTCGACTTCTCACCGGGCGGTGTCGACAACCAGCTGCCGTTGGACGATCTCCTGGACCTGATCACGCGCATGGTGGTCGTGTTCGGGCTCTCCTTCGAGCTGCCGCTGCTCCTCGTGATGCTCAACCTCACCGGGGTGCTCACGGGCAAGCGGATGATCGGGTGGTGGCGCGCCATGATCATGGGCATCACGGTCTTCGCGGCCGTGGCCACGCCCAGCACCGACCCGCTGAGCATGCTGGCGCTCGCCGGACCCATCTGGGTCCTGTACTTCGCGGCCGCCGGTTTCTCCCTGCTCAACGACCGCCGCAAGGCCAGGGACCGCGAGGACCTGGACGACGACGAGGCCTCCCACCTGGACCTCACGCCCGAGCCCGTCTCGGCCGCCGGCGGGCTGCCCGAGCAGGCGAGCTCGGACCATGACCGGGTCAACGGTTATGACGACGTGACCTGACAGGGCGGCACGATCTTGTAAGGTCCGCCCGTGACCAGCGAGATCACCCTCTTCGTCAATCCCACCGCCGGGCGCGGCCGGGGCGCCCAGGCGGCGCAGCCGGCCGCTTCCGCGTTGCGGGCGGCCGGTTTCTCCGTGCGTACGGTCGTGGGGGAGGACGCCGACGACGCGCTCACACGCGCGCGCGGCGCGGTCCGCGCCGGCACCGGAGCCCTCATAGCCGTAGGCGGTGACGGCATGGCCAACCTCGCGCTCCAGGCCGTCGCGGGCACCCGCACCCCGCTCGGCGTGATCGCCGTCGGGACAGGAAACGACTTCGCCCGCTCCCTCGGACTGCCCGTGCGGGACCCGGCGGCGGCAGGCGCCCTCGTCGCCGACGCGCTCAAGGGGTCGCGGCTCCGCGAGCTCGACCTGGGGCGGGCCGACGGACACTGGTTCGGCACCGTCCTGGCCTCGGGTTTCGACTCCCGGGTCAACGACCGGGGCAACCGGATGCGCTGGCCCGGCGGCCGCTTCAAGTACGACCTCGCGATCATCGCCGAGCTCGCCGCTTTCAAGCCCGTCCCGTACCGGATCACCCTCGACGACGGCTCCGCGCTGGAGGTCGAGGCCACGCTCGTCGCCGTGGGGAACGGGACGTCGTACGGCGGTGGCATGAAGATCTGTGCGGGCGCCGACATGACGGACGGGCTCTTCGACATCACGGTCGTCGGGGACTGCTCGCGGACGACGCTGCTCAAGGTCTTCCCGCGCGTGTACAAGGGCACCCACCTCGATCACCCCGCGGTGACCGTCCACCGCGCGAAGAAGGTCGAACTGGCCGCGGAGGGGATCACCGGGTACGCCGACGGGGAGCCGCTCGGAAGCCTGCCCCTCACCGTCGAGTGCGTGCCGCGGGCCGCGCTGATCGTGGGGCCCTGACGCCCGGAGATCATGGGCCCCGGCCCCGGCGGTCGTGGGCTCCCGCCCCGGAAATCGTGGCGCCCCGTCCTTGGAAGGGGCCGATCACGATAAAGATCGTCCGTTGTCAGTGGTGGCCGGTAGTCTCGAATGCACGATGACAGAGGACCTCTCACCGGCCGAGCGGTACGCGGCAGCACGTAAGCGCGCTGCCGAGCAGGCCACCGCGCTCGCCGATTTCCGCGAGATGTACGACTTCGGCCTCGACCCCTTCCAGATCGAGGCGTGTCAGGCTCTCGAGACGGGCAAGGGCGTTCTGGTGGCCGCGCCCACCGGCTCCGGCAAGACGATCGTCGGCGAGTTCGCCGTCCACCTGGCTCTCCGGCAGGGCAAGAAGTGCTTCTACACGACACCGATCAAGGCGTTGTCGAACCAGAAGTACGCCGATCTCGCCAAGCGGTACGGCGCCGACAAGGTCGGCCTGCTGACCGGCGACAACAGCGTGAACGCGGACGCTCCCGTGGTCGTCATGACCACCGAGGTCCTGCGGAACATGCTGTACGCGGGCTCGCAGACCCTCCTCGGCCTCGGCTACGTGGTCATGGACGAGGTGCACTACCTCTCCGACCGCTTCCGCGGAGCCGTCTGGGAAGAGGTGATCATCCACCTCCCGGAGTCCGTCACCCTGGTCTCCCTCTCGGCGACCGTGTCGAACGCGGAGGAGTTCGGCGACTGGCTCGACACCGTGCGCGGCGACACCGAGGTGATCGTCTCCGAGCACCGGCCCGTACCCCTGTTCCAGCATGTGCTCGCCGGGCGCCGGATGTACGACCTCTTCGAGGAGGGCGAGGGCCGCAAGAAGGCCGTCAACCCGGACCTGACGCGCATGGCCCGCATGGAGGCCAGCCGCTCGTACAACCCGCGCGACCGCCGCAAGGGCAAGATGGTGCGCGAGGCGGACCGCGAGCGCGAGCGCAGACAGCGTTCCCGGATCTGGACGCCCGGCCGCCCCGAGGTCATCGAGCGCCTCGACAGCGAGGGGCTGCTGCCCGCGATCACGTTCATCTTCAGCCGCGCCGCCTGCGAGGCCGCCGTACAGCAGTGCCTGTACGCGGGCCTGCGGCTCAACGACGACGAGGCCCGCGCCCGTGTCCGCGAGATCGTCGAGGAGCGCACGGCCGCGATCCCCGACGAGGACCTGCACGTCCTCGGGTACTTCGAGTGGCTCGAAGGCCTGGAGCGCGGCATCGCCGCCCATCACGCGGGCATGCTGCCGACGTTCAAGGAGGTCGTCGAGGAGCTGTTCGTACGCGGTCTCGTGAAGGCCGTCTTCGCGACGGAGACCCTGGCGCTCGGCATCAACATGCCGGCCAGGTCCGTCGTGCTGGAGAAGCTCGTCAAGTGGAACGGCGAGCAGCACGCCGACATCACGCCCGGCGAGTACACCCAGCTCACCGGCCGGGCCGGCCGGCGCGGCATCGACGTCGAGGGCCACGCGGTCGTCCTGTGGCAGCGCGGCTTCAGCCCCGAGCACCTCGCGGGACTCGCGGGCACGCGCACGTACCCGCTGCGCTCCAGCTTCAAGCCCTCGTACAACATGGCGGTGAATCTGGTCGAGCAGTTCGGGCGGCACCGCTCGCGCGAGCTGCTCGAGACGTCCTTCGCGCAGTTCCAGGCCGACAAGTCGGTCGTCGGGATCTCCCGTCAGGTCCAGCGCAACGAGGAGGGCCTGGAAGGCTACAAGGCTTCCATGACCTGCCACTTGGGGGACTTCGAGGAGTACGCGCGGCTGCGGCGCGAGCTCAAGGACCGCGAGACGGACCTCGCCAAGCAGGGTGCGGCCCAGCGGCGCGCCGCCGCGGCCGCCGCCCTGGAGAAGCTCAAGCCGGGCGACGTCATCCACGTCCCCTCCGGCAAGTTCGCCGGGCTCGCGCTCGTCCTCGACCCCGGCATCCCGGCCGGCCGGTCGAACGGACACCGTGGCTTCGAGCAGCACGACGGCCCGCGCCCGCTGGTCCTGACCGCCGAGCGCCAGGTCAAGCGGCTCGCGTCGATCGACTTCCCGGTGCCCGTCGAGGCGCTGGAGCGGATGCGCATCCCCAAGTCGTTCAACGCGCGCTCGCCCCAGTCGCGGCGGGACCTCGCGTCCGCGCTGCGCACCAAGGCCGGCCACATCGTGCCCGACCGGCACCGCAAGGGCCGCGCGGCGGCGGCCGACGACCGTGAGATCACGCGGCTGCGCGCCGAGCTGCGCGCCCACCCCTGTCACGGCTGCGACGAGCGCGAGGACCACGCCCGCTGGGCCGAGCGCTACTACCGGCTGCGACGCGACACGCAGCAGCTGGAGCGCCGCATCGAGGGCCGGACGAACACGATCGCCCGGACCTTCGACCGCATCGTGGCCCTGCTGACCGAGATGGACTATCTGCGCGGCAACGAGGTCACGCAGAACGGCAAGCGCCTCGCGCGGCTCTACGGCGAGCTCGATCTGCTCGCCAGCGAGTGCCTGCGCGACGGGGTCTGGGAAGGCCTCAGCCCGGCCGAACTGGCCGCGTGCGTCTCGGCGTTGGTGTTCGAGGCCCGCGTCGGCGACGACGCGCTCGCGCCCAAGCTGCCGTCCGGCAAGGCCAAGGCGGCACTCGGCGAGATGGTCCGCATCTGGGGCCGGCTCGACGCCCTGGAGGAAGAGTTCAAGATCAGCCAGACCGAGGGGGTCGGTCAGCGCGAACCCGATCTGGGCTTCGCCTGGGCCGCGCACCAGTGGGCGTCCGGCAAGGGCCTGGACGAGGTCCTGCGTGAGGCGGACATGCCCGCCGGTGACTTCGTGCGCTGGTGCAAGCAGGTCATCGACGTGCTCGGCCAGATCGCGGCCGCTGCGCCGTCCGTCTCCGGCGCGGGAGACGGGAACGCGGTCGCCAAGAACGCCCGCAAGGCCGTGGACGCGTTGCGGCGCGGCGTGGTGGCGTACTCGTCCGTCGGCTAGGACGGTGATGTCCGGTCGCGCCGTCCCCGCGCCCCTGGCGGGCGCGGGGACCCAGGCCGTTCGCGCTTGCGTGCCGGTCGTCCCCGTCGTGCCGTCCGTGCGCGTTCGCGCCGAACTCAAGGAAATCCACGGGCGGTTGCTGCCGCCACCGATCGCCGATCAGGGCGTGCACGCGCGCCTCGGGTGAACTCTCCCCGCGTACCGAGCTGTTCTTCGGGCTGACCGAAGGCGTCATTCTCGTGCGCCGCCGCGATCCCGAACGTTCCGTACCGGTCGCCGCCCCGTCCTCGCCGCGACGACAGCGGATGCGCCCCGTGCATCGTGGGCCTCTGACCTCACACGCGTCACGCGCCGAAGGCCCGACAGCCCGTCCGTGACGGGGATTTCGCAAGGGCGGACGTGATCACTCCATGTGTGCGAGCTGCGGCTGAGCGTGCAAATGGAGCCGAGTGTATTCCTCCAGTCCGGCCATTTCAGGTGCTTGCGGAATATGACACAGCGGTGATCCCGCGGGACTAAGCTCGCCCGCAGCGCACCGAGTTGGCACATATTCGTGCGTTTGTTCCCAATCTTGTAAATGGTTCGAGTTCGTCCCCCACGCGCATGTCGGCACGTCCCCGTGACCACACATTTCCCCCGATCCGACCGTTCAGAGGGCATACATGGTGAGTGTTCAATCGCCTCCCGGTGGCCGAGAAATCCCCTACACACGTGTGCTGTTGCTGCCCGCCGTGGCCATGGCCGCGGCGACCGGAGCCGCCGTCGCGGTGGTGACGCAGCCCGCGCGGCTCGCCGTCGCCCTGTGCGGCGGCCTCGCCACGCTTCTGCTGATCCTGGTGGCCGCCGAGGCGGTACGCCGCGGCCGCACGATCAAATGGGAGCGGGCCCAGTCCGCCCGCCAGGTCGCGCACCTGGAACGCGGCCTCGCCGCCCGTGACGACGAGGCCCAGTGGATGGCCAGGTATCTGCTGCCCGAGTCCCTGTACCGGCTGCGCTCCGGCGACACGGCCTCGGAAGCCGTCAAGGTCGTCGTCGAGAGCGACCCCGCGCACTCCCAACTGCCGCACGCGCAGCGCAGGTTGATGGCCGAGGTGCTCGACCTCATCGACCGCGAGGAGAACATGCGCGACGCCGCGCAGCGCGCCTTCGTCTCCATCGCGCGCCGCGTCCAGTCCATCGTGCACAAGCAGAACGCCGAACTGCGCGAGATGGAGGAGGACCACGGCCGTAACCCCGAGGTCTTCGACGACCTCCTGCGCATCGACCACGGCACCGCGCTGATCGGCCGGCTCGCCGACTCCATCACCGTCCTCGGCGGCGCCCGCCCCGGCCGCCAGTGGCCCCGGCCGGTTCCGCTCTACAGCGTGCTGCGCGGCGCCATGTCGCGCATCCTGGAATACCCCCGCATCGAACTGCACTCGATCGCCAAGGTCGCCATCCGCGGCATCTCCGTCGAGCCGCTCATCCACGCGCTCGCCGAACTCATGGACAACGCGACGCGCTACTCGCCGCCGCAGACCAAGGTGCACGTCACCGCGGTCGAGGTGCAGACCGGCATCGCCATCGAGATCGAGGACGGCGGCGTCAGCCTCAGCGAGGAGGCCCGCGCCCGCGCCGAGGAGATGCTCGCCCGCGCGAAGGCCGGTATCGACCTCAACGACCTCGGCGAGAACCCCCGCCTCGGCATGGCCGTCGTCGGCCGGCTCTCGCAGATGTACGACATGCAGGTCGCGCTGCGCCAGTCCGCGTACGGCGGCGTCCGCGCCGTCCTCATCGTGCCGCGGATCATGATGACGACCGACCCCGCGCCCGGCCTCGCGCACGGCATCGGCGCCTCCGGCGTGCCTCGCGTCAACAACGACGGCGAGCCCATCGTGGAGGAGCCCCGCAAGAAGAAGCTGCGCCGCCCCACCACGGGACCCCGCCCCTCCGCGCCGCTGATGGCCGCCATGGAGGACGACGTCCCCGTCGTCACCGAGTGGCGGGCCAACGGCCTGCCGCAGCGCCGCAGGAAGGTCGACACGAAGGTCATCGACCAGCAGATCATCGTGACGCCCAGGGCGCCCGAGCACGGCAGCGGGGCGGCGCCCCGCGCGGACCAGCCCCCGCAGTGGACCCCCATCCCGGTGCCGGCCTCCGAGGCCGAACCCGAGAAGCCGGACCAGCCCGAACCGGGCCTGTGGGTCGAGGCGTTCATGAACGGGCTCAAGGGTGACGGGCAGGGCGACGCGTCGGGCGAGCCCTCCGGAACCAACCAGCAGGTCGATGAGGGAGACCGCCAGTGATCCAGCAAAGGGCAAACTTCGACTGGATGCTCAAGGAGCTCGCCGACGGCGTGCCCCAGACCCGGCAGGTCGTGGTGCTCTCCGCGGACGGCCTGCGCATCGCCCGCTACGGCGGCGACCCCGATGCCGCCGACCGCATCGCCGCCGCCTGCGCCGGACTCCAGAGCCTCGCGACCGCGGTGGCCAGCGAGATCCCGGACAGCGACGGCCGGATGAGCATGGTCATCATCGAGGTCAGCGGAGGGTTCTTCTATCTCATGGCCGCGGGCAGGGGCGCGTACCTCGCGGTCCTCGCCGACGCCCACGTGGACGCCGGACTCATCAGCAACCGCATGCGCGACCTCGTCGTACGTATCGGCGCACACCTGACCAGTCCGCCCCGGCGCAACGGGCAGACCGTATGACACATCCCCCGCAACCCTCCCGGGCGGAGCCGCCGCAGCGCGAACGCCGCGGGGCGGACGGCAAGGGCGCCAACCCCGAACGCCTGTACACCATCACGGGCGGCGGCGAGGGGGCCGAGCGCGCGCCGCTCGACCTGGTCACCCTGATCGTCGCGCGTGCCGACCCCCCGCCCGCGGCGCCGCCCGAACAGGCAGCCCTGTTACGGCTGTGCAAGTCACCCCTGTCCACGGCCGAGATCTCGGCCTACCTCAGTCTGCCGTTCAGCGTGGTCACCGTGCTGCTCGGCGAACTCCTCGCGGCCGAACTGGTCCAGGCACGCGCCCCCGTCATCCGCGGTGCCGTCGCCGACCGTTCCCTCCTCGAAGCGGTGATGCATGGACTTCAAAAGCTCTGACACGCTCCGGGACGGACCCCAGATTCCGGGGCCCCGGAGCGAGGACCATCTGCCCGACACGGTCACGGCCGCGGTGAAGGTCGTCATCGTGGGCGGATTCGGCGTGGGCAAGACCACGATGGTGGGATCCGTCAGCGAGATCAGGCCGCTCACCACCGAAGAGACCATGACCCAGGCGGGCATCGGAGTCGACGACAACTACGGCTCCGAGACGAAGACCGCCACCACGGTCGCCATGGACTTCGGACGCATCAGCATCACGGACGAGCTGGTGCTCTACCTCTTCGGCACCCCCGGCCAGGAGCGCTTCTGGTTCCTGTGGAACGGCCTGTTCGAGGGCGCGCTCGGCGCCGTCGTGCTCATCGACACCCGCCGCCTCGAAGTCAGCTTCGACGTGATCGGGCGCCTGGAGGAGCGCGGCGTGCCGTTCGTCATCGCCAACAACGCCTTCCCCGACGGCCCGCGCTACCCCGCCGACGAACTGCGCCAGGCTCTCGACCTCGACCCGGACGTCCCGATCCTCGAGTGCGACGCCCGGCGCCGCGCCTCCAGCCGGGACGTCCTGATGACGCTGATGCGCTATCTGCACGAACTGGCGCTCGCCCGCGTCTGACCCGGCCGGTGCCCGCCGCCCTCTTCTTCGACACAGCCTCTTCCACACAGACTTTCCACACGACCGGAGCGATCACCGTGACGACTCCCTCCCACTCACACGCCGGCACGGACGAGGCCGCGCTCAGTCCGCCGCCCGGCTGCCCGGCCCACGCCCTGGGTCCCGGCGGCCTGCGCCGGCTCTACGGTCCCGAGGCGGACGACGACCTCGCGGCCGTGTACGAGAAGCTGCGCGCCGAACACGGCCCCGTCGCCCCCGTCCTGATCCACGACGACGTGCCGATGTGGGCGGTCCTCGGGCACAGCGAGAACCTGCACATGGTCCGCTCGACCTCCCAGTTCAACCGCGACGCGCGCCAATGGAACGCGGTCCTCGACGGCAGCGTCACCCCCACCAACCCCCTCGCCCCCGTCTTCAGCTGGCAGCCCATCTGCAGCTTCGCCGAAGGCGCCGACCACCAGCGGCTGCGCGGCGCGGTCACCGGGGCGATCGGCACCATCGAGGCCCGTGGCCTGCGGCGCTTCATCAACCGCGCCTCGAACGAGCTGGTCAACAAGATCTGCGAGATCGGCGAGGCGGACGTCGTCAGCCAGTTCGCCGAGCATCTGCCGATGATGGTGATGTGCCGGATCTTCGGCATGCCCGAGGAGTACAACGAGCGGATGGTGCAGGCCGCCCGCGACATGATCAAGGGCACCGAGACCGCCATCGCCAGCAACGAATACATCATGGGCGTCCTCACCAGGCTCACCGCCCGCCGCCGTGCCCACCCCGAGGCCGACTTCACCAGTCACCTCATCGCCCAGCCCGCCGCTCTCGACGACGACGAGGTCGCCCAGCACCTGCGCCTCGTCCTGATCGCCGCCTACGAGGCCACGGCCAACCTCATCGCGAACGTGCTGCGCGTGGTCCTCACCGACCCCCGCTTCCGCGCCCGGCTCAACGGCGGCCAGATGACCGTGCCCGAGGCGGTCGAGCAGTCCCTGTGGGACGAGCCGCCGTTCAGCGCCATGGTCGGCTACTTCGCCAAGGAGGACACCGAGCTCGGCGGCCGGCACATCCGCCGGGGAGACGGCCTGATCTTCGGCATCGCGCCCGGCAACGTCGACCCTGTCGTGCGCCCCGACCTGACCGCCAACATGCAGGGCAACCGTTCGCATCTCGCCTTCGGTGGCGGACCGCACGAGTGCCCCGGGCAGGACATCGGCCGCGCCATCGCCGACATCGGCGTCGACGCACTCCTGATGCGCCTTCCCGATGTCGAACTCTCCGTGCACGAGCACGAGTTGCGCTGGCGCTCGTCGATCCTCTCGCAGCACCTGGTGGAGCTGCCGGTGAAGTTCGAGCCGCGCCCGCCGCAGGACGTCGTCGCCAAGCCCGGCTTCCGGCCGGTCCCGGAGCCGCGCGACGAATGGCAGGTGTCGACACACGCCCCGCCGGCGCCCGCCCCCGCCGCGGTGCCCGCCCCGGAGCCGCAGCAGCCGTCCGCCGCGTTCCCGGAGCCCGCCGCACCGCCGCAGGGCGCCTGGCGGCGCTTCCTGCGCTGGTGGCGCGGCTACTGACCGGGCCGCGCGCAGGCGTCACGAACAGTGGGCGGGCGCCGTCGGCCCGCCGCCCGCCCACTGTTCGTACGCCGACCAGGCCTCGAGCGTCCGCCCGCTCTCGAAGCGGTGTTCCCGGCCCGTCACCGGATCCCTGAACTCAAGGGTCCGGGCGAGGAGTTGGAGCGGGCGGCGGAAGTCGTCCGGCGCCACCTCGTCGGCGATCACCGGGTAGATCGGGTCGCCGAGGATCGGCAGGCCGAGCGCGTTCATGTGGACGCGCAGCTGGTGAGTGCGGCCGGTGTGGGGGAGCAGCCGGTAGCGGCCGAGCCCGCCGCGCCGCTCGACGAGCTCGATCCGGCTCTCCGCGTTCGGCTCCGCGCCCGGCACTTCACGCGCGGCAAGCACCCCGCGCTCCTTCTCGATCCGGCTGCGCACGGTCCTCGGCAGGTCGATGCCCGGGTCGTGGGCGGCCACGGCCTCGTACTCCTTGCGTACGAGCTTGTCGCCGAACAGCGCCTGGTACGCGCCGCGTTCCTCGGGCCGCACGACGAACAGGACGAGGCCCGCGGTGAGCCGGTCGAGCCGGTGCGCCGGCCCGAGCGCGGGCAGGTCCAACTCGCGCCGCAGGCGCGCCAGCGCGGTCTCGGTGACATGGCTGCCGCGCGGTGTCGTCGCCAGGAAGTGCGGCTTGTCGGCGACGACGATGTGCTCGTCCCGGTACACGATCCCGATGGGGAACGGCACCGGCTCCTCGGGCGCCAGGTCGCGGTGGAACCACACCCAGGCGCCCGGCGCATAGGGCGCGTCCGCCGCCACCGCGGCCCCGTCCGCGCCCACGATCCGCCCCTCGCGCAGCATCGCGTCGATCACCGCGGGCCCGGCCGCGAGCCGCTCCACGAGGTGGTCGCGCACCGTGCTCCAGGCGCCGACGAGCGGCAGCATGACCCGGAAGGCGTCGATGCCGTCGCGCTGTGGCAGCGGGGAGGGCGGAATGCGCCGCTTACGTCTCATCGCGGACCAGCCTACGGGCGGCCGCCGGTCCCCGGGAACCACGGCCGGAAGCGGGCGGCCGGGGGCAGGATGGGGCCCATGCCGATCACGATTCCGCAGATCCTGGCCACCGGCACGCTCGCCCGAGGCCCCCAGCCCACCATCGAGGCCGAGGGCGGTCTCGTCCTGAGGCCCTGGCGGGACGACGACGTGCCCGCCGTGTACGCGGCGTTCCGCGACCCGGCGATCCAGCACTGGCACGCGCGGATCGCGGAGTCCGAGGACGAGGCGCGCGCCTGGATGACGGAGTGGCGTGACGGCTGGGACAGCGAGCAGCGGGTCAGCTGGGCCCTCGCCACGGCGGACACCGGCGAGGTGCTGGGCCGCACAGGGCTGCGCTCCCTGTCTCTTCACGAGGGGCTGGCCGAGGTCGCCTACTGGGTCCTGCCCGCGGCGCGGGGCGCCGGGGTCGCCCCGCGCGCCGTCGCCGCGCTGTCCCGGTGGGCGCTCGACGAGATCGGCTTCCACCGCCTCGAACTCCAGCACGCCGTGGGCAACATGGCGTCCTGCCGGGTCGCCCTCAAGTCGGGTTTCGCCCTGGAGGGCACGAAGCGCAGCGCGCTGCTGCACGCGGATGGCTGGCACGACTGCCACCTCCACGCGCGCGTGCAGGGGGACCGTCGTCCGGCGGCGTGACGCGGCCGCGATCCGGATCTGCCGCGGCCGCTCCCACCGGATCCCCGCGCCACGGTCCGCGCCTCTTGCGCACCCGACCGGTTCGCGATACATCGTGTGTTGACCCCGAGGGTCTATCGCGATATGTTCGGCTACGGATATTCGGATACGGGGTGTCGAGCGCGAGGGGTGAGGTGAGGTCCGTGGCCACGAAGCGGCGCAAGCTGAGCAATCCGCTGGCCCTCGCGGTGATGGTGCTGCTCATGGAGAAGCCCATGCACCCGTACGAGATCGCGCAGACCCTGCGCCGGCGTGGCAAGGACACCACGACGAAGATCAACTACGGCTCGCTCTATACGGTCGTCCAGAACCTGGAGAAGCACGGCTTCGTCGAGGTCGCGGACGTGCAGCGGCAGGGGAACCGGCCGGAGCGCACGCTCTACGGGATCACCGACGACGGCCGGGAGGAAGCGCTCGAGTGGCTCTCCGACCTGCTCGCCGTGCCCGCGCGTGAGTACCCGATCTTCGAGACCGCGCTCTCCCTCATGGGGGTCGTGCACCCCGACGAGGTGACGCGACTTCTGGAGGAGCGGCTCGCCTCGCTCGAGGTCCAGGCGGCGAGCGTGCGCGGCGGACTCATGAAGCTGTACGAGACGCTGCCGCGGATCTTCCTCGTGGAGACCGAGTATCAGTTGCACATGGTCGAGGCGCAGGCCGAGTGGATCCGGGGCTTCCTGCGGGAGGTCAAGGAGGGCACGCTGGACGGCGTCGAACAGTGGCGGACGTTCCAGGAGACCGGTGAAATCCCGCCGGAGTTCGCCGAGTTGGAGGAGACCCGCCCCGACCGGTGAGCCACCCGTAAGCCGGTGGCCCACCCGTGAGGCGGCGACCCGCCCGCACTCCGGCGGGGGCTCACCCGCAGGAAGAGAAGAGAGACTCGCAAAGATGTAAGCCGAGAGAGACAAACAGACCCCGGCAGGACTGTTGCAGCAGTCCCGCCGGGGTCTCGAACCCCGGACCGACCCACCGTGCGGCGAGCCAGGCGATCGAGGTGCGGCACACCCAGGATAGCCCGGCGCTCTTCACGTGGATCGGCCGTCGTCCGCTCACACCCGTGAGCGGATCCATCGTCGTCCGCTCACACAGGAGAGCCGTCGTCATGAGCACCCGTGCGCCCGCAGTGCAGGCGCGTCAACTCGTCAAGACCTATCCCGGAGATGTCACCGCGCTCAGCGGCCTGGACATCACCGTGGAACCCGGCACCGTCTTCGGCCTGCTCGGCCCGAACGGCGCAGGGAAGTCCACCACCGTCAAGATCCTCACCACCCTCGCGCGCCCCGACTCCGGAACCGCCACCGTCGCGGGCCACGACGTGCTGCGCCACCCCGACCGCGTGCGCCGCGCCATCGGTGTCGTCGCCCAGAAGTCCGGCGCCGACCCCGTCGCCACCGGCCGCGAGAACCTCCAGCTCCAGGGCAGGCTCTACGGCCTGCGCGGAGCCGGCCTGAACCGGCGCGTCACCGAACTCCTGGACCGCTTCCGCCTCTCCGACGCGGCCGGACGCCAGGTCAAGGGCTACTCGGGCGGCATGCAGCGCCGCCTCGACGTGGCGCTCGGTCTCGTCCACCGGCCCGAGGTGCTCTTCCTCGACGAGCCCACCACCGGCCTCGACCCGGAGGCCCGCACCGCGATGTGGGACGAGATCACGCGTCTCGCCGGTGACGAGGGTCTGTCCATCCTGCTCACCACGCACTACCTCGAAGAGGCCGACCGGCTCGCCGAGCGCATCGCCGTCGTCGACCGCGGCCATGTCGTCGTCGAGGGCACCCCCGACGGTCTCAAGGGTGAACTGCGTGGGGACGCCGTCCACCTGGAGCTGCGCGCCCCCGTCGCGGACGCGGGCCGCACGCTGCTGGAGGGCGCGCTCGCCGCGCTGCCGGGCGTGCGCGAGACCCAGTTCGACGGCCGCCGCGTCAGTGTCCGCGCCGACGACGGGGCGGCCGCCGTTCCCGCCCTGCTCGGCGCGCTGGAGCGGGCGGGTGTCGCGGTCACCGCCGCCACCGTGGCCCGCCCCTCGCTCGACGACGTCTATCTCCGCTACGCCGGCCGCCGCTACTCCGAGGCGCAGGCCGCCACCGGGGACGAGTCCGCCGCCGATGCCCTCGCCCCCGCCGGAGGTGCCCGATGAGTACCGCGATCCCGCAGACCTGGTACATGACGCAGCGTCAGCTCATGGTGTTCCTGCGTCAGCCCGCGTATCTGCTGATCACCCTGATCCAGCCGGTGGTCTGGCTGTTCCTGTTCGGCAATCTGTTCAAGAAGGTCGTCGAGCTGGGCGGATTCGGGACCACGACCTATCTCGACTACCTCATTCCCGGCGTCGTCGTGATGAGCGCGCTCAGCTCCAACATGTGGGCGGGCATGGCGACGCTCGACGAGATCCAGCGCGGCACGCTCAACCGGTTCCTCACCACGCCGGTGAGCCGTGGGGCCCTGATGAACGGCAATGTGGTGAGCAACGGTCTGGTCACCGCGCTCCAGTCCGTCGTCATCGTGCTGCTCGGGCTCCTGGGCGGGGCCGAACTGCCGGGCGGGGCGGGCGGAGTGCTGGTCCTCGTCGTCGCCGCGGTGCTGCTCGGCACGGTGTTCGGCGCGCTGTCGAACGCGTTGGGCATGCTGGTCAGGGAGCGGGAGTCGATCATCGGGATCAACACGTTCCTGCTGCTCCCGCTGACCTTCCTGTCCTCCGCGTTCATGGCGCCGTCGCAGATGCCGTCCTGGATGCGGCACACAGCCGACTTCAACCCGCTCAACTGGGCGATGGTCGCGGGCCGTTCTTCGATGTCCGACCACCCGGACTGGAGTGACGTGCTGACCCGCGGCGGGGCGCTCCTCGTGCTGGCCGTCGCGGCGGTGTGGCTGTCGACCCGGACCTTCCGCTCGTACCAGCGGTCCGTCTGAGCACGAAGCCCCGGGAGGGCGCTGCCTGCGAGGTGGCGTCCCAGGGGGAGCGGGAGACGGCCCTACGCCGTCTCCTGCTCCGCCTCCACCTGCGCGTTCCACTCCCGCTTCGAGGCCTGCCAGCCGTCCTCGTTGTGACCGAGGCGCCAGTACCCGGAGATCGAGAGGTCCTCGCGCGGGATCTCCCGTTCGGTGCGCAGGTGGCGGCGCAGCTCCTTCACGAAGCCCGCCTCGCCGTGCACGAACGCGTGCACCCGGCCGGCCGGGAACGCGAGCCCGCGCACGGCCTCCACCAGGGCCTCGCCCACGGGCCGGTCGCCTCGGTGCAACCAGGCGACCTGCGCGGCGGAGTCGATCTTCTGCTCCTCGGCGGCGTCGGAGACCTCGACGAAGGCGTGGGCCACGGCGCCCTCGGGCAGCGCCTCCAGGGCGGCCGCGATCGCGGGCAGCGCGCTCTCGTCGCCGGCGAGCAGATGCCAGTCGGCGGTCGGGTCCGGGGCGTAGGCGCCGCCGGGACCGGCCAGATGCACGCTCGCGCCCGGCTGTACGTCCCGCGCCCACGGGCCGGCGATGCCCTCGTCGCCGTGCACCACGAAGTCGAGCGTCAGCTCGCGCGCCACCGGGTCCCAGGCGCGCACGGTGTACGTACGCGTCACGGGCCACTGCTCGCGCGGCAGTTCCTCCCGGATTCGGCCGAGGTCGAAGGGCTCGGGGTAGGTGACGCCGTCGAGGGGGAACTGCAGCTTCACGTAGTGGTCGGTGCAGCCGCCCGCGGCGAACGCGGCGAGGCCGTCCCCGCCGAGGACCACGCGCTGCATGTGCGGGGTGAGCCGCTCGGTGCGCAGGACCTCGCCCCGGTGTGCCGTCGGCTTCCTGCGTTCCGGACGTTCCGCCATGGCGGCCTCCCCTGAAGATCACTGACTACTTAGGTTTACCTAAGTTAACACTCAGCGCTCCAGGGTGGTGAGCAGCCGCTGCAAAGATCCGCCCAAGCCCCAGCGCTCCGCGAGCTTGTCGAGGGCCGCCGGATCGCGCGCTTCGCGCGGCAGTGCCGTGTCCACGTCCGGCAGGGGCACGTCCCCGGCGACCCGTACGACCGTCGGCGCGACAGCGATGTACGGGCGCGACTCGTCCAGGCGCTTGCGCTGCGAGGGTGTCAGCTTCGACTTCGGGTCGTCGACGGCGGCCATGATCCCGGCGAGGTCCCCGAACTGCGCGAGCAGCTTCGCCGCCGTCTTCTCGCCGATGCCGGGCACGCCCGGCAGGCCGTCGCTCGGGTCGCCGCGCAGGAGCGCCAGATCCACGTAACCGGAGCCGTCGACGCCGTACTTCTCGCGCAGCAGTTCCTCGTCGGTGACCTGGAGGGTGCCGACGCCCTTGAGGGGGTAGAGGACGCGGCGCTCGCGCGCGTCGTCGACGAGCTGGTAGAGGTCGCGGTCGCCGGTGACGATGTCGACCGGACCGGTGGCCCGCCCCGTGAACGTGCCGATGACGTCGTCCGCCTCGTAGCCCTCGACGCCCACACGCGCGATGCCCACCGCGTCGAGCACGTCCTCGATGATCGGGACCTGGGGGGAGAGGGTGTCGGGGATCTCCTCCGTGGAGGAACCGCTCTGCCCGGTCCCGGTCTCCTGTGCGACGCGATGCGCCTTGTACGAGGGGATCAGGTCGACCCGCCACTGGGGGCGCCAGTCCGCGTCCATGCAGGCCACCAGCGAGTCGGGGTGGTGGTCGTGCACGAGCCGGGTGATGAATTCGAGCAGGCCGCGCACCGCGTTGACCGGCGTTCCGTCCGGGGCCTTCACGGAGTCGGGGACCCCGAAATAGGCCCGGAAGTACAGGGACGCGGTGTCGAGCAGCATCAGGCGATCGGTTCGCTGGGTCACGTCCCACATCCTGCCGCACGGCACCGACAGTCACTGCCTCACGAGGATGTGGCGGATCTGATTCCGGAAGTGAACGCGATGTGAACTGGAACACTCTTCCGTTTGATCTGCATAAGCGAGGGCAGGCGCGCCCCCGGAGCGAACCCGGTCCCTCATTCAACCAATGGATGTGTTTCCGGCCTGCGAGCGGACCTCGCATCGCTCCACGGCCCGCCGGCGGGGGAGGCGGGCCGTCATGGTTCTACCCGAGAGGTGCATGTGTCCACGCTGCAAGCCGAAGACCTGTACAAGGTGTTCGGCAGACGACCCGATGAAGCGGTGGAGAAACTCCGCCACGGAGCAGACCGTGAGGAACTGCGCGCCGGCGGCACCACCGCTGCCGTGATCGATGCCTCCTTCACCGTCGAGCCGGGCCAGATCTTCGTCGTGATGGGTCTGTCGGGCTCCGGTAAGTCCACGCTTCTGCGCATGCTGAACGGACTGCTCGAGCCCACCGCCGGGCACGTCCGCTTCGATGGCCAGGACCTGACCGCGCTCAGCCCCCGCGACCTGCGGGCCGTGCGCTCCAAGAAGATCAGCATGGTCTTCCAGCACTTCGCGCTCTTCCCCCACCGGAGCGTGCTCGAGAACGCCGCCTACGGCCTCGAGGTCCAGGGCGTCCCGCGCAAGGAGCGCGAGCAGCGCGCCGTCGAGGCGCTGCGCCTGGCCGGTCTCGCCGGCTGGGAGAAGTCCTGGCCCGACGAGCTCTCCGGCGGTATGCAGCAGCGCGTCGGCCTGGCCCGCGCACTCGCCACCGACGCGGACCTGCTCCTCATGGACGAGTCGTTCAGCGCGCTCGACCCGCTGATCCGCCGCGACATGCAGGACCAGCTCCTCGAGCTCCAGAAGACCCTGAAGAAGACCATCGTCTTCATCACCCACGACCTGAACGAGGCCATGCGCCTGGGCGACCGCATCGCCGTCATGCGCGACGGCCGCATCGTCCAGATCGGCAGCGCCGAGGACATCCTCGTCACGCCGGCCAACGACTACGTCGCCTCGTTCATCCAGGACGTGGACCGCTCCCGCGTACTGACCGCCGGCGCCATCATGACCGCCCCCGAGAAGGGGTACGACCCGGCCGACGCGCCCGCGACGGTCACCGAGGACACCCCGGTGATCGAGCTGTTCACGCCGTGCTCCACGGACGGCGTCGCCGTCGCTGTGACCGACGAGAGCGGCAAGCTCACGGGCGTCGTGACGCGGGAACGGCTCCTCGCCGTACTCGGTGAGCCGATGAAGCCCACCGAAGAGACCTCCCTGACGAAGACCGAGAAGGACGCCGTCCCCACGCCGCGCGGCGAGGACGACGAGCCGGTGAAGAAGGTGAGCACCGGTGCCTAGGATTCCCTTCGGTGACTGGGTCAACGACGTCGTCGAGTGGCTGCTCAGCAACGCCGCGTGGCTCTTCGACTTCTTCAAGAACGTCTTCAACGGTGCCTACGACGGCATCAACTGGGTCCTCCAGGCCCCGCAGCCGCTGATCCTCGCGGGCATCTTCGCGGTGGTCGCCTTCTGGCTGCGCGGCACGGTGGCCGGTGTCCTGACCTTCGTGGGATTCGCCTTCATCGACTCCCTCGAACTGTGGGACCACGCGATGATGACGCTGTCGCTCGTCCTCGTGGCGACGATCATCGCGCTGGTCATCTCGGTGCCGGTCGGCATCTGGGCGTCCCGCTCCAACCGGGTCAGCGCGATCGTGCGCCCGGTCCTGGACTTCATGCAGACGCTGCCCGCGATGATCTACCTCATCCCGGCCATCCTGTTCTTCGGTTCGGGCGCCCCCGCGGGCATCGTCGCGACCCTGATCTTCGCCCTGGCCCCCGGCGTCCGCATGACGGAGCTGGGCATCCGGCAGGTCGACAAGGAACTGGTCGAGGCCGCCGACGCGTTCGGTGACACCCCGCGCAACACGCTGTTCCGCGTCCAGCTGCCGCTCGCGCTCCCGTCGATCATGGCCGGTGTCAACCAGGTCATCATGCTGGGCCTGTCCATGGCCGCCATCGCGGGCATGGTCGGCTCCGAGGGCCTCGGCGCCGACGTGAACGAGGCCATCGGCCAGCTGAACGTCGGCCTCGGCTCCGAGTCCGGCGTCGCCATCGTGATCCTCGCGATCTACCTGGACCGCATGACCAGCGCGCTCGGCACCCAGGCGTCCCCGATGGGCCGCCGCGCGCTCGCCAAGGTGCGCGCCGCGCACGGCCTCACGGTCTGGAACTACCGCCCGCGGCCCGAGGTCGCGGTCGTCGGTGTGGTCGTCCTCGCGCTGGTCGCGGGCGGCATGGGCATCTTCGGCGGCTCGAAGAGCGAGAACCCCGTGGCGGACGCGTCCGACGTCGGCCAGGGCAAGAAGATCTCCATCGGCTACATCCCGTGGGACGAGGGCGTCGCCTCCACCTTCCTGTGGAAGGAGATCCTGGAGCAGCGCGGCTTCGACGTGCAGGCCAAGCAGCTCGACGCGGGGCCGCTCTACACGTCGCTGGCCTCCGGCCAGATCGACTTCGAGACCGACTCCTGGCTGCCGACCACGCACGCGCAGTACTGGAAGAAGTACGGCAAGCAGCTCGACGACCTCGGCGCCTGGTACGACCAGACGTCACTGGAGCTTTCGGTGCCGGCCTACATGAAGGGCATCGACTCGCTCGAGGACCTCAAGGGCCAGGCCTCGAAGTTCGACGGCAAGATCACCGGCATCGAGGCGAGCGCCGGCGAGATGAGCCTGCTCAAGAGCAAGGTGCTCAAGGAGTACGGCCTCGACAAGGAGTACAAGGTCGTCGACAGCTCCACGCCGGCCATGCTGGCGCAGCTGAAGCGCGCGTACGCCAAGAAGCAGCCGATCGTCACGACGCTCTGGTCCCCGCACTGGGCGTACAACGACTACAAGCTCAAGAAGCTCGAGGACCCGAAGGGTGCCTGGGGCAAGGGTGACGGCGTGCACACGCTGTCCCGCAAGGGCTTCGCCGCGGACAACCCCCAGGTCGGCAAGTGGCTCAAGAACTTCAAGCTGACCGAGAAGCAGCTCACGAGTCTTGAGGCCGAGATCAACAAGGCCGGCAAGGGCAAGCAGCAGGACGCCGTCAGGACCTGGCTGAAGTCCAACCCCGGCGTCGTCGACAAGCTGGCCCCGGTCCAGAAGTCCTCGACGGCCGGCGGCAAGGGCGAGGCCGCCCGTCCGGTGAACGTCGCCTGGTTCCCCTGGGACGAGGACGTCGCGGTCACCTATCTGTGGAAGCGCGTCCTCGGCGACCGCGGCTACAAGCTCAATCTGAAGCAGATGGACGTCGGCCCCGTCTACACGGGTCTCGGCTCCGGCGACCTGGACGTCAACTTCGACGCCTGGCTGCCCTATGCCCAGAAGAACTACTGGGACAAGCACAAGGACAACCTGACGGACCTGGGCTCCTGGTACAGCCCGACGTCGCTCGAGGTCGCCGTGCCGTCCTACGTGAAGGGCGTCAAGTCCCTCCAGGACCTGAAGGGCAAGGGCTCCACCTTCGACGGCAAGATCATCGGCATCGAGCCGGGCACCGGCGAGATGAACCTGCTGAAGAAGAAGGTCCTGCCGGGCTACGGCCTGGACAAGGAGTACAAGGTCGTCGACGGCTCGACGCCCGCGATGCTCGCCGAGCTGAAGCGCGCGTACGCCAAGAAGCAGCCGGTCGCCGTCGTGCTCTGGTCGCCGCACTGGGCGTACAGCCAGTACAAGCTGAACAAGCTGACCGACTCCAAGAAGCTCTTCGGTGAGGGCAACACGATCCGCACCATCGCCAACAAGAGCTTCCCCTCGAAGTACCCGCAGCTCACGAAGTGGTTCAAGGACTTCAAGATGAGCGAGAGCGAGCTGGGCAGCCTCGAGGCGGAGATCAAGAAGCGCGGTCAGGGCCATGAGGAAGAGGCCGTGGACGCGTGGCTGAAGACGCACAAGGGCGTCGCGGACCGGATGGCTCCGCAGTAGTTCCCGAGTACGTTCGGACGTGGTTCCAGCGCGTGGGCGGCCGGTGTTCAGCACCGGCCGCCCAAGCGCGTTCCGCCGCTCACATGAAACCGTCGGGCGAACCTGCGTAGGGTGCAAGGAGCCGGGCAGGTGACGACGCGCGGGAGGCAGCCGGAGCGATGGACGAACACAAGGAGACTCTTCGGGTGGGCGCGGCCGTGCGGCGCAGGCGCCGGGCCCAGGAGCTCACCCTTGCCACGGTGGCCGAGCGCAGCGGCCTGTCCGTCCCGTTCCTGAGCCAGATCGAGAACGAGCGCGCCCGGCCGAGCCGGCGCTCCCTGGAGAAGGTGGCCGACGCGCTCGGCACCACGGCGGTCGAGCTCCTGGCCGCCGCCGACCCGGCACACACCGTGGACCTGGTGCGCGCGGACGACACCACGGTCGCCGAGGACGCGTCCCCCGAATCGGTCGTGCGCTCCCTCGTCCGCGGCCATCACCAGCTGCACGCCGAGGAGTTCATCGGCGACCACGACCCGAGGCGCGAGTTCCAGCTCCGCAACGACGTGCTGATGTACGTCACCGAAGGCGCCGTCGAGGTCGAGGCCGAGGGCCGGGCCTATCGGCTGGGCCGCGGTGACAGCCTGTATTTGACCGGTGGCGTACGGCACCGCTGGCGGGCCACCGCCGCGGACGCGCGGGTGCTCGTCGTCGCGGTCGCCGAACACATCGAGGCGCGGGACGAACCCGGCCGGTGACCGTGCCCCGCGGCCCGCGCGTCGTCTCCCTCGTCCCCTCGCTGACCGAGGCGGTCGCCGTCACGCTGCCCGGAGCCCTCGTCGGTGCCACCGACTGGTGCACACACCCGGCGGACCTCGGCAGCGGTCTCGTACGCATCGGCGGCACGAAGAACCCCGACGTGGCCCGGATCATCGCCCTCGCCCCCGATCTCGTGATCGCCAACGAGGAGGAGAACCGCGCGCCCGACCTCGCGGCCCTGCGTGCCGCGGGACTCGACGTCCTCGTCACCGAGGTCCGTGATCTGCCGGGCGCGCTGCGTGAGCTGGAGCGGGTCCTCAGGGCCTGCGGCTCTCCCCGCCGGCCCCGCTGGCTGGACGAGGCCGCGGCGGCCTGGGACGCGCTGGAGCCCCCCGCCCGGCGGCTGCGGGCGGCGGTGCCGGTGTGGCGGCGCCCCTGGATGGTGCTCGGCAGGGACACCTTCGCCGGTGACGTGCTCGCCCGGCTCGGCGTGGACAACGTGTACGCGGACCACGGCGAGCGCTACCCGCGCCTGGCGGCCGACGAACTGCGCTCGGCGGACATCGACCTGGTGGTGCTGCCCGACGAGCCGTACCGCTTCACGCGCGACGACGGGCCCGAGCAGTTCCCGGTGCCCGCCGCGCTCGTCAGCGGGCGTCATCTCACGTGGTACGGGCCGTCGTTGACGCAGGCGCCGGCTGTGCTGCGCGCGGCGCTGCGAGCAGCTCTGCGCTGATCAGGCCGCGGACCGTGGGCACGGCGGCGCAGACCCAGGCGGCGACGAGCACGACGTACAGGGCGACCGCGAGCACGTCGTACGCCGCGAGCCCCGTGTGCCGGCCGAGACCCTCCGCGCCGGTGACACAGGTGCCGATGGGGAAGGTGAACGCCCACCACGTCATCGAGAACCGCATGCCGCGGCGGCGGGCCCGCACCACGAGCGCGGCCGCGAGCGCCAGCCACAGCAGCGCGAACCCCATCACGGGGACTCCGAACAGGACGGCGAAGACGCCGAACCCCTGGGTGTACGGGGCCGGCAGGACGCCCGGCGCGATGTCCGCGAACTTGTTGACGGCGGTCGTCGACTGGCCGAGGGGGCCGAGCACGAGGAGCAGTGCGGGCGTGAGCATCAGCGGCAGCGGTCCCGCCGTCACCAGGCGCGCGAAGATCACGGGAAGCATCACCGCGGTGGCGATCAGGCTGAGCCCGAACATGGCGACACAGGCGAGGAGCAGCGTCTGCTGCCACTGACCCGACGGGAGATGCGGCACCAGGAGCGGGCCGACGGCCGCGGACACCATGGGCGCCACGACGGGAAGCAGCCACACGGGGGACGCCTGCCCCGGCTCGATGCGGTGTCTGGCCACCATCAGGTACGGGACGGCCACCGCCGCGGCGAGCCCGATCACCGTCCCCGCCGTGAACAGCACCGTGTCCAGGGCGACGGCGGCCCGCGTCCCGATCCAGTCCTGGCCGACGAGCATCGTGCCGCCGCCGACAGCGAGCAGCGCCATCGCGAGGCAGCCGTAGAAGGGGGCCACGGCCGGGTCCAGCAGATGTTCCCTGGCGCGGTCGCCGTGGTGCGTCCAGTGCAGGGCCCGGGCCGTGAGGAGGGCGAGGAGCGCCACCAGGGACAGTGCCCACATCGCGGTGCACAGGGCCCGCAGGCCCGGAACGTGTGCGGGGAGCGCGGCACCCGCGTTCGCGATGATCGCGGTACCCATCACGGACGCGTACCAGTTGGGACCGAGATGGCGGACGGCGGGACAGCGAAGGGGCGGGATGCGGGCCGCTGTCAGCGGCTGGGCGGCGGTGACCATGAGACCACGGTCGCGCCGGGCCGATCCCCCCACCAGGGACCATGCCTCTATGAGGGCATAAGCTGGATTTATGAGTGGCGATACGACGGGTGCGGCGGACGGTTCCACGACGGGGGCGGGGCTCGCCCACCGGGTCCCGGACCTCGGCGCGCTGGAACTCCTGCTCGCCGTGGCGCGGCTGGGCAGCCTGGGCCGCGCTGCCCGCGAGACGGGCATCACGCAGCCCGCCGCCAGCAGCCGCATCCGCTCCATGGAACGCCAGCTCGGGGTGGCCCTGGTCGACCGGTCGCCGCGCGGCTCACGGCTCACCGACGCGGGCGCGCTCGTCACGGACTGGGCGCGGCGGATCGTCGAGGCGGCGGCGGCCTTCGACGCCGGGGCGCAGGCGCTGCGCGACCGCCGTGACTCGCGTCTGCGGGTCGCCGCGAGCATGACGATCGCCGAGTACCTGCTGCCGAACTGGCTGCTCGCGCTGCGCGCGGAGCGCCCCGACACCGCGGTGTCGCTCCACGCGGGCAACTCGGCGGCGGTCGCGGAGCGCCTCCTGTCCGGCGATGCGGACCTCGGCTTCGTCGAGGGTCTCGCGGTGCCCGCGGGCCTGGACGCCGCGGTCATCGCCCATGACCGGCTCATCGTGGTCACCGCCCCCGGACACCCGTGGGCCCGGCGCAGGAAGCCGCTGTCGGCCGACGAGTTGGCGGCGACCCCGCTCATCCTGCGGGAGCGCGGCTCGGGCACCCGGCAGGTCCTCGACGCCGCGCTCGGCGGTCTGGCGCGCCCCCTCATCGAGCTGTCGTCGACGACCGCGGTGAAGGCGGCCGCCGTGAGCGGTGCGGGCCCCTCCGTCCTGAGCGAACTCGCCGTCGGCGAAGAGCTCGCCGCCCGCAGGCTCGTCGAGATCCCGCTCGAAGGCGTACGGCTGCGCAGGGACCTGCGCGCGGTCTGGCCGACCGGGCACCGGCCGGTGGGGCCGGCCAGGGAGCTGCTCGCTCTCACGCGAGGGCCGGCCTGAGCGTCGCCCGTGACGTCAGGAGCCGCCCCGCGCCGCCGCGCGGACCAGGCCGCCCATGACGCGTGCGTCCTCGCCCATCTCGGGGTGCCACTGCACGCCGAGCACCCAGGTCAGGCCCTGGAGTTCGACCGCCTCGACCGTGCCGTCCGCCGCGTGCGCCGACGCGACCAGACCCCGGCCGAGCCGGTCGACCGCCTGATGGTGGTACGTCGGCACGTCCGACTCCTCGGACACCAGCTCGCCGTACCGCGTCCCGGGCACGGGGGTCACCGCGTGCGTCCCGAAGACGCCGATGTCCTTGACGTGCCCCTCGATGTGCTGGGTGAGCGTGCCGCCGAGGGCCACGTTCAGGAGCTGCATGCCCCGGCAGATGCCCAGCAGCGGCTTGCCGGACGCCAACGCGGCGCGGATCAGGGCGAGTTCCCACGCGTCCCGCTCGACCGCGGGCGGCCCGGTGCGGTCCTCGCGCGCGGCACCGTACCGGCCCGGCTCCACGTCGGGTCCGCCGGCGACGACGAGCCCGTCGAGCCGGGCGACCACCGAGGGCGCGTACGCGGGGTCGTCCGGCGGCACCATCGCGGCGAGGCCGCCCGCGGACTGCACGAGCCGCGGGTACCCGGCGGGCAGCAGTGCGGCGGGCAACTCCCACACGCCCCAGCTCGCCTTCGCCTCCAAGTAGGTGCTGACCCCGATCAGCGGCCTGCCCATCATGTGCCCGTGCTCCCTCGCCATGGTCAGTCACGTTCCAGTTCGGCCTCTGCCGCCGCGAGCGCCGCGAACTCCTCCTCGGGGGCCCGCGCCACCAGATGCCTGCGGCTGTAGGCCCCGAAGTACCCGATCGCCACCGCGTACACCCCGAGCGCGATCAGCGCCGCCGTCACGTCCACCAGGAAGGTGGCGACCAGCGCCGCGCACGCGAGGAGCAGCGCCACGGAGGACGTGAGCACGCCGCCCGGAGTGCGGTACGGCCGCTCGAGGCCCGGTTCCCGGCGCCGCAGCACGATGTGCGACAGGGACATCAGAGCGTACGAGATCGTCGCGCCGAACACCGCGACGTTCAGCATGCGGGCACCGTCCCCCGTCGAGGCCGCCAGCGCGAAGCCGATCGCGCCCGGCACGATCAGGCCGAGATAGGGCGCCTTGCGCCGGCTGGTGAGCGACAGGAAGCGGGGGAGGTAGCCCGCGCGGGAGAGCGCGAAGAGCTGGCGCGAGCCCGCGTAGATGAGGGAGAAGAACGACGCGACCAGGCCCGCGAGTCCCGCGTAGTTCACGATGCGGCTCAGCACGGTCGCCCTGCCGCCGGGCTGGAGCGCCTCGACGAGCGGGTTGCCCGCCTCCTGGATCGCGGCGGAGCCGCGCGCCCCCGACGAGGCGAGGAACGTCAGGACGGCGAGGACCGCGAGGATCGCCATGGACCAGCGGATGGCGCGGGGCAGGGTGCGCGCCGGGTCCTTGGTCTCCTCGGCCGCGAGCGGCACGCCCTCCACGCCCAGGAAGAACCACATGCCGAACGGGAAGGCCGCCCAGATCCCCAACAGGCCCATGGGGAACCAGGAATTGGCCCCGAACGCGCCCGTGTCCACGGGGATGTCGTTGAGCTTCGACGCGTCGAAGTCGGTGAACGCGGCGACCGCGAAGACGAGCAGCGCCGCGACCGCGATGCCGGTGACGACGAAGCTGAAGCGCAGCGCCTCTCCCACGCCCCACAGGTGGATGCCGATGAAGACGAGGAAGCAGGCCAGGTGGACGGGCCAGCCGGAGGTCAGGCCGAACAGGCCGAGCGATTCGACGTAGTCGCCGATGAACAGGGAGATGGCGGCCGGCGCGAGGACGTACTCGATGAGGATCGCCGTGCCGGTGAGGAAGCCGCCCCAGGGGCCGAGGGCACGGCGCGCGAAGCCGTAGCCGCCGCCCGCGGTGGGCAGCACCGAGGACAGCTCGGCCAGCGAGAACACCATGCACGCGTACATGACGCCCATCAGGGCCATCGCGATCCCCAGGCCGCCGAAGCCGCCCTGCGCCAGGCCGAAGTTCCAGCCCGAGTAGTCGCCGGAGACGACGTACGCGACGCCGAGCCCGGTCAGGAGCAGCCAGCCCGCGCTGCCGCGGCGCAGCGTTCTGCGTTCCAGGTAGTCGTCCCCCGTATCACCGGTGGGGCGGGTGTTCTGGGTGTCCAAGGTCATGGCGCGGGCTCCCCGTCGTGCGGTGGATGCTCAATGGAGTGGATCCATACCTTTGCGGGGAGCGCGCGAAGAAATCAAGACCCTTGCGTGACACGCCGGTCGGGGGCGGGCTCAGGTCAGGAAGCCCCGCAGGAGAGCGGCCGTGCCGGCGCAGTGCTCGCGCATCATCTCCCGCGCCCCGTCCGCGTCCCCGTCGAGCACCGCCTCCACGAGGGCCGTGTGCTGGCGCTGCGAATGCTCCAGGTTCCGTACCAACAGCGGAATGCAGTCGAGGAGGTCGTTCACCGTCGCGCGCACCGCCGCGTACTGCGCCGTGAGCGAGGGCGACCCGCACAGCTCGGCGAGCGTGAGATGCAGCAGAGTGTCGAGCCGTCGGTAGTCGGCGAGGGGGGCGTCGTGAGTGCGCGCGAGGGCTTCGCGCAGCCGTCCGGCCTGTTCGTCCGTGAGGCCGTGAGCGGCGCACAGTCCAGCCGCGCCGACCTCCAGGACCTCCCGGAAGCGCAGCGCGTCCTCGACGTCCACGTCCTCGAGGCGACGGCGCAGCTCGTCCTCGCCCGGCGCGTCCGTGCGTGCCACCACGAACGTGCCGCCGTAGCGCCCGCGCCTCGACTCCACCAGGCCCTGGTCCTGGAGCACCTTCAGGACCTCCCGCAGCGTCACCCTGCTGATGCCGAGCCGGTCCGCCAACTCCCGCTCGGAGGGCAGGCGTTCACCCCCCGGCACCAGGCCGAGCCGGACGACCTGGAGGATCTGCTCCAGGGCCTCCTCGAATCCGTTGCCCGCCCGCACGGGCCGCAGCACCGGCGTGAGCCGGTCGTCGCCATCCGTGTGCGACATATGGCCGTACCCCCTTCCCAAGCAATGGTTCTCCGCAATACCTTATGGCTTCCGGCTGACCGAAGAAGCCCGAAGGAGGCCTTCCCGTGGCAGACCGCACACCCCCGCTCGGCGTCGAGGAGCTCACGTCCCTCGTCGAGAGTGGAGAGATCGACACTGTCGTCCTGGCCTTCCCCGATATGCAAGGGCGGCTCCAGGGCAAGCGGTTCGCCGCCCGCTTCTTCCTCGACGAGGTCCTCGCCCACGGCACGGAGGGCTGCAACTACCTCCTCGCCGTCGACACCGAGATGAACACGGTCGACGGATACGAGATGTCCTCCTGGGACCGCGGCTACGGCGACTTCGCCATGCACGCGGACCTCTCCACCCTGCGCCGCGTCCCCTGGAACGACGGCACCGCGATGCTCATCGCGGACCTGGCGTGGAACGACGCCTCGCCCGTCGTGGCCGCGCCGCGCCAGATCCTGCGCCGCCAGCTCGACCGGCTCGCCGAACTCGGCTACTCCGCCCACGTCGGCACGGAGCTCGAGTTCATCGTCTTCAAGGACACCTACGAGCAGGCCTGGGACGCGGGCTACAAGAACCTGACTCCCGCCAACCAGTACAACATCGACTACTCGGTCCTCGGCACCGGACGCATCGAGCCGCTCCTGCGCCGCATCCGCAACGACATGGCCGCGGCGGGCCTCGTCGTCGAGTCCGCCAAGGGCGAGTGCAACCCGGGCCAGCACGAGATCGTGTTCCGCTACGACGAGGCCCTCGTCACCTGCGACCAGCACGCCATCTACAAGACCGGCGCCAAGGAGATCGCGGCCCAGGAGGGTGTCTCACTCACCTTCATGGCCAAGTTCAACGAGCGCGAGGGCAACTCCTGTCACATCCACCTCTCGCTCCAGTCCATCGACCAGCCCGGCACCAACGTCATGGCGGGCACCGCGGACGACCCCGGCGGGATGTCGCCGGTGATGCGGCACTTCCTCGCGGGCCAGCTCGCCGCGCTGCGCGACTTCTCGCTCCTCTACGCGCCCAACGTCAACTCGTACAAGCGGTTCCAGCCGGGCTCCTTCGCGCCGACCGCCGCCGCGTGGGGCTACGACAACCGCACCTGCGCGCTCCGCGTCGTCGGCCACGGCCGCTCGATGCGCTTCGAGAACCGCCTGCCCGGCGGCGACGTGAACCCGCACCTCGCGGTCGCCGCACTCGTGGCCGCCGGCCTGTACGGCATCGAGCAGAAGCTCGAACTGCCCGAGGAGTGCACCGGAAACGCCTACACCGGCGAGTACGAGCACGTTCCCACGACGCTGCGCGAGGCCGCCGAACTCTGGGAGAACAGCCCCATCGCCAAGGCCGCGTTCGGCGACGAGGTCGTCGCGCACTACCGCAACATGGCGCGGGTCGAACTGGACGCGTTCGACGCCGCCGTCACCGACTGGGAACTCCGCAGGTCGTTCGAAAGGCTCTAGCGTGCACGACATCCTCAACCCGGCGACCGAAGAAGTCATCGCCACGATCCACGCGACCTCCCGCGACCAGGTCGACGCCGCGGTCCTGCGGGCCCACCGTGCGCAGCACGGCTGGGCGGCCGCGGCGCCCGCCGACCGGGCCCGCCTCCTGCGCCGCTTCGCCGCTGTCGTCGACGAGCACGTGGAGGAACTCGCCGGCCTGGAGGTGCGCGAGGCCGGACACACCATCGGCAACGCCCGCTGGGAGGCCGGCAACGTCCGCGACCTGCTCGACTACGCGGCCGGGGGAGTGGAGCGCCTCACCGGCCGCCAGATCCCCGTCGCCGGCGGCCTCGACATCACGATCCTCGAACCCCTCGGAGTCGTCGGTGTCATCGCGCCCTGGAACTTCCCCATGCCGATCGCCGCGTGGGGCACGGCCCCGGCGCTCGCCGCCGGGAACGCGGTGATCCTCAAGCCCGCCGAGACGACCCCGCTCACCGCGCTCCGCCTCGCCGAACTCGCCCTGGAGGCGGGGCTTCCCGAGTACCTCTTCCAGGTCCTTCCCGGCGCGGGGGACGTGGCGGGAGCCGCCCTCGTCGAGCACCCCGGCGTCGCCAAGATCGTGTTCACCGGCTCGACCCGCGTCGGCAGACAGATCATGGCCAAGTGCGCCGGCCAGGTGAAGCGCGTGACCCTCGAACTCGGCGGCAAGAGCCCGAACATCGTCTTCGCCGACGCCGACATCGAGGCGGCCGCCGCCGCGGCCCCCATGTCGTTCCTCGACAACGCCGGCCAGGACTGCTGCGCCCGCACCCGCATCCTCGTACAGCGGTCCGTGTACGACCGGTTCCTCGGCCTGCTCGCGCCCGCGATCGAGTCCGTCGTCGTCGGCGACCCCGCCGACGAGAAGACCCAGATGGGCCCGCTCATCTCCAGGACCCAGCTGGAACGCGTCCGTTCGTACGTCGACGGGGGAGCGGCCGCCGTGCGGGGGAGCGCCCCCGAGGGCGCCGGATTCTGGTTCCCGCCGACCGTCCTCACCGACACCGCCCCCGACGCGCCCGCCGCCGCCGAGGAGGTCTTCGGACCCGTCGCCGTCGTCCTGCCCTTCGATGACGAGGCCGACGCGATCCGGCTCGCCAACGCCACCGCGTACGGGCTCTCCGGGTCCCTGTGGACCCGTGACGTGGGGCGCGCCCTGCGCGTCGCCGGCGCGGTCCGCGCCGGGAACCTCTCGGTCAACTCCCACTCCAGCGTCCGCTACTCCACCCCGTTCGGCGGCTACAAGCAGTCCGGCGTCGGCCGCGAACTGGGCCCCGACGCCCTCACCGCCTTCACCGAAACCAAGAACGTCTTCATCAGCACGGAGGGTCCCGCACAGTGACAGAGAACATCTGCCGCCGCCTCACCGGCCGCACCGCCGTCATCACCGGAGCCGGCAGCGGCATCGGCCTCGCCACCGCCCGCCGCCTCGCCTCCGAGGGCGCGAACGTGGTCTGCGCCGACATCGACGAGAGCGCCGGCAAGAAGGCCGCCGAGGAGGTCGGCGGCACCTTCGTCCAGGTCGACGTCACCGACGCCGAACAGGTCGAGGCCCTCTTCAAGACCGCGTACGACACCTACGGCTCGGTCGACATCGCCTTCAACAACGCCGGGATCTCGCCCCCCGACGACGACTCCATCCTGGACACGGGCCTGGAGGCCTGGAAGCGCGTCCAGGAGGTCAACCTCACCTCCGTCTTCCTGTGCTGCAAGGCCGCCATCCCCTACATGCGGCAGCAGGGCAAGGGCTCCATCATCAACACCGCCTCGTTCGTGGCACGGATGGGCGCGGCGACCTCCCAGATCTCGTACACGGCCTCCAAGGGCGGCGTCCTCGCCATGTCGCGCGAGCTCGGCGTGCAGTTCGCCCGCGAGGGCATCAGGGTCAACGCCCTGTGCCCGGGTCCCGTCAACACCCCGCTCCTCCAGGAGCTGTTCGCCAAGGACCCCGAGCGCGCCGCGCGCCGCCTCGTGCACATCCCGGTCGGCCGTTTCGCGGACGCCGACGAGATCGCCGCCGCCGTGGCCTTCCTCGCCAGCGACGACTCCTCGTTCGTGAACGCCACCGACTTCCTTGTCGACGGCGGCATCTCGGGGGCGTACGTCACGCCTCTGTAGGGGACGCGTCATATAGGTGTACGGTCCCCAGGCATGCGTAACAGAGATGTTGCCGCGTGGACTTCAGCCGTGGTCACCGTCCTGGTGGCCACGGCTCTCGTCTCTCCTGCGGCCGCCGCCACGTCCGCTCCCACCGCCGACCGGGCCTGCCCGCAGCTCTCGAAGAAGCTGTCGTGGTACGGACAGAACCGGGCCCGGCTCCAGCGCATGATCGACGAACGCGGGACCTGCTCCGGTCGCCACGGGCCCCGGCCCGTCGCCGCGTTCGACTGGGACAACACCGTCTCCAAGAACGACGTCACCGACGCGACGATCGCCTGGTCGCTCAAGCACGACAAGATCCTGCGGCCCGCGAGCTGGAAGAAGACCAGCAAGTGGCTGACCGACGACGCCGACAAGGCCCTGACCGCCGCCTGCGGCACCGCCGTCCCCGTCGGCGCGCCCCTGCCGACCTCCACCGACACCGACTGCACCGACGAGATCTTCAACATCCGCGAGTCAGGCAAGACGATGAGTGGCGCCGCCGCCTTCGCCGGTGAGTGGAACCACCGCCGCACCGTGCCCCAGTACGCCTGGGTGCCGCAGCTGTTCGCCGGACACACCGTCCCCGAACTGGAGTCGTACGCCGCCCAGGCCCGCCGCGAGGCACTCGCCGCGCCCGTCGGCTCGACCCAGACGCTCGGCACGCACACCATCCCCGGCTACGTGCGCTACTACGAGCAGCAGCGCGACCTCATCCGCACACTGCAGAAGGCCGGGTTCGACGTCTACATCGTGTCGGCCGGGTCCGAGCCCGTGACCGAGGTGTGGTCCGGCGGCCGGGGCGGCGTCGGCATCGACCGTGCCCACACCATCGCCATCCGCTCCGTCCTCGACAGCAAGGGCCGCATCACCACGTACAACGAAGGCTGCGGCGGGGTCGGACGCACCCAGGGCGAGGCCATCCCGTACATCGACGGCAAGCGCTGCTGGATCAACCAGGACATCTTCCACATCAAGGGCAAGTCCGCCTGGGAGAAGCAGCGTTGGAGCAAGCGCATCGCCCTCGGCGGCGGCGACGCCGACACCGACGTCACCTTCGTCGGCGACGCCACCGGCGCGCACCTCGTGCTCAACCGCAACAAGAACGAGGTGATGTGCCGCGCCTACGACAACGCCGACGGGCGCTGGGTCGTGAACCCCATGTTCATCGAACCGCTCCCGCGCAAGTCCGGCAGCTACCCCTGCTCCACGGCCGCGTACAACGAGCCCGAGGGCGGCTTCGGCCCGGTCCTGCGCCCGGACGGCTCCGTCGTGCCCGACCAGGCGGACTCGGTGTACTGACCTTCCCCGCGCAATTTAGAGTGCGGGGATGAGCATGACGCCCCCGCCCGGCTGGTACCCGGACCCCACGGCCCCGCCCACCGAGCGCTGGTGGGACGGGGCCGCGTGGACCGAGCACCGGCGGCAGCCGCAGAACACCCCGGCCGCGTCACAGACCTTCGGGCCGCCCGTCGGACCCCCGCTCCCGGCCGCGGGGCCGCAGCGCCCGCCCGCCGCACCGGGCCGCCGCGCCAGGACCGTCGCCCTGGCCGCCGCCGGCATCGTGCTCGTCGCCTCCATCGCCACCGGCGCCGTACTGCTCGGCCGCGGCGACGACTCCCGCACCCGCACGGCACCCACCACGAGCGCCCCGCCGTCCAAGGGCCCGACCGCCACCGCGAGCAGCGCCGAGCCCACCCCCACCGAGGACGCGTCCACCGTCGTCGACCAGCTCAACGGCATCACGCTCCCCGTCCTCGACGGCTGGCAGAAGGCCGAGAACGTCGTCGACGACGACATGCTGATCACCACCCCGCGCACCTACGACTGCCCCGGCGACTCGGGCCTGTGCCGGCACGGCACCGTCGTCTCCCGCACCGTCACCGGGACCGACGAGACCTCGCCCGAAGTCATCGCCGAACGGGACATCAAGGACGCGGCGAACGCCTCGTACGACAAGAACGGCATCAACCAGCAGCCCTTCGGCGGCATCGAGTCGCACCAGCGGATCGCCGCCCGCCAGACCGCGGTCGCCGGGCGCGCCGGCTACCTCGTCCGCTGGAAGGTGAAGACCGCGAAGGGGCCCGGCGGTTACGTCCAGTCCGTCGTCTTCCCCTCCAGCGTCGGCTCCGAGTCCCTGGTGACCGTCCGGATCACCATCGACGCGGGAGAAGGCGCGCCACCCCTCTCCGACATGGACCGCATCGTCAAGGGCATCAAGGCGGCCGGCGACAGCGGGTCGGACGGCGGCGTGGGCAGCAGCATCGGCCCCACCGCCACGCCTTAGGACCTGTCGTCACATTCCCGTCTGCCCGGCGGCGTCTGGCACGCCCGCTCGTGGCGTTGCCGAAAAGCCCTGGCAGCTCCGCTACAAGGGCTCTCCGGCGCCTTGCGATCGCACGCACCGGACGCCGCCGGGCCCGCCCCTCGGGCGGACGACGGGAATGTGACGACAGGCCCTGGCGGCTGCGGGGGCCTCAGAGGAACGTGTGGCCCTCGCCGCGGTACGTCGGCACGGTCGCCGTCACCGTGTCGCCCTCCACCAGGCGCAGCACGTCGAACCGCTCGCACAGCTCGCCCGCCTTCGCGTGCCGGAACCACACCTTGTCGCCGATCAGCAGATCGTCGGCGGGCGCCCCGAGCAGCGGTGTCTGCACCTCCCCCGGCCCCTCCTGCGGGTCGTAGCGCAGGCCCTCCGGGAGATACGGGACCGGCAGCCGGTCGGCTCCCGGTGCGCCCGACGCCGGATATCCGCCGCCGAGCACGGTCACGACCCCGACGCCCGGCCGGCGCACCACGGGCTGCGCGAACAGGGCGGCGGGCCGGCCCGAGAACGACGTGTAGTTGTCGAACAGACGCGGCACATAGAGCCCGGACCCCGCCGCGATCTCGGTCACCGCGCGCTCGGCCGCGGTGTGCTGCACACTGCCCGTGCCGCCGCCGTTCACGAACTCCAGGTCCGGCGCCACCGTCCGTACCGCGCGCACCACTTCGGCCCGCCTGACCGCCAGCTCCTTGCGGGCCGCCGCCTGCATCAGCCGGATCGCCCGTGACCGCACCGGCCGCCCCGCGACCGCGTCCCCGACACCCGCGACATGCCCCTCGTACGCCATCAGACCCACGAGCCGGAACCCCGGCCGCCGGGCCACGGAGCGCGCCATGTCGGCGACTTGGGCGGGGGAGCGGAGCGGGGAGCGGCGTGCGCCCACCCGCACGCGGCCGCCGAGCACCTGCCACGAGGTGTCCAGTTCCAGACAGACCCGGATCTCCTCGCGCCCGCCGTCCCGCGCGTCGTCCATCAGCCGCAGCTGGGCCGGGTCGTCGACCATCACCGTGACCGTCGCCGCCAGCTTCGGGTCGTGCGCGAGCTCCGCGAAGGCGGCCCGGTCCGCCGACGGATACGCGAGCAGCACGTCCTCGAAACCGGACCGCGCCAGCCACAGGGACTCCGCGAGCGTGAACGACATGATCCCGGCGAAACCGTCCCTGGCCAGCACCCGTTCGAGAAGGGACCGGCAGCGCACCGACTTGCTCGCGACACGGATCGGCTTCCCGCCCGCCCGCCTCACCAGGTCGTCCGCGTTGGCGTCGAACGCGTCCAGATCGACGATCGCGACCGGGGCGTCGAGATGAGCGGTGGCCCGGTCGTAGCGGGCCCTGTCGGCTGCGCGGGGTGTCATGGCCGAAGCCTGCCAGACACGATTACCGCGGGGTAGGGGGAGGATCCGGGCAGATCGTCCTGACCTGCGATACGGGTTCCCTGCCAAGCCGCGTCAGCCCGTAGAGTGACGCGCACGCAGGACGAGAACGGGACGGGAACGGGGAGGCATGAGCACGCACGCGCGCCGCGCGCCGATCCCGCCGCGCCCCTCCCAGCCGCCCACGCCGCGCGACCGGTCGGCCGATGCCTCCGCCGGCCCGGACGGGTCCATACCCCCGCGCCCCACGCACACTCCGGCGCCGGACCACACACCTCCGCCGCCCCCGGCCTCGGCCCGTTTCCCGGACACTGCGCCCGTGCCGGGCGCACCCGCGGCGCCCGCGTCCGACCGGCCGGCGCCCGCCCCGCGCCCCGGGGCCGGCCCCCTGCCGCCCGAGCGCCCGACGGAGACCACGACCCGGCTGCGCCCGGTCAGGGACACCGCCGCGCAGAGCGCCGACGGCCCGCCCCCGCCCCGCCCCGCCACGCCGCCGCGCGTCCCCGGTGAACCGCACGCCACCGTCCCCCGCCCCGCCGCGTCCCCGCGCATCCCGGGCGAGACCGCCGCCGGAAGGCGCCCGGTCGGAGCCGTCGACCTCACCCCGGGACCCGGCGCCGGCCGCCCCTTCGTGTTCTTCGCCCGCCCCGCCTCGTACGACGACAGCACCACCCGCCTGCGCCCCGTCGGCTCCCGGACACGGCCCCGCGTCGCGGCCGCCGCGGCGTGCGCCGTGCTCGGCCTCGGCCTCATCGGCGGTGCGGCGACCGGGAGTTGGCTGGCCGGGGACGGTGACGGCAGCATCGGCTCACCGAGCTCGTACGCCGCCGCCGGAACCCTCTGGCACAGCGTCCCCGTCGACCGGCTGTTCCCGCCCGTCATCAAGGGCGACGGAGCGGGCCCCGGCGGCGCCGACCGCACCTGGACACGCATCGCCGTCGCCCCGGACAGCACCTGCGAGAACGCCTTCGACCCGCTGCTGCAACGGGCGCTCAGGCCCGCCGGGTGCCTGCGCCTCCTGCGCGCCACCTACACCGACGCCACCCGCAGCCATGTCACCACCGTCGGCCTGCTGTTCACCAAGGCGGACACCGAGGCCATGAAGGCGCTGCGCACCCGGTTCACCGAGGACGGCCTCGACCGCAGGAAGGACCTCATGCCCCACCCGTACGCGGCCAAGGGCACCCTCGCCGCCGGGTTCGGCGACGCCCAGCGCGCCTCCTGGACCGTGTCCGTCCTCACCGACGCCCCCGTCGTCGCCTACGCCGTCTCCGGCTTCGCCGACGGCCGGACCGTCACCGACCCGCAGCCCGCCGCCGAGGCCATGAAGTCCGGCAGTGTCACGACCCCCGCGCAGGCCGGTCTCGGCTTCGAGGCACAGGGCATCGCCGACCGTGTCGAACGACGCCTGCGCGCGGCCGTCGCCAAGGCCACCGAGGAGCCGTCTTGACCCGCACGGCCGCCGCCTGGCGGAACGCCGCCACCGCGCTGACCGCCGCCGCGGCCCTCGTCCTGGTCCCGTCGGCCACCGCCCACGCCGACTCGATCCGCGCCCAGCAGTGGGGCCTGGACGCCATGCACACCGAGGAGGCCTGGCGCACGACCAAGGGCAAGGGAGTCACGGTCGCCGTCCTCGACACCGGCGTGGACGGCACCCACCCCGACCTCAAGGGCAACGTGCTGCCCGCCAAGGACTTCGTCGGCCTCGGGGCCGAGCGGGGCGACCGCTCCTGGGCCCGGCACGGCACCGCCATGGCCGGGATCATCGCCGGTCACGGCCACGGCCCCGGCGGCGACGACGGTGTACTCGGCATCGCCCCCGAGGCGAAGATCCTCCCCGTCCGCGTGATCCTCGAGGACGGCGACCCGGCCCGCAAGGAAGCCCGCTCCAGCCGCGGCAGCGCACTCGCCGACGGCATCCGCTGGGCCGCCGACCACGGCGCCGACGTCATCAACCTCTCCCTCGGCGACGACTCCGCCACCGCCCACCCGGAAGCCACCGAGGACGCCGCCGTCCAGTACGCCTTGAAGAAGGGCTCCGTCGTCGTCGCCTCCGCGGGCAACGGCGGCAAGAAGGGCGACCACATCTCCTACCCGGCCGCGTACCCCGGAGTGATCACGGCCACCGCCGTCGACCGTTACCTCCACCGCGCCCCCTTCTCCACCCGCCGCTGGTACGCCACCGTCAGCGCCCCAGGCAACGCCATCGCGATCGCCGACCCCGACCGCACGTACTACTCGGGCTGGGGCACCAGCGCCGCCTCGGCGTTCGTCTCCGGCGCCGTCGCGCTGGTCCGCGCCGCGCACCCGGGGCTCACGCCCGCGCAGATCAAGCAGCTCCTCGAGGACACCGCCCGCGACGCCCCCTCGGGCGGCCGCGACGACTCCCTCGGCTTCGGCTTCGTCGACCCGGCGGCCGCGATCCGCAAGGGCGGCTCCCTCAAGCCCGAGGGCCTGCGCCCGGCCACCTACGCCGAGAAGTTCTTCGGCACGGGCCCCGACGCCCCCGACGGCGATGCCTCGACCGGCTGGGTGGGCCCCGTCGCGGGGGGCCTCGGCGTCGTGCTCCTCGCGGCCGCCGTCTGTCTGTGGCGCGGGCGTCGCACACTCCGCTGACCGACCTGCCGAGCCTCAGCCGGTGAGCACGGAGACGGCCGCCATCGCGACCCCCTCCACCAGCGCCACCCCGGCAGAGGCCGCCGTCTGTCTGTGGCGCGGGCGTCGCACACTCCGCTGACCGACCTGCCGAGCCTCAGCCGGTGAGCACGGAGACGGCCGCCATCGCGACCCCCTCCACCAGCGCCACCCCGGCAGCCTTGGTCGGGTTGCCGTCGGAGAGCACCGAGACCAGATACCGCTTCCCGCCCACGGACACGCGCCCGACGCTGTTGATGTCCCACAGCCCGGTCGCGCTGCGCGGCAGCCACCCGTTCTTCAGCGCGCACACGGCCGCGGAGTCGGCGGCCGCGGACACACCCCAGCGCTGGTCCGACGCGATCCGCCCCATGAGCCCGGCGACGTACGCACGCGACGCCTCGCTCAGCCCCGATTCCGTGCCCTGCGCGGCCCCTGTGCCCTGTGCGGTCCCTGTGCCCTCTGCGGTCCCTGTGCCCTCGGCGCTCGCCGCGCCCTCCGCGCTCTTCGTGCCTTCCGTCCCGAACACGGCCCGCAGCAGCGTCAGTTGATCCTCCGCCGTCGTCTGCGTCAGACCCCACTCGCCGCCCGCGCCCGCCCTCGTCCCGGTCAGCCCCAGTGTCCGGTTCGCCGCGTCGAGCCCGTCCGCGCCGCCGATCGCCTCCCACAGGGCCGTCGCGGACGCGTTGTCGCTGTTCTCGATCATCGCCGTCGCGTACGCGCGCTCCTGCGGGGTCAGCGCCCGCCCCGCGTCCTGCGCCCGCAACAGCAGCGCCGCGAGGATGTCGACCTTGACGATGCTCGCGGTGTCGAACGCGGACGTGCCGTCGTACACGGCGCCGTCCGTCGCCCCGTCCAGCGCGGCCACCGCCACGGAGACCCGCGCGTCACCGTCCGGAAGCAGGGGCTTCACCGCCTCGGCGAGCGCGTCGTCACGGTCCACGGAGACCTTCTCGTCATCGTCGGGGGCGGATGCGGACGCCTCCCCGGAAGAGGGCGCCGATGCCGTGGCGGCGACCGGAACGGCCTGCCCCGCCCCGCCCGGCGAGCAGCCTGTGAGGGTCCCCACGAGCGTTCCCGTGAGAAGGGCGGCCCACGCCGCGAGTCCGTTCCGGTGCATGCCCGGATGCTCGGCGCCCGTCCTGTGCGCACCGTGAGACCAGGCTCTGGGTCCGCTGAGAAGATCGCGCCGCAAGGTCGGTAGGGTCGGTGAACGTGGCGAACAAGAACATTCCCGACCCCGGCTTCTCCGACGACGACGGCTCCGCGGACCCGCGGCTGAGCGCGGCCCTCGCCGCGTGGGCCGAGGACCGCACGGCGCACGGCCCGGTCCTCGCGGCACTCAAGGAAGCCCGGCTCCTCGTCCCCGTCGTCGCCGTACTCGGCGAGGTGGAGGAGGACGAGAACGGGCTGCGCCGCGAGAAGACCAGCGACATGGCCGTGCCCACCCTCAAGGCCGGCGGCCGCAAGGCCCTGCCCGCGTTCACCTCCACCGCGGCCCTGGCGCTGTGGGACCCCGAGGCCCGCCCCGTCGCCGTACCCCTGCACCAGGCGCTCCAGGCCGCCGCGCACGAGCAGGCCGACACCGTCGTCATCGACCTCGCGGGCCCGGTCGCGTACGAGCTCAGCGGCGCCGCCCTGCGCGCCGCCAACGAGGGCCGCACCACCGCCGACCCCCTCGCCGACCCGGCCGTCACGGAGGCGATCCGCGCCGCCGTCGCCGCCGAGCCCGGCGTCGCGCGCGCCCACCTGGGCCCGGGCAGCGCCGACGGCGTCCTCGCGCTGGTCCTCGACCCGTCGGCCGCCCCGGCCGAGACCGTCCGCGCCGTCGCCGGGCGTATCGCCGCCGACGAAACACTGAGGGCCCGCCTGGTGCGGGGTCTCGACCTGGCACTCCTGCCGGCCGGGACCACGCCACCCGGCCGGCCCTTCTACGTACGCGCGTGAACCACCGGGACGATCAGCCGTAGACCGGGCCCGTGTACTTCTCGCCGGGACCCTGGCCCGGCTCGTCCGGCACGAAGGACGCCTCGCGGAACGCCAGCTGCAGGGACTTCAGGCCGTCGCGCAGCGGCGCCGCGTGGAACGAGCTGATCTCGGTCGTGCTCGCGTCGAGCAGACCGGCGAGGGCGTGCACGAGCTTGCGGGCCTCGTCGAGGTCCTTGTGGGCGTCGCCCTCCTCGGTGAGGCCGAGCTTCACCGCGGCGGCGCTCATCAGGTTGACCGCGACCGTCACGATCACCTCGACGGCGGGGACCTCGGCGATGTCCCGGGTCAGGGCGTCGTAATCAGTGTTTTCGGCGTTCTCGGCAGCGGGGGTGGCGTCATTCATGTGCCCCACGATATGCCGCCCGCGCAGCCGGTTGGGCCCACCCCCCGGGAGCTGCTAACCTTGTGTAACGACCGGCCGGACACGCACGCCACTGGCTTGAGTGACCGGCCCACAAGTGGAGGCTCCGATCTCCCACCTTGCTGCTCCTCAGGGGCGGCGGGTCACCGGTCAGGCGGCCCCCATCGTTCCGTACGGACGATGGAGCCGTCCGATGTGCGCCCCGCGGTCACACGCGTCGGTGCTCCGGTAGTCCTTGGAGCCCCGCCTGTGTACCGTCCGGGGCATTTTTTGTGTTTCGGCGCGGTTGGTACTACGAAACAGACGTTACGCGGCGGTCCGCCAGACCGTCGTGTGGTGCTACCGAGGAGGATCCATCAGCGCCGAGCCCCGCATCAACGACCGGATTCGCGTTCCCGAAGTGCGACTTGTCGGTCCCAGCGGCGAGCAGGTCGGGATTGTTCCGCTTGCCAAGGCCCTTGAGCTCGCTCAGGAGTACGACCTCGACCTCGTCGAGGTGGCGGCGACAGCCCGTCCGCCTGTCTGCAAGCTCATGGACTACGGGAAGTTCAAGTACGAGTCGGCCATGAAGGCCCGTGAGGCGCGCAAGAACCAGGCGCACACGGTCATCAAGGAGATGAAGCTCCGGCCGAAGATCGACCCGCACGACTATGACACCAAGAAGGGTCATGTCGTCCGGTTCCTCAAGCAGGGCGACAAGGTCAAGATCACGATCATGTTCCGTGGTCGCGAGCAGTCCAGGCCGGAACTCGGCTACCGACTGCTGCAGCGTCTGGCTTCGGACGTCGAGGACCTCGGGTTCATCGAGTCGAACCCGAAGCAGGACGGCCGCAACATGATCATGGTTCTGGGTCCTCACAAGAAGAAGACCGAGGCCATGGCCGAGGCTCGTGAGGCCCAGGAGGCCCGCAAGGCCGAGCAGAAGGCACAGCCGACGCACGGCCGCACGCAGCGGGCGAGCGACGACGCCGCGGAGTCCGAGGCCCCGGCCGAGGCGACCGGGGAAGCCCCTGCCGACGAGGCCACGGCCGAGGCGTCCGCCGAGGCCTGATCCGGCCACGTACAGCCCGTACGGACCGGATGCCAATCGATACATCTGGACGTTCCGTATGCCGGTCCGCACCCCGGACCGGCACGGAACGCCACTGACGAGGAGAGAACGGCGCTATGCCGAAGAACAAGACGCACAGCGGTGCCAGCAAGCGCTTCAAGATCACCGGCTCCGGCAAGGTGCTCCGTGAGCGCGCCGGCAAGCGCCACCTGCTCGAGCACAAGTCGTCCCGCGTGACGCGCCGCCTCACCGGCACGGTCGAGCTGGCCCCGGGCGACGCCAAGAAGATCAAGAAGCTTCTCGGCAAGTGAGTCCCGGCGCGCCACGGCGCGCCGGAGCTCGGACCGGGACCCAATCGAATTCGGGCCGTGTGAGTCCAACCACGGCCCCGCTACAAGGAGTTAACAAGTGGCACGCGTCAAGCGGGCAGTAAACGCCCACAAGAAGCGTCGGGCGATCCTCGAGGCGGCCAGCGGTTACCGCGGCCAGCGGTCGCGCCTGTACCGCAAGGCCAAGGAGCAGGTCACCCACTCCCTGGTCTACAACTACAACGACCGCAAGAAGCGCAAGGGCGACTTCCGTCAGCTGTGGATCCAGCGCATCAACGCCGCTGCCCGCCAGAACGGCATGACGTACAACCGCCTCATCCAGGGTCTGAAGGCCGCCAACATCGAGGTGGACCGCAAGATCCTCGCCGAGCTGGCCGTCAACGACGCGAACGCGTTCGCCGCGCTCGTCGAGGTCGCGCAGAAGGCCCTTCCGGCCGACGTGAACGCGCCCAAGGCTGCGTGACGCTCCGCTTTCAGCCGGATGCTCCTCGGACCCGCAAGTCACTTGGCTTGCGGGTCCGAGTGCGTCCGTTGTCCGGCTGCGGGGTGAGGGGGGTTGTTCGCGCAGTTCCCCGCGCCCCTTCCGGGGCGCGCACGACGATCGCCCCGCCCTTGTTCAACTTCTGCCCCCCGAAGGTGAGTTCATGGTCGGCCCCGAGTTGATCTCCCCCAAGTCGTCCCGCGTCAGTGCCGCGCGACGGCTTGCCAAGCGGAACTTCCGGGGCAAGGAGCGGCTGTTCCTGGCCGAGGGGCCGCAGGCCGTGCGGGAGGCCGCCGGTCACGCGGACACCCTCGTCGAGCTGTTCGCCACCCTCGACGCCGCCGAGCGCTACAGCGACATCGTCGCGGAGGCGCGCGACGCCGGCGCCCGGGTGCACCTCGCCGACGAGGACGTCATCGCCGACATCTCGACGACCGTCACCCCCCAGGGCCTCGTCGGGGTCTGCCGCTTCCTGGACACCCCGTTCGAGGACGTCCTCGCCGCCCGCCCCCAGCTCGTCGCGGTCCTCGCCAACGTCCGCGACCCCGGCAACGCCGGCACCGTCCTGCGCTGCGCCGACGCCGCGGGCGCCGACGCCGTCGTCCTGACCGACGCGTCCGTCGACCTGTACAACCCCAAGTCGGTGCGGGCGTCGGTCGGTTCGCTGTTCCACCTGCCGGTCGCCGTCGGCGTACCCGTGGAGCGGGCCGTACAGGGGCTCAAGGACGCGGGCGTACGCATCCTCGCCGCCGACGGCGCGGGGGAGCACGACCTCGACACCGAGCTCGACCGCGGCAGCATGGGCACCCCCACCGCCTGGATCTTCGGCAACGAGGCCTGGGGGCTCCCCGAGGAGACCCGGGAGCTCGCGGACGCCGTCGTACGGGTTCCGATCCACGGCAAGGCCGAGAGCCTGAACCTCGCCACGGCCGCCGCCGTCTGCCTGTACGCCTCCGCGCGCGCACAGCGAGCCCCCGGAGGGTGCCGCTCCGTCACCCCCAGCTAGTAGTGTGGCGAGCTCGGAGGCCACAGCGCCCTTCCGAGAGGTGGGATACGGGGATATGAGCGTCGGCACGAGCAGAGCTTCGGGGGCACGGGACACCCTGCGCCGGCCCGCGCCCCGTTGCGGCCCCGACGACCTCGCCACGCTCGCCGACAGCGGCCTCCACCCGGACGATCTGCCCGACGGTCTCGTCGTCGCCGACGAGACGGGGCACGTCATCTGCTTCAACGCGGCGGCCGTCCGCATCACGGCCGTCCCCGCCGCCGACGCCCTCGGTCACCCCCTGGAGCGCGCGCTCCCGTTAGAGGACCTGGAAGGCCGTCGCTGGTGGCAGCTGACCGACCCGTACGGCGGCCTCGCCACCCGCGTCGGACAGCCCGAGCGCAATCTGCTGCTGCCCGGAGGGCGCGAGGTGCTCGTCTCCGCGCGCTATGTCCGCACCGCGCCCACCGGCCCCGTCCGCCGCGTCGTCGTCTCCGTCCGTGACACCGAGGCCCGCCGCCGCACCGAGCGCAGCCACGCGGAGCTGATCGCGACCGTCGCGCACGAGCTGCGTTCGCCCCTCACATCGGTGAAGGGCTTCACCGCGACGCTGCTCGCGAAGTGGGAGCGGTTCACGGACGACCAGAAGAAGCTGATGCTGGAGACCGTGGACGCCGACGCGAACCGCGTCACGCGGCTCATCGCCGAGCTCCTCGACATCTCCCGCATCGACTCCGGCCGCCTCGAGGTGCGCCGCCAGCCCGTCGACATCGGCGCCGCCGTGGCCCGCCACATCCAGGCCCACGTCGCCTCGGGACAGCCGGCCGACCGCTTCCTCGTCCGGGTGGAACAGCCCCTGCCCGACCTCTGGGCCGACCCGGACAAGATCGACCAGGTGCTCAGCAACCTCCTGGAAAATGCCGTGCGGCACGGCGAGGGAACGGTCACCATCGACGTCATGCCCTCGGCATCACCCCGCGAGCGGGAGTGCGCCGGCACGTCGGTCACCGTGAGCGACGAGGGGCCCGGCATCCCGGAGGAGTCCATGAACCGCGTCTTCACCCGCTTCTGGCGGGGCAGCAAGCGCGGCGGCACCGGACTCGGTCTGTACATCGTCAAGGGCATCGTCGAGGCCCACGGCGGGACCATCACGGTCGGCCGCGCGCCCGGCGGCGGCGCCCAGTTCCGATTTACGTTGCCCGTGGGGGCCCCGGCGTACCTGAACGCCTGAGCGGGCCCCCACGGGCGCATCGGCACACCCCACCCCCGTTAGACTCGGTCTTTGGCACTTTGCGTCCCAATCCAGAGACGAATCGTCTCCGAGTCGTGGACGGGGACCATCCGCCAAACCAACCGGAAGCACGGGAAGAGATGTCGGCACCGAATAAGTCGTACGACCCTGTTGAGGTCGAGGCCTTGAAACCGGAAGAGATCGAGCGCATGCGGGACGAGGCGCTCGCCGCCTTCGCGGCCGCGGACTCCCTCGGCGCGCTCCAGGAGGCCAAGGTCGCCCACACCGGCGGCACCTCGCCCCTGTCGCTCGCCAACCGCGAGATCGGCGCCCTGCCCCCGCAGGCCAAGGCCGAGGCCGGCAAGCGCGTCGGCATGGCCCGCGGCGCCGTCAGCAAGGCACTCGCCGCCCGCCAGTCGGAGCTCGAGGCCGAGCGCGACGCGCGCGTCCTGGTCGAGGAGGCCGTGGACGTCACGCTGCCCTACGACCGGACCCCGGCCGGCGCCCGCCACCCCCTGACGACGCTCTCCGAGCGCATCGAGGACGTCTTCGTGGCCATGGGCTACGAGGTCGCCGAGGGCCCCGAGGTCGAGGCGGAGTGGTTCAACTTCGACGCCCTGAACATCGGCCCCGACCACCCGGCGCGCGGCACGCAGGACACGTTCTTCGTCGAGGGCCCCAAGGGCCGCGAGACCGAGTCGAACGTCGTGCTGCGCACCCACACGTCCCCCGTGCAGATCCGGTCCATGCTCGACCGCGAGCCGCCGGTCTACGTGATCTGTCCGGGCCGCGTCTACCGCTCCGACGAGCTGGACGCCACGCACACCCCCGTCTTCATGCAGGTCGAGCTCCTCGCCATCGACGAGGGCCTGACCATGGCCGACCTCAAGGGCACCCTCGACCACATGGTCCAGGCGCTCTTCGGCGAGGGCATGAAGACCCGCCTGCGGCCGAACTTCTTCCCGTTCACCGAGCCGTCCGCCGAGATGGACATGGTCTGCTACGTGTGCCGCGGCGAGTCCGTCGGCAACCCGGACCGGCCGTGCCGCACCTGCTCCTCGGAGGGATGGATCGAGCTCGGCGGCTGCGGCATGGTCAACCCCAAGGTGCTGACCGCGGCGGGCATCGACCCCGAGAAGTACAGCGGATTCGCCTTCGGGTTCGGTATCGAGCGGATGCTGATGTTCCGCCACAACGTCGAAGACATGAGAGACATGGTCGAGGGTGACATCCGGTTCACCCGGCCGTTCGGGATGGAGATCTGATGCGTATCCCGCTTTCCTGGCTGCGGGAGTACGTCGATCTCCCCGCCACCGAAACCGGCCGCGACCTGCAGGCCAAGCTCGTCGACAGCGGCCTCGAGGTCGAGACCGTCGAGCAGCTCGGCGCCGGCCTCAAGGGCCCCCTCGTCGTCGGTCAGGTGCTGACCATCGAGGAGCTGGAGGGCTTCAAGAAGCCCATCCGCTTCTGCACCGTCGACGTCGGCCAGGCCAACGGCACGGGCGAGCCGCAGGAGATCGTCTGCGGCGCCCGTAACTTCGCCGTCGGCGACAAGGTCGTCGTGGTTCTGCCGGGCGCAGTCCTGCCCGGCGACTTCGCGATCGCCGCGCGCAAGACGTACGGCAAGACCTCGCACGGCATGATCTGCTCCGGCGACGAGCTGGGCATGGGCGACGACGGAAGCCACGGCATCATTGTGCTGCCGCCGGAGCACGAGGTCGGCACCGACGCCATCGAGCTGCTCGAACTGGTCGACGAGGTCCTCGACATCGCCGTCACCGCCAACCGCGGCGACTGCCTGTCGATCCGCGGCGTCGCCCGCGAGACCGCCATCGCGTACGGGCTCCCGCTGCGCGACCCGGCGCTCATCGACGTGCCCGGGCCGAACGAGTACGGCTACGCCGTGCAGATCTCCGAGCCCGTCGGCTGCGACCGCTTCACCGCGCGCACCGTCACCGGCCTCAGCCCCGAGGCGCGCTCCCCGATCTGGCTGCAGCGCCGTCTGCAGAAGGTCGGCATGCGTCCGATCTCGCTCGCCGTCGACATCACTAACTACGTGATGATGGAGATCGGCCAGCCGATCCACGCGTACGACCGCTCCCTCCTCCAGGGCGCGATCGGTGTGCGCAGGGCCGAGCAGGGCGAGAAGCTCACCACTCTCGACGGGGCCAAGCGCGTCCTGGACGCCGGGGACCTGGTGATCACCGACGAGCGCGGTCCGATCGGCCTCGCCGGGGTCATGGGCGGCGCCAACACGGAGATCGCGGACCACGACAACACGGCCGGTGCCACCACCGAGGTCGTCGTCGAGGCTGCACACTTCGACGCCGTCTCCATCGCCCGCACCGCGCGCCACCACAAGCTGTTGTCCGAGGCGTCCAGGCGCTTCGAGCGCGGCGTCGACCCGCAGGCCACGTCGGCCGCAGCCCAGCGCGTCGTGGACCTGCTCGTGCTGCTCGCGGGCGGCACCGCCGACGCCGGCGTAACCGAGGTCATCGCGCCCTCCGCGCCGCACACCATCAGGATCCCGGCAGACCACGCCGACAAGGTCGCGGGTGTCGTGTACGGCCGCGAGACCGTCGTGCGCCGCCTCCAGCAGGTCGGCTGCGACGTCTACGGGCAGGACTCCCTGACCGTCACCGTGCCGTCCTGGCGGCCCGACCTCGTGGAGCCGAACGACCTGGCCGAAGAGGTCATCCGCCTGGAGGGCTACGAGAACCTGCCCTCCACGCTGCCCAGGCCCCCGGCCGGCCGCGGCCTCACCGAGCGCCAGCGGCTGCACCGCCGCGTCGGCCGCGCCCTGGCCGGCGCCGGTTACGTCGAGACGCTGAACTACCCGTTCATCAGCGACGAGACGCTCGGCAAGCTCGGCATCGAGCGGGACGACCCGCGGCGCACCACGGTCAAGCTGGTCAACCCGCTCTCCGACGAGGAGCCCGCGCTCCGTACGACGCTGCTGCCGGGCCTCCTGGAGGCGCTGCGCCGCAACGACGGACGCGGCTCGCACGACCTGGCGCTCTTCGAGACCGGCCTGGTCTTCCGGCCGACCGGCGAGGAGACCGCGGCGGCCCGTCTGCCCGTCGACCGGCGTCCCACGGACGAGGAGATCGCCGGCCTCGACGCCGCGCTGCCGCGTCAGCCGCGCCGCGCCGCCGTCGTCCTCGCGGGCGCCCGTGAGCAGGACGGCTGGTGGGGCAAGGGCCGGCAGGGCGACTGGGCGGACGCCGTCGAGGCGGCCCGCACTGTCGCCCGCGAGGCGGGCGTCGAGCTGATCGTCCGCAACGACCAGCACGCGCCGTGGCACCCGGGCCGGTGCGCCGCGCTGTACGTCGTGCTTGACGGCGAGGCGACCCTCGTCGGCCACGCCGGTGAACTGCACCCGCGCGTCATCAAGGCGCTGCACCTGCCCGAGCGCAGCTGTGCCATGGAGGTCGACCTCGACCTGGTCGAGCGGGCCGGCACCGGCGCGCTCCAGGCGCCGCGGATCTCCACGTTCCCCGTGGCCACGCAGGACGTCGCGCTCGTCGTCGACGCCTCCGTGCCGGCCGCCGACGTGGAGAAGGCGCTGCGGGAGGGGGCGGGTGAGCTCCTCGAGTCCCTCCGCCTGTTCGACGTGTTCACGGGTGAGCAGCTCGGTGAGGGCCGCAAGTCCCTCGCCTACGCGCTGCGCTTCCGTGCCACCGACCGCACGCTGACCGTCGACGAGGCCTCCGCGGCCCGCGACGCGGCGGTCGCGCTGGCCGCCGAGCGCACCGGGGCGGTGCTGCGCGGGGCCTGATCCCGGCAGAGCGAGACGCGGTGAGGGGCACCTCCGGACCACCGGAGGTGCCCCTCACTCGTTCGGGTGAGAAGTGGCGGTGATCCGCTCCGATCGGGGCGGGCGGTCGACAGAATCGTTGCGGCCGCAGGGCTGACCGCGCTGAACAGGGCCTTAGGGAGGCCGTCGGCATGATCCGTAACCATCCGAGGACGCCCTCCCGACCACCCCGCACCTCCTTCAGATCCCGGCTCGCCCGCTCCCGCTCCCGATCCCTTCGCGTGCGTCGCGCGCTCGATCTGGCGCTGCCCACGGCCTGGGGCGCCGTGGCGATCACCTTCAAGCTGGCCTGCCCGCTCGCGCAGGAGACCGGACTCGGCGCGCGCATCGCGTCGAGTGCCGTGTTCTTCGCCGTCGGCACCGGTCTGATACTCCATGTGCGGCGCGGCCTCCAGCGCGAGCTGCGGCAGCTGCGCAGGATCGCGGGGGCCGCACAGAACGTGCTGCTGCGCCCGCTGCCTCCCCGCATCGACGGCCTCGCCATCGCGGCGGGGCAGCTCTCGTCCGACCGGGGCGCCACCGTGGGCGGTGACCTCTACGAGGCCATCGCGACCGACCACGGCGTGCGGGTGGTCATGGGGGACGTCCGCGGGCACGGCCTCGCCGCCCTCGCGACCGTCGCCGCCGTCCTCGGCAGCTTCCGCGAGGCCGCGCACGACGAGGTGGAACTGACCTGCGTACTGAGGCGACTCGAGCGGGCCATGGCCCGGCATCTGCGCGAGCGGTCGCGGGACGAGCATCCCGCGGCCGGCGGCGCCGAGCCGGTCAGTCCGGTCGCGGAGGAGTTCGTCACCGTTCTGCTCCTGGAGATCCGGCAGGACGGGGAGGTGCTCGCGCTCAACTGCGGGCACCCGTGGCCGTATCTGCTGCGCAGCCATGTGGGTTCCGCCGCCGTGGCGCGTGGCTACGCCGAGTTGGTCGCGGGCGGTGATCCCCTGCCGCCGCTCGGCCCGTTCCCGCTGCCGGCGGAGCTGCCCGTCGTCGCGTGCGGGCGGCTTCTGCCCGGGGAGGGGCTGCTGCTCCACACCGACGGGCTCGAGGACGCGCGGGACGCCCGCGGCCGATTCTTCCCGCTGCCCGCCGCGCTCGCCGAGGCCGTACGCGTCCAGCCGGTCGTCCCCAAGGCCGTCATCCGTGCCGTGTACGCCCAACTCCTGCGCCATACAGGTGGGTTGCCGAGCGACGACGCCGCGCTTCTCGTGCTGCGCAACGACCGTAGGCGGGTCCCGATGCAGCACGGGGAGCCCTGTGTCCACAGTGCTGCCCAGTGAACGGAGCCGCCGCGTGACGTGACCCCGGGGCTCTCGCCCCGGGGCGCGCCGTCCGCCGGCAGCGGAGTGTCGGGCAGGCAGCCGGTCGGACGGCGCACAACGGGCCGCCGCACTGTATGAGGGGGAGCCGGCGGCCCGGCCGGCCTCTTGCGAGGCAGTTCAGTCAATCGAGTTGCATCACGCCACAAAAGAGTGCGCACCACCCGGATTCGGGCACTCGGTTCACACCCCGTGTGAAGCCCGCTCCACTACGCTGACGGCACCGAGGCACCGGAGGGCCCTCCATGCAGCCCAACACCTTGCTCGACGCGATCCTCGACGAGGCCGGGATCTCCCATGCGGGCCTCGCCGCACATGTGAACCAGGCGGGCCGCGTCAGGGGACTCGCCCTGCGCTACGAACACACCGCCGTCGCACGGTGGTTGAAGGGACAGCGGCCACGCGGCCAGGTGCCCGACCTCATCTGCGAGGTCCTCGCCGCCCGGCTGCAGCGCCCCGTCACTCTCGACGACATCGGCCTGGGCATGCCCGGTGAACCGGCGCCCTCGCCCGGCCAGAGCCTGTCCGGATTCGTCGAGCGGGCCACCGCCCTGTGGCGCTCGGACGAACAGCAGCGGCCCCACATACTGGGCGCACCCGCCGTCACCGGGACTCCGGCCGTGATGCCCGTGTGGGAGTGGGAGAACCCGCCCGAGGACACCGATGTGTCGCGCGGCGGGCGCCACCGCGTCAGTGCCGCCGACCTGGAGATGATGCGCTCGGCCCGCGCGCACTACGAGCAGATGTACCGCAAGGCCGGCGGCATCGCGACGCGCACCCGCATCGTCGGCTTCCTCAACACGGAGGCGGCGCCCCTGCTGCGCGGCAGTTACACCGACGAGACGGGCCGCCAACTGCACCGCGCCACCGGCGGGTTGGTCGCCATCGCGGGGATCTGCGCCTACGACTCCGACGCGCACGGCCTCGCCCAGCGCTACTTCCACCAGGCCCTGCGCCTCGCCAAAGCGAGCGGTGACCGCGGTCTCGGCGCCTATGTCATCGCCCTCCTGGTCAACCAGTCGCTCCACATGCGGCAGTACCGGCAGTCGGTGGCCTTCGCGGAGGCCGCCCTGCGGGCCGCCGGACGCCACATCACCCCGGCGCTCGCCTCGGATCTCTACGCGATGCAGGCCAAGGCGTACGCACACCTCGGTGACGGCAGCAGCGCCCTGTCCTGCATCCGGCGCGCCGAGTCGGCGGCCGACCGCATCCGGCGCGGTCACGAACCGGACGAGACGGGCTACGTCCAGCCCGGACTCGTCAACGTGCAGGTGGCGGAGGCCCTGTTGAGCCTCGGCGACCTCACCTCGGCGCGTGAACACGCGGCGGCGGCCGTGCACAACCCCGCCCATGACCGGGGGCGGGTGCACCGGCTCGCCATGCTCAGCCAGATCGAGCTGAGACAGGGCAACGCCGAGAAGGCGGTCGCGATCGCCGTGGAGATGGCCGAGCGGGCCCGGGGAATGGAGTCGCAGCGGCTGCGCGACAGACTCCGGGCGGTGCGCGAACACCTGGTGCGCAACGGCTGTGCCGGCACGGCCGAGGCCGCCGAACTCATCGACGGAGCACTGCGCGTACCGCTCTGAGCCCGACCTGCACCGCTCTCTCACGCTCCGCTGCTGCGATATTGCCATCTAACTCGGCGGAAGGTGGCAGAACCGTGCAGTGGACGAAACAGAACGAACAAACGGTGTATGAAAACCGCTGGTTCCGGGTCAATCTCGCGGATGTGGAGCTCCCGGACGGCAGGCATCTCGACCACTTCGTCATACGGCTGCGGCCGGTCGCCGTGGCCACCGTGGTCAATGACGCCAACGAGGTGCTGCTCCTGTGGCGGCACCGCTTCATCACCGACAGCTGGGGCTGGGAGCTCCCGGCGGGGGTGGTCGAGGACGGCGAGGACATCGCCGCCGCGGCCGCCAGGGAACTGGAGGAGGAGACCGGCTGGCGGCCGGGACCCTTACGCCATCTGATGAGCGTGGAGCCGTCGAACGGTCTCGAGGACGCCAGGCACCACGTCTACTGGGCCGAGGAGGGTTCGTACGTCGGCCATCCCGAGGACGACTTCGAGTCGGACCGCCGGGAGTGGGTCCCCCTCAAGCTCGTCCCCGACATGGTCGCCCGCGGCGAGGTCCCGGCCGCCAACATGGCGGCCGCGCTGTTGATGCTGCACCATCTCAGGCTGGGGCAGGACACCCCGGCCTGACCCGGACGAGAGGGGGCTAACGTCCGAACGCCTGCCAGACGGCGAGGCCGAGGGCACCGGCCGCGGTGATCGTGGCGACGGCCTGCAGCGGCCATCGGGTGTGCTCGAGCTGGGCGACCCGGGTGTTCAGGTCGTCCTGATCCTTGACGCTCTGTTCATCGCGCTGGGTGAGCAGCGCCAGCTTGCCGTCGACGCGGGCGAGACCCACATCGAGGCTGCGGCGTAACTCCGCGAGTTCTTCCGGGACCACGGGACGCTCGGGGTCGGCGGTCACGGGTCGGCTCCTTTCCGTAGTCGGCAGATCCGTTGCCTTACGCACGGAAAGTCAACTCGCCTGGTGGGTACGGCGGGAGAGTGTGCGATGGGCATATGCGGGCCCGGTGCGCACACGGTGTGCGAATGGTTCGGGCCCGGCACTCCGAAGAGCGCCGGGCCCGAACTTCCGACTACACAGAGTCAAGCGGCGTGGAGCCGCGCGGGGTCACGAGTACTGGTAGAAACCCGAGCCCGTCTTGCGGCCGAGACGGCCCGCGTCGACCATCCGCTGGAGCAGCGGGGGAGCGGCGTACAAGGGCTCCTTGAACTCCGCGTACATCGAGTCGGCGACCGAGGCGACGGTGTCGAGGCCGATGAGGTCGGAGAGCTTGAGCGGGCCCATGGGATGGGCGCAGCCGAGCTCCATGCCGTTGTCGATGTCCTCGCGGCTGGCGATGCCCGACTCGAACATCCGGATCGCGGAGAGCAGGTACGGGATCAGCAGCGCGTTGACCACGAAGCCCGAGCGGTCCTGGGCGCGGATCGCGTGCTTGCCGAGGATCTTCTCGACGAGGGACTGGGCGCGGCTGATGGTGCCCTCGGAGGTGGTGAGGGCCGGGATCAGCTCGACGAGCTTCTGCACGGGCGCCGGGTTGAAGAAGTGGATGCCGATGACGTGGTCGGGGCGCGAGGTCGCCACGGCCAGCTTGACCAGCGGGATCGAGGAGGTGTTGGACGCCAGGATGGCGTCCTGCCGGGTGACGACCTGGTCGAGCACCTGGAAGATCTCGGTCTTGACCTGCTCGTTCTCGACGACGGCCTCGATGACGAGGTCCCGGTCGGAGAACTCACCGAGGTCGGTGGTGAAGCTCAGGCGGGCCAGGGTCTCGGCCAGCTCCTCCGCACTGATCTTGCCGCGCTCGGCCGCCTTGGAGAGGGAGTTGTGCAGCCGGGTACGGCCGATCTCCAGGGCCTCTCCGGTGGTCTCCGCCACCATGACGTCCAGACCGGCGCGGGCGCAGACCTCTGCGATCCCGGCTCCCATCTGGCCGCAGCCCACCACTCCGACGCGCTGGATGTCCCCCATAGGGTCGGTCACCTCGTGCCTTTCGCTGTTCTCCGGCCGGCAGGACTCCGGGGTTCCGGCGCCCGCCTCGGCCCTGCACGTTACTCGGAGCCTCCCAGGTGTGAGGGGCCGGGTCGGGCATGCTGTCCCCAGTGCGGCCCGGGACGGCTGGGCACCATTGGCCATTGGGTGGTCGGATGAGGCATTTGTCACGCAGGGGCTTCACGGTTGCGGCGGCGGCCGCGCTGGCCGGACTCGCCGCCGGGGACGCGACGGCGGCCACCGCCGGTCGTGCCCCGGTCGCCAGCGACATGCGGGGCATGTGGCTGGCGACGGTGGCCAACGTCGACTGGCCCTCGAAGCCGGGCCTGAGCGCGGCCCGGCAGCGTACGGAACTCATCGCCCACCTCGACACGGCGGTGGGTCGGCACCTGAACGCCGTGGTCTTCCAGGTACGGCCGACGGCCGACGCGCTGTGGCCCTCCCCGTACGAGCCCTGGTCGGCGGTCCTCACCGGGGTGCAGGGCAGGAGCCCGGGCTGGGACCCGCTCGGCACGGCCGTCACGGAGGCCCACCGGCGCGGGCTCGAGCTGCACGCCTGGTTCAACCCCTACCGCGTCGCGAACCACACGGACCTCTCCCGTCTCGTGTCCACGCACCCGGCCCGCCTCCACCCCGACTGGGTCGTCCCCTACGGCGGGAAGCTCTACTACAACCCGGGCCTGCCGGACGTGCGCACGTTCGTCCAGGACGCGATGCTCGACGCCGTCAGCCGCTACGACATCGACGCCGTGCACTGGGACGACTACTTCTACCCGTATCCGGTCGCGGGCCAGGTCTTCGACGACGACGACGCCTACGCGGCGTACGGCGGGAACTTCCCTGACCGGGACGCGTGGCGGCGCGACAACACCGACCGGCTCGTGCGCGAGATGGCCGCGAGCGTGAAGCGGATCAGGCCGCGCACCCAGTTCGGGATCAGCCCCTTCGGCGTGTGGCGCAACGCCGCGACGGACCCGCTCGGCTCGGACACCCGGGCCGGGGTGCAGACGTACGACGACCTGCACGCCGACACCCGCAAGTGGGTGCGCGAGCGCTGGATCGACTACATCTGCCCGCAGGTCTACTGGAACATCGAATTCGCCGCCGCGGACTACGCGAAGCTCGTGCCCTGGTGGTCCGACGTCGCCCGCGGGACGGGGGTGCGCCTCTATGTGGGCGAGGCGCTCTACAAGGCGGGCGATCCGGCGCAGCCCGCCGCGTGGCAGGATCCGGCCGAGCTCTCCCGCCACCTCACCTTCGCCGAGAGCTATCCGCAGGTGAACGGACATGTGTACTTCTCGGCGACGGAGGTGGGCACCGACCGGATCGGCGCCATGGCCCGGGTGGTCGAGGACCACTACTGAACGGGCCAATGTGTGATCAGGGGGCCGGCTCCTCGTGCTGCACGACGGAGTCGGGACCCGGTGACATCACCGCCTCGTGACCGTCCTGGAAGCGGACCCTGAACGGCGGCTCGCCGTCGTGGCCCATGATCTCGACGATTTCCGCGACCCGGTCGTGCTCGCCCACGGTCCTGCCGTGCACCCGCAGATGGTCGCCCTTGGTGGCACGCATGAGTGACCTCCTCGTCCCTCGTCGACCCGTACCTCAAGGGTAGGACCGAGTCGCCGGGTCGGGGAGCCTCAGCCGCGGGAGCGTTGGGTCACTGCGATGCACACGAGCACGGCCGCCGCGGTCAGGGGCGCGGCGGGGGAGAGGCTCTCGCCGAGCAGGAACACCGACCAGACCAGGGTGAGCAGCGGCTGGGCCAGCTGGAGCTGGCTCGCCTTGGGGATGCCGATGACGGCCATGCCGCGGTACCAGACGACCAGGCCCACGAACTGCGAGCCCGCGGCCACCCAGAGCAGCCCCGCGACGGCGTGCCCCGTCAGGTGCACCGGCTCGTGGCTCAGAGCCACGAGCGCCCCCGGCACGGCGAGCGGCAGGCACATCACGAGTGCCCAGGCGATGACCTGCCAGCCGGGCATCACGCGGGCCAGGCGGCCGCCCTCCGTGTAGCCGGCGGCGCAGACGAGGAGCGCGCCGAAGAGATACAGGTCGGCGGTCGTGAGCGTGCCGCCGCTCTGCTGCACGGTGAACGCGATCACGGCGGCGGCGCCCGCGCACGCCGCGATCCAGAAGCTGCGCGAGGGCCGCGCGCCGGTGCGCAGCGCGGACAGCAGGGCGGTCGTCAGGGGCAGCAGGCCGACGACGACGGCGGAGTGCGCGGTGGTGGCCGTCTCCAGGGCGAGCGTCGTGAGCAGCGGGAACCCGAGCACGACGCCCGCGCCGACCACGGCGAGAGCGGCCCAGTGGCGGCGCTCGGGGACCGCGACGCGCAGGGCGAGCAGACAGGAGCCGGCGATCACGGCGGCGAGGACGCTCCGCACGGTGACAAGACTCCAGGGCCCGAACCCTTCGAGCCCCCAGGCGGTGGCGGGGAAGGTGAGCGAGAAGGCGGTGACGCCGAGCGCGGCGAGGACGGTCCCGCCACGGGTCGTCTTCGCGGTCAGGGGCGTGGGGCCAGGGCGTGCCGGGGAGGCCGCGGTGGAGGCCTCGCTCGCGTCAACTGCTATCCCGGTGGGGGTGGTAGCGCTATTCTCTGTCCTCATGCATGAGCGTAGCAGCGTGGGTGAGCTGGCGGAACGGCTGCGGGGGGAGCTCGATCGCTACTCTCCAGGTGGAAAGCTGCCGTCCAGTCGGGCTCTCGTCGAACGGTTCCGGGTGAGCCCGGTGACGGTGTCGCGCGCGCTCGCGCAGCTCGCCGCGGAGGGCCTCGTCGTGACACGCCCGGGGGCCGGGGCGTTCCGCGCGGAGCCCCGCGCCGCGGCACAGCCGGCCGGTGACACCTCCTGGCAGGCGCTCGCGCTGAGCGCCGACTCCGCGGCCGAACTGGTGCCGCGGGCCGTGGACGCCTCCGGAGTCCTGGTCACGCTCTCCGCCCCGCCGCCGGGAGTCGTCGAGTTCAACGGCGGCTATCTGCACCCCTCGCTCCAGCCGGAACGCGCCATGGCCGCGGCCCTGGCCCGCGCGGGCCGCCGCCCCGGCGCGTGGGGGCGGCCCCCGGTCGACGGCATCCCCGAGCTGCGCGAGTGGTTCGCCCGCGGCATCGGCGGCGCCATCACCGCCGCCGAGGTACTGATCGCGTCCGGCGGCCAGTCCGCTCTGGCCACCGCGCTGCGCGCCCTCGCCCCGCCCGGCGCGCCCGTCCTCGTCGAATCACCGACGTATCCGGGCATGCTGGCGATCGCGCGCGCGGCGGGGCTGCGGCCCGTGCCCGTGCCGGTCGACACGGACGGGGTGCGACCGGAGCTGCTCGCCGAGGCGTTCCGGGCGACGGGGGCGCGTGTGTTCGTGTGCCAGCCGCTGTTCCAGAACCCCACGGGCGCGGTCCTGTCCGCGCGGCGGCGCCCCGAGGTGCTGAGGATCGCGCGCGAGGCCGGCGCGTTCATCGTCGAGGACGACTTCGTGCGCCGCCTCGTCCACGAGGACGCGGGACCGCTGCCCAGGCCGCTGGCCACCGACGACCACGACGGCGTCGTCGTCCATGTCTGTTCCCTGACCAAGGCGACCTCGCCGAGCTTCCGCATCGGCTGCCTCGCCGCGCGCGGCCCCGTCCTCGAACGGCTGCGGGCGATTCAGGTCGTCGACCACTTCTTCGTGCCGCGCCCGCTCCAGGAGGCCGCCCTCGAACTGGTCGGCTCACCGGCCTGGCCGCGCCATCTGCGCACCGTGGCCGCCCACTTGACGGTACGCCGCGACACGATGACGGCGGCGCTGCGGACCACCCTGCCCGAACTCACCGTGGGGCACGTGCCGTTGGGCGGCTATCTGCTGTGGCCGCGGCTGCCCGACGGCACGGACGAGGCGGCGCTCGTCGCGGGGGCGCTGCGCGCGGGCGTCGCCGTCGCGCCCGGGCGCCCCTACTTCTCCGCCGAACCCCCGGCCCCGCACATCCGGCTGAGCTTCGCGGCGGTAGCCGGGCCCGCGGAGATCACGGAGGGCGTCCGCCGGCTGCGGGCCGCGTGCGACGAGGTGCTCGAGTAGGCGAGGGGCGGGTTCCGCGCCCGCAGGCCCGAAACCTGCTCGACGGTCACCGGCCCCGCCTGCGAATCTCGCGTCATGACCGACACGCACACCACGGCCCCCGCGCTCCCCGACGGCTACGAGATCTCGACCGACACCGCCCGCGTCGACGCGGAGCGCGTGCACCGCTGGCTCTCCACGGACGCCTACTGGGCCATGGGCCGCGCCCGCGAGCACCAGGACCGGGCGATCGCGGGCTCGCTGAACTTCGGGGTGTACGAAGCCGCTTCGGGCGAGCAGGTCGCGTACGCCCGTGTCGTGACCGACCACGCCACCTTCGCCTGGCTCTGCGACGTCTACGTGGACCGGGCCGTCCGCGGCAAGAACGTGGGCACCGCGCTCGTCGCCGCCGTCCGCGGCCACCTGGAGCCGCTCGGCCTGCGCCGCATCGTGCTCGCCACGCGGGACGCGCACGGGGTGTACGACAAGGTGGGCTTCGCGGGGCTCGCCGAGCCGGAGAACTGGATGGTGCTGACCCTGCGGTGAGCGCGCGGCCGGGCGCATGCGCCCGGCATACGCCCCGTCTCTTGACCGCGGCCGCGGCACGCCCCACGATCACCGCATGCCCGTTCGCGTGACGCTTCTCGCCGCCGCGCGCAGCGCCTCGCTGCTCGCCGAGCGCTTCGACGACGACCGGCCCCTCGACCACACAGGCCGGTACGAGGTGGAACGGGCCTCGCCCGCCCTGGTGCCGCTCGCCGCGGCGGAGTTGCGCTACTGCGCGCCCACCGCCCGGAGCCGCGGGACCGCGGAGGCGCTCGGCCTCGCGCCGCTGGCCCAACTCGCCCTGAGGGACTGCGACATGGGCCGCTGGCGCGGGCGCACGCTCGCCGAGGTGACGGCGGTCGAGCCGGGCGCCGTCGACGCCTGGCTGCGCGACCCGCGCTCGGCGCCGCACGGTGGGGAGTCGCTGCTCGCGTTCATATCGCGGGTCGGCGGCTGGCTCGACACACGGCCGAACGACGACGGCGCGACCGTCGTGGCGGTCGCCGAGCCGGCCGTCGTGCGGGCGGCGCTCGTCTACGCGCTCAAGGCGCCCCCGCCGACGTACTGGAACATCGACGTGCGCCCCCTGTCGGCCGCCGTCCTCACGGGGAGCGCGGGCCGCTGGAGCGTGCGGCTCGACGCCGCGGTGTGAGTCAGGGCGCGGCGCGCGTGTACGCGGTGGTGAGCACCAGGTCCTTCGCCGGGCCCCTGACCCGCCACTCCATCCGCCAGCGGTCCGGTCCTGTCACCTCGAACTCGCCGCGGTAGAGGTCCGCCGCGCAGGGGTGGTCCGCCGTGTGGCGGCCGGTGCGCAGGTCCAGGTCGTGGAAGAAGCGGCCGTCGGAGAACCGCACGACGGCCGTGCCGGGAGCGTCGCCCGGCAGGAACCGCAGATTGCGTTCGGCGGGCCGGGCGGTGCCGTGCCACACGAAGGTCCCCGCCTCGTGGTGCAGCAGCCCGCCCGCGTCGTCGGACGTGAAGTCCGTGGTGCCGGAGAAGGTACCCACCGCGTCGCCGACGAGGTCCCGCACCGTCCGCTCGACGTGCCACCGGCCCGCCAGATGGGCCAGCACGTCGGGAACCGGCCAGGCCTCACTCATCTCGTCCCACCCATCTCGTTGCCCGTGCTCCCCATCCTGCCGCCTGCCGCGACCCGCCCGGCGACAGGGTCGCGCCGCCGGAAACGCCGTGCGCCACCGCGGCCCCCGTCACGCCGGGGTGCGGACCGCGTCGTCGACGGCGCGAGGCGACCGTCCCGGTCGGCGACGGCCTCCAGGTTCAGGGTGACCTGAGCGTGATCCCGCGGTCCCCTGCGCCTTCGTCGCCCGGCAGCTCCGCGCGCCGAGGCACTCCGACCGGCGGGCGCGTTGCCGCGGCCGGGCAGGAGTCCCCGAACACTGCCGCGGGCGACGATCCGCGCACCCTCGTCGCGGGGGAGGGTGCCTGTCACCGGACGGACCGCGTCGCCGCCCCCGGCCTCGCGCTCGGCCTGATCGAGAACACCGTCGTCGCCTGTCCCATCCACCCGGGACAGGGCGGCACGGGCATCGCCCCCGGCCGCCCCTTCGTCCTACATTGCATAAACGTGCATGCGGGCGTATAGTCATGCCATCCAAGAGGAGGGTTCCATGGCGGTACGCGTAGCAGTGGCAGGGGCAAGCGGATACGCGGGCGGAGAGCTGCTGCGTCTGCTGCTCGCTCATCCCAATGTGGAGATCGGCGCCCTGACCGGCAACTCGAACGTGGGGCAGCCCCTCGGTGCGCTCCAGCCGCATCTGGTGCCGCTGGCCGACCGGATCCTGGAGCCGACGACCGCGGAGGTGCTCTCCGGTCACCACGTGGTCTTCCTCGCGCTGCCGCACGGGCAGTCCGCCGCAGTCGCCGAGCAGCTCGGCGAGGACACCCTCGTCGTGGACATGGGCGCCGACTTCCGGCTGAAGGACGCGGGCGACTGGGAGAAGTTCTACGGCAGCGGGCACGCCGGTACCTGGCCCTACGGCCTTCCCGAGCTGCCCGGTGCGCGCGCGGCGCTGGAGGGCACCAAGCGCATCGCGGTCCCCGGCTGCTACCCGACGGCCGTCTCCCTCGCGCTCTTCCCCGCGTACGAGGCCGGGCTCGCCGAGCCGGAGGCCGTGGTCGTCGCCGCGTCCGGGACGTCCGGCGCGGGCAAGGCGCCCAAGCCGCACCTGCTCGGTTCCGAGGTCATGGGCTCCATGTCCCCGTACGGCGTGGGCGGCGGCCACCGGCACACCCCCGAGATGATCCAGAACCTGGGCGCGGTCGCCGGTGTGCCCGTGTCCGTCTCCTTCACGCCGACGCTGGCCCCGATGCCGCGCGGCATCCTCGCCACGTGCAGCGCCAAGGCGAAGCCGGGCGTGAGCGCCGAGAGCGTACGGGCCGTCTACGAGAAGGCCTTCGCCGACGAGCCGTTCGTGCACCTGCTCCCGCAGGGGCAGTGGCCCGCGACCTCTTCGGTATACGGCTCGAACGCCGTGCAGGTGCAGGTCGCGTACGACTCGGCGGCCGGCCGGATCATCGTCATCAGCGCCATCGACAACCTCACCAAGGGCACCGCGGGCGGCGCCCTGCAGAGCATGAACATCGCCCTCGGTCTCGACGAGACCACCGGGCTGACCACGGTCGGAGTCGCGCCGTGAGCGACGCACGCGCAGCCACCGGGCCGCAGACGGGTACGAAGGCCGCGCCGCCGCGCTGCGTGGGCGGAGAAGCGAACGAGGAGACACAGTGAGTGTGACGGCAGCCAAGGGATTCACGGCCGCGGGCATCGCCGCCGGGATCAAGCAGAACGGCAACCCGGACCTGGCCCTCGTGGTCAACCGCGGGCCCCGCCTGGCCGCCGCGGGCGTCTTCACCTCCAACCGTGTGAAGGCCGCGCCGGTGCTCTGGTCGGAGCAGGTCCTCAAGGGCGGGCTCGTGTCCGCCGTCGTCCTCAACTCCGGTGGCGCCAACGCCTGTACGGGGCCCAAGGGCTTCCAGGACACGCACGCCACGGCGGAGAAGGTCGCGGAGGTGCTCGGCCTGAACGCGGGCGAGGTCGCCGTCGCTTCGACCGGCCTCATCGGCGAACTCCTGCCCATGGACAAGCTCCTGCCCGGCGTCGACACGGCGGTCGCGCAGCTCAGCCCGCACGGCGGTGAGAAGGCCGCCGTCGCCATCAAGACCACCGACTCCGTGCACAAGACCGCGGTGTTCGAGGGCGACGGATGGACGGTCGGCGGCATGGCCAAGGGCGCGGGCATGCTCGCCCCCGGCCTCGCCACCATGCTCGTCGTCCTGACGACGGACGCCGACCTGGAGGCCGACGTCCTGGACAAGGCCCTGCGGAACGCCACCAAGGTCACCTTCGACCGCGTCGACTCCGACGGCTGCATGTCGACGAACGACACCGTGCTGCTCCTGGCCTCCGGTGCCGCCGAAGTCGCCCCCGAATACGCAGAGTTCGCCGAGGCCGTCCGCACGGTCTGCGACGACCTCGGACGCCAGCTCATCGGCGACGCCGAAGGCGCCAGCAAGGACATCAGGGTCGACGTCGTCAACGCCGCGACCGAGGACGACGCCGTCGAGGTGGGCCGCTCCATCGCCCGTAACAACCTCCTCAAGTGCGCGATCCACGGCGAGGACCCCAACTGGGGCCGGGTGCTGTCCGCGATCGGCACGACGTCCGCCGCCTTCGAGCCCGACCAGCTGAACGTCGCCATCAACGGCGTCTGGGTCTGCAAGAACGGAGGCGTCGGCGAGGACCGTGAGCTCGTCGACATGTGCTTCCGGGAGGTCGTCATCACCGCCGACCTGGCGGCCGGCTCCGAGACCGCGACGATCTGGACGAACGACCTGACCGCGGACTACGTCCACGAGAACAGCGCGTACAGCTCATGAGCACGACACGGAAGCACACCGCGCTGCCCAAGGCGCAGATCCTCATCGAGGCGCTGCCCTGGCTCACCCGGCACCAGGGCAAGACCGTCGTCATCAAGTTCGGCGGCAACGCCATGATCGACGAGGACCTCAAGGCAGCCTTCGCGCAGGACGTCGTCTTCCTGCACCACGCGGGCCTCAAGCCCGTCGTCGTGCACGGCGGCGGACCGCAGATCAGCAAGGCCCTCGACCGGCACGGCATCGTCAGCGAGTTCAAGGCCGGCCTGCGGGTCACCACCGAGGACGCGATGGACGTCGTGCGGATGGTCCTGGCCGGCCAGGTGCAGCGCGAGCTCGTCGGGCTCCTCAACGAGCACGGCCCCCTCGCCATCGGCCTCACCGGCGAGGACGCGCACACCATCACCGCCACCAAGCACAAGCCCGAGATCGGCGGCGAGCTGATCGACATCGGCCGGGTCGGCGAGATCACCGAGATCGACACCGGCGCCATCGAGGCCCTGCTCGCCGACGGCCGTATCCCGGTCGTCTCCTCGATCGCCCGCTCCCAGGACGACGGACATGTCTACAACGTCAATGCCGATACGGCGGCCGCGGCACTCGCTGCGGCGCTGGGCGCCGAGACCCTGATGGTCCTGACCGACGTCGAGGGCCTCTACGAGGACTGGCCGAACTCCGACGAGGTCATCAGCAGGCTCACCGCCAAGGAGCTGGAGAAGCTCCTTCCCGAGCTGGCCAGCGGCATGGTGCCCAAGATGGAGGGCTGCCTGCACGCCGTGCGGGGCGGCGTGACGACCGCCCGCGTCATCGACGGCCGGGTCCCGCACTCGATCCTGCTGGAGATCTTCACCGACGAGGGCATCGGCACGATGGTCGTGCCGGACGCCCCCGAGGCCACCGACGTGAGCGCCATCGACGCACAGGGGGAGTCATGAGCAACCAGGAGCTGACCGCGCGCTGGCAGGGCGCGCTCATGGACAACTACGGCACGCCCCGGCTGCCGCTCGTCCGCGGCGCGGGCGCCAAGGTGTGGGACGCCGACGGCAACGAGTACGTCGACTTCGTCGGCGGCATCGCGGTCAACGCCCTCGGCCACGCGCACCCCGCGGTCGTCCAGGCGGTCACCGAGCAGATCGCCTCCCTCGGCCATGTCTCGAACCTGTTCGTCGCCGAGCCGCCCGTCGTGCTCGCCGAACGGCTCCTCCAGCTCTTCGGCCGGTCCGGCCGCGTGTACTTCTGCAACTCGGGAGCCGAGGCCAACGAGGGCGCCTTCAAGATCGGCCGCCTGACGGGCCGTTCGCACATGGTCGCCACCCAGGGCGGCTTCCACGGCCGGACGATGGGCTCTCTCGCGCTGACCGGCCAGCCCGGCAAGCAGGAGCCGTTCGTACCGCTGCCCGGCGACGTCACGCACGTGCCGTACGGCGATGCCGAGGCGCTGCGGGCGGCGGTCACGGAAGACACCGCGCTCGTGATCATCGAGCCGATCCAGGGCGAGAACGGCGTCGTCGTACCGCCCGTCGGCTACCTCAGGGCGGCCAGGGAGATCACCCGGGCCACCGGCACCCTCCTCGTCCTCGACGAGGTGCAGACCGGCATCGGCAGGACCGGCCACTGGTTCGCGTACCAGGCGGAGGAGGGCATCGACCCCGACGTCGTCACGCTCGCCAAGGGGCTCGGCGGCGGACTGCCCATCGGCGCGACCGTCGCGTTCGGCGAGGCGGCCGAACTGCTCAAGCCCGGTCACCACGGCACGACGTTCGGCGGGAACCCCGTCGCCTGCGCGGCCGGCCTCGCGGTGCTCGACACCGTCGCGGGAGAGGGCCTCCTGGAGAACGTGAAGCGCGCCGAGGCGCGGCTGAGGGACGGTATCGCCTCACTCGGGCACCCGCTCGTCGGCCACGTAAGGGGCGCCGGACTCCTCCTGGGTATCGTGCTCACCGAGCCGCTCGCGCCCCAGGTGCAGCAGGCGGCTCAGGACGCCGGCCTCCTGGTGAACGCGCCCGCCCCCGATGTCGTACGGCTCATGCCGCCGCTCAACCTCCACGACGACGAGGTGGACACCCTTCTCCAGGCGCTGCCCGGCGTCCTGGACAAGGCCCTCGAAGGGGCCGACGGGGAAGGACGATCCTGAGGAATGGGACGACGACGATGAGTCAGGCGCAGGACAACGAGCACGCCGCGGGACCCGCCGTGCCGCAGACCCGCACCGCGCGTCACCGCCGGATCGTGGACATCCTCAACCGGCAGCCGGTGCGTTCGCAGAGCCAGCTGGCGAAGCTTCTCGCCGACGACGGCCTCACGGTCACGCAGGCGACGCTCTCCCGGGACCTGGACGAGCTGGGCGCGGTCAAGATCCGCAACACCGGCGGTGAGCTGATCTACGCGGTGCCCAGCGAGGGCGGTTTCCGCACCCCGCAGGCCCCACTCGGCGGCTCGGCCAAGGAGGAGCGGATGCGGCGGCTCGCGGGCGAACTGCTGATCTCCGCGGAGGCCTCGGCGAACCTTGTGGTCCTGCGCACCCCGCCCGGCGCCGCCCAGTTCCTCGCGTCGGCGATCGACCAGGCGGAACTCCAGGTCATCCTGGGCACGATCGCGGGTGACGACACCTTGATGCTGATCAGCCGTGACCCGGCCGGCGGGCAGGCCCTCGCCGACCATCTGCTGCGGCTCGCCCAGAACGACCACTGAGTGCGCTGACTCGTTCGGGTTCGCGCCCCGGACCGCCCGGATGCACGGGCGGTCCGGGGCGCTTTCGCGTTCCTCAGGCCTGCTCGGCGCGGCGCGCCCGGTACGACATCCAGGCCGCGACCAGGGCGCCCGACACGTTGTGCCAGACGGAGAACACGGCCGCGGGGAGCGCCGCGAGCGGACTGAAGTGGGCCGTGGCCAGCGAGGCGGCGAGCCCCGAGTTCTGCATGCCGACCTCGAACGCCATCGCGCGGGACGCGGGCGCCCCGAGGCGGGCCACCTTTCCGGCGCCGTAACCGAGCGCGAGGCCGAGGCCGTTGTGGAGGACGACGGCGAGCAGGACGAGCCCGGCCGCCGACTTGATCGCCGTCGCGCTGCCCGCGACGACCACGGCCACGATGACGGCGATCGTCAGCGCCGAGATCCAGGGCAGGACGCCGAGCACCCGGTCGATGTACCGGCCGAGGACCAGGCGCACGACGAGCCCCGCGACGACCGGCAGCAGCACGGTCTTGAGGATGTCCGTGACCATCGACCCCGCGTCCACGGGCAGGAACTCGCCCGCGAGGAGCAGGGTCAGCGGTGGCGTGACGAGCGGGGCGAGCACGGTCGAGACGGTGGCGACGGAGACGGACAGGGCCACGTCGCCGCGCGCCAGGTAGGTCACCACGTTGGAGGCCGTGCCGCTGGGGGCGCAGCCCACGAGGATCACGCCCGCCGCCAACTGGGGCGGCAGGTCCAGGGCGTTGGCTATCAGCCAGCCGAGCCCCGGCATGATCACGTAGTGCGCGACGAGCCCGAGGCCGACGGCCCAGGGCCGCTTCGCGACGCCCTTGAAGTCGTGCGGGGTCATCGTGAGCCCCATGCAGAACATCACCACACCCAGCAGGTACGGGACGTTCGTCTTCCAGCTCGCGAAGGCGTCCGGCAGGGCGAGCCCGATGCCGCCCGCCGCGAGCACGAGTACGGGGAACACGGTCACGGCCAGGCGCGCCGCGCGGTTGCCGGTGTCCGTCGGCTGGGGGATCAATTGTTCGGTCTGCACCGGGTGATGCAACGCCGCGGCCCGGCGTGCCCGCAACCCCGTCTCGTTATGTGGTCCCTACATCTTCATGGGGCCGTCACATTTCCCCCGCCCTCGTCAGGGCGTCACCGACCAGGTCTCCCCGTCCGCCGTCACCGCGAACGCCGTGACACCGGGCTGCGCCTCCAGACACGCCCGTGCCCCCGGACCCATCGCGTACGCGGCGGTCGCCCAGGTGTCCGCGTCGGTGAGCCCCTCGTGCACGACGGTCAGGGAGGCGAGAGCGCCGACGGGCGCCCGCCCGGTGTGCGGGTCGACGATGTGGCAGCCACGCTCCGCGGGACCCGACGTGGCCACCGCGAGCGCGCCCTGCCGCGACTCGACGACCGCCGCCACCTGACCCGGACACAGCGGATGAGCGACGCCCACGCGCCACGGGCCGCCGTGGAGCTGGACGTCACCGCCGCCGTTGAGACAGACGCCGGTCGCGCCCGCGGCGAGCAGCCCTTCGGCCGCCCGCTCCACCGCCCACCCCTTGACGAGGCCGCTCGGGTCGAAGCCGCCGGAGTGCTCCGCGCTGAACCAGCCACCGGTGTGCTCCCGCGCCCGCTCGCACAGTCGCAGCACCTCGCGGACCTCGGGCGCACAGTCCTGGGGCGCGAGCTCGCCCCGGGCGAGCCGGCTGACCGCGCTGTCCTCGCGGTACGTCGAGAAGACGGCGTCCACATGACGCAGCCACGCCTCCGCCTCGTCGAGCGCCCGCGGACCCGCGTCCCCGCCGCGCACCGTGATCGAGAACACCGTGCCCATGGTGTGCACGACCCGGTGCAGACCGGCCGCGTCACCCACGGGCCCGGTCCAGCGCGCTCTGCAGCGACGAGATGTAGCCCTCGCTGGTGAACGTGGCACCCGAGACCGTGTCGATCCGGGCGCTCTGGGCGTCCAGGGTCTCCTGCACGAGGGTCGGGACCGAGGACGAGGCGATGTCCACGCTGCGCCGGTCGCCCGACGGGGTCCTGACGGCACGGGCGGCGGTGATCTTCGCGCCGTCGACGGTGATCTCGACCTGGACGGGGCCGTAACGCGTCTGCACGGTCTCGCCGGTCAGCGTCCGGCTGCCGTTCGCGCTGCCGGACCCGGTGTCGGACCCGGTGCCGCCCGAGGCCGCCGGGGACCGGCCGGACGTCGGGGCTTGCGGGGCCGCCGTGACCGGCTGCGAGTGCGGCTTGAGCGCGAGCGCCAGCGTCGTCACGGAGACGGTCGCGACACAGGTCAGGACGGTACGGCGGATCGGATGGGCTCTCATGGCGCGGCTCACAGCTCGAACGACTCGTAGTGGACACGGGAAGCGGGCACACCGGCCTCGCGCAGGGCGTCGTACGAGGCGAGCGCGAGGCCGTGCGGCCCGCACAGGTACACGTCGTGGGCCGCGATGTCCGGGAGCATCCGGCGCAGTCCGTCCGCGGTGACGTCCGTCCGGGTGCCGTCGGCGTCGTTGAGGACGTACACGAGGCGGGCGCCGCGGCCGGCCGCGATCGACTCCAGTTCACCGCGCAGCGCCAACTCCTCGGCGGTGCGCGCCCGATAGAGCAGCGTCAGGTCGCCCGGCGCCGCCGGCAGCGTCTCGAAGAGCGTGCGCAGGGGCGTGATGCCCGTGCCGCCCGCGAGCAGCAGCACCCGCCGCGAGCGCCGCAGCCCCGCCGTGAGCGCCCCGTACGGCCCTTCCGCCCACACACGCGTGCCCCGCGTCAGACCCGCGACGGACGCGCTGTGGTCGCCCAGCGCCTTCACCGTGATCCGCAGGAACCCGCCGCGCGGCACCGCCGACAAGGAGTACGGGTGCGAGGCTCCCCGCATGCCGGGCGCGAGGAAGCGCCAGCGGAAGAACTGACCCGGCTCCGCGCCGAGCGCCTCCAGCCGTCGGCCGCTCACCCACACCGACGACACCCCCGGCGCCTCCCGCACGACGGCCTCGACGCGCAGCCGGTGCCGGACGTTGAGCCGCACCGGCACCAGCACCCGGAACCACAGCACCAGCGCGGCCACCCCCAGATAGAGGGCGTACCAGGCCGCGCGGGCGGCTGCCCCGCCCGCGAAGTCCGCGCCGAGCGCCAGCTGGTGCCCGAACGCGAGGAAGATCGCCGCGTACGTCAGGACGTGCAGGTAGTACCAGGTCTCGTACCGCATCCGGCGGCGCACCGCCCGTGCCGACACGAAGCCCACCAGCGCGAGCACGGCCGCGCCCGCCGTGCCCTTCAGCATCTCGGGGTAGTCGAGGACGATCGTGCCGAGCTCCGACACGGGGTCGGTACGGCTCTGCGCCGCGTATCCGAGAGTGATCAGGACGATGTGGCCCAGGAGCAGACCGACCGTCCAGCGGCCGGCCGAGGCGTGCCAGCGTGCCGTCCTGTCGCTGCCCAGCCGCTTCTCCAGAAGCGGCACTCGCGCCATCAGGGCGACGAGGAGCGCGCACATGTAACCGCACATCAGGCCCATGATCCGGCCCGCCCCCGTCAGCCAGCCGTCGGCGCCGGACACGATGCCGGTACCCTGCCACCACAGGCCGAGCACCGCGGCCCCGCCCGCACCGGCGGCGGCCAGGAGCGGCACCGCGGGGGAGCGGCGGCGCGCCGGGCGCGGGGCGCGGTGGCGCAGCGGCGGGGGGCTGTGCGTGGTGGTCACCGGAGCGGCTCCTCGTCGGATCGGGGTCGGGCGGGCCGGGCAGAACGCAACTCTGCGGCCCGAACCTCTGAGCGGGCTCTGAACGGGCGGCCCCGTGCGTACCTCAGAGCGAACTCACAGCAATCCGAGAGAGTCTTGGGACGACATGAACGAACGCCCCGCACTCACCCGCCCCGACGGCACCCCCGTGCGCGTCCTCGTCGTCGACGACGAGCCCGACATCGCCGAGGTCGTCACCGGAGTCCTGCGCTACGAGGGCTGGGACGTCCGCACCGCCGGGAACGGCCGTGACGCCGTGCGCGAGGGACTCGACTTCCGGCCCGACGCCGTCGTCCTCGACATCATGCTGCCGGACCGCGACGGCCTGTCCGTCCTGCGCGAACTGCGCGCCGCGCAGCCGCACGTCTGCGTGCTCTTCCTCACAGCCCGCGACACCGTCGAGGACCGGGTCACCGGCATCACCGCGGGCGGCGACGACTACGTGACCAAGCCGTTCAGCCTGGAGGAACTGGTGGCCCGGCTGCGTGGCCTGCTGCGTCGCGCCGGCATGACCAGGGAACTCGCTGAGAGCGCTCAGCTCACCGTCGGTGACCTGGTGATGGACGAGGACGCCCGCGAGGTCACGCGCGGCGGCACGGGCATCGACCTGTCGCCGACCGAGTTCGAGCTCCTGCGCTGCCTGATGCGCAACCCCCGACGCGTCCTGAGCAAGACCCAGCTCCTCGACCGCGTCTGGTCCTACGACTTCGGCGGCCAGGCCCATGTCGTCGAGCTCTACGTCTCGTACCTCCGCAAGAAGATCGACGCCGGCCGCGAACCCATGATCCACACGGTGCGCGGGGCCGGGTACGTCCTGAAGCCGGCGGCTCGATGAACCGGCCGCGCCCGCGCATGCCGCACACCCTGCGCGCCCGGCTCACCACCGGGCTCGTCCTGCTGCTCGCCGTCAGCTGCGCGGCCGTCGGCGTGGCCGCGGTCGTCGAGCTGCGCGGCTTCCTCACCGGGCGGCTCGACCAGCAGCTCCACGAGGCCGGCAGCGCCCTGCCCGCCAGCATCGAACACGGCGGCCGGGCGCGCGACGACCACGACGGCGACGAGCACGCCGACACCCGCCGCCAGTCCACCGGCACCCTCGGCGTCCGGCTCGTCGGCGGCGCCGTCACCGGCGCCGCCGTCGTCCGGGCGGGCTCCGACCCGGCCGACCTGCGCGTGCGCCTCTCCGACGCGGACCGAGAGGGCCTCGCCCGCCTGCCCGTCGACGGGTGCGGCCACACCGTGCGGCTGTCGTCCCTGGACCGCTACCGGGTCGAGGCCTTCGAGGGGAGGGACGGCGACGTCCTCGTCACGGGCCTGCCGCTGGAGCCTCTGGAAGCCACCGTGCACCGTCTCGAACTCGTCGCGGCGGGCGTCTTCGGGATCGCGCTCGCGGCCACCGGCGTCGCCGGCGCCCTCTGGGTGCGCTGGTCCCTGCGCCCGCTGAGCCGGGTCGCCGCCACCGCCACCCGCGTCAGCGAACTGTCGCTCGCGAGCGGCGCGGTGGTCCTGCCGCCGCGCGCCCCCGAGTCCGACCCGCGCAGCGAGGTCGGTCAGGTGGCGTCCGCCTTCAACCGGATGCTCGGCCATGTCGAGGACGCGCTCACCCGCCGGCACGCCTCGGAGGAACGACTGCGCAGCTTCTCCGCCGACGCCAGCCACGAGCTGCGCACCCCCGTCGCCTCCATCCGCGGTCACGCGGAACTCGCCCTTCTGCACCGGGGCCCCGTACCCGCCGAAGTCCGCCGTGCGCTGGAGCGCATCGCCGCGGAGTCCGGACGGATGGGCGAGGTGGTCGAGGACCTGCTCCTGCTCGCCCGTCTGGACGCGGGCCGGCCCCTGGAACGCGAGCCGGTCGACCTCACGCGCCTCGTCCTCGACGCGGTCACCGACGCCAGGGCGGCGGGCCCGGGGCACCGCTGGACCATGGAGCTCCCGGAGGACCCGGTCACCGTCACGGGCGACGCGCACCGCCTTCACCAGGCCGTCGCCAACCTCCTGGCCAACGCCCGTCTGCACACCCCGCCCGGCACCCGGGTCACCGCCCGCATCGAGGCCGACGAGCTCGGGGTGTCGCTGTCGGTACGGGACGACGGCCCCGGCGTCCCGGAGGAGATCCGCGACGGGATCTTCGAACGCTTCACCCACGGCGACCGGCCCAGACCGTCCGGGGCGGGCGGCGGCACGGGACTCGGCCTCGCGATCGTCACGGCGGTCGCCGAGGCACACGGCGGCACCGCGACGCTGCGCAGCGAGCCGGGCGAGACCGTGTTCACGGTCCGCCTTCCGAAGGCGTCGCCTCAGTAGCGCGTGATCGCGGTCGCGCCGCTCGCCGTGCCGATCGCGATGTGCGGCCGGCGGCCGGGCTCGGCCCAGCGCAGGATGCGCCGCATCGCGTCCGCCGGGACCGACACGCACCCGGCCGTCGCCCCGCGCCCGTTCACGTGCAGGAAGATCCCCGCCCCGCGCCCACGTACGGGCCGGTCGTAGTTGTAGGCGATGACGAAGGCGTGGGCGTATTGGGTCGCGTACGACACGAGGTGCTCGGACTCGGCGGCGCGGCAGTCGGCCGGGCGCGGCTCGGTCCAGCGGTTGTAGGAGCGCGAGTCGTTGTCCTGGCACCACCACGAGTCCTGGTGCACGCGCCGGTAGGCGGTGGTCGTGCCGGCGGGCGCGGGCTCGATCCCGAAGGCGTAGGGCAGGCCGTACAGGCCGGTGGGCGTGGTGTACGTGCCCTGCTTGCGTGAGCCGCCGTCGGCGAGCCCCTTCGCGCCGAACCGCGCCGCCGCCGAACCGGCCGCCACCCACCGCCCGTCGCGCCGGTCCCACCAGGTGACGGTGCCGGTGGTGGAGCCCGTGCCGGCGGCCTGCGCGGTGACGAGCTGGGAGCCGCCGCCCGTGTCGGCCATCCGCGCGGGCAGCGGCGCGGCGGGCCCGTCGGGCGGTGCCGCGCCCAGGGTCAGCAGGGCGATCGCCGCGGTCAGGGACGCGATGGTGACGGATCGTGCACGCATGTGTCAGACGGTAGTCGGGGGCAGCGGGAGCGGCAGCCCGGGAAGTCCGTCGATGCTGCGCTCGATGTGTTCCTTCTTCTTGAAGTACTCGCTGAGGGAGGCGTCGTCCTCGCGCGCGAACCGCCTTCCGTGCAGGTCGCGGTCCGCGTCGTACGACATGAAGGGCACCGCGTATCCGCAGCTGTCGCGGATGAGGTGGGCGGTCACGACGACGATCGCGCGCAGGCCGTGGAGGCTGGGGTCGATGTCGGGGAAGTGTTCGAGCAGGTCTTTGAACCGTGCGTCGTCACGGAAGACGGGTTCTCCGTGGCCGTGCACCCGGACGATGTTCGGAGGGCCCTGGAAGGCGCACCACATGAGGGTGATGCGGCCGTTCTCGCGCAGGTGCGCGATGGTCTCGGCGGTGCTGCCGGCGAAGTCGAGATAGGCGACGGTCCGCTCGTCGAGCACGGCGAAGGATCCCGTCAGTCCTTTGGGCGAGAGGTTCACCGTGCCGTCCTCGGCGAGGGGCGCGGTCGCGGTGAAGAACATCGGCTGCTCCTCGATGAAGGTGCGGAGCCTGCCGTCTATGCGTTCGTAGGTCTTTCCCATGGTTCTGGATTATCGGCCGAGATCGTTCGCCTGTCTAAGGATTTCGCGCGTCTCGCACCCTGGAGGGGGCGATTGACGAATCATGCAGTCGAATGCATACTCATGCATGACGTCATCGACGTCTTCGCCCCGTCCTCGAACAGCGCGGCGAAGCGCGACCTCGCCTGACACCCGTTACGGGAAGGGGCGGGACGGGGAAGAGAAAACCCGCCCCGCGTCACCGCACATCTAGGAGCAACCGTGAGCAGCAACACCGGCGATGTCCGCCTCTGGGGCGGCCGGTTCGCCGACGGCCCCGCCGAGGCCCTGGCGAAACTCTCCGCCTCGGTCCACTTCGACTGGCGCCTGGCGCCGTACGACATCGCCGGCTCCCGCGCCCACGCGCGCGTGCTGCACAAGGCGGGCCTGCTCACCGAGGACGAGCTGACCCGCATGCTCGCCGGCCTCGACCAGCTCGAAGCGGACGTGGCGGACGGCTCGTTCGTCGGGACGATCGCCGACGAGGACGTCCACACGGCGCTGGAGCGCGGCCTGCTGGAGCGGCTCGGTGCCGACCTCGGCGGCAAGCTGCGCGCGGGCCGGTCCCGCAACGACCAGGTGGCCACCCTCTTCCGGATGTACCTGCGTGACCACGCGCGCGTCATCGGCGGCCTCGTCGCCGACCTCCAGAGCGCGCTCGTCGGCCTCGCCGAGGCGCACGCCGACGTCGCCATGCCCGGCCGTACGCACCTCCAGCACGCCCAGCCGGTCCTGTTCGCGCACCACGTCCTCGCGCACGTCCAGTCCCTGTCCCGGGACGCCGAGCGGCTGCGGCAGTGGGACGAGCGCACGGCGGTCTCGCCCTACGGCTCCGGCGCCCTGGCCGGTTCGTCGCTCGGCCTCGACCCGGAGGCCGTCGCGAAGGACCTCGGCTTCGAGCGCGGCTCGGCCGGCAACTCCATCGACGGCACCGCGTCGCGGGACTTCGTCGCGGAGTTCGCCTTCATCACCGCGATGATCGGCGTGAACCTCTCGCGCATCGCCGAGGAGATCATCATCTGGAACACGAAGGAGTTCTCCTTCGTGACCCTCCACGACGCCTTCTCCACCGGCTCGTCGATCATGCCGCAGAAGAAGAACCCGGACATCGCCGAGCTCGCCCGCGGCAAGTCCGGCCGCCTCATCGGCAACCTGACCGGCCTCATGGCCACGCTCAAGGCCCTCCCGCTCGCGTACAACCGCGACCTCCAGGAGGACAAGGAGCCGGTCTTCGACTCCTGCGACCAGCTCGAGGTCCTGCTGCCCGCGTTCACCGGCATGATGGCCACGCTCACGGTCAACCGGGAGCGGATGGAGGAGCTCGCCCCGGCCGGCTTCTCGCTCGCCACCGACATCGCCGAGTGGCTCGTCAAGCAGGGCGTGCCGTTCCGCGTCGCGCACGAGGTCGCCGGCGAGTGCGTCAAGGAGTGCGAGCAGCACGGCATCGAGCTCGACCAGCTCACGGACGAGCAGTTCGCGAAGATCTCCGAGCACCTCACGCCCGAGGTGCGCACCGTCCTCGACGTGCCGGGCGCGCTCGCCTCGCGCAGCGGCCGGGGCGGCACCGCTCCTTCGGCCGTCGCGGTGCAGCTCGCCGAGGTGAAGGACGACCTCGCCGTGCAGCGCGCGTGGGCCGACGCCAAGTCCTGACCTGCCTTTTGTGTGGCCCGGCCCCTGCAGGGGCCGGGCCACACCGCGTTGTCAGTGGCTGCCTCTAGAGTCTCCGGCAGTTGATCAACATCGGCTCACAACCGGTGCTCGTGACGCGTGCCTTCGGCGCGCCCACGACCGATGGTCGACATCTGGGGAACGGGAATCGGCTGTCGGGGAGGCAGTGGTGGGGTGGATGCGCGCGGGTGACTATGAAGTCGCCCTGGACGACGGTGGCAAGGTCGTCTGCCGCAACAGCAAGGGACGGCTCCTGAAGTCGGTGCCGCCGAAGATCGCCGACGAGCAGGCCGTCATCGGGCTCCGGCAGCTCACCGAGTGGCTGGAGCGGCACGAGCGCGACTGCCGGGAGCGCGCCGAGCGCTGGATGACCCGCTCACTTCCCGTACCGGCCGCGGTGCTCGCCGAGGTCTGGCCCGACCCGGCCTGGCGCGCCGCCCTGAAGGACCTGGTCGTCACCGGCGACGACGGGACGGTCGCCGGGTTCCTGCGCGACGCCGACCCCGAGCGCGGCATCGGCCTCGTCGACCTCGACGGGGACACCGTGCGCATCCGCCCGCGACAGATCAGCATTCCCCACCCGGTCCTCCTGGACGACCTCGGTGAACTGCGCGAATTCGCCGTCGAGTTGGGGGTCGACCAGGGCGTTCAGCAGCTGTTCCGCGAGATCTGGACCCGTGGCGCCGACCGCGACCCGGCAGCCCAGGCGGTCGACGACTACGAGGGCGGCGCCTTCAAGGAACTCCGCTTCCTCGCCGGCCGCGCCACGTCCCTCGGCTATCGGGTGCGCGGCGGCCACGCCGTCCAGCCCGTGCTCGAAGCCGGACGCACCGTCGAGGCCCGCGTCTGGATCGGCGATGACGAGGGCTACGCCGAGACCGAGACCGGACCGCTCACCTGGACCGGCGAGGGCGGACAGGCCCTGGCCCTCGCCGAAGTCGGGCCGGTGGCCTGGTCGGAGGGCATGCGCATGGCCGCCGCCCTCCACGCGGGCCGCGAGCTCGAGGACGGGGAGCGGGCGGCGTGAGCACGGCGGTGAGCGGCGCGGGCGCGGGTCCGGGCGCGGCAGACACGACCAGCACATCGGGTACGGCGGGCGAGGCGGCGGGGGAGCGGGGCGCGATGCGTACGGGCGACGGCACGGCGGACACGGGAGCGCTCCTGGAGGCGGGCGCCGTCCTGCTCCCGGGCTCGCACAGGGGCGAGGACGCCGACGACCTCACGGCCCGCGCGTACACCCATCCCGTCCTCGAAGGGCGCACCGTGGTGCGCCTCGTGCCGGGCACGCTCGGCGACGCGGAGGACCTCGCCCTCGACTTCCTCGGGCTGCGGCGCGAGAGCGTCCGTGACGGGCTCGGCCAGGTGCGCCGCGAAACCCTCGGCTTCCCCGCCTGGGCCCTGGTCAACGACCCGGAGAACGGGCACCACGCCCTCGCCCTCGTCAAGGACGTCGAGCGCCTCGCCCGCATGGCCAAGGCCCGTGCGGGCGCCGCCAAGGAGGGATTCGAGGAGCTCGGCGAGCGCCTGGGGCGCTCCGTCCCGCACTTCCTGCCCACGTACTACGAGGAGGCGGGCCGCGCCTTCCTCCGGCACGAAAACACCACCTACGCGGCGGCCCTCTTCGGCAAGGCGCGCGAGGCCGAGCGCGTCCACAGCCTCGTCGTGGACGAGCAGCGACAGCGCGCCGTGTTCCTCGAGTTCGCCTTCGCCGGGGCGCTCACCGTCAAGGCGCTCAAGGACCATGTGCGGGACCTGACGCAGCGTCTCGCGCCGCAGGCGGCCTGGGAGCAGTACCGCAGGCTCGTCGTCGAGCGCTGCGGCGCCGGGATGCCGCCGTACGCCGCGCTGCCGCAGGATGCCCGCAAGCTCATCAAGGCGGCGGGCCTGGACCGGGTCGAGGAGGAGTGCCGGCTGCTCGCGGACCTCCTGGCCTCCCCGGCGGTGGTACGCGCACCCGGCACGTTCTGGACGGCGTACCGGCCCACCCTCCTGGTCCTCGCGGCGCAGGAACCCGCCGTCCGCGAGCGGCTGCTGGAGATCATGCCGACGGGGTTCGGACACGACAACGGCTCCGAGGGCGACTGGCTGGAGCTGCTCACCGAGACCGGCGCCGAGCAGCTCCTCACCGACCCGGCCCCGGACGCGGCCGTCGACGCGGGGGACTGGCTGTCCCGCTGGTCCACCCATCTGAAGGGCGGCTGGCGCGGGGTGCGCCGCTCCCCGATGACGTACGGCCTCGTGGAGCGCATGGCGGCCCGCCTGCGCGCAGAGGGGCGGCCGGTCGACCTGTTCCGCGGGCGCGGCTGGCGCAGTTGGGCCGACCTGGACCTCATCGAGGTGTGCCTCGCGTCGGGCGTCGCCGTGGCGGACCCCGCGCCCCGCACGGACGGCCACGGGATCGGCCTCGACGACTGGTTCGGCGGACCCGACAGCGGCCGCAGCGACCTCGCGGCGGTGGCCGCCGACGCGCGGTTCAGGCCGCTGCTCAAGGAAGCGATCGGCGGCAACTCCCACCGCAGCGTGGGCAGCCGCAAGACCCTCGCCGTCGCGGAACACCCGGTGCTCCGCCCGCTCCTGGCCGAGTGGCTCGCCGAACAGGCCGAGGCGTTCACCGCGGCGGCGGGCCTGCCCGGCGCCCGCTCGGCGCTCCAGCGCCTCAGGCGCTTCCGGTCGGTCGCGGCGGACGTCGCGCCCGACGCCGTCGCCCGCGTCCGCGCCCACGACCTCAGCGGCAACCTCGGCCGCACCCTGCGCGCGGGCATCGTCGACGAGCTGGGCTGGCCCGCGCTCGAAGAGGCCATGCAACTGCTCGGGCCCGTACCCGAGCAGCGCCACGGCGACGGGCTCACCGTCCAGGAGGCCTGGCCCGCGCTGATCGTCGCCCACCGGGACAAGGCCGTCGTCGCGGGACCCGACGGCATCCTCCTCGAACACGACCTGCGCATCCCCGGCAAGCCCGACCACTGGCGGCAGCCCGCCTTCCGCTTCGTCGGCGGTGAACTTCTCGTCACCTGGTGGCACGAGGGCAAACAGCGCGCCTACTGGTCCTCTCGCCCCGCCGACGTCTTCCACCTGGGCGGCGAGTCAGCCACCCAGTGGCGCGCACACGCCCTGGACGCCTCGCTGCCCCTGCCCGACGGCGGCCGCAGCACCGGCGCCCGCCCCTTGCACGCGGGCGACACCGCTCTTCCCAAGGAACACCGGGTCAGCGGCGACGGCGTGAACCACTGGCGGCTGCGCACCACGAGCACGGCCAGCACCTGGATCGAGTACGACCCCGCCACCGGCGCCACCGGCCGCGCCTCCCTGCCGCCGCTCCTCGCGGGCGCCGTGCGCGACGAAGGACGGCTGCGGCATGCCGACTGCCAGGTACTGCCCCTCCAGGCGGGCCTGGAGAACAGCCCCCTGGGCACCGACGGCACGGTCCTCGGCCGATGGGTCCGCAGCGACGGCCCCGCAGACGGCGCGCAGGAGCGGCTGACCGCGGGTACGCCCGACGGCCGCGAGGTCGCGCTTTCCGCCCGCTTCGCCGGCGGCGGCAGCCCCGTACCGCTCGGCGCGCTGCGCCTGCCCGGCGGAGCGGAGCCCGTACTCGCCCTCGACGGACATCAGTTGGGCCTCTACGCGGACGGCGCCGGGCCCGCCGACGGATCCTTCGGCGACACCGCGACGTCCCGGGCGGGCGCGCAGTACGCGGCCGGCACGCCGCTCGTCCCGCCGGCATCGTTCTGGCACGCCATGCGGGCCCGCGACGAGGACGGTTCCAAGGCGCTGCGCGCGTTCGCCGACGAGCAGGCCGCCGCACTGGCGGACGAGGCCGCGGCAGCGCTGGCGCGGCATCGGAGGAAGACCACGGGCGAGGCCAGGACCACCCTGACGGACGAGCAGAAGAAGGCCGCGTCCGACCAGTTCGACCGCGACCTGCTCGCCGCGACCGAGCGTGCCCTGCCCGCGATCGGGCACCCCGCGCTGCACGTGGGCGTCGGCGTCATCACGCTCGCCATGGTCCAACTCCGCGAATCTGTGGCCGAGTTCACCGATCCTCAGACGGTGGCAGCACGGCCCGTCGCGGCTCGCAGGCAGGAGATGTTCCACGACTTCTCGCCCCACGACGGCGACGACCGGACCCTGCTCAGCGCGATCCGAGGCGTCCTCGGCCACACCGTTCACGGCTACTGGAGCCCCGACACCTGGAGCACACTGCGGCAGATCAGGTCCGTCGGCCACGTCATCGCGGGCAAGGCGGCCGAAGGCACCCCGCTGCCCGGCGGACACGGCCTCGCGAAGCTCACCGGCGGCTGGACCACGGACGAACTCACCATCCCGAGCTGCACGTCCACCTGGCTGAGCGTCCTGCGCCACCTGCCCGCGCTGGCGTACCGCGCCACCGTCCCCGGCATGGACGAGACCGACAGGGCCGCGCTCCTGCACCTCCTGGACGCCGTCGCCGAGGGCGCCCTCGCGGACCCGGACCGTCAGCTGCGCAGCGTCGAACTCTGCGAGAAGGGCGCCTACCGGCCGCGCCCCGGCCAGGTCCTCCGCCTGGGCGACCGTACCGTCGCGATCCTCGCGGCGGTACGCACGCGCAGCCACGACGGGGTGGACTGGCTGGCTCTGGACCACGATCCTTCCGGGGCGTTCGGGCCGGTCGCCCACTTCATCACCCGTGAGGCGCAGCGGATCCCGGGCACACTCACCGGCGACCGGATCGCCTCGCTCGCCGCCCTCGTGCGTGAGCGCGGCGCCACGCCCTGGCACGCGGAGAGCGCGACCGCGCTGGCGACCGCGCCCGGCTGCGGCCCGGTCCAGGCGGCGCTGCTCCTCGCGGGACGCCCCTCCGGCGTCCTCGCCGACGACGTCGCGTCCGCCGAGTGCCAGGCCCGCTCCGGACTCACCCGCACGCAGGTGGAGGCGGGCCACGACCGCCTGACCGCGCTCACGTGGCAGGGCCGTGTCGATGTCGTCACCGCGCTCCTCCCCGAGACCGCTGCCGACCTCTGGGAGACCGGGCCGGCCGTCGAGGCCGCCCGGCTGGTCTGGACGGCCCGGTTCGGCGACCTCGTACGCCTCCCCGAGGACCTGGAGATCTCGCTGAACGGGGTCTCCACCATCACTGGCGCCGAGGCCGTGCTCAACCCCCGGCACACCCCGTGGCTCAGCCGCACCACCGTCCAACGACTCGACACGGACGGCCGGTTGACGGGCGATGACGCCACCGCGGTGCCGCATGTCAGGGACCTGGTGCCCGCCGTGTCGGCGCTGGGCGCGCTCGCGTACGGCCTGCCCTACGGGCATCCGCTGCGCGCCGCCCTGCCCGCCGCCCTCGATGCCCTGCGCACCCGGCTCGCCGACCCACAGCTGCTGCTCCAGCTCGGCATCGCCTGGACCGAGAAGGGCGGCGCCACCGCGCCCGAACTGCGCAAGGCGCACGGGATGCCCGAGGCGGGCGGCGCCGGAGCGGACGGGCTGACGCGCGTGGGCGAGGCGTTCGTGCTCCACCCCTGGCATCAGCAGGAGGCCGTCCTCCTGCGCCCGGCAGGCCTCACCGGCCCCGACGACCCGGCGCTCGGCCTGATCGAGGGACTCACCGGACACCGTGCGGACGCCCCGCTGCGGGCGATCAGAGCGGTACTGGGGGAGGGGCTCGGCCGCGCGGTGTCGGCGGGCCTGCCGGGTGTGGACGGGCCGGGTGCGGGTGGAACAGGTGCGGGTGGAACAGGTGCGGTGGGAACAGAGGCAGGACAGGAGGCACGACCGGAGGGCTACGCGCAGGACCCCACGCGCAGTGTCCCCGGCCTGGTCACCGAGGTCGCCGAAGCGCACGGCATCGGCGAGGACGCCGCCGCCCTCTATCTGCAACTGCTCGCGCTGCCCGACCCGACCGACCGCAACAGCACGCGCTGGACCGGCTGGAAGCCCGCCCGTATGAAGAAGGCCCGCGCCGAACTCGCCGCGACCGCACTGGTGGTGCAGGCGAAGCGCGCCCGCGCGGGACGCGGCCTGTTCCTGCCCGGCGCCTGGCTGGCGCTCAAGGCGCCCGCGCTGCCCGTCGAGCCCTGGAAGCGCGACCTGTACGCCATCCCCGGCCACACCGCGACGGTTCCGCTGCTGCCCGTCCCGGAGCTGTTCACCCGCGCGTGGGACCGAGTGCGCGCAGGCGACATCCCGGCCTTCGAGGAACTCACGACCCGCGCGACCCGGAAGGGGCGGCGCCGATGACGAGGAGAGCGCGCCGCGTCACCCCGGCGCTGCGCGGCCTGCGCCGTCGGGTCGCGCGGCGGCCGATGACAACCAGGGCCCGCGTCGCCCCGGCGGTCCCTGACGTGCGCCGTCCGGTCGGGCGACCGTCGATGACCACCACCACAGACCCGGTCCCGACCGCGCCCAGCGTCCCGGGCGTGACGACTGCGACCGAACCCGTCCCGACCGCGCCGAGCGTGCGGTGCCGGGGTACGTGGTGGCGGGGGGTGCCGTCCGACGAGCACGACCACCACCGCATCGGTTCCGGCCGAGCGGTGGAGGACCGTACCGCCGCAGGTGTCTCGACGATGACGACTGCGACCGAACTCGCCTCGACCGCGCCGAGCGTGCGGTGGCGGGGTGCGGCCCGATGAGCACGACCACCACCACATCCGTCCCGGCCGCGCCATGCGGGGCCGCGCAGCCGCGGGAGCGACGCCGATGAGTACCACGACCGACACCGTCCGGGGCACGACGCCCTCCGCTCCGCGGCAGATCGTGCCGCCCGAGGAGCTGTACGCCGACGAGCTCGCGTTCCTCGCCGCGTACGACTCGGGCCCACGCCCTCCCGGCTGGCGGCTCACCCCGCGCGCCGTCGTCACGTTCGTGAGGGGCGCCGACGAACCGCTGCGCCTGCCCGAAGGCGCCGACGCAGGCGAGGGCGTGCCGCGCCGGCTCGCCGTCCGGCGGAAGTTCGTCGGCGAGCGCGCCCTCGTGGAGCGCTGCGTCGTCACGCTCGCCGGCGAGCGCGGACTGCTCCTGGTCGGCGAGCCCGGCACCGCCAAGTCGATGCTGTCGGAACTGCTCGCCGCCGCCGTCAGCGGCACCAGCGCGCTCACCGTCCAGGGCACCGCGGGCACCACCGAGGACCAGCTCAAGTACGGCTGGAACTACGCCCTGCTGCTCGCCCAGGGCCCGAGCCCGAAGGCACTCGTACCCTCACCCGTGCTCGCCGCCATGACCCGCGGCGCCGTCGCGCGGGTGGAGGAGGTCACCCGCTGCCTCCCCGAGGTGCAGGACGCCCTGATCTCCCTCCTCTCCGAACGGCGCATCGCCGTCCCGGAGCTGGCCGGCACGGACGCGGCCCAGGTCCACGCGGCCTCCGGGTTCAACGTCATCGCCACCGCCAACCTCCGCGACAAGGGCGTCTCCGAGATGTCCGCCGCGCTCAAGCGCCGCTTCAACTTCGAGACGGTCGGCCCCATCGGCGACTTCGACGCCGAACTCGACCTCGTACGCCGCCAGTCGAAGGCCGCCGTCGAACGGGCGGGCGCCGCGTACCAGCTCGACGACATGGTCCTCGACGTCCTGGTCACCGCTTTCCGCGAGCTGCGCTCGGGCCGTTCGGCCGAGGGCTGGGAGGTGGAGCGGCCGTCCACCGTCATGAGTACGGCCGAGGCCGTCTCCGTCGCGACGGCGCTCGGCGTCGCCGCCGCCTACTTCCCCGGCGACCGCGACGCCCTCGCCCTTGTGCCGGGCCACCTCACCGGCGTGGTCCGCAAGGACGACCCGGCGGACGCGGCGCGGCTGCTCGGCTACTGGGACGGCGCGGTGCGGCGCCGCGCCGAGGAGGGCTCCGCGACCTGGCGGACGCTGTGGGACCTGCGCTCCGTCCTGGAGGGCTGACCCGCCATGACCACCGACGCGGGCATGGCCATCGACGCGCTCACCGATCCCGGCGGGCCCTACCTCATCGGCGTACGCCACCACGCGCCATCGCTGGCCGCCGTCGTCCCCCGACTCCTCGACGAGGCGGCCCCGGACGTCCTGCTGGTCGAACTCCCGGCCGAAACGCAGGAGTTGCTGCCCTGGCTGGCGCACGAGGAGACGGTGGCGCCGGTCGCGCTCGCGGCGGTGCTCGGCGGGGAGGCGGAGTCGGGCCCGGCGTTCTACCCGTTCGCGGACTTCTCACCGGAGCTGGCGGCGCTGCGCTGGGCCGCACGGAACGGCGTCCCGGTCGTGGCCTGTGATCTGCCACTGGCGGAACGGGCCTGGCGGGAGCCGCGCGTCCCTCACCCCGCGGAAGGGGGATCCGCTCCCGCCGGACGCGGGCTGAGCCTGCACGACGCGGTGCGTGGACGGCTGACCGGCCGTGACGGCGACGACCTCTGGGACCGCCTCGTGGAGGCACCCGCCCCGGGCGCCACCCCACAGGCCCTGCGCCGCGCGGCGCTCCTCACCGGCTGGGCCCTGCGCCGCGACGCACAGGACGGCCCGGGAGTCGACCCGCTCGACCTCACCAGGGAACGGTGGATGCGCGCCCGCGTGCGCGAGGCGGCGAGCGGCGGACGCAGGGTGGCCGCGGTGATCGGAGCGTTCCACGCGCCCGCCTTGAGCGCGGGGGCGCTGCGGGACGAGGAGCCGCAGGAACCGGTCGCGGGGGTGTCGGCCCGGACGCCCGCAGAGTCACCGGCGGCCGGGCCCGTCGCCGAACGGCCGGCAGCCGCCGGACCGTCGGCCCGGTCGCAGGCCCCGGTGCCCGCCGAGCCGCACACGGACGTCCCGGCGGGGGCGGCCTCGGCGCCCACGTGTGCCGTCTCCCTGATCCCGTACACGTACGCGTTGTTGGACGCCCGTTCCGGATACCCGGCCGGGATCCGTGATCCCGAGTGGCAGCACCAGATCCTGGAGTCGGCGGGCGAGCCGGCCGCGGTCGGCGAGACGGCCCTGCGCTGCGCCGTCCGCGTCACCGGCGAACTGCGCGCCGAGGGCCACCCGTCGGGCCCGGCGGACGCCCGCGAGATCCGCCGCGTGGCGGGCGATCTCGCCGGCCTGCGCGGGCTGCCCGCCCCGGGCCGGAGCGAGTTCGTCGAGGCCGTGCAGACCGTGCTGGCCCAGGGCGAACCGCTGGGCCGCGGACGCGCCGTCGCCCGCGCGCTGGAGCGGGTCCTCGTCGGCGAGCGCACGGGCCGCGCCGCCCCCGGCGCACCCCGTGGCGGACTCGCGCCGGCCGTCGAGGCGGAGCTGGCCGCGCTCGGACTGCCGGGCCCGGCAAGTGGCGTACAGGAGAAGGAGCTTCGGCTCGACCCCCTGCGTTCCGACCCGGACCGCAGGCGTGAGGTGCTGCTGCGCCGCCTCACCCTGTGCGGCATCCCGTACGCGCAGGAGACGTCCGTCGGCGGGGCGGGCGGGGCCGACGCGCTCACCACGCGCTGGACCGTGCGCTGGACACCCGCCACGGCGGCGGTCCTCACCACGGCGACCACCCGGGGCGTCACCCCGGCGCAGGTGGCGGAGGGCGTGCTCCGCGCACGCGTCCGTGCGGCCCACGCGGAGGGCGGCCCGACGGCGGCGCAGGCTCTGGCCACGCTCGGCGAGGCGGCCGCATGCGCACTGCCCGCGTTCGCGGCCGAAGCCCTGGCAGAGGTCACGACGGTGGTGCCCGCCATCGGCACCCTCCCGGAACTCCTCACGGGCCTCGACCTCACCGATCGCCTCACCTCGGGCCACATCGCGGGCCTGACCACGACGGATTCCGCCACCGCACCTGCTGCCGCCGCCCCCACCCCCTGGCTTCGCGCGCTCGCCGATTGCGCCGACCTCCTCACCGTCGCCGCCGTCCGTAGTCTCGACGGGCTTGCCGGCTCCGAGGACCCGGACGACGCCCGCGCGCTGGTCGAACTCGCCCGGCGCGCCGACGTGTTCGGGGGTATGCGGCTCGCCGACTCGCTGGCACGGCTGGCCGACGGCGGAACGCCGCTGATGCGCGGCGCCGCGGCGGCGGTGCGCGTTCTGCTCGGGCACACCCCCGCCACCGCCCTCGGCGCACGCGCGGCGTCCTGGGTCGACACGGCCACCGACCCCGGCACCCGTGCGGAACTCACCGCCCGGCTGACCGGCCTGCTCACCGCCGCCGGATCCCTCCTGGAGACGGCTCCGGAGGCACTCGCCCCGCTGCTCGACCGCGTCGGCGAACTGCCGGACAGCCCCTTCCTCGCACGGCTCCCCGCCCTGCGCGGCGGCTTCGACACGCTCAGCCCGGCCGCCCGCGACCGGTTGCTCACCGTCATCGAGGAACGCATCGACGGCACCCTCGATGCCGACCTCCCCCCGGACACGGACGCGCGGACACTGGCGGCGTGGACCACCGCGGACCTCGCCGCCCGCGAGGCCCTGGCCGCGCTCGGCCTCCTGCCCGCCGCGCCGGACACGTCCGACCGGCCTCACCCCACATCCCCGTCCACTGCCGCCCCCGCTGCCGTCCCATCGGCCGGCGACGCACGGACATCACCTGTTCCCGTCCCATCGGCCGGCGACGCACGGACGTCACCTGTTCCCGTCCCACCGGCCGGCGACGCACGGACAACCCCTGTTCCCGTCCCACCGTCGGGCGACGTCCGCATAGCCCCCGCCGAGCGGTGGCGCCTCGTGCTCGGCCGACGAGGGGATCAACTCCCGCAGGGCATCGCCCCGTTGGCGACGGCATTGGACGAGCTGTACGGGAAGGGCCGCGGTGAAGGCGCGCGCGGCGATCTGCCCGGTGGCGCGGGCGGCCGGGGTGGGCGAGAGGCGCCCTATCCCGGCGTACGCGAATGGGCCGAGGAACTCACGGCGCTCTTCGGCCCCGGCATCCGCGAGGAGGTCCTCGCCGCCGCGGCCACCCGCGGCCGCACGGACGTCGTGTCCGCGCTCGACCCCGAAGCCGTACGCCCCTCCGTGGAACTGCTGCGCACCGTCCTCCAGCACGCGGGCGGCCTGCCCGAGGCCAGGCTCGCCGCCCTGCGCCCCCTCGTACGGCGTCTCGTCGACGAGCTCACCCGCACCCTCGCCACCCGCCTGCGCCCCGCGCTCACCGGCGCCGCGACCGCCCGCCCGACCCGGCGTCCCGGCGGCGGGCTCGATCTCGCCCGCACGCTGCGCGCCAACCTCGCCACGGCCCGGCGCACCGACGACGGACGTATCCACGTCATCCCCGAGCGCCCCGTGTTCCACGGCAGGGCCCGGCGGGCGGCGGACTGGCGGCTGATCATCCTCACGGACGTGTCCGGCTCGATGGAGGCCTCCACCATCTGGTCGGCGCTCACCGCGTCGGTCCTGGCCGGGGTGCCCGCGCTGTCCACGCACTTCCTGGCGTTCTCGACGACGGTCCTCGACCTGACCGAACACGTCCACGACCCGCTGGCCCTCCTCCTGGAGGCCCGTGTCGGCGGCGGTACCCACATCGCCGCCGGACTGCGCCACGCGCGCACGCTCGTGACGGCGCCCTCGCGCACCCTCGTCGTCGTGGTCAGTGACTTCGAGGAGGGGTATCCCGTCGGCGGAATGCTCGCCGAGGTACGCGAACTCGTCGGCGCGGGCTGCCAGGTACTGGGCTGCGCGAGCCTCGACGACGCCGGGCGCCCCCGCTACTCCACCGGCATCGCGGGACAGCTCGTCGCCGCGGGCATGCCGGTCGCCGCACTCAGCCCGCTCGAACTCGCCCGCTGGGTAGGGGAGAAGATCCGTTGACGCCGACGCACTCTCAGCCGCGGTCTCATCCGACGCCGCAGCTTCCTCCGGTGCCGCCCGAGGTCACCGCCGCCGTCGTGGCCGCGCTGTCCCCACGCCTGCGCAAGCGCCTCGACGCCGCCGTCGAGAAGCTCGCCGCGCGACCGGTGACGTGCGACGGCGGCATCTGCCGTATCGCGGTCGACGACGAGACCTTCGTCGAACTGCACGCTCCCGGCGGCACGGTCGCGGCCGAGGGCGGGATCCGCTGCGGCTGCCTGCTCGCCCCGGCCTGCGTCCACCGGGCCGCGGCGGCGACCCTCGCACCGATCGCGGACGACACCTCCACGCCGGCCCCTTCCGACGCGCCCGATCAGCCGCCCCTGCCGGCCCCGGACGAGGCGGACGCCACCGCACCCCTCACCGGGCCGACCGAAGAAGGCGCCTCCGCGCCCACCACCGCTCCATCCGGCACCCCGGCCCAAGCGGCCGCCGCCGAAGCCCTGTGGCAGGCCGCCGTTCCCGTCCTCGACGCCGGTGTCGACGGTGCGGGTGCCGTGCTCCAGGCCGCTCTGCTCAGGGCCGCCCACACGGCCCGTCTCGCGGCCCTGCCCCGCCCGGCGGCCGCCGCGATCCGTACGGTGAACGGCCTGCGCGCGGCCCGCGCCGCCGAGCCCGACCACCGGACAGCGGAACTGGCCGACGCCCTCGAGGAGTTGCTCGCCACCGCGTACGGGCTGCGCCGCCCCGGCACCCCGGACGCGCACGCCGCCCTGCGGGGAACGGCGCGCCGCGCCTATACGCCGGGCGGCTCGCTGCGGCTCTACGGACTGTTCGCCGAGCCCGTCCTCACCGCGACCGGCCACGCGGGCGTGGTCACCTGGACCGTCGACTCCGCCGGCCGCCTCTACACCGTCCCCGACGTGGCCCCCGGAGGACCGGTGAGGGCCAGGAACGCGGGGGACCGAGCCGTCAGGATGGGCGACACCGCGCTCACGCACCGGGACCTGGCCCGCGCCGGGCTCGTGGTCTCCGGGGCGACCGTCTCCCCCGACGGGCGGCTCGGCGCGGGCCGGAGCGTGCGGGCCGCGGCCGCCGCGGGAGCCGACTGGACCGAGGAACCGCTCGCGTCCCTGTGGTCCGTCCCCGTGGCCGACCAGGCGGCGCGCGTCCTCGCCGCCGGAGCCGCCGGGCCGGACCTGCTGTTCCTCGACGCCACGCTCACCGGTGTGGCCCGTGAGGCGGGCGGTGACTGCCTCCTGGCCGAGTGCGCCGGGCTCACCGTGCGGCTGACCGCCGCCGACGACCACCCCGAACTGGCCCACCGCGAGAATCTCGCCCTCCTCGCCACGGCCCCCGGGACCAGGTTCCGTGCGATCGCGCGCCTCGTACCCGCGGCGCATCCCCGGGCCGCCCTCCTCGCCGTCCGTCTTCCCACGGGCCGCCACGACCTCGGCCTGGACCGCCTCCAACGCCAGGACGTGCCCCCCACATCACCCCTGCCCGACCCCGCACGCGCACCCAGCCCTGTCCGCCCCACCCCCTCCGCGCCCCTCCACATCCTGCGCCGCCGCACGGAACAGGTGGTCGTCGCGGGCCGCCGAGCCCTGACGCACGCGGCACCCGCCCGACCGCACACCGCGGCACCGCACCCCGAGGCACCCGACTCCGCGCTCCTGCGCCGCGCCGGCCTGTCCACCGCCGCCGAGCTCCTCGACGCGCTGCGCGGATCCGCGGCCGAGCGGGGCCGCGACGGGTTCGGCCGCCTGGTCGCGGCGGACACCGACGCCTTCGCCCGTGCCTGGCTCGCCACGGCCCGTTACCTCGACGAGGCGTCCACGGCCCTGTGCCGCGAGGCCTGGCGGACCTGACCCGCGCCCCGTACTCCATCGGCGGCGCCCACCCGCACCCGATTCACCCCTGTATGTACAGCCAGCAATGAGACGTGCGCGCTCTGCATGAGACAAACATGTCTCACATGGTCTACCCTCGTCTCATGTCAGTCGACCGAGACCAGGTGCTGCGCACCGCAGCCGCCCTGCTCACCCGCAAGGCCACGGCCACCATGGACGAGGTGGCCAGGGCGGCCGGTCTCAGCCGCGCCACGCTGCACCGGCACTTCGCGGGCCGGGACGCACTCGTCAGGGCGCTCGAGGAACTGGGGATCCAGGAGTGCGAGGCGGCCCTCGACGCCGCCCGGCTCGACGAGGGCAGCGCCGACGACGCCGTACGCCGGCTCGTGACGGAGGTCCAGCCGTGCGCAGGGCTCCTCGCCTTCCTCGTCACGGAGAACCAGCTCTTCGAGGGCGAGTCGCAGAACGAGGGCTGGGCCCGGCTCGACGCCCGGATCGCCGGGCTGTTCACCCGCGGGCAGGAGCGCGGCGAGTTCCGTATCGACCTGACACCCGCGTGGCTCACGGAGGCGCTCTACAGCCTGATCGGCGGGGGCGCCTGGGCCGTACAGGACGGCCGTGTGGCCGCCAAGGACTTCCAGCACATGATCGTCGAGCTTCTGCTCGGCGGCGCCAGACGGAGAGTGGAACCATGACCAGCACACACCAGCGCACATTCGCGGCGGAGGTGGAGCCGAGGCCCGGACGAGGACGATGGCTCGCGCTCTCCGTCCTCGTGCTCGCGGTGCTCCTGGTCGCGGTCGACGCGACCGTGCTCGGTCTCGCGACGCCGTACATCAGCGAGGACCTGGAGCCGACCGGTACGCAGCTCCTGTGGATCGGCGACGTCTACTCGTTCGTGATCGCGGGACTCCTCGTCTCCATGGGCAGCCTCGGAGACCGCATCGGCCGTAAGAAGCTGCTGCTCACCGGCGCGGTCGCGTTCGGTGCCGTCTCGGTGCTCAACGCGTACGCGACGAGCCCCGAGATGATGATCCTGGCGCGGGCCCTGCTCGGCGTCGCGGGGGCCACCCTGATGCCCTCGACCCTCGCCCTGATCCGCAACATCTTCATCGACCCGCGCGAGCGTTCCCTCGCCATCGGCATCTGGGGCGCGGCAGCCTCGGCGGGCGCGGCCGTGGGCCCCGTCGTCGGCGGTTTCCTGCTCGAACACTTCTGGTGGGGCTCGGTCTTCCTGATCAACCTGCCCGTGATGGCGGTCCTCGTCGTCGTCGGCATCAAGCTGCTGCCCGAGTCGAAGAACCCGGCCGGCGGCCCGTGGGACCTGATCAGCGTCGTCCTGTCCCTCGTCGGCATGATCGGCGTCGTCTACGCGGTCAAGGAGGCCGCGTCGCACGGCCTCGGCTGGCAGGTGCCGGCGTCCGGCGTGCTCGGCCTTGCCGCTCTGACGTGGTTCGTCCGACGCCAGCTCACGCTGCCCGCGCCGCTCCTCGACATGCGTCTGTTCCGCCACCGCGGATTCTCGGCCGCGGTCCTCGCCGACCTGCTCACCATCCTCGGCCTTTCGGGTCTGGTGTTCTTCCTCTCCCAGTTCCTGCAACTGGTCCAGGGGCGCGGCCCGTTCGAGGCCGGTCTCGCCGAACTGCCCGCCGCCATCGGCGCGGTGGCGGCCGGACTGGTCGCCGGCAGGGTGGCGCGCCGGTTCTCGGTGCGCTCCGTCGTCGCGGGCGGCCTCGCCGCGGTGGGCCTCGCCCTGGCCGGGCTGACCGGGCTCAGCCAGTCGACCGGCTATCCGCTGCTCGGGTCGGTGCTGCTGATCGTCGGCGTCGGCGCGGGGTTCTCGTTCACCGTCACGGCCGACGTGATCCTCTCCAACGTGCCGAAGGAGCAGGCGGGCGCGGCCTCGGCGGTCTCCGAGACGGCGTACGAACTGGGCGCGGCCCTCGGTATCGCCCTGCTCGGCTCCGTCGTCACGGGCGTCTACCGGAACTTCACGGCCCCGGCCGGCACGCCGTCCGAGGTGGCGTCGGCCGCCCACGAATCCCTGGGCGGCGCGGTCGAGTCCGTCTCGGCGCTGCCCGCGCACGCCGCGGGCGAACTGATCTCGGCGGCGCAGGACGCCTTCGTCGACGGGCTGAGGGCGGCCGCGGGGGTCGGCGCCGCGGTACTCCTCGCGACGGCGGTGGCGGCGTGGTTCCTGCTGCGCGGCCAGAAGCTGGAGGACGGTGTCGAACACCCGTGACGGGCGCGGCCGTACGGATGACGACACGGCCGTACGGATGACGTGCCTTCACCGGGCGTCCAGGCGTCCATACGCGTGACGAAGGGCCGCACCCACCGGGTGCGGCCCTTCGTCACGTTCGCGTGCGACCCGCTCAGGCGGCCTTCGCCTTGGTGGCGTACATGTCCACGTACTCCTGGCCGGACAGGCGCATGACCTCCGCCATCACCGAGTCCGTCACGGCGCGCAGCACGTAGCGGTCGCGGCCCATGCCGTCGTAGCGGGAGAACTCCATCGGCTCGCCGAAGCGGACCGTGACACGGCCGGGCCGCGGGAGGCCGCTGCCGCCCGGCTGGAGCTTGTCCGTGCCGATCATCGCGAACGGGACGACGGGCGCACCCGTCATCAGGGTCAGCCGGGCGATGCCGGTGCGGCCGCGGTAGAGCCGGCCGTCGGGGGAGCGGGTGCCCTCGGGGTAGATGCCGAAGACCTGGCCCTCCTCCAGGACGCGACGGCCCGTCATGAGCGCCGCGACACCGCCGTTCGCGCCGTCCCGGTCGACCGGGATCATGCCGACGCCGGTGAAGAACCACGCCATGACGCGGCCCTTGAGGCCCTTGCCGGTGACGTACTCGTCCTTGCCGATGAACAGGACCTGACGGTCACACACGATCGGCAGCACGATCGAGTCGATGAAGGTCAGGTGGTTGCCCGCGAGAATGACCGGACCGGTGCCCGGGATGTTCTCGGCGCCCTCCACCCGGGGGCGGAACATCAGGCGCATGATCGGTGAGAGCACTGCCTTGATGAAGGCGAAACGGGACAACGGGCCCTCCGGGGTCAAGGGGTGGCGGCCTGAGCCGTGGCTGGATGAGCTGAAGTCTGTGCAGGTGAGGACGATACTCGCGGCCCCCGGCCCGTTGCACATCGGGTTCACGCACTCGATACGCAGTGTTGACCCGTATTTACGCTCCGTTGGCCGTCATCCGGCGCACAGGAGTCACCCCGCATCACCCTTCCGTTCGGCCCGAGGTCTCCCACTGGCCACTCCCGCACACCTACGATCGGTTGCGCTTTGACAGGTGCAAGGCAGCGATGTGGGAGGAGTGCTCAATGGGGATGCGGAAGTCACAGGAGTCCCGGGGGTCGCAGCTCGGCCGCCGTTCGGTACTGGGTGCGGCGGTGCTCGGCGCGGGCGGAGCCGTCCTGGGCGCGCCCGGCGTGGCGAGCGCCGACGAGCGCGGCGGTGGCGGACATCACGGCGGCGGTGGCTACAAGAGCCTGCCCGTGCCGACCGTCATCGCCCACCGGGGCACGAGCGGCTACCGGCCGGAGCACACCTTCGGTTCGTACCAGCTGGCCCTGGACATGGGCGCGCACGTCATCGAGGCGGGCGACCTCGTGCCCACCAAGGACGGTCACCTCGTATGCCGTCACGAACCGGAAATCGGCGGGACGACCGACGTCTCCGCGCACCCCGAGTTCGCCGGCCGCAAGACCACGAAGAGCCTCGACGGGGTCGCCACCACCGGCTGGTTCACCGAGGACTTCACGCTCGCCGAGCTGAAGACCCTGCGCGCCAAGGAGCGCATCCCCGCCAACCGTCAGCGCAACACGCTCTACGACGGCCGCTGGGAGATCCCCACATTCGAAGAGGTCCTCAAGTGGCGGGAGCGGCAGAGCCGCGAGCGGGGCAAGGAGGTGTGGATCCATGTCGAGACCAAGCACCCCACCTACTTCCGCAAGCTCGGCCTCGGCCTGGAGGAGCGCGTCGCCACGCTCCTGCGCAAGTACGGCGTCGACAAGAAGAACTCGCCGGTCTTCCTGCAGTCCTTCGAGCCGACCAGCATCCAGCGGCTGAACAAGCTGGTCGGCAACCCGCTCGTCGTCCTCCTGTCGACCGCGAACTCCCGCCCCTGGGACTTCGTCGACGCCGGTGACCCGCGCACCGTCGCCGACCTCATCACCCCCAAGGGACTCGACGAGATCGCCTCGTACGCCCAGGGCATCGGCCCCACGCTCGACCTCGTCATCCCCAAGGACAAGGACGGCAAGCTCCTCGCGCCCACCACGCTCGTCAAGGACGCGCACGCCGCGGGCCTGATCCTGCACCCGTACACGATGCGCAACGAGAACACCTTCCTGCCCGCCGACTTCAAGAAGGGCACCGACCCGAACGCCTACGGCGACGCGTTCGGCGCCTTCAAGGCCTACCTGGCCACCGGCATCGACGGCATCTTCTCGGACAACTGCGACACGGCGCTCCTCGCCCGCGAGGACTTCCTGAAGGCCTGACCTCCGTCAACACCGCACACCCCGGTCCCGGTTGGGGTGACGCGCGGCCGCCCCGGCAACCACAGGCCCGGGCGGCCGCGTCCCGCCCGGCATGACGTCCGACCTGGTCATCGACACCCTGCGCCCGCTCATCGCCGCCGAGGTCTCGGCGGAGGCCCACGCCGGCGCGGGCGAACCCGGCGACCTCGAACAGGCCGTCTGGCTGCGCCTGCTGGAGCGCATCGACGCCGGCGGCCCGCCCGCGGACCCCGCCGCCTGGCTCACCGCCGCCGTCAGATCCGAGGCCCGCCGCACCCGCCGGGCCGCGCTGCGGGAGATCCCGTACGTCACCGAGCCGGCCGCCGACGTCGAACACGGCCCGGAACCGCGGGCGCTGGCCGGCGACCGCCACCGCGCGCTGCGCGCCGCCGTGCGCCGACTGCCCGGGCGCTGCCCCCGCGTCGTGGCCGCCTTCCTGTCGCCGCAGGACCTCACCTACCGCGAGATCGCGGGGGAGTTGGGTATCTCACAGGGCAGCCTCGGTCCGGAACGTTCCAGATGTCTGGGATGCCTGCGCAGAATGCTGGCAGCGGAGGTTGCGGCTCCTGAACCCTGGGGAAAGGAGCGATAGACAACCGGCGGAGCAGGTGAGCGGGAGGCATGCACACATGGGCATGAGCGTGATCATCTCTGCGGCGACCGAGCAGGACGCCGAGAAGATCCTCAAACTTCAGTACCTGTGCTACCAGAGCGAGGCCGAGCTCTACGGCGACTACTCCATCGAACCGCTGACGGAACCGCTCGACTCGGTCAGGGCCGAACTCGCCGGCGGTACGGTCCTGGTGGCCCGGCTCGGGGAGGAAGTCGTGGCCGCGGTGCGGGGCGCCATGGACGCGGACGGCACGGCCCGGATAGGAAAGCTCGTCGTACACCCGCGCATGCAGCGCCACGGCCTGGGCGGGCGTCTGCTCGACGCCGTCGAGGCGAAGCTCGGCGCGGACGGTACCGCCAAGCGCTTCCAGCTGTTCACCGGCCACCGCAGCGAGCACAACCTGCGTCTCTACCGGAAGCACGGCTATGCGGCCGTGTCCACGAAGCGCGTCGACGAGCGGCTCACCGTGGTGACGCTCGCCAAGGACGCGGAAGCGGGCGCCTTCGTCTCCTAGGATCCCGCAGTCTCCGGAGGCTGCCGGCAAGCCCTACCCGGCAGCCCTGCGCGCCTTGTTGAGCCAGAACATGGCAGTCACCGGGAGCAGCACCGGAATGAACAGATAGCCCATGCCGTAGTCCGACCAGACCGTGGCGTCCGGGAACGCCGACGGGTCCGCCAGCGTCCACGTCCCCACGGTCAGTACGCCCACGAGCTCGGCGGCGCAGCACACCAGCGCCGCCCTGCGGGCCTTCTCCCCGCCGCGCACGAGGGAGTACGTGATGAAGCCGTACACGATGCCCGCGAGCGCCGACAGCGAGTAGGCGAGCGGCGCGTGGCCGAACTCCGTCGAGATCTGGACGGCCGAGCGCGACACCGCGCCGACCACCATCACGCCGTACAGCCACACCAGCAGCGTGCCGGGGCCGCTGGTCAGCTTCTGCGGCTTGCTGCCGCTCTCGCTCTGTGAGGTCACGGACACCTCAGCCTCCCCAGATGTCGTAGAGCCGCACTTGCAGGACCGCGAGCACGATGCCGCCGGCCGCCACCGTCACCGAACCCCAGCGGGTCCGCTCGGCGAGCGACATGAAGCCGGCCGCCGGGATGCACGCGAACGCGCCGATCAGATAGGCCACGAAGATCGTCGTGCCCTGGTCGGGCTTCTCGCCGCGCGCCAGCTGCACGATGCCGACGATCAGCTGGACCGTGGCGAGCAGCGACACCACCGCCATGCCGATGAAGTGCCAGTCCTTGGTCGGCTGGTCGCGGTAGGCGGCGAAGCCGCACCAGGCGGCGAGCGCGAGCGCGGCGACAGCGGTCGCGACCGTCAGGGCATCAAGCATGCCGAGACCCTATTACGGCCGAAAAGGCCCGCTGCGCGCGGCCCCGCCACCGTGGCGTTGACCACAGCGCACCGGGTGCCGGGCCGGGCCTGGGCGGCGGCGCGAACCACCTCCTGCCCCTGTCCGCACTGGCTGCACGGGTCACTCGGGCGGCGTCCGCGTCGGGCCGTCCCCCGTCCAGGGCTGTCCGCTATTCGGACAGCGGTTCGGGGATCCGGGCGCACTTCTGCTTTACTTTTCGCATGACCACGACGAGCAGCCGCACCCTTGCGACCGAGGCGACGATGACGCCCGGTGCTCGTTGTATGTGTCGAATGTGCGCCTTCTGAGGGCCCCCGCACCGCCTGTTTCTCGCGCCCCGAAGCGAAACGCCGTGCCCTGTCCGTGCTGATGCCGTACGCGACCGGGCCGCCCGCGCACAGTCTCCCCCGGTTCCACCGCCACAGCGAGAACCGTGCTGCGTCCAGGCCGATCCCGACCATGAATGCCCGCCGCAGGCGCTCACCCGCGCCGCGCAATCGACAGTGACGGAATCCCACGTGATCACCACCCAGGGCCTCACCAAGGTCTACCGCTCGCGCGGTCGAGAGGTCACCGCCCTCGACGGCGTCGATCTGCACGTCCGCGAGGGCGAGGTGTACGGCGTCATCGGCCAGTCCGGCGCCGGCAAGTCCTCCCTCATCCGCTGCGTCAACCTCCTGGAGCGTCCCACCTCCGGCACCGTGACGGTCGCCGGACAGGACCTCACCGCCCTCGTCGGCCGCGGCTCCCGCGCCGGCAAGGAGTTGCGCGAGGCCCGCAGCCGCATCGGCATGGTCTTCCAGCACTTCAACCTGCTGTCCTCGCGCACGGTCCAGGACAACATCGAGCTGCCGCTCGAGATCCTCGGCACGTCGGGCAAGGAACGCTCGCGCAAGGCGCTGGAGCTCCTCGACCTGGTCGGCCTCGCCGACAAGGCCAAGGCCTACCCGGCCCAGCTCTCCGGCGGCCAGAAGCAGCGCGTCGGCATCGCCCGCGCCCTGGCCGGAGACCCGAAGGTGCTGCTCTCCGACGAGGCCACCAGCGCTCTCGACCCCGAGACCACCCGCTCGATCCTCCAGCTCCTGCGCGACCTCAACCAGCAGCTCGGCCTGACCGTCCTGCTGATCACGCACGAGATGGACGTCGTCAAGACGGTCTGCGACTCCGCCGCCCTCATGGAGCGCGGACAGATCGTCGAGTCCGGCACGGTCAGCGAGCTGCTCGCGACGCCCGGCTCCGAGCTCGCCGCCGCGCTCTTCCCGGTCAGCGGCGACGCCTCCGGCGCCGACCGCACGGTCATCGACGTCACCTTCCACGGGGAGTCGACGACCCAGCCGGTCATCTCGCAGCTGTCGCGCACGTACAACATCGACATCTCGATCCTCGGCGCCGCGATGGACACCGTCGGGGGCAAGCAGGTCGGCCGCATGCGCATCGAGCTGCCCGGCCGCTTCGACGAGAACGTCGTGCCGATCGGCTTCCTGCGTGAGCAGGGCCTCCAGGTCGAGATCCAGGGTCACGAGCCCGTACTGCTGAAGGAAGGTGTCACCAAGTGACCTGGTCGGAGATGCAGCCGCTGCTGTCCCAGGCGTGTTGGGACACCCTCTACATGGTCGGCTGGTCCACCCTGATCGCGGTCGTGGTGGGCCTGCCCCTCGGTGTCCTGCTGGTCCTCACGGACCGCGGCGGCCTGCTGCAGAACGCCGCGGTGAACAAGGTCATCGGGCAGATCGTGAACGTCGTCCGCTCGATGCCCTTCCTCATCCTGATGGTCGCCCTGATGGGCTTCACGCGCTGGATCGTCGGCACCACGATCGGCCGCGAGGCCGCCATCGTGCCGCTCGCGATCGGTGCCATCCCGTTCTTCGCGAGGCTCGTCGAGACCTCCGTGCGCGAGGTCGACGGAGGTCTGGTCGAGGCCGTGCAGTCGATGGGCGGCAACACCTGGACCGTGGTCCGCAAGGTCCTCGTGCCGGAGTCGCTGCCGTCGCTGATCTCGGCCACCACCACGACGATCATCGCGATCATCGGCTACTCCGCGATGGCCGGCACGGTCGGCGCGGGCGGCCTCGGCGACCTCGCGATCCGCTACGGCTACCAGCGCTTCGAGGCCGAGCTGATGTGGATCATCGTGGCGATCCTCGCCGTCGTGATCGCACTGATCCAGTTCGCCGGCGACAGCGGGGCCCGCGTCCTGCACCGCCGGACCGGCAAGGGCGGCGAACCGCTCCGCTTCCGCGCCTTCACCGGTCTGCTGCCCGGTGCCGTCTCTGCGGACGCCGCCCCGGCCAAGACCCGCTGACCCCCTGACCCGCTGCTCACTGTCTCCCCGCCCCACCCGGCGGGTTGCACCACCCATGGAGAAAGGCACTTTTCGTGCGTAACACCACCAAGATCACCGCTGCTGTCCTCGCCACCGGCGCCCTCACCCTGGGCCTGACCGCCTGCGGCTCCGACAAGGGCGACACCAAGGCCAAGGCGTCCGACCCGCTCGTCGTCGCGGCGACCCCCGTCCCGCACGCCGAGATCCTCGAGTACGTGAAGGACCACCTGGCGAAGAAGGCCGGCCTCAACCTCGAGGTCAAGGAGTTCACCGACTACGTCACGCCGAACACGGCGACCGAGGACGGGTCCGTGGACGCCAACTACTTCCAGACCCAGCCGTACCTGGAAGACTTCAACAAGAAGAACGCCACGCACCTCGAGTCGGTCGCCACGGTCCACCTCGAGCCGCTCGGCCTCTACTCCCAGAAGGCCAAGGCGCTCGGCGATCTGAAGAAGGGCGGCACCATCGCCGTCCCGAACGACGCCGACAACGAGAGCCGCGCCCTGCGCTTCCTCGCCGCCAACAAGCTCATCACGCTCAAGAGCGGCTCCGAGGCCACGGCGACCCCGCAGGACATCGCGAAGAACCCGAAGGACCTCCAGTTCAAGGAGGTCGAGGCGGCCCAGACCCCGCGCTCCCTGCAGGACGTCGACGCCGCGGTGATCAACGGCAACTACGCGATCGGTGCCCACCTCAACCCCGCCAAGGACGCCCTCGCCCTGGAGTCCACGAAGAACAACGCGTACAACAACGTCCTCGCCGTGAAGAAGGGCAACGAGGACGACCCGCGCGTGAAGAAGCTCGCGAAGCTGCTGACGTCGCCCGAGGTGAAGAAGTTCATCGAGGACAAGTACAAGGGCTCCGTGCTCCCCTCCTTCTGATCCGGGACACGAGCAGCTGCTGACGCGCACCGTCACGATGCCCGCGGCCGTCGTCGCCGGAGCCCTCGCGCCCGGCCCGACGGCCCGCGGGTCGGGCGAATGCGACGAGGAGGGGCGGGAAGTACGGTCCCCCGTCGTCGGACGCAGCCGGAAGCGCGAATCGGCCGAGGTGGGCACGCCCCGACCTCGGCCGAGGAGTTGACGGACCGGATGCTGCCCGGGCTCGTGGGCAGACGGCTGCCCGCTCCGCTCCCCGTACGTCAACCACGCGCGGGGCGCGCGGCGTTCAGCTTCTGCAGGCGCCATCCTTCCGGAGTCCCCGGTCAAGAACCCGTACGACAACGTCCTCGCCGTCAAGAAGGGCAACGGGCGCGACACCGGGTCAAGAAGCCTGCCACGCCGCCGACTTCGCCCGAGGTGGAGAAGCTCGTCGAGGGCAGGGACCGGGGATGGGTGCTTCCGGTCGCCGCCGGCCGGCACCACCCGCAGCCACCGCGCCTGCACGGGGTCCTCTTCCGCACCGGGAGAGGACCCCGTGGTGCAGTTACGTGCCTTCATGCTGCATGCTGGGCACTTCACCAGGCCATGAAGGTTACGGAGCGGCGCCATGACTACTGGTACTCGGGGCTTCCCGGACATCTCCATCAGCACGGATCGGCTGGTCCTGCGCGCCCTCGAGGAGGACGACGCCCCCGCCCTCGCCGAGATGATGAACGACGAGATGGTCGCCGCCTGGACCTCGGTGCCCCAGCCCTTCGGTGAGGACCAGGCCCGCACCTGGATCACCCAGTACGCCCCCACCGAGCGCATCGCGGGCCGCGGCCTCGACCTCGCCGTCACCGAGTTCCTCACCCAGCGCCTGGTCGGCATCGTCCAGCTCGGCAAGACGAACTGGCACGTGGGCTCCACCGAGCTGTCGTACATCATCGCGCCGTGGGCCCGCGGCGAGGGCTACGCGTCCGAGGCGGCGCTCGCCACCGCCCGCTGGCTCTTCCGCGAGCAGGGACTGGAGCGCCTCGAGCTGCGTACCGCGGCCGACAACACCGCCTCCCAGCAGGTCGCCCAGAAGATCGGCTGCATCAGCGAGGGCGTCCTGCGCAACGCGTGCATAGCGCGGACGCGTACCGAGGACGGCGGCTGGGAGGACCTGCGGACCGACTTCATCGTGTGGAGCCTGCTGCCCGAGGACCTCGACGGCGTCTCCGACGAGTTCGCCGAGACCGGCGGATACACGGCCTTCTCGGACTGGAACTGACCCCAGAGGTCGCATTCAGGTTCACCAGGTACGCTCACGGAGCCCGTTCGACCCGCGAGAACCTCCAGGAGACTGACGACGATGGCCGACCGGGTCACGGTGATCGGCTGGGACGGCTCGCCCCTGACCGCGGCAGCACGCTCCGCCCTCGGCGCCGCCACCCTCGTGGCGGGCGCGGGCCACCATCTCGCTCTTCCCGAGGTGCCGGGCCGTGCCGAGCGGATCAGACTCGGCAGCGTTTCGCTCGCCGCCCGCCGCATCGCCGCCCACCGCGGCACCGCCGTCGTCCTCGCCGACGGAGACCCCGGTTTCTTCGGAGTCGTACGCACCCTGCGCGCGCCCGAGTTCGGCCTCGAGGTCGAGGTGGTCCCCGCCGTCTCCTCCGTGGCCCAGGCCTTCGCCCGCGCCGGCATGCCCTGGGACGACGCCCAGGTCGTCGTCGCCCACCGCCGCACTCTGCGCCGCGCCGTCAACGTCTGCCGCGCCCACCCCAAGGTCGCCGTCCTCACCTCGCCCGGAGCGGGCCCCGCCGAACTCGGACTGCTTCTCGAAGGCGTCCACCGCACCTTCGTCATCTGCGAGGAACTCGGCACCGACCGCGAGCAGGTCACCGTGGTGACCAGCGACAAAGCCGCCGACCACACCTGGCGCGACCCGAACGTCGTCATCGTCATCGGCGGCCCGAGCGCCCCGTCCGACGACAGCGCCTGGCTCGCCGGAGGCGCCCCCTCGGCCACCCCGCGTGGCTGGGCGCTGCCCGGCGCCGAGTACGGCGGCCGCCTCGGCGAGGGTGAGACCGAGCCCCTGCGCGCCGCCCAACTCGCCCGCACCGGACCGCGCGTGGGCGATCTCGTCTGGGACATCGGCTGCGGCAGCGGAGCCTTCACCGCGGAGGCCGCCCGCTTCGGCGCCGCCGTCATCGCCGTCGACCGTGACCCCGACGCCTGCGCGCGGACCCTCGCCACCGCCCGCCGCTTCGGAGTGCAGCCGCAGATCGTGCACGGCACGGCGCCCCACATTCTCGAAGTCCTGCCCGAACCCGATGTCGTACGCATCGGGGGCGGGGGAGCGGCGGTCGTCTCCGCCGTCGCCGACCGGCGACCCCGACGCATCGTGACGCACGCCGCGACACGCGATGCGGCCGAACTCATCGGCAGGGACCTGTCGGAGCACGGCTACCGGGTCGAGTGTTCGCTCCTGCAGTCCGTCGAGCTGGACACTCGTGTGTGGACCGAGAAGGAGCGGACCGTGGGGTTCCTGCTCTCCGGAGAGTTGCCCGACCGCAACCCGTGACCCCGTCGCTCCGGGGCGCGCGGTAGGCTGGCCGATCGTTGTACTGCACCCGGACGACCGGCTTTCCGTCGGTCAATGTCCGGAAAACGCGCCACTTTTGGGGGTGCGTGTGGTACGGCAGGACCGGAGGATGCGCAACGTGGCGCAGTCCACAGCGGGCCGTGCCCGATCCAGGTGCGGTGGCAGCCGGCCGACCGGGACAATACCTGTTGTCCTCAGCCGGCTCGTGCCGCACGGCACTCACGCTCGTTCTTCATGACGGGCGGTCGGTGCGCCGCTCCGGTCACTGGGGTCGCATCCCCGGCCGACGGCCGGGGGCTGCCGAAGAAGCACTAACCGATGGGCGAGGGGTACGCATGACCGACACCGGCCAGGTTCCGGGCGAGGGGCTGCCGGAGAACGCAGGCACGGTGGAACAGCCGGGCGTCCCCGCCCCGGGTGCGTACACCTTCCTCGACCCCTCCGAAACCCCCACCGAAGACGACGATCTGCTGCTGATGCCGGGTTCGCAGGGCGCCTGGGGCGAGCCGCAGGCCGCCCCGATGCCCGCTCCGCACGAGCCGGGCCCGCACGAGACGGCGGGCCGGGACAGCGGCCAGGTGGACCTGAACGGCGTCCGAGTGCCGGGGCCCTCGCCCGCCCCGCACGCCGGGCCCGCGCGTCGCCCGCTGCACATGGGCCCGCCGGTGCCGGACGGCACGGGCAGCCCGGTCCGTTCGCTCGCCGACCGCGGCCCCGCGCACACACCGCCGAACCCCACGCCGGTACCTCAGGCGGGCCCGCCCGCCACGGAGCCCGAGTACCTCGACATCCCGCGCGACGAGAGCGGCGCCCCGGTGCCGCAGCTCGGTGAGATCCCGCCGCAGGGTGCCGCTCCCTGGGGCGCGCAGGCGCCGCAGCAGGGCTTCGAGGCGCCCGCCGTGGAGGTCGCGCAGGAGCTCGCACCGGACGCCGCAGCAGAAACGGTCGTCCCGGACGCCACTCCCGTCACACCGGCCGCCCCGACGCAGCAGACCGTCGGCGACGCCCCCGTGTTCGCCCAGGCGCCGCAGCACCCGCAGGACCCGCGCGCCGCGCAGGCCCAGCAGACGCCGGAGGGCGCGGTCGCCCCGGAGTTCGCCCTTCCCGAGGAGGTGCCGGTGTACGCGGCGGCTCCCGACGGTGTCCTGTTCGCCGAGGAGCAGGCCGCACCGGCCGAGTACGCCGTCGACTACTCCTCCGCTCCGAACGGTGTGCAGTTCGCGCCGGTCGGGCAGGGACCCGAGAGCGCGCAGTTCGCGGTGCAGCCCGAGCCGGTGGCCGCCTACGCAGGGCATCAGCGGATGGCCGCGCACCCCGGTGAGCTGCCCGTCGACCCGCACTCCGGCCAGTTCGCCATGGCGCCCGAGGCGGTTGAGGGCCAGCACTTCCCGCAGGCTCCCGGCGAGGATCCGGCGGACCGGGCGGCGCAGCCGCTCGGCCAGTTCGTGCCCGTCGAGGGGACGGTCCCCACCACGCCGCACCTGGCGCCGACGCCGCCGCAGCACATGGTCGTGCCACCGCTGCCCGAGCCCGAGGCCGAGTTGCCCGAACCGGCGGCGCCCGAAGCTCCGGCTCCCGTCCTCATCGACGAGACCCCCGAAACGCCCGACGCGGACCAGGTCCCCCCAGCGCAAGAAGCACACGAAGTCCACGTGGTACCCGAGACACACGAAGCACACGCGGTCGACGACGCGGCGCACGCGATGAACGAAACGCACGCGACGAACGAGCCGCAGGCGACGCACGAAGCCTCTGAGATCCCCGAGGTGGCAGAGATCCCGGAGGCGGCAGAGCTCTCCGAGGCGGCAGAGCTCTCCCGGAGCGCCGGGGCGAACGAGGCGCCCGAGTCGTTCGAGGCGGCCGCCGAGGTTCCTCCCGTGCTCCCCGACGCCGTCGTCGAGGCCCCCGCCCCGGCCGACGCGCAGCCGGAGACCGCTCCCGAGGCCGCCGAGCCCGTCGCGGAGACGGAGCAGGCGCTCGTGGAGGCTGAGCAGGAGACCCTCGTCCCCGCCCCCCGCGAGGCCGTCGACCTCGCCCCCCAGGGCGTGCCGGACGTGACCCCCGAGACGCCGCCGGCCCCGGCCGACGACCTCGTGGGCCCGGCCGCTCCCGGCTACGACGAGGCCGAGCGCGAGGCCGTCCTGCGCGTCATGCGCGAGCGCCGCGACATCCGTAACGGCTTCCGCAGCGACCCGATCCCGCACGACGTGCTGCTCCGTGTCCTGGAGGCCGCCCACACGGCGCCGTCCGTCGGCCACTCGCAGCCCTGGGACTTCGTGGTCATCCGCTCCGCGGAGACCCGGCGCACGATGCACGAACTGGCCATGCGTCAGAAGGACGCGTACGCCAAGTCCCTGCCCAAGGGCCGCGCGAAGCAGTTCAAGGAACTGAAGATCGAGGCCATCCTCGACACCCCGGTGAACATCGTCGTCACCGCCGACCCGACGCGCGGCGGCCGCCACACGCTCGGCCGCCACACGCAGCCGCAGATGGCCCCGTACTCCTCCGCGCTCGCCGTCGAGAACCTGTGGCTCGCGGCCCGCGCCGAGGGGCTCGGCGTCGGCTGGGTCAGCTTCTTCGACGAGCGCGAGATGGTCCGCACCCTCGGCCTGCCCGACCACCTCGAGGTCGTCGCCTACCTCTGCGTGGGCTACGTCGACGAGTTCCCGGACGAGCCCGAGCTGATGCAGGCCGGCTGGTCCAAGCGGCGCCCGCTGTCCTGGGTCGTCCACGAGGAGACGTACGGCCGCCGCGCCCTGCCCGGCGAGGACCCGCACGACCTGCTCGCCGAGACCGTCTCCAACATCCGCCCGCTGGACGCCAAGGCGCTCGGCGAGGCGTGGGAGCGCCAGAAGCGGATGACGAAGCCGGCCGGCGCGCTCGGCATGCTGGAGATCATCTCGGCCCAGCTCTCCGGCCTGTCCCGGATGTGCCCGCCGCCGATCCCCGAGCCCGCGGCCGTTGCGATCTTCGCGGGCGACCACGGCGTGCACGCCCAGGGCGTCACCCCGTGGCCGCAGGAGGTCACGGCCCAGATGGTCGCCAACTTCCTGGGCGGCGGCGCGGTCTGCAACGCGTTCGCGAACCAGGTCGGCGCCGAGGTCTGCGTCATCGACGTGGGCGTGGCGAGCGAACTCCCGGCGACCCCGGGCCTGCTGCCTCGCAAGGTCCGGGCGGGCACCGCCGACATGACCACCGGGCCCGCCCTGAGCCGTGAGGACGTCAAGGCGGCCATCGAGGTCGGCATCGAGACGGCCCGCGACCTCGTCGCGGCCGGCAACAAGGCGCTCCTCACCGGCGAGATGGGCATCGCCAACACCACGGCGTCGGCCGCCCTGATCTCGGTCTACACGGGTGTCGACCCGTCCGAGGTGACCGGCCGCGGCACGGGCATCAACGACGAGACCCATGCCCGCAAGGTCGAGGTCGTCCGCCGCGCGCTCGACCTGCACCAGCCGGACCCGGCCGACCCGATCGGCGTCCTGGCCGCGGTCGGTGGCCTGGAGCACGCGGCGATGGTCGGCCTCCTCCTGGGCGGCGCGTCGCTGCGCACCCCGGTGATCCTGGACGGCGTCAGCGCCGGAGCGGCCGCCCTGGTCGCCCGCGCCGTGGCCCCCGAGGTCCTCGCGGCCTGCATCGCCGGCCACCGCAGCGCGGAGCCCGGCCATGTGGCGGCCCTGAACAAGCTGGGCCTGCGCCCCCTGATCGACCTGGACCTCCGCCTCGGCGAGGGCACGGGAGCGCTCCTCGCCCTGCCGATCGTCCAGAGCGCGGCCCGTGCGATGCACGAGGTGGCGACGTTCGACTCGGCGGGCGTCACCGAGAAGTAGCAGGGCCGAGGGCAGCGGCCCTCACTGCCGCAGGGGCGGGCCGGGACATGCGTCCGGCCCGCCCCGTACGCTGAACCCGCACGTCAAAGGCCCGCTCCAGCGCCGAAGCGAGCCTCGTACAGGCATCACCCGTCACACGCGCCACCCGCACGAGGAGCCGCACGCCCATGGCCGCAGAACACCCCGCGTACCCCGTAGGCCTCCGTCTCACCGGCCGCCGCGTAGTCGTGCTCGGCGGCGGCCAGGTCGCCCAGCGCCGCTTGCCGGCCCTGATCGCGGCGGGCGCCGACATCCACCTGGTCTCGCCCAGCGCGACGCCCTCGGTGGAGGCCATGGTGGACGGCGGTGAACTCACCTGGTCGCGGCGCCCGTACGCGGACGGCGACCTGGCCGACGCCTGGTACGCCCTGATCGCCACCGGCGACCGCACCGCGAACGAGGCGGCCTCCGCCGAGGCCGAGCGCCACCGTGTCTGGTGCGTCCGCTCCGACGACGCCGACGCGGCCACCGCCTGGACGCCGGCCACCGGCCGCTCCGAGGGCGTCACCGTCGCCGTCCTGACCACCGACGCCGCCGGCCGCGACCCCCGCCACACGGCGGCCGTGCGCGACGCGATCGTGGAGGGCCTGCGCGACGGCTCGCTGGTCGCCCCGCACCACCGCACCCGTACCACCGGCGTCAGTCTGGTCGGCGGCGGACCCGGCGACCCCGACCTGATCACCGTCCGCGGCCGCCGTCTCCTCGCCGAGGCGGACGTCGTCATCGCGGACCGGCTCGGTCCCCGCGACCTGCTCGACGAACTCCCGCCGCACGTCGAGGTGATCGACGCGGCGAAGATCCCGTACGGCCGCTACATGGCCCAGGAGGCCATCAACAACGCGCTCATCGAGCACGCCAAGCAGGGCAAGGCGGTCGTCCGTCTCAAGGGCGGCGACCCGTACGTCTTCGGCCGCGGCATGGAGGAGGCCATCGCGCTGGAGGCCGAGGGCATTCCGTACACGGTCGTCCCCGGCATCTCCAGCTCGATCTCCGTCCCCGGCGCGGCCGGCATCCCGGTCACCCATCGCGGCGTCGCCCATGAGTTCACCGTGGTCAGCGGCCATGTCGCGCCGGACGACGAGCGCTCTCTCGTCGACTGGCCCGCCCTCGCCAAGCTGCGTGGCACCCTCGTCGTCCTCATGGGCGTCGACAAGATCGGCAGGATCGCCGAGACCCTCGTCGCGCACGGCAAGTCCGCGCAGACGCCGGTCGCCCTGGTCCAGGAGGGCACCACGGCCGCCCAGCGCCGCGTGGACGCGACCCTGGAGACGGTCGAGGAAGCCGTCCGCACCCATGAGGTGAGGCCCCCGGCCGTCATCGTCATCGGCGACGTCGTCGCGGTGGGCCCGCAGCACACCGCGTAACCCCTCACCCGCCCCCACGCGTAACCAGCGGTAACAGAACTCGCTCCGAGCCGTTGGCACCGCACCCAGGACAAGGCAGTATCAACCTGTGGCTGAAGCTCAAGGTCTCATCACCATCGAAGATCCCGACGACCCGCGCCTGCGCGACTACACGGGCCTGACCGACGTCGAGCTCCGCCGCAGGCGCGAGCCCGCCGAGGGCCTCTTCATCGCCGAGGGCGAGAAGGTGATCAGACGGGCCAAGCAGGCCGGGTACGAGATGCGGTCCATGCTGCTCTCCGCCAAGTGGGTCGACGTCATGCGCGACGTCATCGACGAGGTTCCGGCCCCGGTCTACGCCGTGAGCCCGGACCTCGCCGAGCGCGTCACCGGCTACCACGTGCACCGCGGCGCCCTCGCCTCGATGCAGCGCAAGCCGCTTCCGACCGCCGACGAACTCCTCGCCACGCAGCGCCGCGTCGTCGTCATGGAAGCGGTGAACGACCACACGAACATCGGTGCCATCTTCCGCAGCGCGGCAGCGCTCGGCATGGACGCGGTCCTGCTCTCCCCGGACTGCGCCGACCCGCTCTACCGCCGCTCGGTGAAGGTCTCCATGGGCGCCGTCTTCTCGGTCCCGTACGCGCGCCTCGAATCCTGGCCCAAGTCCCTGGAGTCGGTGCGCGAGGCGGGTTTCAGCCTGCTCGCGCTCACCCCCGACGAGAAGGCGAAGAGCCTCGACGAGGTGGCCCCGCACAAGATGGACCGCGTGGCCCTGATGCTCGGCGCCGAGGGCGACGGCCTCTCCACCCAGGCCCTGGTCGCCGCCGACGAATGGGTGCGCATCCCGATGGCCCACGGCGTCGACTCGCTCAACGTGGGAGCGGCGGCCGCGGTCGCGTTCTACGCGGTGGCCACCGGCCGCCCCCGGTCCTGACCGGACCTCAGAGGTAGGGGCGGGGCAGCGTCTCCTGCGCGTGCACGCCGCCGCGCGGCTCACCGAGCCCGCGCGACGGCCCCTGGCAGCCCTGCGCCGCCGCGATCGCGAGTGCCACGAGCAGCGTCACCACCACGAACACGAAGAGCCGCTGGCGCAGCAGCCGCGGATTGGCGGGTCGGCGCTTCCCGGTCCCTGTCGTACGCGGCCCCTGCCGCCCGCCGTTGCTGCGGGGCGCGGGGCGCGCGCCCGGACGCGTCGTGTTGCGGGGCGCGCCCGGCCGTGTGCTGCCGCCGGTCCGCGAGGAACCGTTGCTCGGCCGGGGCGGGGGAGTGCCCTGCGGAGCGCGGCGCTGCGTGCGCTGCTCCGAGTACTGCTCGGCGAGCCGGCCCGTGGGCCGGTCGATCTCCCCGCGCGGCGCGGGCGGCCTGGCGTCGCCGAGGCCCTGCGCCTCACGGGCCGCGATCTCCTTGAGCCGCAGCGACAGTTGGAGCGTGCTGGGCCGCTCCTCGGGGTCCTTGGCGAGGCAGGCCCGGATCAGCGGGGACAGGGCGTCCGGTACGCCGTGCAGCTGGGCCTCCTCGTGCACGACCCGGTACAGCATCACTTCGGAACTGCCTTGCCCGAAGGGTGAGTCGGCCATCGCCGCGTACGCGAGGGTGGCACCGAGCGCGAAGACGTCCGTGGCGGGTGTGACAGCGGCGCCCCGTACCTGCTCGGGGGCGAGGAACCCGGGGGAGCCGACGGCCGTACCGACATGGGTGAGCGTGGAGGCGCCGGTCGCCCAGGCGATGCCGAAGTCGATGATGCGCGGGCCCTTGGGCGACAGCAGGATGTTCGACGGCTTGAGGTCGCGGTGCACGACGCCCGCCTCGTGCACGGCGACGAGCCCCTCGGACAGCGCCGCGCCGACCGCGGCCACGTCGGAGGCGGCCAGCGGCCCCTCCTCGGCGACCTTGTCGTGCAGCGAGGGGCCGGGGACGTACTGGGTGGCGAACCACGGCTTGTCGGTGTCGAGATCGGCCGCCACCAGGCGGGCCGTGCAGCCGCCCCTGATCCTGCGGGCCGCGGAGACCTCGCGCGCGAAGCGTGACCTGAACTCCTGGTCCTCCGCGAGATCGGGCCGGATCACCTTCAGTGCGACCCGCTGCCCACGGCGGTCGGAGCCCAGATAGACGACGCCCATCCCGCCCGCGCCGAGCCGCCGGTGAATCCTGAACGAGCCGACGACACGCGGGTCCTCGCGCCTCAGGCGCATCATCGCCATGTCCATCCCCGCTGCCCGGTCCGTTTGACGAGCGACAGCTTACGTTTCCACGGCCGGGTGCGCGCATAGGCCGCGCCCTCGCGATCCGATCGATTGTCAGTGCCCGGTGGGAAACTTGAGAGGTGGTCAGGGAAAGCGGGAGCGCTGCGGCCCAGGCCTGCCCTGACAGCCAACCGTCCGTCGTAGAAGGGGGATTGGGCCTGTGAAGGGTGATCGAGTGGAGATAGTCGTGGACGCGGGGGACACGACGCGCACGTACGAGGTGGTGGCGAGCCGGGCGGGCCGCCGGGTCGAGACGGCGGTCCGCAGGGGCGTGGTGGAAGTGAGCGAAGTCACCCGCTCCGGCACTGTCGTGCGTACGGCACGATTCATGGCGACCCGGGTGCTCGCCCTGGTCGAGCAGCCGGTACCCAGGGAGGAGCCCTCGGAGGCGGAGGCCCGCGCCGCGCGTCCCCTCCGGGAAGACCCCGAGACCTAGCCCGAGACCTAGGTCCTTTTCTCCACCCAGGGGAGTAGGCGGGACGGCGGCGGTCATCCTCCGGGAGGCCCGGCAATCGGTACGAGGGCATGACGACCGTGGCTCCCGACGCGCCTAGATTTGAGGTCAAGCGGCGGGTGCAAGCACTCGTCCCCCGAGGTCAGGTGCCCGCCGCTGCAAACCGAAGATCTTGACCGGGAGAGGAACCATGGCGGACACGGCACCGCGGACGATGGTCCGCACGCAGGGACGCAGGGCGTTCGCCGCGTTCGGCGGCCGTCGTTCCGAGCGCCGTCACCCCTTGGTGGCGGCGGCCATGGTTCTTCCCCTGGCGGCCCTGCTCGTATTCGTCTTCGGCGGCTGGGAGGCAGTGGTCACACAAGCGTCGTCCGTGGGCGTGATGCTGGGGCGCTGAGCGGCGCCCCAGGCCCGGAAGAGCGGTCCGGGCGGGGACATCCGGCCATGAAACCCCGTGGGGACGGGGGTGCGGCGGACGGCACATGATGGCCGCGCAGCTGGGGAGCTGCGCGGCCATTGTTCTGCCCGCGCACCCGTAAGACCCATGGCCGGTTTCTGCGTACGCTCGCGGTGACACCGTCCGGGGGGAACCACCGATGACCGCACCCGTCCTGCTGCCCGCACTCACCGCCACGGCACATGGCGCGGCGCACCGCACTCAGGGACCCTGCGCCTGCCCGGCCGCGGGAGACGTACTCGCCGACCGGGCGGACGGCACGGTCGTGCGTCACGGGGACATCGTCGCCAAGGCCCACGCCCCCGGCACGGATCCCGCCGAGCTCAACGCCCGCCTTGCCGCGGCTGCGGCGCTCCCCGGCGTCCTGTTGCCGCCCCTCACGCCGGGCGCGGCCCATCTGCACGACCGGCTCGTCACGTTCTGGCCGCACGGCAGTCCCGTGGACCCCGACGCTCCCGGACGCGCGCCGTGGGAGGACGCGGCCACGCTGCTGGCCCGCCTCCACACCGTGCCCACGGCGGAACTCCCGGGCCCGCTCCCGCCGATGCGCGGCCCCGCCAAGGCGGCCCTCGCCGTCGCGCGGCTCTTGGCCGCCGGCCCGCACCCGGCGTCCGTCCCGATCCTGCGCGCCTGGTCGGGTCTGCCGCCGTGGGCCCGCGCCGAGACCCCCGCCCGGCACGCGTCGGCCCTGTGCCACGGTGACCTGCACCTCGGCCAGCTCGTCCGCCGCCCCGCGGACATCGGTCCCTGGCTCCTGATCGACGTGGACGACCTCGGCACCGGAGACCCGGCCTGGGATCTCGCCCGCCCCGCCGCGTGGTTCGCGTGCGGCCTGCTTCCGGCACAGGAGTGGACGAGGTTCCTCACCGCGTACCAGGAGGCGGGCGGCGCTCCGTCGCTCCAGGGCGACCCGTGGTCCGCCCTCGATGCCCCGGCCCGTGCCCTCACCGTCCAGACCGCGGCGCTCGCCGTGGCCAAGGCCGTCGCGGCCGGCCGGGCGCTCGACGAGGCGGAGGAGGCATTGGTCGACGCCTGTGACCGAATGGCAGCAGTACCGGCCGAGTTGGCGCACGGCGTGGCGAAGTAGGGTGCAACGGACCGCTGCCGGGAAGTGTTCCGGCGAAGAAGTGCCCAACGGCGAGGAGTTGAGCCGACGATGCAGTGCCCCAAGTGTCATGCACCGATGCACACGTACAACCGCAATGGCGTCCAGATCGAGCAGTGCAGTGGCTGCCGGGGGATATTCCTCGACTACGGCGAGCTGGAGTCCCTGACGCGCCTCGAGTCCCAGTGGCAGCAGCAGGTGCCGCCGGCGCCGCCGGCCCCGCAGGCGTACCCGTCGGCCCCGGCCCCGGCCTGGGGCGCCCCGCACCACGGCGGGCACCACGGCCACCACGGTCACCACAAGGGCGGCTTCGGCCGGATGCTCTTCTCCTCCTGAGCCGCCCGGTACATGAAGAAGCCCCCGGCCGAAAGGCTGGGGGCTTCTTGACTGTGCGCGATACTGGGATTGAACCAGTGACCTCTTCCGTGTCAGGGAAGCGCTCTCCCGCTGAGCTAATCGCGCGGGACGGACCAGACTGTATCAGGACCCGTGAGTGGTACTGCGTGCGCGATACTGGGATTGAACCAGTGACCTCTTCCGTGTCAGGGAAGCGCTCTCCCGCTGAGCTAATCGCGCGGGTTTCGGACCGTCGAGAAGATGACCTTCGTGATGATCCAGTGGACGATACTGGGATTGAACCAGTGACCTCTTCCGTGTCAGGGAAGCGCTCTCCCGCTGAGCTAATCGTCCTTGGAGGTGGAGACGGGATTTGAACCCGTGTAGACGGCTTTGCAGGCCGTTGCCTCGCCTCTCGGCCACTCCACCAGGAGTGTGGGGGTTCGGGAAGATCCCCCACTTCCTGAGCGGACGACCAGGTTCGAACTGGCGACCTCAACCTTGGCAAGGTTGCGCTCTACCAACTGAGCTACGTCCGCTTGTCGTTTCCGTTTCGCTTGCGCGTCCCGGCGACGTGTTGAACTCTAGCGGATTCCTGGGCCAGTACAAAAACGCGTTTGCGCAGCGTGCTGCGGTGCGACTGCCCCAGGTCACGCGGGGGACACCCGCCATAGACTCGAAGACGTGCGCGACCTCCCTCACGACCTGCCCCCTCTGGCCCGCTTCGGCGCTCTCGTAGCGACCGAGTTGCGCGACGTGACCAGCGATCCCGAGGCTCTGGACTCCGCCGGCTTCTGGGCCGTGTCCGCGGACTTCGAGGGCCGTCTCGTATGTGCCCGCTTCGACTCCGTACGGGAGGAGCCCGTGCCCGCCCCGGTCCCCGGGGCCTGGCAGGGGCCCGCGGCCGAGGACTGGACGTCGTCCCTCGACCGGGCCGCCTACACCGAGGGCGTCCGCAGGATCCGCACCCGCATCGCGGCCGGCGACGTCTACCAGGCCAACCTCTGCCGCGTCCTGTCCGCGCCCCTTCCCCCGCGCGCGGACGTGGACGCCCTCACGGCGCTCCTCGCGCGCGGCAACCCGGCCCCCTACGCGGGGACCATCCGCCTTCCCGAGCACGGTGTGGAGATAGCCACCGCGTCCCCCGAGCTCTTCCTCAGCCGCACCGGGCGGATCGTCGAGTCCGGGCCGATCAAGGGCACGGGCCGCACCGAGGCGGACCTCCTGGAGAAGGACTACGCGGAGAACGTGATGATCGTGGACCTGGTCCGCAACGATCTCGGACGCGTCTGCGCGACCGGTTCCGTGACCGTCCCGGAGCTGTGCGTCGTGGAGAAGCACCCGGGCCTCGTCCACCTCGTCTCCACCGTCCGCGGTGAACTGCGCGACGGCGCGGGCTGGCGCGAACTGCTCGACGCCGCGTTCCCGCCCGGCTCGGTCACCGGAGCGCCCAAGTCCAGCGCCCTGCGCATCATCGAGGCCCTGGAGACGGCGCCCCGCGGGCCGTACTGCGGCGGCATCGGCTGGGTCGACGCCGACCGGGGCACCGGCGAGCTGGCCGTCGGCATCCGCACGTTCTGGGCCGACCGGGCCGAGGGCGTCCTGCGGTTCGGCACCGGCGCCGGCATCACCTGGGGATCGGACCCCGAAGGTGAGTGGCGGGAGACCGAACTGAAGGCTTCTCGGCTGCTCGCGGTAGCGTCGGGTACGTACCAGGAAAGTGGAGGGATCCCTACGTGAAGATCTGGCTCGACGGCACACTGCAGGACCTCGAGGCCGCCCGTGTCTCGGTGTTCGACCATGGCCTGACCGTGGGCGACGGCATTTTCGAGACCGTGAAGTCGGTCGACGGGAAGCCGTTCGCGCCGACCCGCCACCTGGACCGGCTCGCCCGCTCCGCGCGCGGCCTCGGTCTGCCCGAGCCCGACCTCGACGAGGTGCGCCGGGCCTGCGACGCCGTCCTCGAGGCCAACCCGATGCCGCTCGGCCGGCTGCGGATCACGTACACCGGAGGGCTCTCCCCCTTGGGGTCCGACCGCGGTGAGCAGGGGCCGACGCTGGTGGTCGCCCTCGGCGAGGCCGCCCGGCGTCCCGACTCCACCGCGACGGTCACGGTCCCGTGGACACGCAACGAGCGCGGCGCGCTCACCGGCCTGAAGACCACCTCGTACGCGGAGAACGTCGTCGCGCTCGCCCGCGCGCGCGAACAGGGCGCTTCCGAGGCGCTGTTCGCCAACACGGTGGGTCAGCTCTGCGAGGGCACGGGGTCGAACGTCTTCGTCGTCCTCGACGGCGAGATCCACACCCCGCCGGTCGCCTCCGGCTGTCTGGCGGGCATCACCCGCGCGCTGGCCGTCGAGTGGACCGGCGCCAAGGAGACCGATCTGCCGCTGGACGTCCTGGAGCGCGCCGACGAGATCTTCCTGACGTCCACCCTGCGCGACGTGCAGGGTGTGCACCGGGTCGACGGACGCGAGCTGCCCGGCGCGCCTGGTCCCGTCACGGCCAAGGCGATGCGCGTCTTCGACGAGCGCGCGGCGGACGACCTCGACCCGTAGAACGGACGACTGCCAATCCGGGTGACGCGGTGGTCACAGGGCGGGTAGAACACCCCTGATGACCACCACCCTGCGGCCGTCCGAGCCGCTTCAGCGCGATGCCGACGGGACGCGGTCACGCCACTACAAGGTGTGCGTGAACAGCCGCCCCGTCGGCGAGCTGCGTCTGGGCACCCACCCCGTCTACGGCGAGGGAGTGGCCCGGATCCGTGATCTTCGGATCGACGAGGAGGACCGCGGGCGGGGCCGCGGCACCGTCGCCGCGCTCGCCGCCGAGGAGGTGGCGCGCGGCTGGGGCTGCGGCCGGATCGAGGTCTCGATCCCCGCGCCGGCCCAGCGTGCCCTCGCCCTGGCCACCGCCCTCGGCTACGTCGAGCGCAACCGCAACATGGAGAAGGAGCTCCCGGCCGAGCCCCCCACGCTCCCGGCGGGCAGCGCGGGACGGCGCATGACCGGCCCCGAGTACACCGCATGGGAGGCGCACACGCAGGCCGGTTACGTGCGCACCCTGGTCGAGCGGGGCGTCTCGCAGGCGCAGGCACACGCCAAGGCCGAGGCCGATCACGCGGCGACGCTCGCGGAAGGGCTCGCCACACGGGACGCGGTCCTGAGCGTGCTCGAGGCGGACGGCGCGGTCGTGGGCACGTTGTGGGTCGCGCTGCGCGGCGAGAGCGCCTACGTCTACGACGTCGAGGTCGCGGCCGAGCACCGCGGGCACGGCCACGGGCGGTCGCTGATGCTCCTCGCGGAGGCCGAGTCGCACGCCGCGGGCGTCACCCGCCTGGGGCTCAACGTCTTCGCGGGCAACACCCCGGCCGTCCGTCTGTACGAGTCGCTCGGATACCGGGCGACCGAGTTCCACCTGTACAAGCCGCTGCTCTGAGCGGCCCGCGGGCCGTCGGCTACGAGCCGAGCAGTCGGTCGGCGATCTCCTCGACGCGCTCACGCAGGCCGTCCTGGCTCTTGCCGCCGTCGAGCCGCTCGCCGCCGATGACGTACGTGGGTGTGCCCGTGACGCCGATGGCCTTGCCCTCGGCCTGATCCGCGTCGACGATCAGGATGTGCCGGCCGTCGATGAGCGCTGTGTCGAACTCCTCGGCGTCCAGGCCCAGTTCACGCGCGATCTCGACGAGGAACGGCTCGCCCTTGCGGTCGAGCTCCTCGACCCGGCCGAGCACCGCCTCCACGTAAGGCCAGCCCTGTCCCTGCTCGAAGGCCTCCTCCGCGGCCTGCGCGCCGGCGAAGGCGTGCTTGTGCTTCTCCAGCGGGAAGTGCCGCAGACGCAGGTCGATGCGGTCGCCGTAGCGGGCCCGCAGCGCGCGCACGTCGTCGAGAGCGGTGCGGCAGTCGGGGCACTGGAGCTCGCACCAGACGTCGAGGACGGGGCGGCCCTGAGGGGCGGAGGCGGGAGAGGCGTCGTTCATGGGACCAGTCTTCCAGCCGGGCGCCGGGGACCCCAACCGGCACCTGGGGGCAGACCCCCGGGTCGGACCGTGGCAGGACCCCTGACAGGCCCCGGACCGGCACCTGCGGAGGAGGCCGTACCCGGAAATGTCCCTGAGGTCGGCCTGGACCGTGGCCTGCGGGCCCCGGGGCGGTGCACGATGGAGAGGACGGAATGCTCCGTCGCCCGCTGCCCGTGCCAGGAGGACCGGATGATTGCCGAGACCGTCTGTTCCGCCGTTTCCGTGGCCGGGCTGGGCATCGCCGCGGTCACCGCGTACCGGAAGCGTTTCCTCGCGGCGGCGCGCATAGCGGCGTATTCACTGGTGCCGATCGGTCTGGTGATGACCGGCGCGGTCGGCTGGCTGGCGAACACCGCGTTCAGCCCGACGGCGTGGGCCGGATTCGTGGTGCTCGGTGGCGCCTGGCTCCTGTTCATGGTGACCCGCGCGGTGGAGCGCCGCAGAGGTGGCACCCGTAAGGAGCGCAACGCGGCGAAGGCGGCCGCCGAGACCCAGGCCGTGGCACCCGCAGCCTCCGCCCCCTCGCTGGGGCAGACCACCGGGCCCGCGGCGGCCCGCCCCGCCGCGAAGCCCGCTTCCGAGGACTTCAGCGACATCGAGGCGATTCTGAAGAAGCACGGGATCTGACCCGAGGAGACTCCCGGGCGATCGGTCGACCCCGGTCGGAAAGCGGCCGCCGCCGGACCCTCTCGGTCCACCTCGCACCACCCATGTCACGGGATCCGGCGAACTCCCGCTTCTTTTGAGCGTGTTGATCGACTGCGGCGTGTCGGCTGCGTCATCATCGCCGCGAGATGCTGGACACAACACAGGGCGGTTCCGCCCCGCAGGCCGACGAGCGAGACGACGCCCTCACGGCCGACGAACGCCGAGGCTGCCTCTTCGCACTGTCGCAGCCGCCCTTGATGATCTTTCTGGCGGTGATCGGCTGCCTGCTGCTCCTGGCGTCGCTGCACGATCTGTTCCTGCTGTGAGGCGCCGGGCGGGTCAGCCCGCCGCCTCCTTGCGGCGCGCCCGGTACGCCGCCACGTGCAAGCGGTTTCCACAGGTGCGGCTGTCGCAGTACCTGCGGGACCGGTTACGGGAGAGGTCCACGAAGGCCCGCCGGCAGTCCGGGGCCTCGCACCGTCGCAGCCGCTCCTGCTCCCCGGCGACCACGAAGAAGGCGAGCGCCATCCCGCAGTCGGCCGCCAGGTGGTCGGCCACGGACGCGCCGGGCGCGAAGTAGTGCACGTGCCAGTCGTAGCCGTCGTGGTCCGTCAGGCGCGGCGTGGTGCCCGCGGCGGCGACCAGCTCGTTGATGAGCGAGGCGGCGGCGTGCGGATCGGGGGCCGCGAACACGGCGGCGAACCGTCCCCTCACGCTCTGTACACCGTCGAGGTCACGTTCCGTGAGCACCCCGACGTCGCTGATGTCGTTCCTTCGCACGAATTCGCCCAGGGCTGCCACATCGGCCAGCCCGTCGACGGCCTGCTCGTCGTCCGGTGCGGTGTTCACCAGATCGACCACGGTGTCGAGGGCGCACCGGGTGTCGTGGGTGATCAGCACGATTTGCTCCCTGGCCTGGGGGTCGGGCCTGTGCCCGCCGATGCTGGCCGATGTTATAGGGCCGCCCGGCCGTGTGGCGCCTGGCCGTCGGCCCATGGACGCGCCGACGCCACCGCCGTGGGGTCCCACGGCGGCGGCGCCGGTGTATGCCGTATGCAGTTGTTATGGCTCGGTCCGTCTCCCCGAGTGGACGGCATCGAGCGGCTCTCGCGGTGCGTGACTCCGGCGATGCGCCGGCGTCGGCTCCAGGCCTTAGCTTTCGGCCAGGATGTGTGAGAGCTCGGTGTCGAGATCGAAGTGGCGGTGTTCCGTGCCGGGTGGCACGGCCGCGTCGGTCCTCTTCAGGAACGACTCCAGCGCCCGCGCAGGGGCTTCGAGCAGAGCCTCGCCCTCCGGAGAGCTCAGTGCGATGCAGACGACGCCTTGGCCGTGACTACGGGATGGCCAGACTCGGACGTCGCCGGTGCCGGTGGGCCGGTGCAGGCCCTCGGCGAGCAGATCGCGGGCGAACACCCACTCGACCGTCTCTTCTGCTCCGGTGTGGAAGGTGGCGTGCACGGCGTAGGGATCGGCCGTGTCATACCGCAGTCCTGCGGGTACAGGCAGTGAGGACTCGCTCGACACAACGAGGCGCAGGTGCAGCTCGCAGCTGACCGTGGTGTTCATAAGCGCCAGGGCCTTTCGCTCAGTGTGCGCTCGGGGATTCGCACGTCGGCGAAATCGACATGCCACCTACGGTGCCGTTGTAAACCCCTCTGAGTGTTTTGAGTGCCTTTAGGTAGCTCGGACGGCGGAGTGTTTCTCTGTCCGGAGCGTCCATTCCGGTGACGAGATTCCGTCGGGTAGGTTTGGTTGTATGAATACGGGGAGTGACGAGGCGGCCGAGTCCGCATCCGTGGCCGCGACGACGGGGGACGGGGCGAAGGCCGAGCCGGAGCTCGGCTCGCGGGCGCCGGAGTTCATCAAGGCCCGCAGGGCCCTGCATCTGAGCTGGCAGGTCGGCGTCTTCGTGGTCGGGCTCGCCGTGGTGGTGGCGGGCGTGATCATGCTGCCGCTGCCGGGCCCGGGCTGGCTGGTGATCTTCGGTGGCATGGCGATCTGGGCGACCGAGTTCGTCTGGGCGCAGCTGGTGCTCCGCTGGACGAAACGCAAGGTCACCGAAGCCACGCAGCGCGCGCTCGACCCCGCGGTGCGCCGGCGGAACATCATCCTGACGTCGGTCGGCGTGGTGATCATCGCGGTGCTCGTGGCGATCTACGTGTGGAAGTTCGGCTTCGAGATGCCGTGGAAGATCAAGGAGTGAGCCGGGTGGCCCGCGAGGGTCGCGCCGGGGGCGTCAGGGCTGGTCGGAGCACCTGCTGACATGCGGTAATGTTCTCTCTGCGCCCGGGCGATTAGCTCAGTGGGAGAGCGCTTCGTTCACACCGAAGAGGTCACTGGTTCGAACCCAGTATCGCCCACCCCGGACCGAGTGCCCCGGAGGCTTCAAGCCTCCGGGGCACTCGGCGTTTCCGTGTCCGGCCACCGTGATCAGCAAGCGCTTTCTGGCTGCGGCGCGTTCCTGGTGTCCGGCGACCGGAAAAGGAATCCCATAATCCGTACGGATGCCTGGGATATAAAATCCGCGGGCCTCTTCGGAAATTCGACGGGCGGTGAACCTGACCGCGTTTCAGATTTCCCGGACTTCACCGGAAAACCGGAAGTTCTGACGGCGAATCAATAGCCGTCGACATCAGGTCAATTCGCGATCAGATGGGTCACCGGGTAACGGGGGAGACTCGCACCATGGACTGGAACCACTACCGCTTCCGCAGTGTCTGGGACATGCCCGCGGGGCCCGCCGACGTGTTCGCGGCCCTCGAGCGCGCCGAGGACTACCCCCTGTGGTGGCCCCAGGTACGCGAGGCGACCCCCCTTGACGAGCGCCGCGGCACCGCACGTTTCCGCTCGCTCCTCCCGTACGACCTGTTCGTGACGGCCACCGCCCTGCGCCGCGACACCGAGGCCGGGGTCCTGGAGATCGCCATGTCCGGCGACCTGGAGGGCTGGGTGCGGTGGACCGTGGGCGTGTATGGGGACGGGACGCGCGCGCTGTACGAGCAGGAGGTGGAGGTGCGCAAACCCCTGTTGCGGCGGTTCGCCCGCGTCGGCAGGCCGGTGTTCCTCGTCAACCATGCGCTGATGATGCGGGGTGGGCGGCGCGGGCTCGTCGCGCATCTGCGGCGGCGCTGACCGAACCGGTTTGTTGGAAACCCGCCGGGCCCTGTATGGTTCAACCCGTTCCCGGGCGATTAGCTCAGTGGGAGAGCGCTTCGTTCACACCGAAGAGGTCACTGGTTCGAACCCAGTATCGCCCACCCGGAAGAAGGCCGGTCCGTCAGCAGACGGACCGGCTTTTCTGTGCCCGGGGCCCGAGTCCGAACGGGCAACTGTCAGGCGGCCTCCCGCAGTTCCGTGCGCATGGGCCACGCCGGATCCACCGTCTCCGGATTGCCGCTGCGCGCGAACCACGCCTGCAGCCCACGCGCCTGCGCGGCGTGCCACACCGCCTGAAGGGTGTGCAGCTCGGCGGGGGACAGGCGCTCCAGACGGGACGCGAAGCGGCGCCCCACGGCCCGTACGACATCCAGGGACGCCTGCGCGTCCGCGGCCGCGTCGTGCGCGCCCTCCAGCTCCACCTCGTAGTGCGCGCACAGGTCTGTCAGGGTGCGGCGGCCCTTGCGGTAGCGGTCGAGGTGTTTGTCGAGGACGCGCGGATCGAGGACGCACAGCGACGAGCTCTCCATGTAGTGCCCGAGCGCGGAGGCGCGATGTCGCCGCAACTCCCGGTCCAGGAGCGTCAGATCGAACGGCGCGTTCATCACCACGAGTGGGCGGCCCGCCGCGGCCTGCTCGCCCAGCAGCCGGGCTATCTCCTCCATCACGGGAGCCGGCCAGCGGCCGTTGCGCTGGAGGTGCTCGTCCGTCAGGCCGTGCACCTCCGTCGCCCCGGCCGGCACCGGCACACCCGGATTCACGAGCCAGCGTGAGACGCGCGGCCGGCTCCCCGCCGCGTCCTGCACCACGATCGCGGCCGACACGATGCGATCGCTCTCCACGTCCACGCCGGTGGTCTCGGTGTCGAAGGCGGCCAGAGGACCCTCGTACCAGCACGTCATGTCAATGCAACTCCTCGTTCACACCTGGCAGATGGCCCCTCGCTGCTGCCCGTTTCGGTGATACCCGGGCTGTTTGCGTCGTACGCCGACCGGAGACAACACAGATACGGGTCACGGCAGTTCAGCGGCCCGCCCAGGGGATTCGCCTGTCTCGGAAGGTCAGTTGGACATGGCGCTCGCGCAGCCCGAACAGGGTGGGCTGCTGCCCGAGCGGATCGCACCGCCGCGCGGCACACTCGCCACCACCGCCTGCATGGAGACACTCCAGGTGGGCTATCTGCACGCCGTAGCGGCAGCCGCGGGCTGTTCGCTCTCTCAGCCGTTCCCCGACAACGGAATCGACTGGCACGTCAGCCACAGCGCCCCCGGGCACACGGTCGACGACGAGGTCACCATCAAGGTGCAGCTCAAGTGCACGTACCAGCTCCCGCCGAAGCCGCCGGGGCCGTCCTTCTCCTTCACGCTCGACAACGCACATCTGGAGAAGCTCGCCCGCACACCGGTGTCGGTGCACAAGATCCTGGTCGTGATGATCGTGCCGCGCTCACAGGACGACTGGCTGCGGGCCGGTCACGACCGGCTCGACCTGCGGCACTGCTGCTACTGGATCAACCTGGCCGGCCACCCCGTGACAGGTAGGCGCCGCACCACCGTGCGTATCCCGACCTCGCGGATCTTCGACGACCGCGCCCTCTGCGAGATCATGACGCGGATCGGGACGGGTGGAAGGCCCTGAAGGACGCGGGAGGCCCTGAGGGGCGACGCGCGAGGCCCTGACGGACAGGGAGGGAGACCCCTGATGCAGCACCGCCCGACCGACGAGCGCCTTCGCGCCCTGAACACCGCCCGATCCCACCCCGTCGACCTCGAAGGCCCCGGACCTGAGCAGGTCGATCCGGTCGTGCTCAACGCACTGCTCGACCGGCACGGCTGGGAACGCCGCGGCGGCGCCACCGGGCGCTATGTGCGCTGGACGCTGCCCGGCGGCTCCGGGCGCACCAGCCTGCTCGTGCCGGAGACCCGTGCCTTTCCCGACAGCGACGACCTGCTCGGCGAGGCGCTCGAGGCCCTGGAGCGCAGCGGGGCGCCCTCCGCGCGGGAGGTCCTCGTCTCCCTCGCCGTGCCGAGCGACGAGATCCGCTGGTGGCGTGATGTGCCGGCCGGGCCCGCGGGCAGCGCCGCCTGGCCGGTGGAGGAGCACCTGCGTGCCGCCGCCCGCCGGATGCTCCTGGCCGCCGCACTCGCCGCCCGGAGCAGGGCCGGCTACTACGGCGCCCGTCACCGCAGGCCCGCCGCCGCGTCGCTGGAGACCGTCCTCGTCGGTGACGCCCCCGGCGGCCGCAGGCTCACCGCGTTCGTGCCCGTCGCCGCGGGCCGCGCGCTCGCGGTCCGTCTCCACCAGGCGCTGTACGCGGCCCGCGAGGCCATCGACTACCGGCGGGCCACCGGCGGCATGGACGCCTTCGACGGTGCGGTCGAGGCGGGGGTGAGCCACGAACTCGTCGAAGCGCTCGTCGCCCTCGTCCGCGGTACGGAGGGGGCCCGGGTCGGCGTCGAGTGGTCACCGGCGGCCGGGGTGCCCGACGAGTGCACGGCCGGGGACGCGCCCGTCGAGTTCTCGCCCGGCGACCTGGTGGTGCTGCGGGAGGCGAGCGCCCGCTATCTGCAGTCCGAGCCGTCCATCGCCGTACGGATCACCGGGACCGTCGTGCGCATGCGCAGATCGGGACCGCGCGGAGAGGGAACGGTGCGGCTGCATGTCATGGGGGGCGCCGATGTGCCACACGTCCGGATGACGCTGGACGAGGAGGCGTATCGGACGGCGGGCCACGCGCATCTCGTGGGGCTGCCGATCAGGGTGCACGGGCGGCTGGAGAGTCGGGGCGGCTTCCGGCGGCTGACCGGGGCGAGCGAGGTGGTGCCCGTTCAGGTCGAGGAGGCCGAGCGGGACCGGCTGATGAAGTCGCTCCAGGAGAATCTGGACTTCTTCGAGGAGGCGTGCAGCGGGGACGACTGAGCTCACGGGCTCGTGAGCGGGGGGCTCCCGGCGTGTGCACGGGGAACGCGGCGCGGGCCGCGTCGATACCGTTTCGCGAGTCGGGCCCAGGGCTCGGTACGATCCTCTGTGTATTGCGCGCGTGGCCAGATCATCGCGTGCCCCCTTCAGGCAGGAGAGTCCGGTGTCAGACGTCCGTGTGATCATCCAACGCGATTCCGAGCGGGAAGAGCGCGTGGTGACGACGGGCACTACGGCCGCCGAGCTCTTCGCCGGCGAGCGCACCATCGTCGCCGCCCGTGTGGCCGGCGAGCTGAAGGACCTCGCGTACGCCGTGCAGGACGGGGAGGAGGTCGAGCCCGTCGAGATCTCCTCCGAGGACGGCCTCAACATCCTGCGCCACTCCACCGCCCACGTGATGGCCCAGGCCGTGCAGGAGCTGTTCCCCGACGCCAAGCTGGGCATCGGCCCGCCGGTCAAGGACGGCTTCTACTACGACTTCGACGTGGAGAAGCCCTTCACGCCCGAGGATCTCAAGGCCATCGAGAAGAAGATGCAGGAGATCCAGAAGCGCGGGCAGCGTTTCTCGCGCCGTGTCGTCACCGACGAGGACGCCCGCGAGGAGCTGGCCGACGAGCCGTACAAGCTGGAGCTCATCGGCATCAAGGGCTCCGCGTCCACCGACGACGGTGCGAACGTCGAGGTGGGCGGCGGCGAGCTGACCATCTACGACAACCTCGACGCCAAGACCGGCGACCTGTGCTGGAAGGACCTCTGCCGCGGTCCCCACCTGCCCACCACCCGCAACATCCCCGCGTTCAAGCTGATGCGGAACGCGGCGGCGTACTGGCGCGGCAGCGAGAAGAACCCGATGCTCCAGCGCATCTACGGCACCGCCTGGCCGTCGAAGGACGAGCTGAAGGCGCACCTGGAGTTCCTCGCCGAGGCCGAGAAGCGCGACCACCGCAAGCTGGGCAACGAGCTGGACCTGTTCTCCATCCCCGACCAGATCGGTTCCGGTCTGGCCGTCTTCCACCCCAAGGGCGGCATCGTCCGCCGGGTCATGGAGGACTACTCGCGCCGCCGGCACGAGGAGGAGGGCTACGAGTTCGTCTACACCCCCCACGCCACCAAGGGGAAGCTCTTCGAGACCTCGGGCCACCTGGACTGGTACGCCGACGGCATGTACCCGCCCATGCAGCTCGACGAGGGCGTGGACTACTACCTCAAGCCCATGAACTGCCCGATGCACAACCTGATCTTCGACGCGCGCGGCCGTTCGTACCGTGAACTGCCGCTTCGCCTCTTCGAGTTCGGCACCGTGTACCGGTACGAGAAGTCGGGCGTCGTGCACGGCCTCACCCGCGCCCGCGGCTTCACGCAGGACGACGCGCACATCTACTGCACCAAGGAGCAGATGGCGGAGGAGCTCGACAAGACGCTCACCTTCGTCCTCGGTCTGCTGCGCGACTACGGCCTCACCGACTTCTACCTGGAGCTGTCCACCAAGGACCCGGAGAAGTTCGTCGGCTCCGACGAGATCTGGGAAGAGGCCACCGAGACGCTGCGCCAGGTCGCCGAGAAGCAGGGCCTCCCGCTGGTCCCGGACCCGGGCGGCGCCGCGTTCTACGGCCCGAAGATCTCCGTCCAGGCGAAGGACGCCATCGGCCGCACCTGGCAGATGTCGACCGTGCAGCTCGACTTCAACCTGCCGGAGCGCTTCGACCTGGAGTACACCGGCCCCGACGGCACCAAGCAGCGTCCGGTCATGATCCATCGTGCGCTGTTCGGCTCCATCGAGCGGTTCTTCGCGGTGCTCCTCGAGCACTACGCGGGCGCCTTCCCGGCCTGGCTCGCGCCGGTGCAGGCGGTCGGCATCCCGATCGGCGACGCGCACATCCCGTACCTCGAGGAGTTCGCGGCCAAGGCGAAGCGCAAGGGGCTGCGCGTCGACGTGGACTCTTCGTCGGACCGGATGCAGAAGAAGATCAGGAACGCGCAGAAGCAGAAGGTGCCGTTCATGATCATCGCTGGCGACGAGGACATGGCGGCCGGCGCCGTCTCCTTCCGCTACCGCGACGGCTCGCAGGAGAACGGCATCCCGGTCGACGAGGCGATCGAGAAGATCGTCAAGGTCGTCGAGGAGCGCGTGCAGGTCTGACGCCCGCCGCTGACGGCAGCGGCGTACGACATCAAGAGGCCCCCGGGAAGTCCCCCGGGGGCCTCTCGTCGTCGCGCCTGAACACCTGGAACATCCAGGACGAGAACGCACCCGTGATCGCTCCGAGCAGCGCCACACCGCACCCCATCAGAGCCACCGCCACCAGACGCCCGAGCGGGGTCACCGGCACCACGTCCCCGTATCCGACGGTCGCCAGTGTCGAGCAGGCCCACCACACGGAGTCCCCGAACGTACGGATCGTGGCGTGCGGCTGCCCGCGCTCGACCTGGTACACGGCCAGTGCCGCCGCGAATCCGAGCAGCGTGGCGGACATCCCGGCGTAGGTCGCCACGCGCGCGTGCAGGCTGAGCCGCGGTTGTGCGTGCCGCCGCCGCACGGCGTCGTAGGTCCGCACGACCTGCAGCGGGCGCAGCAGCGGCAGTACCGTGACCACCGCGTCCAGCCAGTGGTGGCGCACGAACGAGAGCCCTTTGCCGCTGTGGCGCCACCGGACGGCGAAGTCCAGCGCGAAGACGGCCCAGGCGGCGGAGGTCACCGCCAGACACGCGTCGCGCACCGCGTCCGGAAGCCCGTGCCCCAGGACTCTGACCGCGTACGACGCGAGGAACAGCAGGGACGCCAGCGTCAGTGGGGTCTCCATCCGGTGCTCCCACGGCGTGCGCCGTCTCTCGTCCATCGATCAAGGATCGCGGGCGGGGACCGGGACCTGCCCCGCCGACACGCTCCGAACGGGCGAAGCCATATGCTGCACCTCATGACGAGTGAGCCGGAGCAGCACACGGGGCCGGTGGGTGAGCCGGACGGGTTCGGGCGCCTTTGGACGCCGCACCGGATGGCCTACATCCAGGGGGAGAACAAGCCGACCGGACCGGGAGCCGACGACGGCTGTCCGTTCTGTGCCGCACCCGGCATGACCGACGAGGAAGCGCTGATCGTGGCGCGCGGCGCGAGCGTCTACGCGATCCTCAACCTCTATCCGTACAACGGCGGCCACCTGATGGTGCTGCCGTACCGGCACGTCGCCGACTACACGGATCTGGACGACGGCGAGACCGCCGAGCTGGCCCTCTTCACCAAGCGCGCGATGGCCGCGCTGCGCACCGCTTCCGGGGCGCACGGCTTCAACATCGGCATGAACCAGGGCGCGGTGGCGGGGGCCGGTATCGCCGCGCACCTGCACCAGCACATCGTTCCGCGCTGGGGCGGCGACACCAACTTCATGCCCGTGGTGGGGCACACCAAGGTGCTGCCGCAGCTGCTCGGCGACACCAGGACCGCGCTGGCCAAGGCCTGGCCGGACGCCGACTGAGACGATCGTGACCGGCCGGCCCCGGGCCTGGACGCCCGGGGCCGGCCGCGCCCGGCTACGCGTCGTACACGTCGGCGTTCATGGGCGTCGGGGCCTGGACCAGGTTGCTGAGGAACGACGAGCGCGTACCGAACTTCTCCGTGTCCACGCCGTTCTCCTCGAGCACCTTGATCGCCGCCGCGTGCACCACGCGCAGGACCGGGGTGGCCGTGCGCAGCGCGTCGTCCGCCATGAAGCGGTGCCGCCACGGCTTGTCCGCCCAGGCGTGCCGCAGTCCGAAGGGCTCGGGCAGGACCAGCTTGCCGCCGATGAAGTCCAGGAGCGGCGGGTACCAGGTGAAGGGCGCGCGCACCGCGAGGCGGACCACCTCGTCGGGCTCGATGAGGGGGAGCTTCTTCTCCACCGTCTCCCAGAACTTGATGGCCTTGGCGACTTCCTTCACCTTCGGCTCGGGCTTCGTCGTGAACAGGGAGTGCACCGGGCCGAGCGCATGGCCCGTGATCTCGATGCGCAGCGTCTCGTGCAGCACCGTCACCGTGATCAGCATCGTGATGACCAACTGGCCGTCCCAGAGCGTGAACTGCACGCCCAGGTAGTGACGGTCGCCGCTGCCGAACTGCTGCTCGTTGCAGATCCGCTGTATCTCGTGGTTCTTGATCTGGAAGGCTTCGACGTCGGTGCCGCTGGGCCGGGCCACCTTGTTCGCGTTCTCCCCGATCGGCGAGACGATCCAGTGCTTGATCGACGGCGTCGGGAATCCGCCCGTGTGCAGCGGGCCGCGCTCCAGGAGCCGCAGCTTGTCGTGGATCGCCCGTATGACGTCCCAGCTGCGGAAGGGGTGGATCTCCGCGCCCTCGTCGCGGGGAATCAGCTCCTCGGCGAGCTGCCAGCTGCCCCAGCGGGTGCCCATGCCGAGGATGCCCTTGGGGCCCGCGTAGAACACGGCGTTCGACTGCTGCTCGGCGGTCAGCTTGGCGAGGCTCTGGCGCAGTCGCTCGGCGGCCGTCTCGCCGGGGCTGCCGGGCACGGCCTCCGGGATCTTGGCGCCGATACCGCCGCCCGCGAGCAGGCTGTCCCAGCGCTCCCGCATGTCCTGCGCCGTGCGCTCGCAGATCTGCCGGGCCCACAGCCATCCGACCACGGGCGCCACGATCGCCGCCCGCAGATACCAGGCCCAGAAGCCCGTGAACGGCAGCCGGACCATGAAGATCACGCCGACGGCCGCGACCGCCACCATCAGTGTCGTGAACAGCGCGGCCATGCGCTTGTTCTCGTGGCCGGCGATCATGCGGCGGATCTGGAAGACGAGCAGCCACACGATCAGGCCGGGCAGGAAGAGCAGGCCGCACAGCGCCATCACGGCCGTCAGCCAGCTGTCCCGCTGCTTGCGGATCCGGTTCGCCGCGAGACAGTGCTCGACGACGACCTGCGGCTCGGTGCCGAAGGACTGGATGAGCGGCTTGCGGGCGCCGCCGAGCAGCCGGCCCTGGACGGCCCGCGAGAACGCCTCGCCCAGATTCGGCGCGGCCAGCGACCAAAGGCCCTTCTTCACATCGGACTTGTGCCACTCGCTGTTGGCGGCGAGCAGATCGTCCACCTTCGCGTCCCGGTACGCCGCCGAAGCGAGGGCGTACGTGGCCGCGGTCTGGCCCGCGGAGCCGTGCAACGGCACCTGCGCCCCGGGCCTGAAGTCGAATACGTCGTCCGCCACTGCCGCCCCCATCGCCGCGCGCCTTCGCTCCTGCGGCTTTCCCGACTTCCTTGCCCCGCACACCTGTTGATCAGGTCATCGGCTTGATCAGGTCTTCAGCGTATCCGGGCGCACCGACATCCGTCAGGGGACGGCCGAAGCCGCCCGCCCGGAAGGGGATCGGGCGGGCGGCCCGGCTGTCGATCGGCCGGGGAAGGGTCAACTACGAGACGTCCTGCGCCTGTTCGCGCATCCTGTCGCCCAGCTGCGAAGGCATCGGCTCGTGCCGCGCGTACGCCCGGCTGAACCGCCCCGTGCCGTGCGACAGCGACCGCAGGTCCACCGCGTACCGGCCGATCTCGATCTCCGGGATCTCGGCCCGTACGAGCGTGCGAGACCCCGGCGCCTGTTCCGTGCCGACCACGCGGCCGCGCCGCCCCGACAGGTCGCTCATCACCGAGCCCACATAGTCGTCCGCGACGAGCACCTGCACCTCGGCCACCGGCTCCAGGAGGTGGATCTTCGCGTCCGCCGCCGCCTCCCGCAGAGCCAGCGCGCCCGCCGTCTGGAACGCTGCGTCGGAGGAGTCCACCGAGTGCGCCTTGCCGTCGAGCAGCGTGATCCGCACGTCGATGAGGGGATAGCCCGCGGCCACGCCCTTCGCGGCCTGTGCCCGTATCCCCTTCTCCACGGACGGGATGAACTGCCGAGGCACCGCGCCGCCGACGACCTTGTCCACGAACTCGATGCCGGAGCCGTTCGGCAGCGGCTCCACCTCGATCTCGCAGATCGCGAACTGTCCGTGCCCGCCGGACTGCTTCACGTGGCGTCCGCGCCCCGTCGACCTGCCGGCGAACGTCTCCCGCAGCGAGACCTTGTGCGGGACGACGTCGACCTGGACGCCGTACCGGTTGCGCAGCCGCTCCAGGGCGACGTCGGCGTGCGCCTCACCGAGGCACCACAGGACGACCTGGTGGGTGGCCTGGTTCTGTTCGAGCCGCATCGTCGGGTCCTCGGCGACCAGTCGGGACAGGCCCTGCGAGAGCTTGTCCTCGTCCGGCTTGCTGTGTGCCTGGATCGCCAGCGGCAGCAGTGGGTCCGGCATGTCCCACGGCTCCATGAGGAGCGGGTCGTCCTTGGCGGAGAGAGTGTCGCCGGTCTCCGCCCGGCCGAGCTTGGCCACGCACGCCATGTCACCGGCGATGCAGTGGGAGAGTACGCGCTGCTGTTTCCCGAAGGGTGACGTGAGGGCGCCGATGCGCTCGTCGACGTCGTGGTCCTCGTGCCCGCGGTCGGCGAGGCCGTGCCCCGACACATGCACCGTGTCGTCGGGGCGCAGGGTTCCGGAGAAGACCCGCACCAGCGAGATCCGGCCCACGTACGGATCGGACGCGGTCTTCACGACCTCGGCGACCAGGGGGCCGTCCGGATCGCAGACGTCCACCGTGCGCGCGTCGCCCGACGGGGTGGTGACCACGGGGGCCGCGCGCTCCAGGGGAGTGGGAAAACCGCCCGTGATGAGGTCGAGCAGCTCGACCGTGCCGATGCCCTGCCGGGCGCCCGGAGCAGCGGGGGCCGCGGCGAGCACCGGGTGGAAGACACCGCGTGCGACGGCCCGCTCCAGGTCCCCGACCAGCGTCTTGATGTCGATCTCCTCGCCGCTCAGATAGCGGTCCATGAGGGTCTCGTCCTCGCTCTCGGCGATGATCCCCTCGATCAGGCGGTTGCGTGCCTCCTCGATGAGCGGGAGCTGATCGGGAGCCGGTTCGGACTCCTTGCGCTCGCCCGACGCGTAGTCGAACACGCGCTGCGACAGGAGGCCGACCAGGCCGGTGACCGGCGCGTGGCCGTCGGGCCCCGGCTCCCCGTGCAGGGGCAGGTAGAGCGGGATGACGGCGTCCGGGTCGTCGCCGCCGAAGAACGTCTCGCAGGTCCGCGTCATCTGTTCGAAGTCGGAACGCGCCGCCTCCAGATGCGTCACCACGATGGCGCGCGGCATGCCGACCGCCGCGCACTCGTCCCAGACCATGCGCGTGGCGCCCGCCATGGTCTCGGGCCCGTCGGACGCCGAGACGACGAAGAGGGCCGCGTCCGCCGCCCGCAGACCGGCCCTCAGCTCCCCGACGAAATCCGCGTATCCCGGGGTGTCCAGAAGATTGATCTTGTACCCGTCCCATTCGAGGGGTACCAGGGAGAGCTGCACCGAGCGCTGCTGCCGGTGCTCGATCTCGTCGTAGTCGGAAACGGCGGTCCCGTCCTCCACCCGGCCCGCCCTGTTCACCGCCCCCGCGGTCAGCGCGAGGGCCTCCACCAACGTCGTCTTGCCCGATCCGCTGTGGCCGACCAGCACCACATTCCTCACGGATGCGGGGTGGTCGGCCGCCGTAGCCCTGCCGGCGGCTCCGGTGTGTGTGTTCGCCTTGTCGCCCATGCCTTGCCTCCCGGTTACTTGCACGGTGAGGTGGCACCCCTGCTGAAGAGGGGGTCCCATTGGGCGCGGACACGAGGGACCCGCGATGGCGGCTCCGACGACGCCCGCGGTGTCTTCGAGCTTTCCACTCGCTTCACGGTGCGTCCATACGTCGTGCGTGATCCCCGGGGGCACGCGGGTGCCCGTAGGCCGTCCACGCGCGCGCGTGACTACGATGGGCCAGCCGGTGGCCAGAAGGGCCGCGCGGCCATCCGACCCTCGGGAAGGCCATGCTGAACAAGTACGCGCGTGCATTCTTCACGCGTGTCCTCACACCGTTCGCCGCGTTTCTCATCCGTCGCGGGGTCAGCCCCGACGCGGTCACGCTCCTCGGTACGGCCGGGGTCGTGGCGGGCGCGCTGGTCTTCTTCCCCCGCGGGGAGTTCTTCTGGGGCACGATCGTCATCACGCTGTTCGTGTTCTCGGACCTCGTGGACGGCAACATGGCGCGCCAGCTCGGCCGCACCAGCCGCTGGGGCGCTTTCCTCGACTCCACGCTCGACCGCGTCGCCGACGGCGCGATCTTCGGCGGCCTCGCCCTCTGGTACGCGGGATCCGGCGACGACAACATGCTGTGCGCCGTCTCCATCTTCTGCCTCGCCAGCGGCCAGGTCGTGTCGTACACGAAGGCCCGCGGTGAGGCCATCGGTCTGCCCGTGGCGGTCAACGGCCTGGTGGAGCGCGCCGAGCGGCTCGTGATCACCCTCGTCGCCGCCGGCCTCGCGGGGCTGCACACGTTCGGTGTGCCCGGCATCCAGGTCCTGCTGCCGATCGCGCTGTGGGCCGTCGCCGCGGGCAGCCTCGTGACGCTGATCCAGCGGATGGTGACCGTCCGCAGGGAGTCGGCCGAGGCCGACGCGGAGACCGCCGCCGAGGCGTCCCAGGAGAGCGGGACCGCATCGTGAGCACCGCGCGCGAACGACTCGTCGACGCCCTCTACGGAGCGGGCTGGAGCACGGTCAAGAAGCTCCCCGAGCCCGTCGCCGCCGGCCTGGGCCGCACCATCGCCGACCTCGCGTGGAGGCGGCGAGGCAAGAGCGTCCTGCGCCTGGAGTCCAACCTCGCGCGCGTGGTGCCCGACGCCTCCCCGGAGCGCCTCATGCAGCTCTCCAGGGCGGGCATGCGCTCGTACCTGCGGTACTGGATGGAGTCGTTCCGGCTGCCGTCCTGGAGCGCGGACCGGGTCAGGAACGGCTTCGACATCGACGACGTCCACCACCTCACCGACGGCCTCGCCTCCGACAGGGGCGTCATCCTCGCCCTGCCCCACCTGGGCAACTGGGACCTCGCGGGCGCCTGGGTCACCACCGCGCTGGAGACCCCGTTCACGACGGTCGCCGAACGCCTCAAGCCCGAGACCCTCTACGACCGCTTCGTGGCCTACCGCGAGAGCCTGGGCATGGAGGTCCTGCCGCACGAGGGCGGATCCGCCTTCGGCACGCTCGCGCGCCGGCTGCGCGCCGGCGGCCTGGTCTGCCTGGTCGCCGACCGCGACCTGTCCGAGTCCGGCGTCGAGGTGAAGTTCTTCGGCGACACCGCGCGCATGCCCGCGGGCCCCGCGATACTCGCCCAGCAGACCGGCGCCCTGCTTCTCCCGGTCACCCTCTGGTACGACGAGTCGCCCGTCATGCACGGACGCGTCCACGCCCCGATCGAGGTGCCCGAGACAGGTACCCGCGCCGAAAAGACGTCTGTCATGACGCAGGCGCTGGCCGACGCCTTCGCCACAGGGATCGCCGACCACCCGGAGGACTGGCACATGCTGCAGCGCCTGTGGCTCGCTGACCTCGAGGAGCGCCGACCGTGAAGATCGGCATCGTCTGCCCGTACTCCTGGGACGTGCCCGGCGGCGTCCAGTTCCACATCCGCGACCTCGCGGAGCACCTCATCGCCCTGGGGCACGAGGTGTCCGTCCTCGCCCCGGCCGACGACGAGACCCCGCTGCCGCCGTACGTCGTCTCGGCCGGCCGGGCCGTGCCCGTGCCGTACAACGGCTCGGTCGCCCGGCTCAACTTCGGCTTCCTGAGCGCCGCGCGCGTGCGCCGCTGGCTGCACGACGGCACGTTCGACGTGATCCACATCCATGAGCCGGCCTCGCCCTCGCTGGGGCTGCTCTCCTGCTGGGCCGCGCAGGGCCCGATCGTCGCCACGTTCCACACGTCGAACCCGCGGTCCCGCGCCATGATCGCCGCGTATCCGATCCTCCAGCCCGCCCTGGAGAAGATCAGCGCGCGGATCGCGGTCAGCGAGTACGCGCGCCGCACGCTCGTGGAGCACCTCGGCGGGGACGCCGTCGTCATCCCGAACGGTGTCGACGTGGACTTCTTCGCCCGCGCCGAGCCCAAGGCCGAATGGCAGGGCGGCACCATCGGCTTCATCGGGCGCATCGACGAGCCCCGCAAGGGTCTTCCCGTACTGATGAAGGCCCTGCCGAGGATCCTTGGCGAGCGGCCCGGGACCCGGCTGCTCGTGGCCGGACGCGGTGACGAGGAGGAGGCCGTCGCGAGCCTGCCGGTCGAGATGCGCGAACAGGTCGTGTTCCTCGGCATGGTCAGCGACGAGGACAAGGCGCGGCTGCTGCGCAGTGTCGACGTGTACGTGGCCCCCAACACCGGCGGCGAGAGCTTCGGCATCATCCTGGTCGAGGCCATGTCGGCGGGCGCGCCCGTCCTGGCCTCGGACCTCGACGCGTTCGCCCAGGTCCTCGACCAGGGCGGCGCGGGGGAGCTGTTCGCCAACGAGGACGCGGACGCTCTGGCGGACTCCGCCGTCCGGCTCCTGGGCGACGCCGACCGGCGCGAGGAGCTGCGGGAGCGCGGCAGCAAGCATGTGCGGCGCTTCGACTGGTCGACCGTGGGAGCGGACATCCTGTCCGTGTACGAGACGGTGACCACGGGCGCAGCGGCCGTGGCCACCGACGAACGCACCGGACTTCGGGCCCGGTTCGGGCTCGCCCGCGACTGACGGGGCGTACCGGTGCGCCGCACGCACGAACCGGTACGTCCCTCCCGTCCCGCACGCGGCTGATCGCCGGTGCGGCGCACGGCTGTAGCCTTTGCGCCCGTGACCTCCACTTTGATCTGGATCGCGGTCTTCCTCATCGCGGTCGGCCTCTACCTGAGCTGGACGGCGGGCCGTCTCGACCGGCTGCACGCCCGGATCGACGCGGCCCGCGCCGCCCTCGACGCCCAACTGCTGCGCCGCGCCTCGGTGGCACAGGAGCTGGCCACCTCCGGAGTGCTCGACCCCGCCGCCTCGATCGTCCTGTACGAGGCCGCGCACGCGGCGCGGCAGGCCGAGGAGGACCACCGTGAGGTCGCCGAGAGCGAGCTGAGCCAGGCGCTGCGGGCCGTGTTCGGCGAGGCCGGGCAGATGGAGGCGGTGCACGCCGCCCCGGGCGGCCCCGACGCGGCCGAGGAACTCGCTCAGGCCGTCCGCAGGGTGCCGATGGCCCGGCGCTTCCACAATGACGCCGTACGGGCCGCACGTGCCCTGCGCCGGCACCGCACGGTGCGCTGGTTCCGGCTCGCGGGCCACGCGCCGTTCCCCTTGGCCTTCGAGATGGACGACGAGCCGCCCGTCGCGCTCGCCGACAGGCCCACCACGTGAGCGCCGGCGGATCGGCGCGGCACGTATGTAGTGATCAGGCGTAATCGCGAAGAATGAGCCACCGGTCGGACATTGGCCCTTGATGTGGACTGGTCGCGGGGCGTTTCCTCTGTGGAGTAGCAACCCCCCTTTTCCCATCGAGCGAGGTCACCCGTGTCCAGCACCCCCCAGTCCGTCGAAACCACCGGCACCGCGCGCGTGAAGCGCGGCATGGCCGAGCAGCTCAAGGGCGGCGTGATCATGGACGTCGTCAACGCCGAGCAGGCGAAGATCGCCGAGGACGCCGGCGCGGTGGCCGTCATGGCGCTCGAGCGGGTGCCGGCCGACATCCGCAAGGACGGCGGAGTGGCCCGGATGTCCGACCCGAACATGATCGAAGAGATCATCGAGGCCGTCTCCATCCCGGTCATGGCCAAGTCCCGCATCGGTCACTTCGTCGAGGCCCAGGTCCTGCAGTCGCTCGGCGTCGACTACATCGACGAGTCCGAGGTGCTGACCCCGGCCGACGAGGTCAACCACAGCGACAAGTTCGCGTTCACGACCCCCTTCGTGTGCGGCGCCACCAACCTGGGCGAGGCCCTGCGCCGCATCGCCGAGGGTGCGGCCATGATCCGCTCGAAGGGCGAGGCCGGCACGGGCAACGTCGTCGAGGCCGTCCGCCACCTGCGCCAGATCAAGAACGAGATCGCCAAGCTGCGCGGCTTCGACAACAACGAGCTCTACGCCGCCGCCAAGGAGCTGCGCGCCCCCTACGAGCTCGTCAAGGAGGTCTCCGAGCTCGGCAAGCTGCCGGTGGTGCTGTTCTCCGCCGGTGGTGTCGCCACGCCCGCCGACGCCGCCCTGATGCGTCAGCTCGGTGCCGAGGGCGTCTTCGTCGGCTCAGGCATCTTCAAGTCCGGCGACCCGGCCAAGCGCGCCGCCGCCATCGTGAAGGCCACCACCTTCTACGACGACCCCAAGATCATCGCGGACGCCTCCCGCAACCTGGGCGAGGCCATGGTCGGCATCAACTGCGACACCCTCCCCGAGACCGAGCGCTACGCGAACCGGGGCTGGTGATGACCTCTCCCGTAGTGGGCGTCCTTGCGCTCCAGGGCGACGTACGGGAGCACCTCGTCGCCCTGGCCACAGCGGACGCCGTGGCCAGGCCCGTGCGGCGGCCCGAGGAACTCGCCGAGGTGGACGGCATCGTCCTGCCCGGCGGGGAGTCGACCACCATCTCCAAGCTGGCCGTCCTGTTCGGGCTCATGGAGCCCCTTCGCGCGCGCGTGCGGGAAGGCATGCCGGTGTACGGCACCTGTGCGGGCATGATCCTTCTCGCCGACAAGATCCTCGACCCGCGTTCGGGCCAGGAGACGGTCGGCGGGATCGACATGATCGTGCGGCGCAACGCCTTCGGACGTCAGAACGAGTCCTTCGAGGCGGCGGTCGACGTACGCGGCGTGGAGGGCGACCCCGTGGAGGGCGTCTTCATCCGCGCCCCCTGGGTGGAGTCGGTGGGCGCCTGTGCCGAGGTACTCGCGGAGTACGACGGGCACATAGTTGCTGTACGGCAGGAAAACGCCCTCGCCACGTCCTTCCACCCCGAGCTGACCGGCGACCACAGGATGCACGCCCTGTTCGTCGACATGGTGCGGGCGAAGCTGGTGGCCGGGTCCTTGTAGGATCTCGGGGGGTCCCCCGGCCCTTGAGGCCAGGGGGAGTTCGTACTGGGTTGGTTACGCGAAGGAGACAGGCAGATGTCCGGCCACTCTAAATGGGCTACGACGAAGCACAAGAAGGCCGTGATCGACGCCAAGCGCGGCAAGCTCTTCGCGAAGATGATCAAGAACATCGAGGTCGCTGCCCGCACGGGCGGCGCCGACGTGTCCGGCAACCCGACGCTCTTCGACGCCATCCAGAAGGCCAAGAAGAGCTCGGTCCCGAACAAGAACATCGACTCCGCGGTCAAGCGCGGTGCCGGCCTCGAGGCCGGTGGCGCCGACTACGAGACGATCATGTACGAGGGCTACGGTCCCAACGGCGTCGCGGTGCTCATCGAGTGCCTCACCGACAACCGCAACCGTGCCGCGTCCGACGTGCGTGTCGCCATGACCCGCAACGGCGGCAACATGGCCGACCCCGGCTCCGTCTCGTACCTGTTCAACCGCAAGGGTGTCGTGATCGTCCCCAAGGGTGAGCTGTCCGAGGACGACGTCCTCGGTGCCGTGCTCGACGCGGGCGCCGAAGAGGTCAACGACCTCGGTGAGTCCTTCGAGGTGCTCAGCGAGGCCACCGACCTGGTCGCGGTGCGCACCGCGCTCCAGGAGGCCGGCATCGACTACGACTCGGCCGACGCCAACTTCGTCCCGACCATGCAGGTCGAGCTGGACGAGGAGGGCGCCCGCAAGATCTTCAAGCTCATCGACGCGCTCGAGGACAGCGACGACGTGCAGAACGTCTTCGCCAACTTCGACGTGAGCGACGAGGTCATGGAGAAGGTCGACGCCTGACACGCAGGCAGCGCACGGGCCGACGGGACACACACCCCGTCGGCCCGTCGCATTGTCAGCGGTACCCGATAGCCTGCACAAACTGGCTATCGAAGGAGGGGCGGGGTGCGCGTACTCGGCGTGGACCCGGGGTTGACCCGGTGCGGTGTCGGCGTGGTCGAGGGGGTCGCGGGGCGGCCCCTGACGATGCGTGGTGTCGGCGTCGTACGGACCCCGGCCGACGCGGAGTTGGGTCACCGCCTCGTCGCCATCGAGCAGGGCATCGAGCAGTGGCTCGACGAGTACCGGCCCGAATTCGTCGCCGTGGAGCGGGTGTTCAGCCAGCACAACGTGCGGACGGTCATGGGGACGGCCCAGGCGAGCGCCGTCGCCATGCTCTGCGCTAGCCGCCGCGGCATCCCCGTGGCCCTCCACACGCCCAGTGAGGTCAAGGCCGCCGTGACGGGCAGCGGACGGGCCGACAAGGCCCAGGTGGGCGCCATGGTGACCCGCCTGCTGAGGCTGGACGCACCCCCCAGGCCCGCCGACGCGGCCGACGCCCTGGCCCTCGCCATCTGTCACATCTGGCGCGCCCCCGCGCAGAACAGACTCCAGCAGGCCGTCGCCCTGCACGCATCGAAACCCGCCACAGCATCGAAAGGCCGTATCGCATGATCGCCTTCGTCAGCGGCCCGGTGGCCGCCCTCGCCCCTGACACCGCGGTGGTCGAGGTCGGCGGCATCGGCATGGCCGTCCAGTGCACCCCGAACACGCTCTCCGGGCTCCGCATCGGCCAGCAGGCCAAGCTCGCCACCTCCCTCGTCGTACGCGAGGACTCGCTCACGCTCTACGGCTTCGCCGACGACGACGAGCGGCAGACCTTCGAGCTGCTCCAGACCGCCAGCGGCGTCGGACCCCGGCTCGCGCAGGCCATGCTCGCCGTGCACAGTCCCGACGCCCTGCGCCGCGCGGTGGCCTCCGGCGACGAGAAGTCGCTCACCGCCGTGCCCGGCATCGGCAAGAAGGGCGCCCAGAAGCTGCTCCTCGAACTCAAGGACCGGCTCGGCGCGCCTCTCGGCACCGGTACGGGCGTGGGCGCCCCCGTGACCTCCGGCTGGCGCGACCAGCTGCACGCCGCGCTCATCGGGCTCGGCTACGCCACCCGTGAGGCCGACGAGGCCATCGAGGCGGTCGCTCCACAGGCCGAGGAGGAGGGCGGCACGCCACAGGTCGGCAAGCTGCTCAAGGCCGCGCTCCAGACACTGAACCGCACCCGCTGACCGGGCCGCGCCCGCTCCCCGCCCGAACCACCACCACCGCGAGGCACACCTCATGAACTGGGACGACACGACCGACGCGACGCCCGACACCGAGCGGCTCGTGGGCTCTGTCGCCGACCGCGAGGACCAGGCGGTCGAGGCCGCCCTGCGCCCCAAGGACCTGGGCGAGTTCATCGGTCAGGAGAAGGTCCGCGAGCAGCTCGACCTGGTTCTCAGGGCGGCACGCGCGCGTGGTGCCACCGCCGACCACGTCCTGCTCTCGGGGGCGCCGGGCCTCGGCAAGACCACGCTGTCCATGATCATCGCGGCCGAGATGGGTGCCCCCATCCGGATCACCAGCGGCCCGGCCATCCAGCACGCCGGCGACCTGGCCGCGATCCTCTCCTCCCTCCAGGAGGGCGAGGTCCTCTTCCTCGACGAGATCCACCGCATGTCCCGCCCCGCCGAAGAAATGCTCTACATGGCGATGGAGGACTACCGGGTCGACGTCATCGTCGGCAAGGGCCCCGGCGCCACGGCCATTCCGCTGGAGCTGCCCCCGTTCACCCTCGTCGGCGCCACCACCCGTGCGGGCCTGCTGCCCCCGCCGCTGCGCGACCGCTTCGGCTTCACGGCGCACATGGAGTTCTACGAGCCGGCCGAGCTGGAGCGCGTCATACACCGCTCCGCGAACCTCCTCGACGTGGAGATCGACGCCCAGGGCGCCGCCGAGATCGCCGGCCGCTCCCGAGGCACCCCCCGTATCGCCAACCGACTGCTGCGCCGAGTCCGTGACTACGCGCAGGTCAAGGCCGACGGGCGCATCACCCGTGACATCGCCGGGGTGGCCCTCGGTGTCTACGAGGTGGACGGGCGTGGCCTCGACCGGCTCGACCGCGCCGTCCTCGAGGCGCTGATCAAGCTCTTCGGCGGCGGCCCCGTCGGCCTCTCGACCCTCGCGGTCGCCGTGGGGGAGGAGCGCGAGACGGTCGAGGAGGTCGCCGAGCCCTTCCTCGTACGGGAAGGCCTGCTGGCCCGTACCCCGCGTGGCCGCGTCGCCACGCCCGCGGCGTGGGCGCACCTCGGTCTCACGCCGCCCCAGCAGACAAGGGGCACAAGCGGACAACAGGACCTGTTCGGGGCGTGATAGCGCAGCGTAATCGCGAGGTCAGGAACCCTGGTGCCATGTCGAGCGTTGTTCCTTGAGCGTGGACTCGCTTAGACTCCGCCGATGCCGCCCTTGTGGACGGCGTGCCCACCCCCATCCAACAGGCCGCTTACGTGCGCGGTCGTGCGAAGGAATTTCCGTCCCGTGAATATCGTGACCCTCCTCCCGTTCATCGTGCTCATCGGGGCCATGTTCCTGATGACCCGCTCCGCCAAGAAGAAGCAGCAGGCGGCAGGCCAGATGCGGGACCAGATGCAGCCCGGTTCCGGCGTCCGCACGATCGGGGGCATGTACGCCACCGTCAAGGAGGTCCACGACGAGATGGTCCTTCTGGAGGTGGCCCCCGGCGTCCACGCCGTCTACGCGAAGAACGCGATCGGCGCCGTCCTCGCGGACGACGAGTACAACCGCATCGTCCACGGCACCGAGAGTGATGACAACGATGACCACGACGCCCTGGGCGCCGATGGTGCGATCGTGCCGGACGACGCTTCCTCCCTCACCGAGAACGACGAGCCCGCCGGCGCTTCCGACGACTCGCGCATCGACCTCGGCAAGAAGGACGAGGCTGCCGCCGCTGACGCAGCCCCCGAGGCCGACGGCGCCGAGCCGAAGAAGACCAACGGCGAGTCCGACGCGAAGTAGTCACGCCCCCAGGACCGTGCGCGCCCGCTCGCGCGCCGCGGTCCCGGACGTGTGATTTCCGCACGGATTCTCGACACCATTTCATGGCCGTCCGGGCACGTACCCCGCTGCTGGACGGATGGAGAGGGAGAACGAGAAGGTGGCAGCACCCAAGAAGGGCAGAAGTCACGGCGCCCAGAGCAGGCCGGGCCGCACACTGGCCTTCATCCTGATCGTCATGGTGGCGCTGACCGGCGGGATGTTCCTGTCCGGCCACACCACGCCGCGCCTGGGCATCGACCTCGCCGGTGGTACGAGCATCACGCTCAAGGCGAAGAGTGAGCCGGGTCAGAAGAACGCGGTCAACCAGACCAACATGAACACGGCCGTGAGCATCATCGAGCGCCGCGTCAACGGTCTGGGTGTCACGGAGTCCGAGGTCCAGACCCAGGGCAACGACAACATCATCGTCAACATCCCCAAGGGGACGAACGAGGCGCAGGCGCGCGAGCAGGTCGGCACGACCGCCCAGCTCTACTTCCGCCCCGTGCTCACCGTGGCCGCCGGTGCGCCCACTCCCGAGCCCTCCGCCAGCTCTTCGGGCTCGGGCAAGGGCAAGGCGACCGACAAGGCCACGGACGGCGGCAAGGGCAAGGCGTCCAGCACGCCGACCCCCACGCCGACCGCCTCCCAGACCTCGCAGGGCCGTGCTGTCACCGACGCCCTGAAGGCCGACACCTCCCCGACGCCGAGCGCCGGCTCCTCCGCGAGCGGCAAGCCCACCCCCTCGGCGAGCTCCACCCCGGACGCGGCCACCGCCGCGCTGCAGAAGAAGTTCACGGACCTCGACTGCACCGACAAGGCCGCCCGCAGCCAGGTCACCGTGGGCGTCAGGCCCGAGGACCCCACCGTGGCGTGCGGCAAGGACTCGTCCGGCCAGTGGGAGAAGTACATCCTCGGCCCCGCCGAGGTGAACGGCAAGGACGTCGACAAGGCGCAGGCCACGATCAACCAGCAGACCGGTGCCTGGGTCGTCAACATGGACTTCACGGGCGGCGGCTCGAAGAAGTTCTCGAAGATCACCAGCAAGCTCTCGCAGCAGCAGCCGCCGATGAACCAGTTCGCCATCGTGCTCGACGGCGACGTGGTCTCGGCTCCCAGCGTCAGCTCGACCCTGAGCGGCAGCGCGGAGATCTCCGGCAGCTTCGACCAGCAGTCCGCCCAGGACCTCGCCAACGTGCTGTCCTATGGTGCGCTCCCGCTCTCCTTCCAGGAGCAGAGCGTCACGACGGTCACCGCGGCCCTCGGTGGTGAGCAGCTGCACGCCGGCCTGATCGCCGGCGCCATCGGTCTCCTGCTGGTCGTGATCTACCTGGTGGTCTACTACCGAGGCCTGTCCCTGATCGCGCTCGCCTCGCTCCTGGTGTCGGCGGTCCTCACCTACGTGATCATGACGCTCCTCGGCCCGGCCATCGGCTTCGCGCTGAACCTGCCGGCGGTCTGCGGTGCGATCGTGGCGATCGGTATCACGGCCGACTCGTTCATCGTGTTCTTCGAACGCATCAGGGACGAGATCCGTGAGGGTCGCTCGCTGCGGCCCTCCGTCGAGCGGGCCTGGCCGCGAGCCCGGCGCACGATCCTGGTCTCGGACTTCGTGTCGTTCCTCGCCGCAGCGGTGCTGTTCGTCGTCACCGTCGGCAAGGTCCAGGGCTTCGCGTTCACGCTCGGCCTGACCACCGTGCTCGACGTGGTCGTCGTCTTCCTGTTCACCAAGCCGCTGATGACGATCCTGGCCCGCAGGAAGTTCTTCGCGAGCGGACACCCGTGGTCCGGGCTCGACCCGAAGCGCCTCGGCGCCAAGCCGCCACTGCGCCGCACGCGCCGTGCCCCCGGCTCTTCCGTAGGCCCTGCCAACACGAAGGAGGCGTGAGATGTCGAAGCTCGGCCATCTCGGCGCCCGGCTCATCCGCGGTGAAGTCGGCTACGACTTCATCGGCAAGCGCAAGATCTGGTACGGCATCTCGATCCTGATCACCATCACGGCCATCGTCGGCCTGGCGGTGCGTGGTCTGAACATGGGCATCGAGTTCGAGGGCGGCGCGGTCTTCACCACTCCGAAGACGAGCGTCTCCGCGGGCACGGCGGAGCGCTCCGCCGAGGCGGCCTCCGGGCACGACGCGATCGTCCAGGAGCTCGGCACCGGCGGTCTGCGCATCCAGATCTCCGGCGTGGACACGGCGAAGTCCGACCAGATCAAGACCGAACTCGCCAAGGACCTGAACGTCCCCGAGGCGAAGATCAACGCCGACCTCGTCGGACCCAGCTGGGGCGAGACGATCGCCAACAAGGCATGGACCGGCCTGATCGTGTTCATGATCCTCGTGGTGATCTATCTGGCCATCGCCTTCGAGTGGCGCATGGCCATCGCGGCCCTGGTCGCACTGATCCACGACATCACGATCACGGTCGGGATCTACGCCCTCGTCGGCTTCGAGGTCACCACGGGTACGGTGATCGGTCTGCTGACCATCCTCGGTTACTCGCTCTACGACACGGTGGTCGTCTTCGACTCCTTGAAGGAGGGCACGAAGGACATCACCAAGCAGACCCGCTACACGTACAGCGAGATCGCCAACCGCTCCATCAACGGCACCCTGGTGCGTTCGATCAACACCACGGTCGTCGCGCTGCTGCCGGTCGCGGGCCTGCTGTTCATCGGCGGCGGTTTCCTCGGCGCCGGCATGCTCAACGACATCTCGCTGTCGCTGTTCGTCGGTCTCGCGGCCGGTGCGTACTCGTCGATCTTCATCGCCACTCCGCTCGTCGCCGACCTCAAGGAACGCGACCCGCAGATCAAGGCCCTGAAGAAGCGCGTGCTCGCCAAGCGCGCGGCGGCGGCCGCCAAGGGCGAGTCCGCCGAGGCCCCTGAGCCGCAGGGCGAGGGAGACGACTTCGACGACGACCCGTCGGACGACGAGGCCGCCGCGGTCGTCGGCCCCCGTCACCAGCCCGCTTCGCGCAACCGCGGCCGCGGCCGGCCCTCGGGGAAGCGTCGATGACCGACCTCGCAGAACTCTCGGCGCTGCTCCACAGCCGCATCCGCGACGTGCCGGACTACCCGGAGCCGGGCGTGATGTTCAAGGACATCACCCCGCTCCTGGCGGACCCGTCGGCCTTCACGGCACTCACCGACGCCTTCGCGGAGCTCTGCGTCGCGAACGGCGCCACCAAGGTCGTCGGCCTGGAGGCGCGCGGGTTCATCCTGGGTGCCCCCGTCGCCGTACGCGCCGGGCTCGGCTTCATCCCCGTACGCAAGGCCGGCAAGCTCCCCGGGGCGACGCTCAGCCAGTCGTACGACCTGGAGTACGGGTCGGCCGAGATCGAGGTGCACGCCGAGGACCTGGTCGCGGGCGACCGCGTCATGGTGATCGACGACGTCCTCGCCACCGGCGGGACGGCCGAGGCGTCGGTGGAGCTCATACGGCGTGCGGGCGCCGAGGTCGCCGGCATCGCCGTCCTGATGGAGCTGGGTTTCCTGGGCGGCCGCGAACGGCTGCTTCCGGCCCTTGACGGCGCCCCGCTGGACGCCTTGCTCGTGGTCTGAACACCTGGTCACAGGCGTAAGGGCGGGCCCGGAGGAATCCGGTGCCCGCCTTTTGCGTTTGCCCTGTTGAAAGCCGTCCCACCGGCCGAAGGCGAGCGGGCGGCCCAGTGTCGATACCATGGGCTCTCCGGGACCTGAACGGGGGACCCGTCGCGCACGAGGAGCGCCGTTGCCAGACGAGGCCAAGCCACTCTCTCCCAGCGCCGAGCGCGTGGGGGTACCCACAGCCGCCAAGCCCGACCAGAAGGCCGACCAGGCCGCGGCCCCCGCAGGCGCGCCCGCGAAGCCCGGGAAGCCCGGCCGGAGCGGGGCGACCCCCACCGGTGCCCCGGAAGGCAGGACGGCCGAGCAGCAGCAGCCGCGCCCCAAGCCCCCCGCCGGCAAGAGCCCGGCCCCCGGCCCCGCTCCCGCCGCCCCGGCTCCGGCCGCACCGCCCACGCCGCCCGTGGTGCGCCCTGCGGCGGGCCAGCCCGCCCGCTCCGGCTCCTCGAACCGCGTCCGCGCCCGCCTCGCCCGTCTCGGCGTGCAGCGCTCGAACCCGTACAACCCCGTTCTCGAGCCGCTGCTGCGGATAGTGCGCAGCAACGACCCGAAGATCGAGACGTCCACGCTGCGTCAGGTCGAGCGCGCCTATCAGGTCGCCGAGCGCTGGCACCGCGGCCAGAAGCGCAAGAGCGGCGACCCGTACATCACGCACCCGCTGGCCGTGACGACGATCCTCGCCGAGCTCGGCATGGACCCCGCGACGCTCATGGCGGGCCTGCTGCACGACACCGTCGAGGACACCGAGTACGGCCTGGACACCCTGCGCCGCGACTTCGGTGACCAGGTCGCCCTCCTCGTCGACGGCGTCACCAAGCTCGACAAGGTCAAGTTCGGCGAGGCCGCCCAGGCCGAGACCGTGCGCAAGATGGTCGTCGCCATGGCCAAGGACCCGCGCGTCCTGGTCATCAAGCTCGCCGACCGCCTGCACAACATGCGCACGATGCGTTACCTCAAGCGCGAGAAGCAGGAGAAGAAGGCCCGCGAGACGCTGGAGATCTACGCTCCGCTGGCGCATCGCCTGGGCATGAACACCATCAAGTGGGAGCTGGAGGACCTCGCCTTCGCGATCCTCTACCCCAAGATGTACGACGAGATCGTGCGTCTGGTGGCCGAGCGCGCGCCCAAGCGCGACGAGTACCTCGCCATAGTGACCGACGAGGTGCAGAGCGACCTGCGCGCCGCCCGCATCAAGGCGACCGTCACCGGCCGCCCGAAGCACTACTACAGCGTCTACCAGAAGATGATCGTCCGCGGCCGTGACTTCGCGGAGATCTACGACCTGGTGGGCATCCGTGTCCTGGTCGACACGGTGCGGGACTGCTACGCGGCCCTCGGTACGGTGCACGCGCGATGGAACCCGGTCCCCGGCCGGTTCAAGGACTACATCGCGATGCCCAAGTTCAACATGTACCAGTCGCTGCACACGACGGTGATCGGCCCCAACGGCAAGCCCGTCGAACTCCAGATCCGTACGTTCGACATGCACCGCCGCGCCGAGTACGGCATCGCCGCGCACTGGAAGTACAAGCAGGAGGCCGTCGCCGGCGCCTCCAAGGTGCGCAGCGACCAGCCGAAGGCCACCGGCAAGGACGACCACCTCAACGACATGGCGTGGCTGCGCCAGTTGCTCGACTGGCAGAAGGAGACGGAGGACCCGGGCGAGTTCCTGGAGTCCCTGCGCTTCGACCTCTCGCGCAACGAGGTCTTCGTCTTCACGCCGAAGGGCGACGTCATAGCGCTCCCGGCCGGAGCGACCCCCGTCGACTTCTCCTACGCGGTCCACACCGAGGTCGGCCACCGCACCATAGGAGCGCGGGTCAACGGGCGGCTCGTACCGCTCGAATCGACCCTGGACAACGGCGACCTGGTGGAGGTCTTCACCTCCAAGGCGGCCGGCGCCGGACCCTCGCGGGACTGGCTGGGCTTCGTCAAGTCGCCCCGCGCGCGCAACAAGATCCGCGCCTGGTTCTCCAAGGAGCGCCGCGACGAGGCGATCGAGCAGGGCAAGGACGCCATCGCGCGCGCCATGCGCAAGCAGAACCTGCCGATCCAGCGCATCCTGACGGGCGACTCCCTCGTCACGCTCGCGCACGAGATGCGCTACCCCGACATCTCGTCCCTGTACGCGGCGATCGGCGAGGGCCACGTCACCGCGCAGAGCGTCGTCCAGAAGCTCGTGCAGGCCCTCGGCGGCGAGGAGGCCGCCAACGAGGACATCGCCGAGAGCGCGCCCCCGTCGCGCGGCCGCAAGCGCCGTGCGAACGCCGATCCCGGCGTGGTCGTCAAGGGCGTCGAGGACGTGTGGGTCAAGCTGGCCCGCTGCTGTACGCCCGTCCCCGGCGATCCCATCATCGGCTTCGTCACGCGCGGCAGCGGCGTATCGGTGCACCGCAGCGACTGTGTGAACGTCGAGTCGCTGTCCCGCGAGCCCGAGCGGATCCTCGAGGTCGAGTGGGCGCCCACGCAGTCCTCGGTGTTCCTGGTCGCCATACAGGTGGAGGCCCTCGACCGCTCGCGACTGCTCTCGGACGTCACCAGGGTCCTGTCCGACCAGCACGTCAACATCCTGTCCGCGGCCGTGCAGACGTCCCGCGACCGGGTGGCCACCTCCCGCTTCACCTTCGAGATGGGCGACCCCAAGCACCTGGGTCACGTCCTGAAGGCGGTCCGGGGAGTGGAGGGCGTCTACGACGTCTACCGCGTGACGTCGGCGCGCAGGCCGCGGGAACTGGCATGGCGAAACCCTAAGCGCGGCGCCCCCGGCGCCGAGCGCCGGGGGCCCCTCTCATGTGATGACTGCTCAGCCGCCGAACTCGTGCAGGCCCTTGAGCGCCTGGTCGAGCAGCGCCTGACGGCCGTCGAGCTCACGCTGGAGCTTGTCGGCCTTCGCGTTGTTGCCCTGCGCGCGGGCCGTGTCGATCTGGCCCCGCAGCTTGTCGACCGCGGCCTGGAGCTGACCGGTGAGCCCCTCGGCACGCGCGCGTGCCTCCGGGTTCGTACGGCGCCACTCGGTCTCCTCGGACTCCTGAAGAGCCCGCTCCACGGCGTGCATCCGGCCCTCGACCTTCGGACGCGCGTCGCGCGGCACGTGGCCGATGGCCTCCCAGCGCTCGTTGATCGAGCGGAAGGCGGCGCGGGCCGTCTTCAGGTCCCCGATCGGCAGGAGCTTCTCGGCCTCGTCGGCGAGCTCCTCCTTGAGCTTGAGGTTCTCGCTCTGCTCGGCGTCCCGCTCGGCGAAGACCGAGCTGCGCGCCGCGAAGAACACGTCCTGGGCGCCGCGGAAGCGGTTCCACAGATCGTCCTCGTGCTCGCGCTGGGCGCGGCCCGCGGCCTTCCAGTCCGTCATCAGCTCGCGGTACCGGGCGGCCGTGGCGCCCCAGTCGGTCGAGCCCGACAGCGACTCGGCCTCGGCGACCAGCTTCTCCTTGGCCTGGCGGGCCTCCTCGCGCTGAGCGTCCAGCGAGGCGAAGTGCGCCTTGCGGCGCTTCGAGAACGCCGAGCGCGCGTGCGAGAAGCGGTGCCACAGCTCGTCGTCCGACTTGCGGTCCAGACGCGGCAGACCCTTCCAGGTGTCCACCAGCGCCCGCAGCCGCTCGCCGGCCGCGCGCCACTGCTCGCTCTGGGCGAGCTCCTCGGCCTCGGCGACCAAAGCCTCCTTGGCGTGCCGCGCCTCGTCGGACTGCTTCGCCTTCTGGACCTTGCGCTCCTCGCGGCGCGCGTCGACGGTCTCGACGAGCTTGTCCAGGCGCTTGCCCAGAGCCTCCAGATCGCCGACGGCGTGCGCGTCCGTCACCTGCTCGCGCAGATGCTCGATGGCGGTCGTGGCGTCCTTCGCCGACAGGTCGGTCGTCTGCACCCGGCGCTCGAGGAGCCCGATCTCGACGACCAGGCCGTCGTACTTGCGCTTGAAGTAGGCGAGGGCCTCGTCAGGAGAACCTGCCTGCCACGAACCGACTTCACGCTCGCTGCCGTCGGCCGAACGCACGTACACGGTCCCCGTCTCGTCGACGCGGCCCCACGGGTCGCTGCTCACAGCGCCTCCTCCACATGATGCCTGCGGGGCGCCTTGGGGCCCCGGGCATCGTCCACAGTTTCGTCACGGCCAACATAGGCGACCGGCGGGGCGGCTGTCCGCATCCCGCGCGACCGAAATTTCACCGCCGGCGGTCAGGATTTCGTCACGGTCGCCTTGTCGATCACGACGGTGGCGTTCGGGGCGCCGTCGCCCTGCCCGGTGCTCTCACCAGCGGCGGCGATCTTCTTGAGCACCTTCATGCCGGAATCGGAAATGGTCCCGAACGGTGTGTAGCTCGGCGGCAACTGACTGTCCTGGTACACGAGGAAGAACTGGCTGCCGCCGGTGTGCTTCTGGCCCGTGTTCGCCATCGCGATCGTGCCCGCCGGGTACACGTTCCCCTTCAGGCTTTTGTCCTTCAGGTTCTCGTCCGGGATCGTGTAGCCCGGGCCGCCCGCGCCGGTGCCCTTCGGGTCACCGCACTGCAGGACGTAGATGCCGTTGGTGGTGAGCCGGTGGCACTTGGTGTGGTCGAAGAAGCCCTTGCCGGCCAGGAAGTCGAAGGAGTTCACCGTGTGCGGCGCCTCCTTCGTCTTGAGGTCGATGCCGATGTCGCCGCACGTGGTCGCGAGGTTCATCGTGTAGTCCGCCGCCTTGTCGACGGTGAGAGCCGGCTCCTTCTTCCAGCTGAGCGACTTCACCTTGCCCGCGGCGGGCTTCTTGCACGGGTCGGCGGCCTTGGAGGGGCTCGCGCTCGGCTCGGCGGCCGCGGAGTCCTTCTTGTCCTTGCCGTCGAAGGCCCCGGCGGCGAAGGCGCCGACGCCCGCCACCACGACCACGGCCAACGCCGACGCGATCACTGTGTTGCGTGTGCGCGACCTGCGCCGCGCGGACTCCCGCCGCTGCTGCTGCCGCAAGAACTTCTCCCGGGCGAGCTGCCGCCGCCGCTGATCGTTGCTGACCACCGGGTCTACTCCTCGTACGTCGCGAGACCTGATTCCGAACCGATGCGAAGTGATCCGAACGGGACGAACCTGGTCTGAACTGGACCTGTTACGACCGCCTGCTGTGTGCCCCGTACCGTATATGGGTTAGCTGTGGAATCGGCAGCGCCGGTAGGCTCTGATCTGCCGCATTCTTCTGCGGACACACTTCCGCCGGACGACATACGAAGGACGATCGTGCTGATTGCCGGGTTCCCCGCCGGGGCCTGGGGCACCAACTGTTACCTGGTTGCCCCCGCCGCGGGTGAGGAGTGCGTGATCATCGACCCCGGCCACCAGGCCGCCCAGGGAGTCGAGGAAGCGCTCAAGAAGCATCGGCTCAAGCCGGTCGCGGTCATCCTCACGCACGGCCACATCGACCACGTCGCCTCCGTCGTCCCCGTGTGCGGGGCCCACGACGTCCCGGCGTGGATCCACCCCCGTGACCGCTACATGATGAGCGACCCGGAGAAGGCGCTCGGCCGCTCCATCGGCATGCCGCTGATGGGCGAGCTGACCGTGGGGGAGCCCGACGACGTGCGGGAGCTGAGCGACGGTTCCGAACTGAAGCTGGCCGGCCTCGACCTGACCGTGGCGCACGCGCCGGGTCATACCAAGGGGTCGGTGGCCTTCAGGATGCCCGAGAGCGCGGACGTCCCGTCCGTGTTCTTCTCCGGGGATCTGCTCTTCGCCGGCTCCATCGGACGCACCGATCTGCCCGGTGGCTCCATGGACGACATGCTCGAATCGCTGGCACGCGTGTGCCTGCCGCTCGACGACTCGACCGTGGTGCTCTCCGGGCACGGCTCCCAGACGACCATCGGCCAGGAGCGCGCCACCAACCCGTATCTGCGGCAGGTGGCCGCCGGCCAGGGAACCTCGTTCGAGGCTCCCCGACGAGGAATGTGACGAGAGACTTCCGTGAGCACCTTTCAGGCCCCCAAGGGCACGTACGACCTGCTTCCCCCCGACTCCGCGAAGTACCTCGCGGTGCGCGACGCCATCTCCACCCCGCTGAGGAACTCCGGCTACGGCTACGTCGAGACGCCCGGCTTCGAGAACGTCGAGCTGTTCGCGCGCGGTGTCGGTGAGTCCACCGACATCGTCACCAAGGAGATGTACGCCTTCGAGACGAAGGGCGGCGACAGGCTCGCCCTGCGCCCCGAGGGCACCGCGTCCGTGCTGCGTGCCGCCCTGGAGGCCAACCTCCACAAGGCCGGCAACCTCCCGGTGAAGCTCTGGTACTCCGGCTCGTACTACCGCTACGAGCGCCCCCAGAAGGGCCGCTACCGGCACTTCTCGCAGGTCGGCGCCGAGGCGATCGGTGCAGAGGACCCGGCGCTCGACGCCGAGCTGATCATCCTGGCCGACCAGGCGTACCGCTCGCTCGGGCTGCGCGACTTCCGCATCCTGCTGAACTCGCTCGGCGACAAGGAGTGCCGGCCGGTCTACCGCGCCGCGCTCCAGGACTTCCTGCGCGGTCTCGACCTCGACGAGGACACCCTGCGCCGCGCCGAGATCAACCCGCTGCGCGTCCTCGACGACAAGCGCCCCGAGGTCCAGAAGCAGCTCGTCGGCGCACCCTCGCTGCGCGACTACCTGTGCGACGGCTGCAAGGCGTACCACGAGCAGGTCCGTGAGCTCCTGACCGCCGAGGGCGTCGCCTACGAGGACGACGAGAAGCTGGTCCGCGGCCTCGACTACTACACGCGCACCACCTTCGAGTTCGTCCACGACGGTCTCGGCTCGCAGTCCGCGGTGGGCGGCGGCGGTCGCTACGACGGCCTGTCCGAGATGATCGGCGGCCCGTCGCTGCCGTCCGTCGGCTGGGCGCTCGGCGTCGACCGCACCGTCCTGGCGCTCGAGGCGGAGGGTGTGGAGCTCGAAATCCCCGCCACCACCAGCGTGTTCGCGGTCCCGCTCGGTGACGAGGCGCGCCGCGTCCTCTTCTCCAAGGTGACGGAGCTGCGCCGGGCCGGTGTCTCCGCCGACTTCTCGTACGGCGGCAAGGGCCTCAAGGGCGCGATGAAGAACGCGAACCGCAGCGGCGCCCGCTTCACGATCGTCGCCGGCGAACGTGACCTCGCCGACGGTGTCGTCCAGCTCAAGGACATGGAGTCGGGCGAACAGGACGCGGTGGCGGTCGACGAGATCGTGGCCGTCCTGAAGGCCAGGCTGGCGTAGCCGGGCCTCTGGAGCAGTCGAAGGAGCGGGGCACTCGCGTGCCCCGCTCCTTCGACGTTCGCACCATGTGCGTCGCCCTGTCAGGGAGCGTCCCGTCGGGGCGAACACTTCGCGACCGTCGGCCGTACATGCTTATGGCCATCGAACGGTGGACACACAGGAGCGTGCGGCAGAATGAGGCAGCCAGCAGCCACCACCCCAAGCGACGGAACGGCGTGATGAGCAAGACGACCACGGCAAGCGACAGCGCCTCCTCCACCGGCGACGACGGAGCGGGCGCCGCCCGCAGCGCCGGGGGTTCCCTGGGTTTCGCCCTGCTTCTGGTGATCACCGGTGCGGCGGGGCTGCTCGCCGCGTGGGTCATCACGATCGACAAGTTCAAGCTGCTGGAGGACCCGAACTTCACGCCGGGGTGCAGTCTCAACCCGGTGGTGTCCTGCGGGAACATCATGAAGAGCGCCCAGGCGTCGGCGTTCGGGTTCCCGAACCCGATGCTGGGGCTCGCGGCCTACGCGGTCGTGATCTGTGTGGGGATGAGTCTGCTGGGGCGGGCGAGGTTCCCGCGCTGGTACTGGCTGACGTTCAACGCGGGCACGCTGTTCGGCGTCGGGTTCTGCACATGGCTGCAGTTCCAGTCGCTGTACCGGATCAACGCGCTGTGCCTGTGGTGCTCTTTGGCGTGGGTCGCCACGATCGTCATGTTCTGGTACGTGACGTCGTTCAACGTGCGCAACGGGTTCCTGCCCGCGCCGTCCTGGCTGCGGTCGTTCTTCGGTGAGTTCACGTGGGTCCTGCCCGTGCTGCACGTCGGGATCATCGGGATGCTGATCCTGACGCGCTGGTGGGACTTCTGGACCAGCTGAGCCGTGGCCGCGGCCCCCGCTTCATGGGGCCGGGCGGGATTGTCAGTGGGGTGACATAGGGTTTTCGACGTGGAGCCCGACCTGTTCACCGCCGCAGCCGAAGACCGCCAGGAAAAAGACCCGTCCAGCAGCCCCCTGGCCGTCCGGATGCGCCCGCGCACCCTCGACGAAGTCGTCGGCCAGCAGCATCTGCTGAAGCCGGGCTCACCCCTGCGCCGCCTCGTGGGGGAGGGCGATCGTGCCTCCGGCGGGTACAGCCCCGCCGGACCGTCGTCGGTGATCCTCTGGGGCCCGCCCGGCATCGGCAAGACGACCCTCGCGTACGTCGTCTCCAAGGCCACGAACAAGCGCTTCGTGGAGCTCTCCGCGATCACCGCGGGCGTCAAGGAGGTGCGGGCCGTCATCGACGGCGCCCGCCGGGCACTCGGCGGCCACGGCAAGGAGACCGTCCTCTTCCTCGACGAGATCCACCGCTTCAGCAAGGCCCAGCAGGACTCCCTGCTGCCGGCCGTCGAGAACCGCTGGGTCACGCTGATCGCGGCGACCACCGAGAACCCGTACTTCTCGATCATCTCCCCGCTCCTGTCCCGCTCTCTGCTCCTCACCCTCGAATCCCTCACGGACGACGACCTGCGCGCCCTGCTCCGGCGGGCCCTCGCCGAGGAGCGCGGTCTCGGCGGCGCGGTCACGCTGCCCGATGAGGCGGAGGCCCACCTGCTGCGCATCGCGGGCGGCGACGCGCGCCGGGCCCTCACGGCGCTGGAGGCGGGCGCGGGCTCCGCCCTCGCCAAACAGGAGAGGGAGATCACCCTCCAGACCCTGGAGGAGTCGGTCGACCGCGCCGCGGTCAAGTACGACCGGGACGGCGACCAGCACTACGACGTCGCGAGCGCCCTGATCAAGTCCATCCGCGGCTCGGACGTGGACGCGGCCCTGCACTATCTGGCCCGCATGATCGAGGCCGGTGAGGACCCCCGCTTCATCGCCCGCCGCCTGATGATCTCCGCGAGCGAGGACATCGGCCTCGCCGACCCGACGGCGCTGCCCACGGCCGTCGCGGCGGCCCAGGCCGTCGCGATGATCGGCTTCCCGGAGGCGGCGCTCACCCTCAGCCACGCGACGATCGCCCTCGCCCTCGCCCCGAAGTCGAACTCGGCGACGACGGCGATCGGCGCTGCCATGGAGGACGTCCGCAAGGGCCTCGCGGGCCCCGTCCCGCCCCATCTGCGCGACGGCCACTACAAGGGCGCGGCCAAGCTCGGCCACGCGCAGGGATACGTGTATCCGCACGACGTCCCCGGAGGCATCGCCGCCCAGCAGTACGCGCCGGACGCGGTCAAGGGCAAGCGCTACTACCAGCCCACCCGGTACGGGGCGGAGGCCCGGTACGCGGACGTGGCCGAGCGCGTCCGCGAGCGCCTCACCGGCGAGCAGCCGGGCGCGACGGACAGCTGAGGCCCCAGGGTCCCGCAGGCCGTGCCCCCCGGTCCGCAGCACTCCTCGTCACCCTGTAAACTTCCCGAAGCGCTGCGTCTCGCGTCCGGCCCCGGCCGGCACCACCAGAGCGGGACATGCAGCCGGAACCCCGACGCCGCGAGGCATGGGGATCCAGGAGCGTCGCGCACCGTCGATAGGTGTCGCGGGCAGCCCACCACCATCCCGGTCCCCGGGAAGCGGTCGGTGGGCCACTCGCGTGCTGCACGTATGTGCCCAGACCAGGGAGCGGCTGCCTGCCCCGTCCGCAAGGACAAGGCGGGTTTCCCCGGCTGCGGATGCGACCTCCCTTAACCCTGGTGAAGCCGTATCCACACAGAACAATGAGGTGTTTGGTTCATGACGAACCAGTCCCGCCCCAAGGTCAAGAAGTCGCGTGCCCTCGGTATCGCGCTGACCCCGAAGGCCGTCAAGTACTTCGAGGCCCGCCCCTACCCGCCGGGCGAGCACGGCCGCGGCCGCAAGCAGAACTCGGACTACAAGGTCCGTCTGCTCGAGAAGCAGCGTCTGCGCGCGCAGTACGACGTGTCCGAGCGCCAGCTCGTCCGCGCCTACGAGCGTGCCGCCAAGACGCAGCTCAAGACCGGTGAGGCCCTGGTCATCGAGCTGGAGCGTCGTCTCGACGCCCTGGTTCTGCGTTCGGGCATCGCCCGTACGATCTACCAGGCCCGCCAGATGGTCGTTCACGGCCACATCGAGGTCAACGGCGGCAAGGTCGACAAGCCGTCGTACCGTGTCCGTCCCGACGACGTCGTGATGGTCCGCGAGCGCAGCCGCGAGAAGCCGCTGTTCCAGGTCGCGCGTGAGGGTGGCTTCGCCCCCGACGGCGAGATCCCGCGTTACCTCCAGGTCAACCTGAAGGCCCTGGCCTTCCGTCTGGACCGTGACCCGAACCGCAAGGAAATCCCCGTGATCTGCGACGAGCAGCTCGTCGTCGAGTACTACGCCCGCTGATCATCCGGCGGACGTAGCACTTCCTGCGTTTCAGCCCGTCGTCTCCCCGCCCTGCACGGTCGGGGAGGCGGCGGGCTCGCGCGTTTCCGGGGCCGGATGCGCGGTACGCGGTCCCGGCACCACGGCCTGCCGGGACGCGGTGTCCCGTCCGAGCGCCCGCTGCACGGCCTCCGCGGGCTCCAGGCGCGCCCCGGCCGCCACGAACGACTCGAACCGCGCGTCGCCGAGGATGGCCCGGGCGTCCGACGCACACCGCTCGTGCGGCGCGTTGTAGTGCGCCGAGCCGAACAGCGGCAGCCCCACGGACGGCCAGATCCGGCCCGCCGCGCCCTGGAGCAGCGCCGCCTCACCCGCGTCCCCCTCCGTCACGGTGACGAGCGCCAGCAGCTCGATCGTCAGGACCGTGCCCAGCAGGTCGTGGAACCTGTCCTGGATGACGAGGCACTCGCGCAGCAGCTGCCGAGCCCGCACCAGATCGCCCTTGGTCCACTCCGCGTACGCCAGGACGAACAGCGCGTACGCCAGCGTCCACCGCTCGCCGTGGTCCTCGCAGACCAGTCGCACGTCCTCGCACAGCTCGACCGCCGCGGCCAGATCACCCTGGAACGCCACAGCCATCGCCAGCTCGACCTGGCCCATCAGCACGCTGCTGTTCAGCTCACCGACCTCCCGGTACCCGGTGAGCGCGGTCCGCAGCAGCTCCTCGGCGCGCGGCAGATCGTCCGTGACCAGGGCCAGGCAGCCCCTGCGATGCACCGCGTACGCGACCGCCGTGGCGTCGCCGATGCGTTCCGCCTCGTCGCGGCACTCCTGGAGTGCCGCGAGCGCGGGCACCGTGTCGCCCTGGAGGATCGCCACATAGCCGAGCACCCACAGGGCCTTCAGCCGGGACCGGGTGTAGTCGCCGTCCTCGGTCTCCGGGTCGAGTTCCACGCTGCGCTCCAGCCAGAGCCGCCCCTCGGACAGGTGGCCGCAGCCCGCCCAGTAGAACCACAGCGTGCCCGCGAGGTACTGCCCCAGGTGCGTCTCGCCCGGTTCCGTCAGGCAGAACTCCAGCGCGGCCCGCAGATTCGGCAGCTCCGCCCCGATCTGCGCCGCCACCTGCGCCTGCCGCGGCGAGAACCAGTCGAGTTCGCACCACGTGGCGAGACCCATGTACCAGTCGCGGTGCCTGCGCCGCATGCGCGCGGTGTCGCCCGACACCTCCAGCCAGTCCGCGCCGTAGGCCCTGACCGTGTCGAGCATCCGGTAGCGCACCACGGAGTCCGCCTCCTCGCGGATCACCACGGACTGCGCGATCAGCTCGGAGAGCACATCGAGGACCGCGTCGGCGTGCAGCCCGTCCCCGCTGCAGACGTACTCCGCGGCGTCCAGGTCGAACTGTCCGGAGAACACCGACAGCCGCGCCCACAGCAGCCGCTCCTGCGCCGTGCACAGCTCATGGCTCCAGCCGATCGCCGTCCGCAGCGTCTGATGCCGCGGCAGCGCACCGCGCGTGCCGCCCGTCAGCAGTTTGAACCGGTCGTCGAGCCGGTCGAGCAGGTCCGCCGGCGACAGCGCCCGCAGCCGCCCCGCCGCCAGTTCCACCGCGAGCGGCAGACAGTCGAGCCGCTCGCACACCTCGACGACGTCCGTCCGGTTCCCGTCGTCCACGGTGAAGCCCGGCAGCAGCGCGGCGGCCCGGTCGGCGAAGAGGTCGGCCGCGTCGGAGGTGTCGAGCGGCGCCAGCGGGAAGATCCGTTCCCCTTCCACGGACAGGGGCCGGCGCCCCACCGCGAGGACCCGCAGATCCGGCGAGGCGCCGAGCAGTTCGGTCACCAGCGAGGCGCACGCGTCGACGAGATGCTCGAACCCGTCGATGACGAGCAGGAGTTGGCGTTGCCCGAGATGGTCGAGAAGGACCTCGCGCTGCGGGCGGCTCGTGTGGTCGGTCAGCTCGAGGGCCGTGGCGAGCGCGTACTCGACCAGGTCCGGCTCGCGCACCGCGGCGAGGTCCACCCGCCGGACGGCGTCGCAGCCCAGATGCCCCGCGGCCGGGGCGGCCGCTCTCACGGCGAAGCGGGACTTGCCGACTCCACCGGCTCCGGTCACCGTGACCAGGCGAGCCGCCTCGAGGGCCCTCGTGAGCTCCGTGAGTTCGGCGGCCCGACCGACGAAGCGGTTGAGCTCGACGGGGAGGTTGCCGGGCGGGGTGGAACCCTCGGGCCTGCCGGCAGGGCGCAGTTCGCGTCGCATCAGGTACGGAGCGTACTCATGCGTATGCAGTCCGTACAATCGGTACGCGTAACTCCGCCCGCGGTGAGCGGTAATCCGGTACGGAGCGCGGACCCCGGCGCGATAGGCTCGGGGGACGACTTTTCGATGTTCAGGAAGCGGTGCTAAGTGTCCGGTGGAGAGGTGGCCGGGATCCTGGTGGCCGTCTTCTGGGCGATCCTGGTCTCCTTCCTCGCGGTGGCTCTGGCGAGGCTGGCCCAGACGCTCAGGGCGACCACCAAGCTCGTGGCGGATGTGACCGAGCAGGCGGTCCCGCTGCTTGCCGACGCCTCCGCGGCCGTGCGCTCCGCGCAGACACAGATCGACCGGGTCGACGCCATCGCGTCGGACGTCCAGGAGGTCACGTCGAACGCGTCGGCGCTGTCCTCCACCGTCGCCTCCACCTTCGGTGGCCCGCTCGTCAAGGTGGCCGCCTTCGGCTACGGCGTGCGCCGGGCGATCGGTCGCAAGTCCACGGGTGCCTCCGCAGCCGAAGCGCCCGCCAAGCAGTCCCGCCGTACCGTGATCGTGGGCCGCACCGTCCCGTCGGCGCGGCGCAGCAAGCGGGACGCGCGGAACAACCCGAACAAGAGGGACTGACGCAGCGATGTTCCGCCGTACGTTCTGGTTCACCGCGGGCGCAGCCGCCGGCGTTTGGGCCACCACCAAGGTCAACCGCAAGCTGAAGAAGCTGACGCCGGAGAGCCTCGCCGCGCAGGCCGCCAACAAGGCGATCGAGGCGGGTCACCGTCTCAAGGACTTCGCCCTCGACGTCCGCGACGGCATGGCCGAGCGCGAGGCCGAACTCGACGACGCGCTGGGCCTCAACGCCCCGGTGGACGCCGAACTGCCCGCGCAGCGCCGCTTCGCCGTCATCGAGAACCACGTGAAGAACAACCACGTGAAGAACAATCCCAAGTACCTCGACAACACGACGTACTCGTACAACCGGAATGAGGACCACTGATGGAGTCGGCTGAAATCCGCCGCCGCTGGCTGAGCTTCTTCGAGGAGCGTGGCCACAAGGTCGTGCCCTCGGCGTCGCTCATCGCGGACGACCCGACTCTGCTGCTGGTCAACGCGGGCATGGTCCCGTTCAAGCCGTACTTCCTCGGCGAGGTCAAGCCGCCCGCCCCGCGCGCCACCTCGGTGCAGAAGTGCGTGCGCACGCCGGACATCGAAGAGGTCGGCAAGACCACGCGCCACGGCACGTTCTTCCAGATGTGCGGCAACTTCTCCTTCGGCGACTACTTCAAGGAAGGCGCCATCAAGTACGCCTGGGAGCTGCTCACCAGCTCCGTGGCGGACGGTGGTTACGGCCTCGACCCGGAGAAGCTCTGGATCACCGTCTACCTCGACGACGACGAGGCCGAGCGCATCTGGCACGACGTCGTCGGCGTGCCCAAGGAGCGCATCCAGCGCCTGGGCAAGAAGGACAACTTCTGGTCCATGGGCGTCCCCGGCCCCTGCGGCCCGTGTTCCGAGATCAACTACGACCGCGGCCCCGAGTTCGGTGTCGAGGGCGGCCCGGCCGTCAACGACGAGCGGTACGTGGAGATCTGGAACCTGGTCTTCATGCAGTACGAGCGCGGCGCCGGCATCGGCAAGGAGGACTTCGAGATCCTCGGCGACCTGCCGTCGCAGAACATCGACACGGGTCTCGGCCTCGAGCGTCTCGCCATGATCCTGCAGGGCGTACAGAACATGTACGAGACGGACACCCTGCGGGTCGTCATGGACAAGGCCACCGAACTCACCGGTGTCCGGTACGGCGAGAAGCACGGCACCGACGTCTCGATGCGCGTCGTCTCCGACCACATCCGCACGTCCGTGATGCTCATCGGCGACGGCGTCACCCCCGGCAACGAGGGGCGTGGCTACGTCCTGCGCCGCATCATGCGCCGCGCCATCCGCAACATGCGTCTCATGGGCGCCACCGGTCCGGTCGTCAAGGACCTCGTCGACGTCGTGATCGACACGATGGGCCAGCAGTACCCGGAGCTCATCACCGACCGCAAGCGCATCGAGACCGTCGCCCTCGCGGAAGAGGCCGCCTTCCTCAAGGCTCTCAAGGGCGGCACGAACATCCTCGACACCGCCGTCATCGACACCAAGGCCGCGGGCGGCACGGTCCTCGCCGGCGACAAGGCGTTCCTGCTCCACGACACCTGGGGCTTCCCGATCGACCTCACCCTGGAGATGGCCGCCGAGCAGGGCCTGTCCGTGGACGAGGACGGCTTCCGGCGTCTGATGAAGGAGCAGCGGGAGCGCGCCAAGGCCGACGCCCAGGCCAAGAAGACCGGCCACGCCGATGTCGGCGTCTACCGCGAGATCGCGGACGCCGCCGGTGCCACGGACTTCATCGGCTACACGTCGACCGAGGGTGAGTCCACGATCGTCGGCCTGCTGGTCAACGGCGTCTCCTCCCCGGCCGCCTCCGAGGGCGACGAGGTCGAGGTCGTCCTCGACCGCACCCCCTTCTACGCCGAGGGCGGCGGCCAGATCGGCGACACCGGCCGCATCAAGCTGGACAACGGCGCGGTGATCGAGATCCGCGACTGCCAGAAGCCCGTCCCGGGCGTCTACGTCCACAAGGGCGTCGTCCAGGTCGGCGAGGTCACCGTCGGCGCCCCGGCCCAGGCCGTCATCGACGTGACGCGCCGCCGTTCCATCGCCCGCGCCCACTCCGCCACGCACCTCACGCACCAGGCGCTGCGCGACGCCCTCGGCCCGACGGCCGCCCAGGCCGGTTCGGAGAACCAGCCCGGCCGCTTCCGCTTCGACTTCGGTTCGCCGTCCGCCGTGCCCACGGCCGTGATGACGGACGTCGAGCAGAAGATCAACGAGGTCCTCTCGCGCGAACTCGACGTGCAGGCCGAGGTCATGTCGATCGACGACGCCAAGAAGCAGGGCGCCATCGCCGAGTTCGGCGAGAAGTACGGCGAGCGCGTCCGCGTCGTCACCATCGGCGACTTCTCCAAGGAGCTGTGCGGCGGCACGCACGTGCACAACACCGCCCAGCTGGGGCTGGTGAAGCTGCTCGGCGAGTCGTCCATCGGCTCGGGCGTGCGCCGTATCGAGGCCCTGGTCGGCGTCGACGCGTACAACTTCCTCGCCCGCGAGCACACGGTCGTCGCCCAGCTCCAGGAGCTGGTCAAGGGCCGCCCCGAGGAGCTGCCGGAGAAGGTCTCGGCGATGCTCGGCAAGCTGAAGGACGCCGAGAAGGAGATCGAGAAGTTCCGCGCGGAGAAGGTCCTCCAGGCCGCCGCCGGTCTTGCCGCGGGCGCCACCGACGTGCGCGGGGTCGCGCTGGTCACCGGTCAGGTCCCGGACGGCACCGGCGCCGACGACCTGCGCAAGCTGGTCCTCGACGTGCGCGGCCGCATCCAGGGCGGACGCGCCGCCGTGGTGGCCCTGTTCACGACGGTCAACGGCAAGCCCCTGACGGTCATCGCCACGAACGAGGCCGCTCGTGAGCGCGGTCTGAAGGCCGGTGACCTGGTCCGCACGGCCGCCAAGACCCTCGGTGGCGGCGGTGGCGGCAAGCCGGACGTCGCCCAGGGCGGCGGCCAGAACCCGGCCGCCATCGGCGACGCCGTGGCCTCCGTCGAGCGACTCGTCGCGGAAACCGCCTGATGCGACGCGGCCGACGGCTCGCGATCGACGTCGGGGACGCCCGGATCGGGGTCGCCTCGTGCGACCCCGACGGGATCCTCGCCACCCCGGTGGAGACCGTGCCGGGACGCGATGTCCCGGCCGCCCACCGGCGGTTGCGGCAACTCGTGGAGGAGTACGAGCCGATCGAGGTCGTCGTCGGACTCCCTCGCTCCCTCAAGGGGGGCGAGGGGCCGGCCGCGGTCAAGGTCCGCGCGTTCGCCCAGGAGCTGGCCGACGGGATCGCTCCCGTCGGTGTGCGGCTCGTGGACGAGAGGATGACCACAGTGACGGCAAGTCAGGGGCTGCGCGCCTCGGGCGTGAAGTCCAAAAAGGGCCGGTCTGTCATCGATCAGGCGGCCGCGGTCATCATTCTCCAGCAGGCCCTGGAGTCCGAACGGGCGTCAGGTAAAGCTCCGGGCGAGGGCGTCGAAGTGGGCATCTGATCGCGATACGGTAACGTTCCGCGCGACCGGCGGCGTTCGAACAGCTGCCGCACAGCATCAAGAGGCGGAACGGTTGCCCTGCCACCCGGACGCGGCCGCCGCCTCGCGGCTTGTAGGGGATCGATGACTGAGTATGGCCGGGGCCCTGGCTCCGAACCGTGGCACCCCGAGGACCCGCTGTACGGGGACCAGGGGTGGGGGCAGCAGGCCGCCGACGGCCAGTCTGCCTACGGCGGCCAGGGGCAGTACCACCCTCAGCAGCCGCAGCATCCTCAGTCCCACCAGCAGCCGCAGCAGTACGGCGGCGAGTGGGGCACCGGTCAGCACGACCAGTACGGCCGGCAGCAGTACGGCGGCGGTCAGCAGTACGGCGGTCAGCCGCAGGGTGGCGGCTGGGACACCGGCCAGCACGGCCATGTCCCGTACAACGCCGATCCGGTGGACCCGTACGGCGGCCAGCAGCAGCCTGTCGCGTACGGCGGTGAGCAGCCGGATCTCTACGGCACCCCCGACGCGTACCCGCCGCCGGAGCCGCCCGGCCGGCGCGGGGCCGCCGCGGAGCCGGAGACGGACTGGGACCCGGGCCCCGACCAGGGCGAGCACGCGTTCTTCGCCGGTGGCGGCGATGACGACGGCGACGACTACGACGACCCGCGCGACCGGGGCAGCCGCCGCGGCCGCGGCGGCAAGAAGCCGAAGAAGCGGCGCAGCGGATGCGCCTGCCTGGTTCTCACCGTGATCTTCGTGGGCGGCGTCGGCGGTGTCGGCTATTTCGGGTATCAGTTCTATCAGAACCGTTTCGGATCGGCGCCGGATTACGCGGGGTCCGGAAATGGCGAATCCGTTTCCGTGGACATTCCCAAGGGCGCGGGCGGCTATGTCATCGGCCAGCGTCTGAAGGAAGCGGGCGTCATCAAGAGCGTGGACGCCTTCGTCTCGGCGCAGGAGCAGAATCCGCGGGGCAAGTCCATTCAGGACGGCGGATATACGCTCGAGAAGGAAATGTCGGCCGCGAGCGCGGTCGAGATGATGCTCAGCCCGAGCAGCCGGAACAACCTGATCATCGCCGAGGGGCGCCGCAACGTCTGGGTCTACGCGCAGATCGACAAGCGGCTCGGCGTCCCCAAGGGGACCACGCAAGAGATCGCGAAGAAGGACTACAAGAAGCTCGGACTGCCCTCCTGGGCCATGAACGAGCCGAATGTGAAGGACCCGCTGGAAGGGTTCCTCTTCCCGTCCAGCTACGGCGTCGCCAAGGGCGGGAAGCCCGAGACGGTCCTGAAGCAGATGGTGTCGCGGGCGACCGAGACGTACGAGTCCTACGGCGTCGAGAAGAAGGCCAGGAGCCTCGGCCTCGACAGCCCGTGGCAGCTGATCACGGTGGCGAGCCTCGCGCAGGCCGAGGGCACGAGCCACGACGACTTCCGCAAGATGGCCGAGGTCGTCTACAACCGCCTCAAGCCCGGCAACGAGCAGACGAACGGAATGCTGGAGTTCGACTCCACATACAACTACGTCAAGAACCAGAGCAAGATCGACCTGAGCCTCACCGCGCTGCGCAAGTACGACAACCGCTACAACACGTACTACTACAAGGGCCTGCCGCCCGGGCCGATCGGAAACCCGGGTGAGGAAGCTCTGAAGGGCGCCATCGACCCGACCAGCGACGGCTGGTACTACTTCATCTCGATGGACGGCAAGACCAGCGAGTTCACCAAGACGAACGAGGACCACCAGAAGCTGGTCGACAAGTGGAACGCGTCGAGGAAGAACTGATGTCAGCAATCAGAAGGGCGGCCGTACTCGGGTCGCCCATCGCCCACTCCCTTTCCCCGGTGCTCCACCGCGCCGCCTACGAGGAATTGGGCCTGGAGGGCTGGTCCTACGACCGCTTCGAGGTCGACGAGGTGGCGCTGCCCGACTTCCTGGCCGGGCTCGGGCCCGAGTGGGCGGGCCTCTCGCTGACCATGCCGCTCAAGCGCGCGGTGATCCCGCTGCTCGACACGATCAGTGACACGGCCGCCTCCGTCGAGGCCGTCAACACCGTCGTCCTCACCGAGGACGGGCACAAGGTCGGCGACAACACCGACATCCCCGGCATGGTCGCCGCCCTCGCCGAGCGCGGCATCGACAAGGTCGAGTCCGCCGCGATCCTCGGCGCGGGAGCCACCGCGTCCTCCGCGTTCGCCGCCCTGTCGCGGATCTGCGCCGGCGAGATCGTCGCGTACGTACGCAGTGACGCCCGCGCCGCCGAGATGCGGGAGTGGGGCGAACGGCTCGACGTGGACGTGAAGATCGGGAAGTGGTCGGACGCGGCGCGTGCCCTGACCGCGCCGCTGGTCGTCGCCACGACGCCCGCCGGGACCACGGACGCCCTCGCAGCCGGCATCCCCGAACGGCCCGGCACCCTCTTCGACGTCCTCTACGACCCCTGGCCGACCCAGCTCGCGGCCCGCTGGTCCGGGTACGGCGGAGCGGTCGTGAGCGGGCTCGACCTGCTCGTGCACCAGGCCGTCCTCCAGGTCGAGCAGATGACGGGACGCGCCCCGGCGCCGCTCGGTGCGATGCGCCGGGCCGGGGAGCGGGCGCTCGCCGGCTGACCCGGGCCGTGCCCGTCTCGGCGTCCGTCTGATGGACCGGGGGCCAGGTCGGGTGCGCGGACGTGGGAGGATCGGGGGTGGCGGGCCAGGGCCGCGCACCCGGCCGCGCCATCGCAGTTCGAGGCGCGAGCAAGAGGAGCACCGTTGAGCAGGTTGCGCTGGCTGACCGCTGGGGAGTCCCACGGACCCGCACTTGTCGCGACGCTGGAGGGACTTCCCGCCGGCGTGCCGATCACCACGGAGATGGTGGCGGACCACCTGGCCCGGCGGCGGCTCGGCTATGGACGCGGCGCGCGGATGAAGTTCGAGCGCGACGAGGTGACCTTCCTCGGTGGTGTGCGCCACGGCCTCACCATGGGCTCGCCGGTCGCGGTCATGGTGGGCAACACCGAGTGGCCCAAGTGGGAGCAGGTCATGTCGGCCGACCCGGTCGACCCCGAGATCCTCGCCGATCTGGCGCGCAACGCGCCGCTGACCCGGCCCCGCCCCGGTCACGCCGACCTCGCCGGTATGCAGAAGTACGGCTTCGACGAGGCCCGGCCGATCCTGGAGCGCGCCTCCGCCCGTGAGACGGCGGCCCGCGTGGCGCTCGGCGCCGTCGCCCGCTCCTACCTCAAGGAGACGGCCGGCATCGAGATCGTCAGCCACGTCACCGAGCTGGCGAGCGCCAAGGCGCCCTACGGCGTCTACCCGACCCCGGCCGACGTCGACAAGCTCGACGCCGACCCGGTGCGCTGCCTGGACGCGGACGCGTCGAAGGCGATGGTCGCGGAGATCGACCAGGCCCACAAGGACGGCGACACCCTCGGCGGCGTCGTCGAGGTCCTCGCCTACGGCGTGCCGGTGGGCCTCGGCTCGCACGTGCACTGGGACCGGCGTCTCGACGCTCGCCTCGCGGGCGCCCTCATGGGCATCCAGGCCATCAAGGGTGTCGAGGTCGGCGACGGCTTCGAGCTCGCGCGCGTGCCCGGTTCGAAGGCGCACGACGAGATCGTGACCACGGACGACGGCATCAAGCGCACGTCGGGCCGTTCCGGCGGCACCGAGGGCGGTCTGACCACCGGTGAACTGCTGCGCGTGCGCGCCGCGATGAAGCCCATCGCGACCGTCCCGCGCGCGCTGGCCACCATCGACGTGGCGACCGGCGAGGCCGCGAAGGCCCACCACCAGCGCTCCGACGTGTGCGCGGTCCCGGCCGCCGGCATCGTCGCCGAGGCCATGGTCGCGCTCGTGCTCGCCGACGCCGTCGCGGAGAAGTTCGGTGGCGACAGCGTCCCCGAGACCCGGCGCAACGTGCAGTCGTACCTCGACAACCTCCAGATCCGGTGAGCGGCCCGCTGGTCGTACTCGTCGGCCCCATGGGCGTCGGCAAGTCCACGGTGGGGGAGCTGCTCGCCGAGTGGCTGGGCTCCCCCTACCGGGACACCGACGCGGACATCGTGGCGGCCCAGGGCCGCTCCATCGCGGACATCTTCGTGGACGAGGGCGAGCCCCACTTCCGCGAACTCGAACGGCAGGCCGTGCGCGAAGCCGTCGCCGAGCACCAGGGTGTGCTCGCGCTCGGCGGCGGAGCGATCCTCGACGAGTCGACGCGCGCGCTGCTGGCTTCACTCCCCGTCGTCTATCTGTCGATGGACGTCGAGGAGGCGGTCAAGCGGACCGGCCTCAACACGGCCCGTCCGCTGCTCGCCGTCAACCCGCGCCGCCAGTGGCGCGAGCTGATGGAAGCCCGCCGTCACCTGTACACCGAAGTCGCCCGCGTCGTCGTACCCACCGACGACCGCACCCCCGAAGAGGTCGCCCGCGCGGTCCTCGACGCTCTGGAGTTGAAGAAGGCATGACCGAGCAGCAGGTGACCCGGATCCAGGTCGGCGGCACGGCGGGCACCGACCCGTACGAGGTCCTCGTCGGACGTCAGCTCCTCGGCGAGCTCGGCGGTCTGATCGGCGAGTCCGCCCAGCGCGTCGCGATCATCCACCCCGAGGCGCTCGCCGAGACCGGTGAGGCGCTGCGCGGCGACCTCGCCGACCAGGGCTTCGAGGTCGTCGCCATCCAGGTGCCCAACGCCGAGGAGGCCAAGACCGCCGAGGTCGCCGCCTACTGCTGGAAGGCGCTCGGCCAGTCCGGCTTCACCCGCACCGACGTCATCGTCGGCGTGGGCGGCGGCGCCACCACGGACCTCGCCGGGTTCGTGGCCGCGACCTGGCTGCGCGGGGTGCGCTGGATCGCCGTGCCGACCACGGTGCTCGGCATGGTGGACGCGGCCGTCGGCGGCAAGACCGGCATCAACACCGCCGAGGGCAAGAACCTCGTGGGGTCGTTCCACCCGCCGGCCGGCGTCCTCTGCGACCTCGCGGCCCTCGACTCGCTGCCGGTCAACGACTTCGTGTCCGGCCTCGCGGAGATCATCAAGGCCGGCTTCATCGCCGACCCGGCGATCCTCGACCTGATCGAGTCCGACCCCGAGGCGGCGCGTTCCCCGCAGGGCCCGCACACCGCCGAGCTCATCGAGCGCTCCATCAAGGTCAAGGCCGAGGTCGTCTCCGGCGACCTCAAGGAGTCGGGTCTGCGCGAGATCCTCAACTACGGGCACACCCTCGCGCACGCCATCGAGAAGAACGAGCGCTACAAGTGGCGGCACGGCGCCGCCGTCTCCGTCGGCATGCACTTCGCCGCCGAACTCGGCCGTCTCGCCGGACGCCTGGACGACGCGACCGCCGACCGGCACCGCACCGTCCTCGAGTCGGTCGGGCTGCCCCTGAGCTACCGCTACGACCAGTGGCCCAAGCTTCTGGAGAACATGAAGGTCGACAAGAAGTCCCGTGGCAACCTGCTGCGGTTCATCGTCCTCGACGGCCTCGCCAAGCCGACGGTCCTCGAAGGACCCGACCCGGCCGTGCTCCTCGCGGCGTACGGCGAAGTGGCCGAATAGCTCCCGCCTTCGGGCACTTCGCGACCTCCCCGGCCGTTCACACAACGGCGGCCGGGGAAGGTACCGTTCGGTAGCGCCTTGTTCGCCGGCGCCAGTTGCCTGTACGAGACGGAGTCGCACCGGATGCAGCACGCAGTGGGTTCGCCGCTGCCGCCGCCCCCTCAGCCGGGGCACGGACCGGCCGCAGGCTGGTCCCAGGCCGCGCATCACCCGGGCGCCCACCCGGGTCCCGGACCGGCGGGTCCGCCACCGCCCGCCCCGGGCTTCGCTGGCCCTCCCGGCCCCTCGGGCCCGGCCCCGCACGCACCCGCGCCGCACGCTCCGGCGCCCGCGCCGCCCCAACCCGCCCCGCATCCGCAGGCCCCGCACAGCCCGCCTCAGGGTCAGCACCCGAATCCCGGCGTCCCTCAGCACGCCCCGCCCCCCTCGCGGGACACCACGGGCCATGTGCAGCTTCCGCCCGGCGGCCCCGTCGCCATGCCGAGCCCGCCGCCCGCGGCCGGCACCGCCGACGCCACGGCCACGACGCTCGCCGTCCTGCTCATCGGCCCCGCCGGCGCGGGCAAGACGAGTGTCGCCAAGTACTGGGCGGACCAGCGCCGCGTCCCCACGGCCCACATCAGCCTCGACGACGTACGCGAGTGGGTGCGCTCCGGCTTCGCCGACCCGCAGTCGGGGTGGAACGACCACTCCGAGGCCCAGTACCGCCTCGCCCGCCGCACCTGCGGCTTCGCCGCGCGCAACTTCCTGGCCAACGGCATCTCGTGCGTCCTCGACGACGCCGTCTTCCCGGACCGTCCGGTCGTGGGCCTCGGCGGCTGGAAGCGGCACGTGGGCCCCGGCCTGCTGCCCGTGGTGCTGCTCCCCGGCCTGGAGATCGTCCTCGAGCGCAACGCGGAGCGCAGCGGGAACCGCCGCCTCACGGATGAGGAGGTCGCCCGCATCCACGGCCGCATGGCCGGCTGGTACGGCTCGGGCCTGCCCATCATCGACAACTCCCAGATGGACGTGCCCACCACGGCCCGGGTCCTGGACGACGTGCTCGCCCGCTCGATCGCGAGCCCGCCCCAGTGGTAGCGGGTCCCCGGCCCGCCGGACCGCCCCCTGCACCGGCCTCCTCGCCGCCCGTCCGGACGCGCTGACCGGGCCGCGTTCCCCCGCCGCTCGTACGCTCGAATCATGTCAGAGGTGTACGCGGCCCGCAGGGACCGGCTGAGGGAGCGCGCTGCGGCGGGCGGCAGTGCGGCCGTCCTCGTCTCGCGCCCCGCCAACGTTCGCTATCTCGCGGGCGCGGCGCCCGACGGCGCCGTCCTCCTGCTGGGGAAGGGCCCCGACGCCCAGGACGACGTCCTGATGTGCCGGCTGCCGCCCGGCGAGCAGCCCGCGGAGGGACACCCCGACGAGTCGCTGCGCGTCCAGGTGCTCGATGCGCCCGGCGGGGATCCCGCCGTCGCGGCCGCCGGCGTCGCGCTCTCCCTGGGGGCGGATTCGCTGGCCGTGGAGGAACACCATCTGACCGTGGCCAGGCACCGGGCGCTCGGCTCCGTGGCACCCCGGCTGCGCCTCGCCGACCTGGGCGGCGCCGTGGAGCAACTGCGGCTCGTCAAGGACGAGGAAGAGATCTCCTGTCTGCGCATCGCCGCCGAGATCGCCGACCAGGCCCTCGGTGAACTGCTCGAATCGATCCTCGTCGGCCGCACCGAACGCCATCTCGCCCTGGAACTGGAGCGCCGTCTGGTCGACCACGGCGCCGATGGCCCCGCCTTCCCGACCTCCGTCGGCACCGGGCCGAACTCGGGCCGCGGCGCCCACCGCCCCACCGATCGCCGCGTCGAGGAGGGCGACTTCCTCTCGGTCTGCCTCGGCGCCGCCTACCGCGGATACCGCTGCGAGATCGGCCGTACGTTCGTCATCGGAACCTCGCCCGCCGACTGGCAGATCGACCTGTACGACCTGGTCTTCGCAGCCCAGAGGGCCGGCCGGGAGAGCCTCGTGCCCGGCGCCGAGTGCCGTGAGGTGGACCGCGCGGCACGCCACGTACTGGACTCCGCGGGGTACGAGGACGGCCTCTCACAGCTCACCGGACACGGTGTGGGACTCGAAATCGACGAGGAGCCGCAGTTGGCCCCCGCGGCCATGGGTAAACTGGACCTTTGTGTGCCGGTCACCGTCGAACCGGGGGTCCACCTCCCGGGCCGGGGCGGTGTCCGGATCGATGACACGCTCGTCGTGCGCCCCGAGGCGGACGGCGGACCCGAGCTACTCACCATTACGACCAAGGAGCTGCTCGCGCTGTAACGGCGCGCGCCCCCGGGGTCGTCCATCGTCAGTCCAGGAGATTCCGCAACCGTGGCTTCCACGAACGACCTCAAGAACGGCCTGGTGCTCAAGCTCGACGGGGGCCAGCTCTGGTCCGTCGTCGAGTTCCAGCACGTCAAGCCCGGCAAGGGCCCTGCCTTTGTGCGCACCAAGCTCAAGAACGTGCTCTCCGGCAAGGTCGTCGACAAGACCTTCAACGCCGGCGTCAAGGTCGAGACGGCCACGATCGACAAGCGCGACATGCAGTTCTCGTACATGGACGGCGAGTACTTCGTCTTCATGGACATGGACACGTACGACCAGCTCATGGTCGACCGCAAGTCCGTCGGTGACGCCGCCAACTTCCTGATCGAGGGCTTCACCGCCACGGTTGCGCAGCACGAGGGCGAGGTGCTCTTCGTCGAGCTGCCGGCCGCCGTCGAGCTCGTCGTCCAGGAGACCGAGCCCGGTGTCCAGGGCGACCGCTCCACCGGTGGCACCAAGCCCGCCACGCTGGAGACCGGCCACCAGATCCAGGTGCCGCTCTTCATCACGACCGGCGAGAAGATCAAGGTCGACACCCGCACGAGCGACTACCTCGGCCGGGTGAACAGCTAACCGTGGCTGCTCGCAACACGGCCCGCAAGCGCGCCTTCCAGATCCTTTTCGAGGCAGACCAGCGCGGAGTCGACGTCCAGACGGTCCTCGCGGACTGGATCCGGCTCTCCCGGTCCGACACCCGGCAGCCGCCGGTCAGCGAGTACACGATGGAGCTGGTCGAGGGATACGCGCGCCAGACCGCGCGTATCGACGAGCTCATCTCGCAGTACGCCGTCGGGTGGACCCTGGACAGGATGCCGGTCGTCGACCGCAACATCCTGCGCCTGGGCGCCTACGAGCTCGTCTGGGTCGACGACACCCCGGACGCCGTGGTGCTCGACGAGGCCGTGCAGCTCGCCAAGGAGTTCTCCACGGACGACTCCCCGGCCTTCGTCAACGGGCTTCTGGGCCGCTTCAAGGACCTGAAGCCGACGCTGCGCCGCGACGAGGCGTAGCAGGCAGGCAGCGACAGCCGTCAGGCCCGGAGCGGAACACTGGTCAAGTGTTCCGCTCCGGGCCTGACGCTTTTCCGGGCCTGACGCTTTTCGGGTCGGGCGCTTTTCCGGGATTCCGGGACCGCCGGACCGCGGGCGGCTGTAGGACACGGGCGACAGGGCACGAGAACGCCGCAGGGGCGGGCCGCGAAAAGCGGCCCGCCCCTGCGGCGTGACGTTTCTGCCGACTTCTGTCTGTCAGAGGTCGTCGTGAGCGACAGCGCGACGCGCGTCGGCGTCCAGGACGCCCCAGCTGATGAGCTGCTCGGTGAGGACCGAGGGCGACTGGTCGTAGATGACGGCGAGAGTGCGCAGGTCGTCCTGGCGGATCGACAGGACCTTGCCGTTGTAGTCGCCGCGCTGGGACTGGATCGTCGCCGCGTAGCGCTGCAGGGGGCCCGCCTTCTCCGGCGGGACGTGGGCCAGGCGCTCCAGATCGAGAACGAGCTTCGGCGGCGGCTCGGCCGCACCGCCCGGCGTGGTGCCCGGCAGGAGTTCCTGCACCGGCACCCCGTAGAAGTCCGCCAGCTCCGCGAGGCGCTGCACGGTCACGGCACGGTCGCCGCGCTCGTACGAACCGACCACGACCGCCTTCCAGCGTCCCTGGGACTTCTCCTCGACACCGTGGAGGGAAAGGCCCTGCTGGGTGCGGATGGCGCGGAGCTTGGCCCCGAGCTGTTTGGCGTATTCGCTGGACATATAGCTCCCGGACGCTGTATCAACGTGCGGCTCCGCCGCGTGGCTGGTAACTCACTGTGAGGTTACGCAGCGTTACTTGGCTGCGTCAAGCCGAGTGGTCCGCTTCCGACCATCCCCCGGAACGGCGTGTCTCGCACCTCCAGGGGGGTGATTGGTGGCGTTGCGGGCCTGGTAGCGTTGACGGCGCAAATCCGACGTCCTTTAAGGTCCGTCCCGTGAGGCGGAGAAGGGGGTCCGTTTTTTATGGACATCAGCAGCTCCGATGAGGCACGCCCCGTACTCGAGGGTCCCGACATCGCGCGGGTACTGACCCGCATCGCTCACGAGATCGTCGAGCGCGCCAAGGGCGCCGAAGACGTCGTGCTCCTGGGCATTCCCACCCGCGGCGTCTTCCTGGCCCGCCGGCTCGCGGACAAGCTCGAAGAGATCACCGGACAGAAGATCCCGGTCGGCTCCCTCGACATCACCATGTACCGCGACGACCTGCGCATGCACCCGCCGCGCGCGCTGGCCCGCACGGAGATCCCCGCCGACGGCATCGACGGCCGCCTCGTCGTCCTCGTCGACGACGTGCTCTTCTCCGGTCGCACCATCCGCGCCGCCCTTGACGCCCTGAACGACATCGGGCGGCCCCGCGCCGTGCAGCTCGCGGTCCTCGTCGACCGCGGCCACCGCGAACTCCCCATTCGCGCCGACTACGTCGGCAAGAACCTCCCCACGTCGCTGCGGGAGACGGTCAAGGTCCAGCTCGCCGAGGAGGACGGACGCGACTCCGTGCTGCTCGGCGCCAAGCGGACCGCTCCGGCCGGCGAGCAGTAGCCACCCTCAGCCCGACCCTGAGGGTGCCGCCGCGCGCCCGTATGCCCGAATACTCCTGAACTTTCCTACGGAGCCTCCCCGATGATGCGACACCTCATCTCGGCCGCCGACCTCACCCGCGACGACGCCGTCCTCATCCTCGACACCGCCGAGGAGATGGCCCGGGTCGCCGACCGGCCGATCAAGAAGCTGCCCGCCCTGCGCGGCCGCACGATCTGCAACCTCTTCTTCGAGGACTCGACCCGCACCCGGATCTCGTTCGAGGCCGCCGAGAAGCGTCTCTCCGCGGACGTCATCAACTTCGCCGCCAAGGGATCCAGCGTCTCCAAGGGCGAGTCCCTCAAGGACACCGCCCAGACCCTGGAGGCGATGGGCGTCGACGCCGTCGTCATCCGGCACGGAGCCTCCGGCGCGCCCTACCGCCTCGCCACCTCGGGCTGGATCGACGCCCCGGTCATCAACGCGGGCGACGGTACCCACCAGCACCCCACGCAGGCGCTCCTCGACGCGTTCACGATGCGCCGCCGCCTCGTCGGCCGCGACGCCGGACTCGGCAAGGACCTCGAGGGCAAGCGCATCACGCTCGTCGGGGACGTCCTGCACAGCCGCGTGGCCCGCTCGAACGTCGACCTGCTGCACACCCTCGGCGCCGAGGTCACCCTCGTCGCCCCGCCCACCCTCGTCCCGGTCGGCGTCGAGACCTGGCCCTGCGAGGTCTCGTACGACCTCGACAGCACCCTGCCGAAGTCCGACGCCGTGATGATGCTGCGCGTCCAGCGCGAGCGGATGAACGCCGCCTTCTTCCCGACCGAGCGCGAGTACTCGCGGCGCTACGGCCTGGACGGCGACCGCATGGCGAAGATGCCCGAGCACGCCATCGTGATGCACCCGGGCCCGATGGTCCGCGGCATGGAGATCACCGCCGAGGTCGCCGACTCCGACCGCTGCACGGTCATCGAGCAGGTCGCCAACGGCGTCTCCATCCGCATGGCCGTCCTGTACCTGCTTCTGGGCGGCAACGAGCCCGCCGTCACCCACACCCGTACCGAGGAGAAGTAAGAACCATGAGCAAGATCCTTATCCGTGGTGCGAAGGTGCTCGGCGGCGAGCAGCAGGACGTCCTGATCGACGGCGCCGTCATCGAGGCGGTCGGCACCGGCCTGTCCGCCGAGGGCGCCGAGGTCGTCGAGGCCGGCGGCAAGGTCCTCCTGCCGGGCCTCGTCGACCTGCACACCCACCTGCGCGAGCCGGGCCGCGAGGACTCCGAGACCGTGCTCACCGGCACCCGGGCCGCCGCCTCCGGTGGCTACACCGCCGTGTTCGCCATGGCCAACACCTTCCCGGTCGCCGACACCGCCGGTGTCGTCGAGCAGGTCTACCGGCTCGGCCAGGAGTCCGGCTACTGCGACGTGCAGCCCATCGGCGCCGTCACCGTCGGCCTGGAGGGCAAGAAGCTCGCCGAGCTCGGCGCCATGCACGACTCCGCCGCCGGCGTCACCGTCTTCTCCGACGACGGCAAGTGCGTCGACGACGCGGTGATCATGCGCCGCGCCCTGGAGTACGTGAAGGCCTTCGGCGGCGTCGTCGCCCAGCACGCGCAGGAGCCCCGCCTCACCGAGGGCGCCCAGATGAACGAGGGCATCGTCTCGGCCGAGCTCGGACTCGGCGGCTGGCCCGCCGTCGCCGAGGAGTCGATCATCGCCCGCGATGTGCTGCTCGCCGAGCACGTCGGCTCCCGCGTGCACATCTGCCACCTGTCCACGGCCGGCAGCGTCGAGATCGTGCGCTGGGCCAAGTCCCGCGGCATCGACGTGACCGCCGAGGTCACCCCGCACCACCTGCTCCTCACCGACGAGATGGTGCGCACGTACAACCCCGTCTACAAGGTCAACCCGCCGCTGCGCACCGAGCGCGACGTCATGGCCCTGCGCGAGGCGCTCGCCGACGGCACGATCGACATCGTCGCCACCGACCACGCCCCGCACCCGCACGAGGACAAGGACTGCGAGTGGGCCGCGGCCGCCATGGGCATGGTCGGGCTCGAGACCGCCCTGTCCGTCGTGCAGCAGACGATGGTCGAGACCGGGCTGCTCGACTGGGCCGGCGTGGCCGACCGCATGTCCGTCAAGCCCGCGCAGATCGGCCGGGCCGACGGCCACGGACGGCCCGTCTCGGCAGGTGAGCCCGCGAACCTCGTCCTGGTCGACGCCGATTACCGTGGAGCCGTGGACCCCGCCGGCTTCGCCTCGCGCAGCCGCAACACGCCCTACGAGGGGCGTGAGCTGCCCGGGCGCGTCACGCACACGTGGCTGCGGGGCAAGGCCACGCTCGTCGACGGGAAGCTCGCGTGACACGACTGACGCAACCACTGGCAGTGCTCGCCGCCGAACGGAAGTCGGCGGACGTGACGGACTGGCCCGACCGGATCGGCTGGATCGTCGGACTGCTCCTCTTCATCGCGCTCGTCTACTGGCTGATGCGCCAGGGGTGGAAGTGGCGCGGCACGCTCCAGGGCGACCTGCCGCCGCTCCTCGCCGCGCCGTCCGCGCCGGGTCCGGCCAGACTTGAGCTGAGCGGCCGGTACCACGGCTCCACGACGGCGGGGCAGTGGCTCGACCGCATCGTGGCGCACGGCCTCGGCACCCGCAGCCGCGTCGAGCTCACGCTCACGGACGCGGGTCTGGACGTCGTACGCCCCGGAGCCACGGACTTCTTCATCCCCGCCGCACAGCTGCGCGAGGCCCGGCTCGACAAGGGCATCGCCGGCAAGGTCCTCACGGAGGGCGGTCTTCTGATCGTCACCTGGGGGCACGGGGACAAGCTGATCGACTCCGGCTTCCGCTCCGACCACGCGGCGGAGCAGGCCGAGTGGGTCGAGACCCTCAACAACATGATCGATACGAACAGCACAAACAGTGCAGACAACAGCAGCAGCATGAACAGCACGACCATCACGACGGAAGGCACCGCACGATGACGACCTCCACCCGGGGAGCCGCCAACGCTCCCGCCGTACTCGTCCTGGAGGACGGCCGCATCTTCCGCGGCCGCGCCTACGGGGCCGTGGGGGAGACCTTCGGCGAGGCGGTGTTCAACACCGGCATGACCGGTTACCAGGAGACGCTGACCGACCCGTCGTACCACCGCCAGGTCGTCGTGATGACCGCCCCGCACGTCGGCAACACCGGCGTGAACGACGAGGACCCCGAGTCGAAGCAGATCTGGGTCGCGGGTTACGTCGTGCGGGACCCCGCGCGCGTCCCCTCCAACTGGCGCTCGCGCCGCTCCCTCGACGAGGAGCTGCGCAAGCAGGGCGTCGTCGGCATCAGCGGCGTCGACACCCGCGCCCTCACCCGCCATCTGCGTGAGCGCGGCGCCATGCGCGTCGGCATCTTCTCCGGCAACGCACTGCCCGACGACGGCACGATGCTCGCCGAGGTGCGCCAGGCGCCCGAGATGAAGGGCGCGAACCTCGCCGCCGAGGTCGCCACCAAGGAGGCGTACGTCGTCCCCGCGATCGGTGAGAAGCGCTTCACCGTCGCCGCCGTCGACCTCGGCATCAAGGGCATGACCCCGCACCGGATGGCCGAGCGCGGCATCGAGGTGCACGTGCTGCCGGCGACGGCCACGGCCGAGGACATCTACGCCGTCCGGCCGGACGGCGTGTTCTTCTCCAACGGCCCGGGCGACCCGGCCACCGCCGACGGCCCCGTCGCGGTCATGCGTGAGGTCCTCTCCCGCAAGACCCCGCTGTTCGGCATCTGCTTCGGCAACCAGATCCTCGGCCGCGCCCTCGGCTTCGGCACCTACAAGCTGAAGTACGGCCACCGCGGCATCAACCAGCCGGTGCAGGACCGCACGACCGGCAAGGTCGAGGTCACCGCGCACAACCACGGATTCGCCGTCGACGCCCCGCTCGACAAGGTCTCCGACACCCCCTTCGGCCGCGCCGAGGTCTCCCACGTCTGCCTGAACGACCAGGTCGTCGAGGGTCTGCACCTCCTCGACCAGCCGGCCTTCAGCGTCCAGTACCACCCCGAGGCAGCGGCGGGCCCGCACGACGCGGCCTACCTGTTCGACCGCTTCGTAGAGCTCATGGAGGGCCAGCGTGCCTAAGCGCACCGATATCCAGTCCGTCCTGGTCATCGGTTCCGGACCGATCGTCATCGGCCAGGCCGCCGAGTTCGACTACTCGGGCACCCAGGCCTGCCGCATCCTGCGCGCCGAGGGCCTGCGGGTCATCCTCGTGAACTCCAACCCGGCGACGATCATGACCGACCCGGAGATCGCCGACGCCACGTACGTCGAGCCGATCACCCCCGAGTTCGTCGAGAAGATCATCGCCAAGGAGCGCCCCGACGCGCTCCTGCCGACCCTCGGTGGCCAGACCGCGCTCAACACCGCGATCTCCATGCACGAGCAGGGCGTCCTCGAGAAGTACGGCGTCGAGCTCATCGGCGCCAACGTCGAGGCGATCAACAAGGGCGAGGACCGCGACCTCTTCAAGGGCGTCGTGGAAGAGGTCCGCAAGAAGATCGGGCACGGCGAGTCCGCCCGCTCGGTCATCTGCCACTCCATGGACGACGTGCTCAAGGGCGTCGACACCCTCGGCGGCTACCCCGTCGTCGTCCGCCCCTCCTTCACCATGGGCGGCGCCGGCTCCGGCTTCGCGCACGACGAGGAGGAGCTGCGCCGCATCGCCGGCCAGGGCCTGACCCTGTCTCCCACCACCGAGGTGCTCCTGGAGGAGTCCATCCTCGGCTGGAAGGAGTACGAGCTGGAGCTGATGCGCGACAAGAACGACAACGTCGTGGTCGTCTGCTCCATCGAGAACTTCGACCCGATGGGCGTCCACACCGGTGACTCGATCACCGTCGCCCCGTCGATGACCCTCACCGACCGCGAGTACCAGCGCCTGCGCGACATCGGCATCGCGATCATCCGCGAAGTCGGCGTCGACACCGGCGGCTGCAACATCCAGTTCGCGATCAACCCCGACGACGGCCGGATCATCGTCATCGAGATGAACCCCCGCGTCTCCCGCTCCTCGGCGCTCGCCTCCAAGGCCACCGGCTTCCCGATCGCGAAGATCGCCGCCAAGCTGGCCGTCGGCTACACGCTCGACGAGATCCCGAACGACATCACCGAGAAGACGCCGGCCTCCTTCGAGCCGACGCTCGACTACGTGGTCGTGAAGGCCCCGCGCTTCGCCTTCGAGAAGTTCCCGTCCGCCGACTCCACCCTCACCACCACCATGAAGTCGGTGGGCGAGGCCATGGCGATCGGCCGCAACTTCACGGAGGCACTCCAGAAGGCGCTGCGCTCCCTGGAGAAGAAGGGCAGCCAGTTCACCTTCGTCGGCGAGCCCGGCGACAAGGCCGAGCTCCTGGCCGAGGCCGTCCGCCCGACCGACGGCCGCATCAATACCGTCATGCAGGCCATCCGCGCCGGCGCCTCCCAGGAAGAGGTCTTCGAGTACACGAAGATCGACCCCTGGTTCGTCGACCAGCTCTTCCTCATCAAGGAGCTCGCCGACGAGCTGGCCGCCGCCGAGCGCCTCGACGTCGACCTGATCGCCGAGGCCAAGCGGCACGGCTTCTCCGACGCCCAGATCGCCGAGATCCGCGGCCTGCGCGAGGACGTCGTCCGCGAGGTCAGGCACGCGCTCGGCGTCCGCCCCGTCTACAAGACGGTCGACACCTGCGCCGCCGAGTTCGCCGCGAAGACCCCGTACTTCTACTCCTCGTACGACGAGGAGACGGAGGTCGCGCCGCGCACCAAGCCCGCGGTGATCATCCTGGGCTCCGGTCCGAACCGCATCGGCCAGGGCATCGAGTTCGACTACTCCTGCGTCCACGCCTCCTTCGCCCTGAGCGAGGCCGGCTACGAGACCGTGATGGTCAACTGCAACCCGGAGACCGTGTCCACGGACTACGACACCTCCGACCGCCTGTACTTCGAGCCGCTGACGCTCGAGGACGTCCTGGAGATCGTCCACGCGGAGTCCCTCGCGGGCCCGATCGCGGGCGTCGTCGTCCAGCTCGGCGGCCAGACCCCGCTGGGCCTGTCGCAGGCGCTCAAGGACAACGGCGTACCGGTCGTGGGCACCTCGCCCGAGGCCATCCACGCCGCCGAGGACCGCGGCGCCTTCGGCCGCGTCCTCGCCGAGGCCGGACTGCCCGCGCCCAAGCACGGCACGGCGACCACCTTCTCCGAGGCCAAGGCCATCGCCGACGAGATCGGCTACCCGGTCCTCGTCCGCCCGTCGTACGTCCTCGGCGGCCGCGGCATGGAGATCGTGTACGACGAGACCCGCCTCGCCTCGTACATCGAGGAGTCCACGGAGATCTCCCCGTCCCGCCCCGTCCTCGTCGACCGCTTCCTCGACGACGCGATCGAGATCGACGTGGACGCGCTCTACGACGGTCACGAGCTCTACCTCGGCGGGGTCATGGAGCACATCGAGGAGGCCGGTATCCACTCCGGCGACTCGGCGTGCGCCCTGCCCCCGATCACCCTGGGCGGCTTCGACATCAAGCGCCTGCGCGCTTCGACCGAGGCCATCGCCAAGGGCGTCGGCGTCCGCGGCCTGATCAACATCCAGTTCGCCATGGCCGGCGACATCCTGTACGTCCTCGAGGCGAACCCGCGTGCCTCGCGCACCGTCCCCTTCACCTCGAAGGCGACCGCGGTGCCGCTCGCCAAGGCCGCCGCGCGCATCTCGCTCGGCGCGACCGTGGCCGAGCTGCGCGCGGAGGGCCTGCTCCCGAAGACCGGCGACGGCGGCACCCTGCCGCTGGACGCGCCGATCTCCGTCAAGGAGGCCGTGATGCCGTGGAGCCGCTTCCGCGACATCCAGGGCCGCGGCGTGGACACCGTCCTCGGCCCGGAGATGCGCTCCACGGGCGAGGTCATGGGCATCGACTCGGTCTTCGGCACGGCGTACGCCAAGTCGCAGGCCGGTGCGTACGGCCCGCTGCCGACGAAGGGCCGCGCGTTCATCTCGGTCGCCAACCGGGACAAGCGCACGATGATCTTCCCGGCGCGCGAGCTCGTCGCACACGGCTTCGAGCTGCTCGCCACGTCCGGCACCGCCGAGGTGCTGCGCCGCAACGGCATCAACGCCACGGTCGTGCGCAAGCTCAGCGAGGGCGAGGGCCCGAACGGCGAGAAGACGATCGTCCAGCTCATCCACGACGGCCTGGTCGACCTCATCGTCAACACCCCGTACGGCACGGGCGGCCGTCTCGACGGCTACGAGATCCGTACGGCGGCGGTGGCGCGCAGCGTCCCGTGCCTGACCACGGTGCAGGCCCTCGCGGCCGCCGTGCAGGGCATCGACGCCCTCAACCACGGTGACGTGGGCGTCCGTTCACTCCAGGAACACGCGGAACACCTGACCGCGGCCCGCGACTAGCAGCCCACTGAGGGGGACATCGGAAACGGTGTCCCCCTCTGTGTGAGGACACCCACGATGTACAAACTGTTCTTCAACCTCGTCTTCAAGCGCATGGACCCGGAGAAGGCCCACTACCTGGCCTTCCGCTGGATCCGCCTGGCGGCCCGCGTCCCCGTGCTCCGCACGTTCGTCGCGGCCGTGCTCGCGCCCCGTCACAAGGAGCTGCGCACGGAGGCCCTCGGCCTGCGCATGCACGGCCCCTTCGGGCTCGCCGCCGGCTTCGACAAGAACGCCGTCGCGATCGACGGCATGACGATGCTCGGCTTCGACCACATCGAGATCGGCACCGTCACGGGCGAGCCGCAGCCCGGCAACCCCAAGAAGCGCCTGTTCCGCCTCGTGCCGGACCGCGCGCTGATCAACCGCATGGGCTTCAACAACGAGGGCTCCGCGGCCGTGGCGGAGCGCCTGGCGGCCCGCAAGCCCGCTTTCAGGGCTACCGTCGGCGTGAACATCGGCAAGACCAAGGTCGTCCCCGAGGAGGAGGCGGCCGGCGACTACGTGAAGTCGACCGAGCGGCTCGCCGCCCACGCCGACTATCTCGTCGTGAACGTCTCCTCGCCGAACACGCCCGGCCTGCGCAACCTCCAGGCCACCGAGGCGCTGCGCCCGCTCCTGACCGCCGTGCGCGAGGCCGCCGACCGCACCGTCACCTCGCGCCGCGTCCCCCTCCTGGTGAAGATCGCGCCCGACCTGGCCGACGAGGACGTGGACGCCGTCGCCGACCTGGCGGTGGAGCTCGGCCTCGACGGGATCATCGCCACGAACACCACCATCGCGCGCGACGGCCTCGGCCTGACCTCCGACCCGTCCCTCGTGAAGGAGACTGGCGGCCTGTCCGGCGCGCCCCTCAAGGCACGCTCCCTGGAGGTCCTCAGGCGCCTCTACGCGCGCGTGGGCGACCGGATCACCCTGGTGGGCGTCGGCGGCATCGAGAACGCCGAGGACGCCTGGCAGCGCATCCTCGCCGGTGCCACCCTCGTCCAGGGCTACAGCGCCTTCATCTACGAAGGGCCGTTCTACGCCCGCGCCGTCCACAAGGGCCTCGCCGCCCGCCTGAACACCTCGCCGTACGCCACCCTCGCCGACGCCGTCGGCGCCGACGTGAAGAAGGCCCACGCATGACGGTTCTCGAACCCTTCGGTGCCCGCCTGCGCCGCGCCATGGACGAGCGCGGCCCCCTGTGCGTCGGCATCGACCCGCACGCGGCGCTGCTGTCGGCGTGGGGTCTGAACGACGACATCGACGGCCTGGAGCGCTTCACGCGGATCTCCGTCGAGGCGCTCGCCGACACCGTCGCCGTCGTCAAGCCGCAGTCGGCGTTCTTCGAGCGCTTCGGCTCGCGCGGCGTCGCCGTCCTGGAGCGCGCCGTCGCGGATCTGCGCGCCGCCGGCACGCTCGTCGTCATGGACGCCAAGCGCGGCGACATCGGCTCCACCATGGCCGCGTACGCGGAGACCTTCCTGCACAAGGACTCCCCGCTCTTCTCGGACGCCCTGACCGTCTCGCCGTACCTCGGCTACGGGTCCCTGAAGCCGGCCGTCGACCTGGCCCGCGAGTCCGGCGCCGGGCTCTTCGTCCTCGCCCTCACCTCGAACCCAGAGGGCGGCGAGGTCCAGCACGCCGTCCGCGCCGACGGGCGCAACGTGGGCGCGACGATGCTCGCCCACCTCGCCGAGGAGAACGCCGGTGAGACGCCCATGGGCTCCTTCGGCGCCGTCGTCGGGGCGACGCTCGGGGACCTGTCCTCGTACGACCTGGACATCAACGGTCCGCTCCTCGCCCCGGGCATCGGTGCCCAGGGCGCGACCCCGGCGGATCTGCCCGGCGTCTTCGGCGCGGCCGCGCGCAACGTCGTCCCGAACGTCAGCCGGGCCGTGCTGAAGGCGGGCCCCTCGGTCGCCGCCCTGCGCGAGGCGTCGGTCCGCTTCGCCGACGAGGTCCGTGCGGCGGTCGTCGCCGCCTGACCCGGTCCGAACGCCCGAAGGCCCCCGCACGCGCGTGCGGGGGCCTTCGGCATGCCCGTGAGGGATCCGGAATGCGGGCACCAGGTCACGGATTCGCAGCTGTTCTTGGTGCTGAGAGGTACTGCCGAGGTGCTGCCGAGGTGCGAAAACGGTCTTCGCGGGGGCCTTCGAGAGCCTCCTTGACCATTCCGTGATGTTTCAGCGGGGCCTCGGGGAGGGGCTCGCGTCCGGATCCGGGCAGAAATCCGGGGTCATATGTCTGTAATGTCTGGCTCGACGGAGGCTGACCAGGACTTTTCGTCTGTTCTCGCTGACTCAGGCGGTCCTGGCCGCTAGTCTCCGTCGAGTGGGGGCACCTCCCACGCTCTCAAGGCAGTGGGGGAGAAACGGGCGAGCGTTTTGCTCGTTGCTCCCCAGGTGAGGGGCGACTAGGTTCCTCACCGGTCCGTATCCGACAGTTCGACATCCGAGGTGACGTAGGCGTGGCTCTTCCGCCCCTTACCCCTGAACAGCGCGCAGCCGCGCTCGAAAAGGCCGCCGCGGCTCGCCGGGAGCGGGCCGAGGTCAAGAATCGACTCAAGCACTCCGGCGCCTCCTTGCACGAGGTCATCAAGCAGGGTCAGGAGAACGACGTCATCGGCAAGATGAAGGTCTCCGCCCTCCTCGAGTCCCTCCCGGGCGTGGGCAAGGTCCGCGCCAAGCAGATCATGGAGCGGCTCGGCATTTCCGAGAGCCGCCGCGTGCGCGGGCTCGGTTCCAACCAGATCGCGTCCCTGGAGCGCGAGTTCGGCAGCACCGGCGCCTAGTCCTCCTTGTCCGGACCGACTGGTCCGGGCATGCGGGGATAGCTGGAATAATCGCTGCATGAGTGAACGTCCGCGGCTGACCGTGCTCTCCGGCCCCTCCGGGGTCGGCAAGAGCACGGTCGTCGCTCATATGCGCAAGGAACACCCCGAGGTCTGGCTGTCGGTTTCGGCCACCACCCGCAAGCCGCGCCCCGGCGAGAAGCACGGTGTCCACTACTTCTTCGTCACCGACGAGGAAATGGACAAGCTGGTCGCCAACGGCGAACTGCTGGAGTGGGCCGAGTTCGCGGGCAACCGGTACGGGACCCCCCGCCGGGCCGTCCTGGACCGTCTCGAGTCGGGCGAACCCGTCCTCCTCGAGATCGATCTCCAGGGCGCCAGGCTCGTCCGCGAGTCGATGCCCGAGGCCCAGCTGGTCTTCCTCGCCCCGCCGAGCTGGGAGGAGCTGGTCCGCCGGCTCACCGGCCGCGGGACCGAGGCTCCCGAGGTGATCGAGCGCAGACTCGCGGCCGCCAAGATCGAGCTCGCCGCCGAGGCCGAGTTCGACACGACCCTGGTCAACACCTCCGTCGAGGACGTGGCCCGCGAGCTGCTAGCCTTGATGAGAGTTGTTTGATCTTCGATCTATTTGTGATCTCGAATTCCGCCGGAGCAATCCCGCGTTCTTCTGATCGCAGGTGATCTTCAATCCCATCGGAAGGCAGAGAGTGTCCTCTTCCATTACCGCGCCCGAGGGCATCATCAACCCGCCGATTGATGAGCTGCTCGAGGCGACCGACTCGAAGTACAGCCTCGTGATCTACGCCGCCAAGCGCGCGCGCCAGATCAACGCGTACTACTCGCAGCTCGGTGAGGGCCTGCTCGAGTACGTCGGCCCGCTGGTGGACACCCACGTCCACGAGAAGCCGCTCTCGATCGCGCTCCGCGAGATCAACGCGGGGCTGCTGACGTCCGAGGCCATCGAGGGCCCGGCTCAGTAATCAGTCAGTTTTCCTCACCACAGGCCCGACAGCGCGACTGTCGGGCCTGTGGTGTGTCATGGAGTCGTACGTCTCCGAGGGGAGTCGTAGGTTCCCGAGTGCGGGAATCCGAGTGCGGGGAGGCACGGACGGTGGACAAGCCCAAGGTCGTTCTGGGGGTCAGCGGAGGAATCGCCGCCTACAAGGCGTGCGAGCTCCTGCGCCGGCTGACCGAGTCGGGACATGACGTACGCGTCGTGCCGACCGAGTCCGCCCTGCACTTCGTGGGCGAGGCGACCTGGTCGGCGCTGTCCGGAAACCCGGTCTCGACCGAGGTGTGGGAGTCCGTCCACGAGGTCCCGCACGTCCGCATCGGGCAGCACGCCGACCTCGTGATCGTCGCGCCCGCCACCGCCGACATGCTCGCCAAGGCCGCGCACGGCCTGGCCGACGACCTCCTCACGAACACGCTCCTGACCGCCCGCTGTCCGGTCGTCTTCGCCCCCGCCATGCACACGGAGATGTGGGAGCACCCGGCGACGCGGGAGAACGTGGCCACGCTCCGCCGCCGCGGCGCCCTCGTCATCGAGCCCGCCGTCGGCCGCCTCACCGGCGTCGACACGGGCAAGGGCCGGTTCCCCGATCCGGTGGAGATCTTCGAATTCGTACGCAGGGTTCTCGCGCGCGGCGATCGGGCGACCGTCCAGGACCTCGCCGGACGCCACGTCGTGATCAGCGCCGGCGGCACCCGCGAGCCCCTCGACCCGGTCCGCTTCCTCGGCAACCGCTCCTCGGGAAAGCAGGGGTACGCCCTCGCGCGTACGGCGGTCGCCCGCGGCGCCCGCGTCACCCTCCTCGCGGCCAACGCGACGCTGCCCGATCCGGCCGGTGTCGACGTCGTCCACGTCGGGACGGCCGTGCAACTGCGCGAGGCCGTCCTCGAGGCGGCGCCGGAGGCGGACGTGGTGGTCATGGCGGCCGCGGTGGCCGACTTCCGCCCCGAGACGTACGCCACAGGAAAGATCAAGAAGAAGGACGGTCAGGAGCCGGAGCCCATCGTCCTGGTCCGCAATCCCGACATCCTCGCCGAGCTCTCGGCGGACCGGCCCCGCCCCGGGCAGATCGTCGTCGGATTCGCCGCCGAGACGGACGACGTCCTCGCCAACGGCCGCAAGAAACTGGCCCGAAAGGGCTGTGACCTGCTCGTCGTCAACGAGGTGGGGGAGCGCAAGACCTTCGGCGCCGAGGAGAGCGAGGCCGTCCTGCTCGGCGCGGACGGCAGTGAGGCCCCGGTGCCTCACGGCCCGAAGGAAGTGCTCTCCGACACGATCTGGGACGAGGTCGTCCGGCTCCTGCCCATCGGGGACGCGCGGGCCCAGGAGCGGATCTACGACGGCGAGTGAATGCCACTTTCGCTCCAGCGGAGGCACCGAACCACATAGATCTATTACAATTCGGACAGCTTCGCCTCTTCCTAAGAGCGATCGTCGTACCGCAGAATGCAGTGCCGCTGGTCACAGCGCTCCCAAGTGGCGAGACGCGTGGTCCGACGGCCGAGAGTGACCGATAAACTGGTCACGGACGACGCCGGGCGCAGCCCCCGGCCGTCCGCAAATGATCAGCCAGCAGCCGCTGCAACCACAGGGAGCGTTGTGTCCCGTCGCCTGTTCACCTCGGAGTCCGTGACCGAGGGTCACCCCGACAAGATCGCTGACCAGATCAGCGACACCATTCTCGACGCGCTTCTGCGGGAGGACCCGACCTCCCGGGTCGCCGTGGAGACGCTCATCACCACGGGCCTCGTGCACGTCGCCGGTGAGGTCACGACCAAGGCGTACGCGCCGATCGCGCAGCTCGTGCGCGAGAAGATCCTCGAGATCGGTTACGACTCCTCGAAGAAGGGCTTCGACGGCGCCTCCTGCGGCGTGTCGGTGTCCATCGGCTCACAGTCCCCCGACATCGCCCAGGGCGTCGACACGGCCTACGAGTCGCGTGTCGAGGGTGACGAGGACGAGCTCGACAAGCAGGGCGCGGGCGACCAGGGCCTGATGTTCGGCTACGCGTGCGACGAGACGCCCGAGCTGATGCCGCTCCCCATCCACCTCGCGCACCGCCTCTCGCGGCGCCTGTCCGAGGTCCGCAAGAACGGGACGATCCCGTACCTGCGCCCCGACGGCAAGACCCAGGTCACCATCGAGTACGACGGCGACAAGGCCGTCCGCCTCGACACGGTCGTGGTCTCCTCCCAGCACGCGTCGGACATCGACCTCGAGTCGCTGCTCGCCCCCGACATCCGCGAGTTCGTCGTGGAGCACGTCCTGGGCCAGCTCATCGAGGACGGCATCAAGCTGGACACCGAGGGCTACCGCCTGCTGGTGAACCCCACCGGCCGCTTCGAGATCGGCGGCCCGATGGGAGACGCCGGCCTGACCGGTCGCAAGATCATCATCGACACGTACGGCGGCATGGCCCGCCACGGTGGCGGCGCCTTCTCGGGCAAGGACCCGTCCAAGGTCGACCGCTCGGCCGCCTACGCGATGCGCTGGGTCGCCAAGAACGTCGTCGCGGCCGGCCTGGCCACCCGCTGCGAGGTCCAGGTCGCGTACGCGATCGGCAAGGCCGAGCCGGTGGGCCTCTTCGTCGAGACGTTCGGCACGGCCGCGGTGGACACGGACAAGATCGAGCAGGCGATCACCGAGGTCTTCGACCTCCGCCCCGCCGCGATCATCCGCGACCTCGACCTGCTCCGCCCGATCTACGCGCAGACCGCCGCGTACGGTCACTTCGGCCGTGAGCTCCCCGACTTCACCTGGGAGCGCACGGACCGCGTGGACGCGCTGCGCAAGGCCGCCGGTATCTGAGCGACCGCACGGCGGACGACGCCTGTACGTGAACGGCCCCGGACCGGTTCGGTCCGGGGCCGTCGCGCGTCTCCGCCCCCCATCGCGGCGACCGCTGTCAGTGCGGTCTGGTAGGAATTTGGCTGTGAGCAGCGAGAACGGGCAGGGCGACGGCGGCGGTGAGGGTGCGCCGCCCGAGCAGCTTGCGCTGATTCGGGAGACGGTCCGGCAGGCCAAGGTGCCCCGGGCCAAGCCGCGCACGTGGCGGGGGGCCGCTCTCGCCAAGGAGCTGCCCGTGGCGCGGGTGCTCGTGGACAAGGGCGTGCTGCATCTCGACCGGTACTTCGACTACGCGGTGCCCGAGGAGCTCGACGCCGACGCGCAGCCGGGGGTGCGGGTGCGCGTGCGGTTCGGCGCCGGGAAGCACTCGGTGCGGGACGGGCGCCGCGAGGGGGGCGGCCTGATCGACGGGTTCGTCGTCGCGCGGGTCGCCGTGTCCGAGTACCAGGGACCGCTCGCCGCCCTCGCGCAGGTCGTGTCTCCCGAGCCCGTGCTCGGGGAGGAGCTGCTCGGTCTCGCCCGCGCGGTCGCCGACCGGTACGCGGGAAGCCTCGCCGACGTGCTCCAGCTGGCCGTCCCGCCGCGGAACGCACGCGCCGAGAAGAAGTCGTCGCCCGAGCCGCTCCCGCCTCCGCCGGCGCCGGACGCGGGCAGCTGGCGGCGGTACGAGCGCGGGGCCGGATTCCTGGAGGCTCTCGCGTCGGGCGGCGCGCCACGGGCCGTGTGGACCGCGTTGCCCGGACCCGAATGGGCCGACGAAGTGGCACGCGCCGTCGCCGCGACGCTCTCCTCCGGGCGCGGGGCCCTGGTCGTCGTGCCCGACGGGCGGGCGGTCGCCCGGGTCGACGCCGCGCTGGGAGCCGTACTCGGCGAGGGGCGGCATGCCGTGCTGACCGCCGACGCGGGTCCCGAGAAGCGGTACCGAGAGTGGCTCGGGGTGCGGCGCGGGTCGGTACGGGCGGTCGTGGGCACCCGGGCCGCGATGTTCGCCCCCGTGCGGGATCTGGGTCTCGTGGTCATCTGGGACGACGGGGACTCCAGTCACGCGGAGCCGCATGCTCCGCAGCCGCATGCGCGCGATGTGCTGCTGTTGCGGGCCGCGCACGACAAGTGCGCTTTTCTGCTCGGGAGTTGGAGCTGCACGGTCGAGGCCGCGCAGCTCGTCGAGAGCGGTTGGGCCGCGCCCCTCATCGCGGGGCGTGAGCAGGTGCGGGGCGCCGCACCCCTCGTACGGACAGTGGGGGACGGGGATCTCGCGCGCGACGAGGCGGCGCGGGCCGCGCGGCTGCCCTCGCTCGCGTGGCAGGTGGTGCGGGAAGGGCTGAAGAGCGGGCCGGTCCTGGTGCAGGTGCCGCGGCGCGGCTATGTACCGAGGCTCGCGTGCGAGCGGTGCCGCGAGCCCGCGCGCTGCCGCCACTGCGCAGGGCCGCTGGAGGCGAGTGAGGGGACGTCCAGCCTGAAGTGCGGCTGGTGCGGCCAGGAGGAGGGTGCCTGGCACTGCCAGGAGTGCGGGGGGTTTCGGCTGCGGGCACAGATCGTGGGGGCGCGCAGGACCGCGGAGGAGCTGGGGCGGGCGTTTCCGGCGGTGCCGGTGCGCACGTCCGGGCGGGAGCAGGTCCTCGACACGGTGCCGGGCGCGCCGGCCCTGGTGGTGAGCACGCCGGGCGCGGAGCCGGTGGCCGAAGGCGGGTACGCGGCCGCGCTGTTGCTCGACGGCTGGGCGATGCTGGGCCGCCCCGATCTGCGCGCGGGGGAGGACGCGTTGCGGCGCTGGATCGCGGCGGCCTCGCTGGTGAGACCGCAGGGGGCGGGCGGCACGGTGGTGGTCGTGGCCGAGCCGACACTGCGTCCCGTGCAGGCGTTGGTGCGGTGGGACCCGGTGGGGCACGCGGTGCGGGAGCTCTCCGAGCGGGCCGAGCTGGGCTTCCCGCCGGTGTCGCGGATGGCGGCGGTCTCGGGGGCGCCCGAGGCGCTCGCCGGCTTCCTGGCGGCGGTGGAACTGCCGGGTGACGCCGAGGTGTTGGGCCCTGTCCCGGTGCCGGACGCGCCGCCCGGACCGTCCCGCCGCCCCGGGGCCCCGCCGCCGGGGGAGCACTGGGAGCGCGTCCTGGTCAGGGTCCCGCCCGGCAGCGGCGCGGCCCTCGCGTCGGCGCTGAAGCACGCGCAGGCGGCCCGGATGGCCCGCGGCGGCACGGAGCCGGTGCGGGTGCGGGTGGATCCGCCGGACATCGGCTGAGGTGGTGTGCGTGGTGCGGGGTGCTCGCCCGGAGATCCGGTGACGATCGGCCCGGCCCGCGGCACCGGTGCCCGGCTTCAGGAGGCGTCGCCGCTGCCCGCCGAGTTCGGCGCGGCGGCCGATGGCGCCGCTGTCGGATCCCTGGTCCACGTTCCGCTCGCCACCGGTCTGCCGCCCGTCACGGCCACGGTGTCGATTGCGGCGCCCCGGAGCAACGCCGTGCGCACCCTCAACACGCCTCCGCCTCCCCGCACTTGACACGCGGGGAGGCGGTGAGTGAGGTCAGCCGTTGCGCGGACCGGGGAAGGCGGTGGGGCGAGGGTCCTCGCGGAGTGCCTGGCTGGCGGCCGTCGGCTGCGTGGGCATGGAGCGGGCGGCGGGGACGGACGGGATCGTCGCCGTGCCGATGGGGACGGGGGGCCGTGTCCCCATCGTCTCCGTGGCGCGCTCGGCGTCGGCCGCCGCCTGCGCCGCGGCCCTGCGGGCCCCGTAACGGCGGTGCACGGCCTGCTTCGTCACGCCGAGCGCGGAGCCCACGGCGTCCCACGAGAAGCCCAGCGAGCGGTCGAAGTCGACGGCGGCGGTCACCAGGGTCTCGACGCTGTCGCGCAGTTCCTGGGCCAGGCGGACGGTCGGGGCGGGAGCGCGCCCGTAGACGACGAAGCCCGCGGAGGGGCCGGAGCGGCGCGGGCGGTAGACGTTGCCGAGCTGGGCGGTGAGGGTGCGCAGTGCGTCCACCTGCCGGCGGACCCGCTCGATGTCCCGTACCAGGAGGTGCAGGCTGGCCCGTGCCTGGGCGTCGTGGGTTGCGTGGTCGGCCATGAACAAGCCTCTCGAACCGGCGTTGAAACGGATCGGGCCGCATCTGTGGCCCTTGGTTGGTCAACTCTTCCTTGACCAACGCGCCAGTTGATGAGGGGTCACGCTGGAGGGGCGTATGCGCATATGCGCAGGGCGCGCGTCGATGCGTACGCCCCCAGGGGCGGGCGGCCCCGAACGAGGGAGAGAACGGCCGCTCGGAACGGCCATAGACTGGTGTGCTGCCCGTCAAGTCCCTGCCCCGAGAGGCCGAAAGACACCTATGAAGCTCGTCTTCGCAGGCACCCCCGAGGTCGCCGTTCCCGCTCTGGACGCCCTGATCGCCTCCGACCGCCACGAGGTCGCCGCGGTCGTCACCCGGCCGGACGCTCCCGCGGGCCGCGGCCGCAGGCTCGTCGCCAGCCCGGTCGCCGAGCGCGCGGAGGAGGCGGGGATCGAGGTCCTCAAGCCCGCGAAGCCGCGTGACGAGGCGTTCCTGGCCCGGCTGCGCGAGATCGCGCCCGACTGCTGCCCGGTCGTCGCCTACGGCGCGCTGCTGCCGAAGGTCGCACTCGACGTTCCCGCGCGCGGCTGGGTCAACCTGCACTTCTCGCTGCTGCCCGCCTGGCGCGGCGCCGCCCCCGTGCAGCACGCGATCATGTCCGGCGACGAGATCACCGGTGCGTCGACGTTCCTGATCGAGGAGGGGCTCGACTCCGGGCCGCTCTACGGGACGGTGACGGAGACGGTGCGTCCCACCGACACGAGCGGTGACCTGCTCACCCGGCTGGCGTTCGCGGGCGCCGGACTGCTCTCCGCGACCATGGACGGCATCGAGGACGGCTCCCTGGAGGCCCTGCCGCAGCCCGCCGACGGCATCACGGTCGCGCCGAAGATCACCGTCGAGGACGCGCACGTCGACTGGGCGGCGCCCGCCCTGCGCGTCGACCGCGTCGTCCGCGGCTGCACGCCCGCGCCCGGCGCCTGGACCGTCTTCCGGGGCGAGCGGCTCAAGCTCATCCAGGCCGTCCCGATCCCGGAACGCACCGATCTCACGCCCGGCGAGCTCGCCGTCGGCAAGAAGAACCTGTACGTGGGCACCGGCTCGTACGCGGTGGAGCTGCTGTGGGTGCAGGCCCAGGGCAAGAAGCCGATGGCCGCGGCCGACTGGGCGCGCGGGGTGCGGATCGCCCCGGGCGAGCGCCTGGGCGGGACCGACGTAGGCTGAACGGGTTCGAGCCGATACCAGCAGCGGAGCACCTTTGAACGACCAGCCCGGCCGGCGTCCCCGGAAGTCAGGCAAGCCCGGCACCCCCGGGAAGCAGGGAAAGCCGTACCGCCGCCCTCAGAAGGACCCGGTCCGCCAGCTCGCCTTCGAGGCGCTGCGGGCCGTGGACGAGCGCGATGCGTATGCGAACCTCGTGCTCCCGCCGCTGCTGCGCAAGGCCCGCGAGAAAGGCGACTTCGACGCCCGTGACGCGGCGCTCGCCACGGAGCTGGTGTACGGGACGCTGCGCCGGCAGGGCACGTACGACGCGATCGTCGCCGCCTGTGTCGACCGGCCGCTGCGGGAGGTCGACCCGCCCGTTCTCGATGTGCTGAACATGGGCGTCCACCAGCTGCTCGGCACGCGGATCCCCACGCACGCCGCGGTGTCGGCCTCCGTGGAGCTGGCGCGGGTCGTGCTGGGTGACGGGCGCGCCAAGTTCGTGAACGCCGTGCTCCGCAAGGTGGCGCAGGACGACCTCGACGGGTGGGTGGAGAAGGTCGCGCCCCCGTACGACGAGGACGCCGAGGACCATCTCGCCGTGGTGCATTCGCATCCGCGATGGATCGTGTCGGCGCTGTGGGACTCGCTCGGCGGTGGCCGGGCGGGCATCGAGGACCTCCTGGAGGCCGACAACGAGCGGCCCGAGGTGACGCTCGTGGCGCGGCCGGGCCGGACGACCGCGGATGTCGTCCTGGACGAGGTCGGCGAGGAGTCGGCGCTGCCGGGGCGCTGGTCGCCGTATGCCGTACGGCTCACCGAGGGCGGTGAGCCCGGCTCGCTCGAGCCCGTGCGGACCGGCCGGGCCGGCGTCCAGGACGAGGGCAGCCAGCTCGTGGCGATCGCCCTCGCGAACGCGCCCCTGGAGGGCCGGGACGAGAAGTGGCTCGACGGTTGCGCCGGCCCGGGCGGCAAGGCGGCCATGCTCGCCGGACTCGCCTCCGAGCGGGGCGCGGCCCTGCTCGCCGCCGAGAAGCAGCCCCACCGTGCCCGCCTCGTGGCGAACGCGCTCGCGGGGAACCCGGGCCCGTACCAGGTCATCGCGGCCGACGGCACCCGCCCGCCGTGGGGTCCCGGTACGTTCGACCGCGTCCTGATGGATGTGCCGTGCACCGGTCTCGGTGCGCTGCGCCGTCGGCCCGAGGCGCGCTGGCGGCGGCGCCCCGAGGACCTGGAGGGCTTCGCGCCGCTCCAGCGCTCGCTCCTGACCACCGCCCTGGACTCCGTCCGGGTGGGGGGCGTCGTCGGCTACGCGACCTGCTCGCCGCACCTCGCCGAGACCCGCGCCGTCGTGGACGACGTCATGAAGCACCACCCCGGCGCCGAACTCATCGACGCGCGTCCTCTGCTGCCCGGCGTGCCGGCGCTCGGGGACGGCCCCGACATCCAGCTCTGGCCGCATCTGCACGGCACGGACGCGATGTATCTGGCGCTGATCCGGCGCACCGCCTGACACCCGTGCACGGCTGACCGCCGGTCCCGCGCGCCGTCAGGTGCCGGGGCCGGCGGTCTGTGTAGTGGTGGGAGCCGGCGGCGGGGTCAGCGTGGCCCGCGCCGCCGCCGGGACCGGCCGTCGAAGACCGGCAGCGAGCCCCGGGCCCGCGGATCTCAGGGGAGTGCGGGGCCTTGCCCTGCCGTCCGCCGTCGGTGGTCCGCGCGCGGTGAGCCCCGGCCGCGAGCCCGCTCCCGTGCGCGCGGATCGCGTAGATCATGACCACGGGGACGGTCTCGGCGCTGAAGTCCTCGGAGATGCCGAGGACTTGCATGGACGCGGCGGAGCCGGGAGACCACGACACGGCGTTGTCGTCCTGCGGGCCCGGGAGCTCCTGCGCGAGGGGCGCGGCCACCGCGAGCGCGAGGGGACGGGGCGCGACCATCGGCCGTCCGGAGCGTCGTCCGCAGACCGGCCGGGTCAACGCGCGACCTCAGACCCGGTGCGTCCTTCCCCTGCGTCCGCCCCGGCGGACCTCCGGCGGCCCGCGAGGTGCCCTCGCCGGGGCGCTCAGCATGGCACGGGGGCCAGGGCGCGGCATCCGGGGAGCGAGACAGGTCTGGACCGGGGGGAGCAACCGGCGCCGGGCATGGCAGTCTTGGGTCATGGCCGTGCAGATCAACCCCAGCATCCTGTCCGCGGACTTCGCCCGCCTTGCCGAGGAGGCAAAGGCCGTCGAGGGCGCCGACTGGCTCCATGTCGACGTCATGGACAACCACTTCGTCCCGAACCTGACCCTCGGGGTGCCGATTGTGGAGTCCCTGGCGCGGGCCACGGACATCCCGCTGGACTGCCATCTGATGATCGAGGACGCCGACCGCTGGGCGCCGCAGTACGTCGAGGCGGGCGCCGGGTCCGTCACGTTCCACGCGGAGGCCGCGGCCGCCCCCGTCCGGCTGGCCCGCGAGATCCGCGCCAAGGGCGCCCGCGCCTCCATGGCGCTCAAGCCGGCGACCCCCATCGAGCCGTACGAGGACCTGCTCCCCGAGCTCGACATGCTGCTGATCATGACGGTCGAGCCGGGCTTCGGCGGGCAGGCCTTCCTGGACATCATGCTGCCGAAGATCCGCCGCACCCGCGAGCTGATCAGCAAGCACGGCCTCGAACTCTGGCTCCAGGTCGACGGCGGCGTCTCGGCCTCCACCATCGAGCGCTGCGCGGAGGCGGGCGCCGACGTCTTCGTCGCCGGTTCCGCCGTCTACGGCGCCGCCGACCCCGCCCAGGCGGTGCGTGCACTGCGCACGCAGGCGGAGACGGTGTCGGCCGCCGCGGCCTGGGCATGCGGCCACTGAGCCACGGGAACGTGAACGCCGCCCATCAGGGCAGATCAAGTCCGCCGCATCTGCAAGGATGAACGGTGAGTCCAGGTTGTGAACAGCAGTGAGGAGATCGCCGTGTCGGCACTGTCGCCGGGTCGCTCAGCGATGCGGATGGGCCCCGCGGAGCTGGTGCAGGCGGCGGCCATGGCCCGCCGCTTCTATCTCGAGGGCAAATCCAAGATCCAGATCGCCGAGGAGTTCGGCGTGAGCCGCTTCAAGGTGGCCAGGGTCCTGGAGACCGCGCTCGAACGGGATCTCGTACGCATCGAGATCCGCGTACCGGCCGAGCTCGACGCGGAGCGCTCCGACGCGCTGCGTGCCCGCTACGGCCTGCGGCACGCCGTGGTGGTCGAGTCCCCGGCCGAGGCCGAGGAGTCGCCCGACCCCGAGAACCTCGGCGAGGTCGCGGCCGACCTCCTGGGCGAGCTGGTCTCCGAGGGCGATGTGCTCGGCCTGGCGTGGGGCCGCTCGACGATCCACATGGCGGCCGCGCTCGACCGGCTGCCGCCCTGCACGGTCGTGCAGCTCACGGGCGTGTACGACGCCGGGACCGCCGAGCGCGGCTCCGTCGAGGCCGTGCGGCGCGCCGCCCAGGTCTCCGGCGGCGAGGCCCACCCGATCTACGCCCCGATGCTCCTGCCCGACCCGGCCACCGCGGCCGCGCTGCGTAGCCAGACAGGTATCGCCCGCGCCTTCGAGTACTTCGACAAGGTCACGGTCGCCTGCGTCTCCATCGGCTCCTGGGAGCCGGGCATCTCCACCGTCCACGACATGCTCAGCGACGAAGAGCGGGCCCACTACGCCTCGCTCGGCGTCGCCGCCGAGATGTCCGCGCACCTCTTCGACGCCGAGGGCCGCCGCGTCGGCCGAGACCTGGGCGAGCGGTGCATCACGGTCGAGGCGGACCGCCTGCGGCGGATACCGGAGGTCGTCGCCATCGCGGGCGGTCAGCGCAAGGCCGCCGCGATCGACGCGGTGCTCAGGTCGGGGCTCGTCACCAGTCTCGTCACTGACACGGCCGCCGCGGACTTCCTCCTCACCGCGGGCCCCACGCCGAAGCCGGCGCTGAACCGCGCGGACCCCGACGGGGCGTAAGCCCTTCAGGGCGCGGTACTCGCCTCGCGTACCGCGCTCACCGGGGGAGGCTGTGGCAGCATCGGCGGCATGCTGCCGCGGTTTGCCACCCGCCTCCCCACCCGCCTCCTGGGGGCGCTGCTCGTCGCCCTCGCCCTGCTGGTCACCGGGTGCTCCGCCCAGGACACGCAACAGGACACGACGGCGGCCCCGGGCCGCGCCACGCCGGCCTGGGCGCGGGGCATGCCCGCGGTCCCCGAGTCCGGGCTCCCCGCCGAGGCCCGTAGGACCCTGACCCTCATCGACAAGGGCGGGCCGTTCCCGTACGCCAAGGACGGTGCCGTCTTCGGGAACTTCGAGCGGGAGCTGCCCCGGCAGAGCCGCGGCTACTACCACGAGTACACCGTCCCCACCCCCGGCGAGCGGGACCGCGGCGCCCGGCGCATTGTCATGGGGCAGGGCCACGAGACGTACTACACCGATGACCATTACGAGTCGTTCAAGGCGGTGCTGAGATGACCGGAGGTCCCGACAGGATCCGCGTCCTCGACCTCGAAGGTGTCAAGGACAAGGCCGGGTTCATGGACCGGTGTGTGCGCGACCTGGAGCTGCCGGACTGGTTCGGCCGCAACTGGGACGCGCTGTTCGACGTCCTGACCGACGTCTCCTTCTGGCCCGACGGCAGTGAGCAGGCGCTGCTCCTGTCCGTCGTGGGCTGGCGGCCCTACGCCAGTGCCAGGCCCGAGGACTGGGAGACCGCGCTCGACGTGTTCACCGACGCGGTCGACCGCAGGCGTGGCCGGGACCCGAGGCTCGTGATCGCACTGACCCTTGGACGATCCGACCACACCCCCTCCCAACCGCCTGTGTAATCGTCCGTGGGCATGTGGTAGCGGCGGCATGGGACACTGAAGTACGTGCTTTTCCCCCACGGGCTGACCTGCCCGGGGGCCACCTCTGATCGACTGGGATGAGCAGCACGTGCGTTTCCTCAACGACATCCAGCCTGCGTACGACCTGACCTACGACGACGTCTTCATGGTGCCGAGCCGCAGCGCCGTGGGCTCCCGTCAGGCGGTCGACCTGGCGTCCCCCGACGGCACCGGCACCACGATTCCGCTGGTCGTCGCCAACATGACCGCGATCGCCGGGCGCCGCATGGCCGAGACCGTCGCCCGCCGCGGGGGCCTCGTCGTCATCCCGCAGGACATCCCGATCGAGGTGGTCACCGAGGTCATCTCCTGGGTGAAGACCCGCCACCTGGTCCTCGACACCCCCATCGTCCTGGTCCCGCACCAGACCGTCGCCGACGCGCTCGCCCTGCTGAACAAGCGCGCGCACAACGCCGGTGTCGTGGTGGACGAGGACCAGCGGCCCGTCGGCGTCGTCACGGACGCCGACCTGACCGGCGTCGACCGGTTCACCCAGCTGTCCGAGGTCATGTCCAAGGACCTGCTCCTGCTCGACGCGGACATCGACCCGCGCGACGCCTTCAACAAGCTGGACCACGCCAACCGCCGCTACGCCCCGGCCGTGGGCGCCGACGGCCGCCTCGCGGGCATCCTGACCCGCACGGGGGCCCTGCGCGCGACCCTCTACACCCCGGCCACCGACGCGAACGGCAAGCTGCGCATCGCGGCCGCCGTCGGCATCAACGGCGACGTGGCGGGCAAGGCCAAGCAGCTCCTCGACGCCGGCGCGGACACCATCGTCGTCGACACCGCGCACGGCCACCAGGAGTCGATGATCTCCGCGATCAAGGCCGTCCGCGGCCTCGACCCGCAGGTGCCCATCGTCGCGGGCAACATCGTCGCCGCCGAGGGCGTCAAGGACCTCATCGAGGCCGGTGCCGACATCATCAAGGTCGGCGTGGGCCCCGGCGCCATGTGCACCACGCGCATGATGACCGGCGTCGGCCGGCCGCAGTTCTCCGCCGTCCTGGAGTGCGCCGCCGAGGCGAAGAAGTACGGCAAGCACGTCTGGGCCGACGGCGGCGTCCGGCACCCGCGCGACGTCGCCATGGCGCTCGCCGCCGGCGCGTCGAACGTCATGATCGGCTCCTGGTTCGCGGGCACGTACGAGTCCCCGGGTGACCTCCAGCACGACGCCCAGGGGCGCGCGTACAAGGAGTCGTTCGGCATGGCGTCGGCGCGTGCCGTGAAGAACCGTACGAGTGAGGAGTCCGCCTACGACCGCGCCCGCAAGGCGCTGTTCGAGGAGGGCATCTCCACCTCGCGCATGTTCCTCGACCCGCAGCGTCCGGGCGTCGAGGACCTGATCGACTCGGTCATCGCGGGCGTCCGCTCCTCCTGCACCTACGCGGGTGCCAGCTCCCTCGCGGAGTTCGAGGAGAAGGCCGTCGTCGGCATCCAGTCCGCCGCCGGTTACGCGGAGGGCAAGCCGCTGCACGCCAGCTGGAGCTAGGGCCTTTCGTTCGGATCAGGCCGGACCAGGGAACGGGTGCCGGTCGCGCTCGCGTGGCGGAGCCGCAGATCGACACTGCCCCGCGCCCCCTTTTGGGGGCGCGGGGCTTCGCTTTTTCCGGAAGTTTCGCGGGGGCCGGAACGCAACGGACGAAACGGACCGCGCAACGTTCGTCCGCACCCGTACGCACCACGCAACGTTCATGCGCGCATACGCAAGGTTGCTGCATTACAGCTGGGAAGAGAAACCCTTTAGAGTCAAGCGCTGTACGTGGCGTGGCGGGGACGGCCTGCACGGCGGTTCCCCGGTCTGGAGTGGGCTGTCGATGCTTGCTGTTCTCGGCACGCACCCACCTGACCGGCAGCGATGAAGGAGCCAGCCCGTGCTCGACCACGGCGCACCACCGCGCACCCGAACAACCGAGACCCTCACCCCGGGCCTCGGCGCCAGGCTGATGCGGCGCAAGCCGGTGGAAGCCCTGGTCGCGGAGGGTGGGCAGGGCGAAGGCGGCAGTCTGCGCCGCTCGCTCGGCATGTGGCAGCTGACCATGATCAGCATCGGCGCCACGCTCGGCACCGGCATTTTCGTGGTACTCGGCGAGGCCGTCCCGAAGGCGGGCCCCGCGGTCACCCTGTCGTTCGTGATCGCCGGCCTCACGGCTCTCTTCTCGGCGCTCTCGTACGCCGAACTGGCCGGGACCATACCGGTCGCGGGCTCCTCCTACTCGTATGCGTACGCAACGATGGGTGAGCTGATCGCCTGGATCTGCGGCTGGTGTCTGGTCCTCGAGTACGGCGTCTCGGTCGCGGCGGTCGCCGTCGGCTGGGGCGAGTATCTGAACGAGCTCCTGGACGGCACGATCGGCGTCACGATCCCCGACGCCCTGTCCGCGCCCCCCGGCGACGGCGGCATCTTCAACCTGCCGGCGCTGATCGTCGTACTCCTCGCGATGGCGTTCCTGCTCGGTGGCGCCCGTGAGTCCGCCCGGGCCAACACGATCATGGTCGTCGTCAAGATCGTGGCGCTGCTGCTGTTCTGCGCCATCGGCATCAAGGGCTTCCAGTCCGGCAACTACGAGCACTTCATGCCGCTCGGCATGGCCGGAGTGAGTGCGGCCGGCGCGACGCTCTTCTTCTCGTACATCGGCTTCGACGCCGCCTCCACCGCCGGCGAGGAGGCCAAGAACGCGCAGCGCGACCTGCCGCGCGCCATCATGCTCTCCCTCGTCATCGTCACCGCGCTGTACGTGCTCGTCGCGGCCGTCGCCGTGGGAGCCAAGCCGTGGAAGCAGTTCAACGACTCCGAGGCCGCGCTCGCCGGGATCATGAAGGACGTCACCGGGCAGTCGTTCTGGGCGACACTGCTCGCCGCCGGTGCCGTCATCGCCATCGCGTCCGTCGTCCTGACCGTGCTCTACGGCCAGACCCGCATCCTGTTCGCGATGTCCCGCGACGGCCTCGTGCCCAAGGTGTTCTCCAAGGTCCACCCCAAGACCGGGGCGCCGCGCGCCAACACCGTGATCGTCTCGCTGTTCTGCGGCATCCTCGCCGCCGCGATCCCGCTCGGCCAGCTCGCCGACGCGACCAGCATCGGCACACTCTTCGCGTTCGCCCTGGTCAACGTCGCGGTCGTGGTCCTGCGCCGCACACGCCCCGACATGCCGCGCACCTTCCGGGTGCCGCTCTCGCCGATCCTGCCGGCGCTCGGCTTCGGGTTCTGCGTGTGGATGATGGGCAGCCTGTCCACCGTCACCTGGGTGGTCTTCGGCGTGTGGATGGCCGTCGGCCTCGTGTTCTACTTCCTCTACGGGGCCCGTCGCTCCCGACTCGCCTCCGCGCCTGCCCAAGAGAAGTGAACCACCTGCCTTGCTGAACGATCTCGACGAACGCATCGTGCACGCCCTCGCCGAGGACGCCCGCCGCTCCTACGCCGACATCGGCCAGCTCGTGGGCCTGTCCGCGCCCGCCGTCAAGCGGCGCGTGGACCGGCTGAGGGCCACGGGAGCCATCACGGGCTTCACGGTCAGGGTCGACCCGGCCGCGCTCGGCTGGGAGACCGAGGGGTTCATCGAGATGTACTGCCGCCGCAACACCTCGCCCGAGGCCATCAAGCGTGGCCTCGAGCGCTATCCCGAGGTCGCGTCCGCCTCCACCGTCACCGGAGACGCGGACGCGATCGTCCAGGTCTTCGCCTCGGACATGCGGCACTTCGAGCGGGTCCTGGAACGGATCGCGGGGGAGCCGTTCGTGGAGCGGACCAAGTCGGTGCTCGTCCTGTCGCCGCTGATGCGCCGCTACACATCGGGCTCGCCCGCGTAACCCCTCACCCCGGGGACACGCCGGGCGCCGCGACGGCACCGTGAAGTCGCCGGCGCCCTGCTCGACCGTCCGGAAGGTGCCGCTGAGCCCATGCTCAGCGGCACCTTCGTCGTTTCCGTGCAAGGGCTCCGTCAGGTGCAGCCGAGGATCCCCACCAGGCGCTTCGGGCCACGGTCGGCTTCCCCCCGCCGCCCGCGGGGGCCGCCCCGTACGGGCTGCGACCGAGGGCTCACCCGAGTGCGCAACGAATCGCCGCGGAGAGGCGATCAGGCGCAACAGATCGTACGAGAAGACGCAACAGTCCCGTCTTGTCCCGCCGGTCCGCGGAACCGTACCGTCATATCCGATCCCCCTCCCCCTTTCGCACGCTCCCTAGGACGCCCATGCCGCCGCTGCGCACCGCCCTGCTCCAGAGCTCCGGCCGCCCCGGGTCCGTCGCCGAGAACCTGAAGGTGCTCGACGAGGCCGCGGGCCGCGCCGCCGCGACCGGAGCCCGGCTCCTGGCAGCCCCCGAGATGTTCCTAACCGGGTACGCGATCGGCGACGACGTGGCCCGCCTCGCCGAGCCCGCCGACGGCCCCTCCGCTCAGGCCGTCGCCGAGATCGCGGCCCGGCACGGCGTCGCCGTGGCCTACGGCTACCCGGAGCGCGACGGGGAGCCGGTGTTCAACTCGGCCCAGCTGATCGCCCCCGACGGCACCCGCCTCGCGAACTACCGCAAGACCCACCTCTTCGGCTGCTTCGAGCGCGACGCGTTCACCCCCGGCGACCAGGCCGTCGTCCAGGCCGAGCTCGACGGTGTCCGCATCGGCCTCATGATCTGCTACGACGTCGAGTTCCCGGAGAACGTGCGCGCGCACGCTCTCGCCGGCACCGACCTGCTGCTCGTACCGACGGCCCAGATGCACCCGTACCAGTTCGTCCCCGAGTCCCTCGTGCCCGTGCGGGCCTTCGAGAACCAGATGTACGTCGCGTACGTCAACCGGGTCGGCCAGGAAGGGGAGTTCGAGTTCGTCGGGCTCTCCACGCTCGCCGGGCCCGACGGGGTGGCCAGGGCGCGTGCCGGCCGTGGTGACGAGCTGATCTGCGCCGATGTGGACCCCGCCTTCCTGGCCGCGTCCCGCGACGCCAACACGTACCTCAGCGACCGTCGCCCGGGCCTGTACACGCCGCTGATCTGAGCCTCGCGCCGCCGCCCCGAACCCTCAGTACCTCAGTTCCCGCAAGGAGTCCGTACCCCATGACGTCCACGGTGCCCAACGCCGTCCAGCACACCGACGCGCAGCCCCCCATCACGATGTTCGGGCCGGACTTCCCGTACGCGTACGACGACTTCCTCGCGCACCCCGCGGGCCTCGGCCAGATACCGGCGACCGAGCACGGCACCGAGGTCGCGGTCATCGGCGGTGGCCTCTCCGGGATCGTCGCCGCGTACGAGCTGATGAAGATGGGCCTCAAGCCCGTCGTGTACGAGGCGGACGAGATCGGCGGCCGGCTGCGCACGGTCGGCTTCGAGGGCACCCCCGCCGAGGCCGCCGGGCTGACCGCCGAGATGGGCGCGATGCGCTTCCCGCCGTCGTCGACCGCGCTCCAGCACTACATCGACCTGGTCGGCCTCGAGACGCGGCCCTTCCCCAACCCGCTCGCCCCCGAGACCCCGTCGACCGTCGTCGACCTCAAGGGCGAGTCCCACTACGCCAACACCGTCGACGACCTGCCGCAGGTCTACCGCGACGTCATGAACGCGTGGAACGCCTGCCTCGAAGAGGGCGCCGACTTCTCCGACATGAACCGCGCGATGCGCGAGCGCGACGTGCCGCGCATCCGCGAGATCTGGTCGAAGCTCGTCGACAAGCTCGACAACCAGACGTTCTACGGGTTCCTCTGCGAATCCGAGTCCTTCAAGTCCTTCCGGCACCGCGAGATCTTCGGCCAGGTCGGCTTCGGCACCGGCGGCTGGGACACCGACTTCCCGAACTCCATCCTGGAGATCCTGCGCGTCGTCTACACCGAGGCCGACGACCACCACCGCGGCATCGTCGGCGGCTCCCAGCAGCTGCCGCTGCGCCTGTGGGAGCGCGAGCCGGAGAAGATCGTCCACTGGGCGTACGGCACCTCGCTCGCCGAACTGCACGACAGCCGGAAGCCGCGCCCGGCCGTGACCCGGCTGCACCGCACCGCGGGCAACCACATCACGGTCACCGACGCGTCGGGTGACATCCGCACCTACCAGGCGGCGATCTTCACCGCGCAGTCCTGGATGCTGCTGTCCAAGGTGGCGTGCGACGACTCGCTCTTCCCGATCGACCACTGGACGGCGATCGAGCGCACCCACTACATGGAGAGCTCGAAGCTCTTCGTCCCGGTCGACCGGCCGTTCTGGCTGGACAAGGACGAGGAGACCGGGCGGGACACCATGTCCATGACGCTCACCGACCGCATGACGCGCGGCACCTACCTGCTCGACGACGGTCCGGACAAGCCGGCCACCATCTGTCTGTCGTACACCTGGTGCGACGACAGCCTGAAGTGGCTGCCCCTGTCGGCGAACGAGCGCATGGAGGTCATGCTCAAGTCGCTCGGCGAGATCTATCCCAAGGTCGACATCCGCAAGCACATCATCGGCAACCCGGTGACCGTGTCCTGGGAGAACGAGCCCTACTTCATGGGCGCGTTCAAGGCGAACCTGCCGGGTCACTACCGCTACCAGCGCCGCCTGTTCACGCACTTCATGCAGGACCGTCTCCCCGAGGACAAGCGGGGCATCTTCCTCGCGGGTGACGACATCTCCTGGACGGCCGGCTGGGCCGAGGGCGCCGTGCAGACCGCTCTCAACGCGGTCTGGGGCGTCATGCACCAGCTCGGCGGCGCGACGGACGGCACCAACCCGGGCCCCGGCGACGTGTACGACGAGATCGCACCGGTCGAGCTGCCCGAGGACTGACGGGCGTGCGGGCCCCGGCAGTCGCCCGGGCCCGCACCGCTCAGATACCGGCCTCGCGCGCGGCCGTGAACACCTCGGCCGCGACGTCCGTCAGCTCGTGCGCGTCGCGGGCGAGTCCCTGGAGGTCGATCAGGATCTCCTCGAGGCCCACCGCGTCGTGCGCGACCAGATCCTCGACGATCTGCGCGACGCTGCCCTGGAACGGGCGGCGGTCGTCGCCCTTGTACGCGTCGCGCGTGTAGATCGTGTTGACCCGCAGCACGCTCTGGATCGGCTCCTTGCGGCCACGCTCCTCGGCCAGTTCCCGCAGACCGCGCCACTGCTCGGCGAGCTGCTCCGCGCCCGCGGCTCCGGGCATCCAGCCGTCCGCGCGGTCCACGAGCCGGCGCGCGGCCTTCGGGCTGTTCGCCGGCAGCAGCACCGGGATCGGCCCGGCGGGCTTGGGCCCCACCACCGACGGCGCGATGGTCGTCAACTCACCCTCGTAACTCACCGGGTCGGGACCCCACACGGCCCGGAACACGTCGAGCAGCTCGTCCAGGACCTGGCCGCGCTTCTCGAACGGGGCCACGGAGGCGGCCGCGTACTCGTCGTGGGACCATCCCGTGCCGATGCCCGCGACGACGCGGCCCCCGCTGGCGGCGTCCAACGAGGCCAGCGCGCGCGCCAGTTGGAACGGTACGTGCAGCGGGCCGACGAGGACGCTCGTGCCGAGCCGGGCCCGCTCGGTGACGCCGGCGGCCAGGGTGAGGGAGACCAGCGGGTCGGCGACCGAGCGGTACTGGTCCGGCCAGGGGAGGCCGGGGACCCCGTACAGGCCCTGGCGGGCGGGCTCGGGGAACAGGATCCGCTCGAAGACCCACAGGCTCTCGTAACCGATCTCCTCGGCGGCGCGGGCCACCGCCGGGATGTCACGCCCGATGTCGTACTGCTTCATCTGGGGGAGGCTGAGGCCGAGTCGGGTCGCCATGCCGGTGCTCCTTCGCGTTCGCATCAGGGATCGCTCGCGTAACTCCTCGTCAACGTACAGCGATCACCGGGGAGTTCCGTGGCAAAGGCGGGCGCGTGGCCGGATCAGTCCGGCAGGGGTGTGAGCAGCATGCGGCCGACCAGCCCGACCGAGGTGTCGAGGCGCCGGACGAAATCCTCGGTGACGTCCGGGAATTCACGCAGTGCCCACAGGGCGCGGGCCGCCGCCCAGGCGCCGTCCCTGGCGCGCTCCAGGGTCCAGGAGCCGAGCAGATGGGTCAGCGGGTCGGCGATCTGGAGCAGATCGGGGCCCGGCATCAGATCTTCGCGGATGCGCTCCTCCAGCGAGACGAGGAGATCGCCCACGCGGTCGAACTCATCCTCCACGTCGGCCGGTTCGCAGCCGAGCGTACGACAGGTGTCCACGACGGCGAGCGCCAGATCGTGGCCGATGTGCGCGTTGATGCCCGAGAGGGCGAACTGCAGCGGGCGTACGCCTGGATGGCGGCGGTACTGGAGCAGCGGACGCCAGCAGGCCGGCGGACGGTGGTCGGGGGAGCGGGTCTCGACGGCCGCCAGATACCGCCCGGCGAACCGAACGTCCAGCGTGGTCGCGGCTTCGGCGTCGGCGAAGCGGCCGCCGTCGATGTGCCGGTCGACCTCTTCCGTGACGGACAGATAGACCCGGTTGAAGACGGCCACCCCGTCGAAGGCGGGCCAGGACGCGGCCAGCTTTCGCATCCGGGCCACCACGGAGTCGACCCCGCGCGTGGCGGGCGTGCACTTCGCGAACCGTTCCAACTGCGCCATGGGGGCAGGCTCTCAAGCCTAGGCTGGCGCGCGTGCCGCCTGGCCGGGGGCTTCCCCAGAACGGGGGAACGGGCCGGGCGCCGTGCGTAGGGGGAAAGGGAGAACAGCGTGTCAGGCTTACGGGCGCAGCGACTGGCCGAGCGTCGCGCCGGGCGCAGGGGCGCGGCCCGCCGGGGGATCATGGCGGCGGTCGCGTCGCTGGTCGCGGTGGTCGGCACGGTCGCCGGGACGATGTCGGCGCTCGACGGGTCCGAGGGCGACGATGTGGCGCGGCCGCAGGTGACGCGCTCGCCCGACCTGCTTCCGCTGCCCGCCGTACCCACCGCGACATCCGCCTCGGCCTCGGCCGGCCCTTCGCCGTCCCCGTCGCATGCGAAGACGGCCAAGAAGAAGCCGGAGCCCACGGCGAGGGCGTCCACCGGTCGGCCCGTGGCGCCCGCCTCCACACGCCTGTACCGGCACGCCGACTCCCAGGTGCTCGACTGGGTCAGGGCCAACCCCTCGGACCCGCGGCGCCCCCTCATCGAGTCGCGGATCGCCGACCGGCCCGCCGCGGTCTGGTTCGCCGACTTCACGCCCGACACCATCACGTCCCGGGTGCGTGCGGTGACGTCCACGGCGGCGCGCCAGGGCCGGGTGCCGGTGCTCGTGCCGTACGCGATACCCGAGCGTGACTGCGGGGGTGCCTCGGAGGGCGGGGCGCCGGACATCGCCCCGTACGACAGCTGGGCGCGGAAGTTCGCAGCGGGACTCGGCTCCGGCGAGGTCGTCGTGATCCTCGAACCCGACGCGCTCTCCCAGACCGAGTGCCTCTCCGGCGGGCAGCTCGCCGACCGGTACGGGGCGCTGGCCCGCGCGGGCCGCGCCTTCAAGTCGGCGAACCCCAGGGCCCGGGTGTACTACGACGCAGGGCACTCCGTCTGGAACCCGGCCGCCACCCAGGCGGCCCGGCTGCGAGCCGCGGGCGCCGCGTCGCCGGCCTCCTCCGACGGCGTCTTCACGAACGTCTCCAACTTCAACCGCACCTCCGCCGAGGTGGCCTACGCGCGCAGGGTCCTGGCGGCGATGGGCGGTCCGCCGTCCCTGGGCGCCGTGATCGACACCAGCCGCAACGGCAACGGTGCCCCGGCGAACGGCGCGTGGTGCGACCCCGCGGGCCGCAAACTGGGGCAGGCGCCGACCCTGAACACCGAAGAGCGCGGGATCGACGCCTACTTGTGGGTGAAGCTGCCGGGGGAGTCGGACGGCTGCAGGGGCGAGCCGGGATCGTTCACCCCCGACTACGCCTACGACTTGGCGGACTGACCGTCGGAGGTGTCGCCGGCCGCGTCGTCGTACGAAGAGGTCCCCTCGTCGAGCAGGGGCTCCTGCGTCTTGAGATGCGCGGGAGCCATGGCGCGCAGCGCGTGGTAGCCGGTGATGACGACGAGCGTGCCGAGGGCGATGCCGCTCAGCGAGAAGTGCTCGGTGAACTTCAGGGAGACGTTGCCGATGCCGATGATGATGCCCGCCGCGGCCGGCACCAGATTCAGCGGATTGCGCAGGTCCACCCCGGCGTTCATCCAGATCTGCGCGCCGAGCAGGCCGATCATGCCGTAGAGGATCACGGTGATGCCGCCGAGGACGCCGCCCGGGACTGCGGCCACGACCGCGCCGAACTTCGGGCACACGCCGAAGAGCAGGGCGAAACCGGCGGCCGCCCAGTACGCGGCGGTCGAGTAGACGCGGGTCGCGGCCATCACGCCGATGTTCTCGGAATACGTGGTGTTGGGCGGGCCGCCGACCGCGGTGGAGAGCATGGAGCCGACGCCGTCGGCGGAGATCGCGGTGCCGAGCTTGTCGTCGAGGTTGGTGCCGGTCATCTCGCCGACGGCCTTGACGTGTCCGGCGTTCTCGGCGATCAGCGCGATCACGACGGGCAGCGCGACGAGGATCGCCGACCACTGGAACGAGGGGGCGTGGAAGGAGGGCAGGCCGATCCATTCGGCCTTGCCGACGCCGGACAGGTTCAGGCGCCAGTGGTCGACGGCCTCGGTGCCGCCGGTCACGGAGTGGATGCGGCCGAAGATCCGGTCGAACACCCAGGAGATGCCGTAGCCGAAGAGCAGTCCGAGGAAGATCGCGATGCGGGACCAGAAACCGCGCAGGCACACCACGGCCAAACCGGTGAACAGCATCACGAGGAGCGCGGTCCACTGGTCCTGCGGCCAGTACGTCGACGCCGTCACCGGCGCGAGGTTGAAGCCGATCAGCATGACGACCGCACCGGTGACGACCGGCGGCATGACGGCGTGGATGATCCGCGCGCCGAACTTCTGCACCGCGAGCCCCACCAGGAACAGCGCGGCGCCGACCACGAAGACCGCTCCGGTCACCGTGGCGCTGGTCCCGCCCTGTGCCCGGATCACCGCGGCGACGCCCACGAAGGAGAGCGAACAGCCCAGATAGCTGGGCACGCGGCCACGGGTGGCGAGCAGGAAGATCACCGTGGAGACGCCGGACATCATGATCGCGAGGTTCGGGTCTAGACCCATCAGGACGGGCGCCACGAAGGACGCGCCGAACATCGCGACGACGTGCTGGGCGCCGAGTCCGAGCGTGCGCGGCCAGGAGAGCCGCTCGTCCGGGCGCACGACGGCGCCTGGAGCCGGGGTGCGCCCGTCGCCGTGAAGTTTCCAGCGCACACCGAGGTCCATATGAGTTCTGCTTTCTGTGGTGCTTCCGTGGCTCGAAATGATCGCCGCCATGTTAATGCGCCGTAAGGCCCTTTTCGCGCCATGGCCGACGGTCTCGATCTCATGCGTGAATCATTGTCAGGAGCATTGTCACGCTCACCTCGGCGCCCTACGCTCGCACGGCTCGATCCATGAACATCGTTCAGATATGTGATGGGAGTTGTGATGCGTGCCAGATTCCGTGTGCGTCTCGGTGCCCTGCTCACCGCGGCGGCGGCCCTCACCGCCGTCCTGGTCCCGGCCCAGTCCGCGACGGCCGGCGTGGGCGCCCCGCGTACCGCAGTCCTCGACGGCGAGCGCCTGCTGCGGACCAAGCAGCGCCTGGCCCACGGCGACCCGCAGCTCCGGCGCGCGGTACGGGACTTGACGGCCCGCGCCGACACCTGGCTCGACCAGGGACCCTGGACCGTCGTCGACAAACCGAAGCCCGCGCCCGGCGGCGACGTCCACGACTACCTGAGCCAGGCCCCCTACTGGTGGCCCTCGCAGACACCCACCGCCGACAACCCCTGGGGCTGCCCGTACGTCCAGCGCGACGGGCAGCGCAATCCCGAAGTCGACACCGGGACCGACCGCCAGGACGTGGAGAAGGTCTTCGACTCGACGTACGACCTCGCCCTCGCCTGGTACTACACGGGCCGCAAGGAGTACGCGGAGAAGGCCGCCACGGTCCTGCGCACCTGGTTCCTCGACCCGGACACGCGCATGAACCCGAACCTGGACCACGCCCAGTTCATCCCCTGCAAGTACGACGGCCGGGCCATCGGCATCATCGACTTCTCGCAGTCGTACACGAGCGTCGGCGACGCCGTCGCCCTCCTCGGCACGGGCGCCCCCGGCTGGTCGAAGGGCGACCGTACGGCGATGGAGGAGTGGAACAAGGACTTCCTCGGCTGGCTCGTGCACAGCGACTTCGGCGCGCAGGAGGGCGCCGCCGAGAACAACCACGGCACCTTCTACGACCTCCAGGTCGCGGCCCTCGCCTACGCCACCGGCGACACCGCCCTCGCCCGCCGCACCGTCCTCGACGCCCGCGCCAAGCGCATCGCCCCGCAGATCGCGGGCGACGGCAGCCAGCCGCAGGAGCTCGCCAGGACCCGCAGCTGGCACTACTCGACCTTCGACCTGGTCGCCTACACCCGGCTCGCCGCGATCGGGCGGCATGTCGGCGTGGACCTGTGGTCGTACCGGGGCCCGGACGGGCAGAGCCTGTTCAAGGCGGTCGACTATCTGCTGCCCGCGGCCACCGGGGCGACGGCGTGGCCGCACCCCGAGCTGGAGTTCCACCGGTTCGCCGCGAGCGACATCGTGCACGCTGCCGCCGACGCCGGGAGCGCCGCCGCGAAGCGGGCGGTTCCGCGGCTGGAGGCGCCGCCCGGCGGGGATCTGTGGACCCTGCGCCCGGCCGCCGAACAGCTCGACTCGATCGCGGGCTGAACCGGTGGCGTCACGCCCCGACCTGGCCTGCTGAGCGTTTGCTTAGCTCGAGGCCGTACGATGGGGCTCTTGTACGTACCGCATCAGGAGCCCCACCCGTGACCGCCGAAGCCCTCGCCCGCCCCGCCCAGTCCCACGGACAGCTCGTCCCCGTCACGGTCCACTTCGACGACCTCGACGCGCTCGGCCTGCTCCACAACGCCCGCTACCCGGTGATGGTCGAGCGCGCCTGGGCCGCGCTGTGGGCGGAGCGCGGCCTCGTCTTCGAGGGCGACTGGGCGGCGGCCGGCGACTTCTGCAACGCGGTCAAGGAGCTGCGCATCACCTACGACGCGCCGGTCGACCGCCCCGGCGCGTACGCCGTGCACCTCTGGCTCGACCGGCTCGGCACCACCGGCCTGACGTACGGCTTCCGTTTCTGCTCGGCGGACGGTGGGACGACCTACGCCCACGGCACCCGCGTACTCGTCCGCCTCGATCCGGCCACCCTGCGTCCCGCCCCCTGGAGCGAGACGTTCAGGACCCTTGGCCGTGAGCTCCTGCGGACGCAGGACTGACCTCGGCCTGCGTCGTGCGCGTACGGTCCCCCGTGCGCAGCACCCCGGCGAACACCGCGAGCCCGCACGCCAGGAACGTCACCAGGCCGAAGGAGACCACCAGGCTCGTGGCGTCGGCGACCGTCCCGATCGCGGAGGGGGCGATGAGCCCCGAGGTGTACGTGATGGTGGCGACGCCCGCGATGGCCTGGCTCGGATTCGGTCCGCTGCGCCCCGCCGCCGCGAAGGCGAGCGGCACGACCACCGCGATCCCCAGTCCCATCAGGCCGAAACCGGCCATCGCGACCGCCGGGTTCGGCGCCACCACCACGAGCAGTCCGCCGAGCGCGGCGCCGACCCCGCCGACCCGCACGGTGCGCACCGCGCCGAACCGGTCCACGATCCTGTCGCCGGCGAGCCGCGCCACGGCCATCGTGAGCGTGAACGCGGTGGTGCACGCGGCCGCGAGTCCGGCGGACGTGTCGAGGACGTCCCGCAGATAGACCGCCGACCAGTCCAGGCTCGCCCCCTCGGCGAAGACGGCGCAGAAGCCGACCGCGCCGATCAGCAGCGCCGACCTGGGCGGCAGCGCGAAGCGCGGCGGCGGCTCCTCGTCCTCCGTGGGGCGCAGGTCGAGCACGCCGCCGCACGCGATGAAGCCCACGACCGTCAGGGTCGCCGCGGCGAGCACATGGTGCAGCCGGGCGTCGGAGCCGAGGTGGGCGGCCAGCGTGCCGGCCGCCGAACCGATGAGGGCTCCCACGCTCCACATGCCGTGCAGGCTCGACATGATCGACCGGTCGAGGCGGTTCTCGACCTCGACCCCCAGCGCGTTCATCGCCACGTCCGACATGCCCGCCGACGCGCCGTACGCGAACAGCGCCACGCACAGCACGGCCAGGTTCGGCGCGAGCGAGGGCAGGACCAGCGCGAGCGTCCACAGGGCGAGCAGGCCGCGCAGCGCCGTGCGCGCGCCGAACCGGTGGCTCACCCAGCCCGCGAGCGGCATCGCCACCGAGGCGCCGAGCGCGGGGAAGGCGAGGGCGATACCGAGCTGGCCCGCGCTGACCCCCGCGTGGTCCTGGATCCAGGGCACCCGGGTCGCGAAGGACCCGGTGACCGCTCCATGGACGCAGAAGACCGTCGCGACCGCATAGCGCGCGCGCTTCAACTCCCTTGTCCCGTAACCGACTTCGCTCATCCGGCGTGACCCTCCCGATACCGTCCCCAGGCTGCTGGCGTAAACTATCAGGAACCCTGCCTGATAAATAGTCGGTTTCCCACCGGTCTCCCTGTACGGCCCCGGTCCCGGCAGCGAAGGCGATCTGGAAGGATCCGCGCCATGCCCGCATCACCGAGTACCGCCAGGGCCATCAACGACCGGCTCGCGCTGCGCCTCCTCCAGAGCGAAGGGCCCCTGACGGCCGGGCAGTTGAAGGAGCTCACCGGCCTGTCCCGGCCCTCTGTCGCCGACCTCGTCGAGCGGCTCACGGCCCAGGGCCTGATCGAGGTCGTCGGGGAAGCGGGCGCCCGGCGCCGCGGCCCCAACGCCAAACTCCACGGGATCGTCTCCGGGCTCGCCCATCTCGCCGCGCTCGACGTCCGCACCGAGGGCGTCACCCTCACCGTCGCCGACCTCCTGGGCACCGTCCTCGCCGAGGCGTCCGCGCCCATCGACGACGAAGGAGGCACCGGCCCCGCCGTCGAGCGGGCCGTCGCCCTGATCGAGCGCACCGCGAAGGAGGCGGGCGCCGAGCCCCTGCACACCGTGGGGATCGGCGCCCCCGGCCTCATCGACCCCGTCACCGGTGAACTCCGTGACTCGTCGGGCCTGCCCGAGTGGCACCGTCGCCTCGTCGCCGCCCTCCACGAACGCCTGCCGGCCCGCGTCCTGGTGGAGAACGAGACCAACCTCGCCGCCCTCGCCGAACAGCGCGACGGCGCCGCCCGCGACCGCGACACATTCGCCCTGCTCTGGCTCGGCCACGGAATCGGCGCCGCGGTCGTCCTCGACGGCGTCCTGCGCCGCGGGGCCTCCGGCGGCACCGGCGAGATCGGCTTCCTGCCCGTGCCGGGCACAGCCGGACTCCCGTCGGCTACCGGCTGCGACGGAGGCTTCCACTCGCTGGCCGGATCCGCCGCCATCGCCGAACTCGCCCGCGCCCACGACATGGTGGGCCCGACGGCCGCGCCGGGGGAGCCGGTCGCCGCGGCGCTCGTCCGCGAAGCGGTACGGGCGGAGCCCGGGACGCCCGCCGCCCGCTTCCTCGACGCACTCGCCGACCGTCTCGTCCTCGGGGCCGCCTCCGTCGTCGCCGTCCTCGACCCGGGCTGCCTCGTCCTGGGCGGCGAGGTCGGCCGCGCGGGCGGCGACCGCCTCGCGGCCCTGGTCGCCACCCGCCTCGCCGCCATGTCCCCCCTGCCCACCGAGGTGCGGGCCGGCGCCCTCGGCGGCTCGGCGGTGCTGCGGGGAGCGCTGCTGATGGCGCGGGACGGGGCGCAGGACGACCTCTTCACGCCGACGGACCGCTGACCCCCGGCGCGGTCCGGGTCGGCTCGCCGGGAGGCGCCGCGCGAGGAACTCCTCGAACGTCTTCCCTTGCCCACCGCCCGTTCGGGCCGTCAGGTGTCCGCCGTCCCGCATGCCCCGGCCTTCGCGGCCGGGCGGACCTCGAGGAGCCGCCGGCGGCGACCGTTCGCCCGCAGGTGGGCGCGGGCCGGATCGGACGCCGTCGCGCCGTGGGACCACCCATGTCCGGCGGTTGCGAACGTCACGCTCTTACCCTGGCAGGCGCGACCGCCCGGAACGCTGCGCGAGTCCACGCACACGGCCTGTGAGGCAGCCCACAGTCGATCACCCGTTTGGCTCACGCGCGGACGTGGCACACTGGCCCTGTACCAGAAGCAGCGCACTCCGGGGTCGGTGAAAGTCCGAACCGGCGGTTATAGTCCGCGACCCGGTCGCTTCCAGCGGCCGGTTGACCAGGTGAAATTCCTGGACCGACGGTTAAAGTCCGGATGGGAGGCAGTGCGCGGCGGGCGGGCATTCGTGCGCGCCGCCGTCTGTTTCGACTTGTCCTCAGGGACAGGTCTCATTCGGCGTCGGCCTCGGTGTCCTCGCCCGTACGTTCTGTCGCCCTATCGCGACAGTGCCCCGGAGTCCGTGCCCGAAGAGGCAGGAGGACCCGGTGGCCACCACTTCCGCAGTGCCCGCCCGGCGAGCAGCCGTGCGCCCGCACGCGTCCTTCGCTCCTTCAGGAATCCCCGCCGGCCCTGAGGCGTTGCGCCTCACCGCCGCCCTTGTCGGCCCCGCGGCCCCTGCAACGAAGGAGCACTGAAGTGTTCACCGGAATCGTCGAAGAGCTGGGCGAGATCACTGCCGTCGAGGAACTCGGCGACGCCTCCCGCTTCAGGCTGCGCGGCCCCGTCGTCACCGAAGGAGCCCGCCACGGCGACTCCATCGCCGTCAACGGCGTCTGTCTGACGGTCGTGGAGCACGAGGGCGACGAGTTCACCGCCGATGTCATGGCGGAGACCCTCGACCGGTCCAGCCTCGGTGCCCTCGCGGTCGGCTCCCGGGTCAACCTGGAGCGCCCCACCGCTGTCGGCGCGCGCCTCGGCGGGCACATCGTGCAGGGACACGTCGACGGTACGGGCAGCATCGTCGAGCGCAAGCCGTCGGAGAACTGGGAGATCGTCAAGGTCTCGCTCCCGGCGCACCTCGCGCGCTACGTCGTCGAGAAGGGCTCCATCACCGTCGACGGAGTGAGCCTCACGGTCGTCGACGCGGGCCCCGACTACTTCACCATCAGCCTGATCCCCACCACCCTCGCCCTGACCACGCTCGGCCTGAAGCAGGCCGGCGACCCGGTCAACCTCGAGGTCGACGTCATCGCCAAGTACGTCGAGCGGCTGCTCGGCGACCGTGCCCAGGAGGCCACCAAGTGAGCCTGAACTGGCTGAACTCCGAGGCGTTCACGCTCTTCGGCCAGCACATCATGTGGTCCGACATGATCGGCAACACCGTCGGTCTGGTAGCCCTCGCGCTCGGCTGGCGCCGCTCGATCTGGACCTGGCCCGCACAGCTCGTCTCCGGCCTCATCCTGCTCACGGCGTTCGCGACCGCCCACCTCTCGGGCAGCGCGGGCAAGCAGCTCGTGGTCATCGTCGTCGCCGCGTGGGGCTGGTGGCAGTGGAACCGCGGCAAGGGTCAGGCCCAGGACGGCTCCCTCGCCGTCCGGTTCGCCACCTGGCGCGAGCGCGGCTACCTGCTGGGCGCCGCCGTACTCGGCACCCTGGCGGTCGGCGGCCTGTTCACCGCTTTCCCCACGCTTTCGTGGGACCCCTGGCCGGACGCGTACATCTTCGTCGGCACGATCGTCGCCATGTACGCCCAGGCGCGCGGCATGGTCGAGTTCTGGTTCGCCTGGCTGCTCGTCGACCTGGTCGGCGTACCGCTGAACTTCGCCAACGGATTCGCGTTCTCCGGTTTCGTCTACGTGATCTACGGCGCGCTCGTCCTGTGGGGCATGCGCGACTGGTGGCTGCGGTCCCGCTCGGCCTCGCAGCCCGCCCTGGAAGGAGCACCGGCATGACCACGGCACCCGTCTGGTACAGCACCTCGCACGACGAGGACACCTCGGACCTGTCGCTCGACCCCGTCGAGCAGGCGATCCGCGACATCGCGAGCGGCCGGCCCGTCGTGGTCGTCGACGACGAGAACCGCGAGAACGAGGGCGATCTCGTCATCGCGGCCGAGAAGGCCACCCCCGAGATCGTCGCCTTCATGATGAGCGAGTGCCGCGGCCTGATCTGCGCTCCCATGGAGAACGACGAGCTGGAGCGCCTCCAGCTGCCGCAGATGGTCGAGAACAACACCGAGTCGATGCGCACCGCCTTCACGGTGTCCGTCGACGCGGGCCCCGCGCACGGCGTGACCACCGGCATCTCCGCCGCCGACCGCGCCACCACGCTCCAGCTCCTGGCCGGCGGCACCGCCGAGGCGGGCGACTTCGTGCGGCCGGGCCACATCTTCCCGCTGCGCGCCAAGTCCGGCGGCGTCCTGGTCAGGAACGGCCACACCGAGGCCGCCGTCGACCTCGCCCGGCTCGCGGGCCTGCGCCCCGCCGGCGCGATCGTCGAGATCGCGGGCGAGGACGGCACGATGCTGCGCCTGCCCGAGCTCATCCCGTTCGCCCGCAAGCACGGCCTGACGATCATCTCCATCGAGGACCTGATCGCCTACCGCCGCTCCTCCGAGCCGACGGTCCGCCGCGAGGCCGAGGTCAATCTGCCCACCGCCTTCGGCGACTTCACCGCGTACGGCTACCGCTCCACGGTCGACGGTGTCGAGCATGTCGCCCTCGTCCACGGCGAGATCGGCGACGGCGACGACGTCCTCGTGCGGGTCCACTCCGAATGCCTCACCGGCGACGTCTTCCACTCGCTGCGCTGCGACTGCGGCCCCCAGCTGGAGGAGTCGATGCGGCGCATCACCGAGGAGGGGCGGGGCATCGTCGTCTACCTGCGCGGCCACGAGGGGCGCGGCATCGGCCTGCTCTCCAAGCTGCGCGCCTACGAGCTCCAGGAGCGCGGCCGCGACACGCTGGACGCCAACTTGGAACTGGGCCTTCCGGCCGACTCGCGGGACTACGCGGCGGGCGCCCAGATCCTCGAGGACCTCGGCGTGCGCGGCCTGCGCCTGCTGACCAACAACCCCGACAAGACCGACGCGCTCCTGCGGCACGGCCTCAAGGTCGTCGCCCGCGAGTCCATGCCGGTCCAGGCGGGCGAGCACAACCTCCGTTACCTGCGCACCAAGCGGGACCGGATGGGCCACGACCTGCCCTGGCTGGACGCCCCCGCGTCCACGACCTGCGCGAACCAGTAGCCCGTACCTCTTTCAGACGACACACCGCACACCGAACACAGCACCACACAAGCACTGAGGAGCAACGTGAGTGGCAAGGGCGCACCCGAACTGTCCGTACGCAACTGCGGTGACCTGCGCGTCGCCGTCATCGCGGCGCAGTGGCACGAGAAGGTGATGGACGGCCTCGTGGACGGCGCCCTGCGCGCGCTGCACGAGCTCGGCATCGACGAGCCGACCCTCCTGCGGGTCCCGGGCAGCTTCGAGCTCCCCGTCGTCGCCAAGGTCCTCGCGGGCCGCGGCTACGACGCGATCGTCGCCCTCGGCGTCGTCATCCGCGGCGGCACCCCGCACTTCGAGTACGTCTGCCAGGGCGTCACCATGGGGCTCACCCAGGTCACCATCGACACCGGCGTCCCCGTCGGCTTCGGCGTGCTGACCTGTGACACCGAGGAGCAGGCTCTCGACCGCGCCGGAATCGAGGGCTCGAACGAGGACAAGGGCCACGAGGCCGTCACGGCGGCCGTCGCCACGGCGGCCACGCTGCGCTCGGTCAGCGAACCCTGGCGCTGAGTGGCCGGGGGGAACCCGTAGTCTTAGGACCATCATGGCGAACAAAACCTTCGAAGAGCTCTTCGCCGAGCTTCAGCTCAAGGCCAAGAACGGCGACCCCGCGACGTCCCGCACCGCCGAACTGGTGGACAAGGGCGTCCATGCCATCGGCAAGAAGGTCGTCGAGGAGGCCGCCGAAGTCTGGATGGCCGCCGAGCACGAGGGCAAGGAGGCGGCTGCCGAGGAGATCTCGCAGCTGCTGTACCACGTCCAGGTGATGATGGTCGCCCGGGGAATCTCCCTCGACGACGTCTACGCCCACCTCTAGACCCGGCGTCAAGTTCCCCCCTCACACGTCACATCCCTCCTGAACGCAAAGGAATCCGACCTCATGCTGCGCATCGCCGTCCCCAACAAGGGTTCACTGTCCGGACCTGCGTCGGCGATGCTCCATGAGGCCGGATACCAGCAGCGCAAGGAGTCCAAGGAGCTCGTCCTCGTCGACCCGGTCAACGAGGTGGAGTTCTTCTACCTGCGGCCCAAGGACATCGCGATCTACGTGTCGTCCGGCAAGCTCGACATCGGCATCACCGGCGAGGACCTGCTGATCGACTCCGGCGTCAACGCCGAGGTCATCCTGCCGCTCGGCTTCGCCCGCTCCACGTTCCGCTTCGCGGCCAAGCCCGGCACCGTCTCCGGCCTCGAGGACCTCGCGGGCAAGACGATCGCCACCTCCTACGAGGGCATCGTCGGCAAGCACCTCGCCGAGTCCGGCGTCGATGCGTCCGTCGTCCACCTCGACGGCGCCGTCGAGACGGCCATCGAGCTGGGCGTCGCCCAGGTCATCGCGGACGTCGTCGAGACCGGCACCTCCCTGCGCAACGCGGGCCTCGACGTCTTCGGCGACCCCATCATGAAGTCCGAGGCCGTCGTGATCCGCCGCTCCGGCGCGGGTGCCGAAGAGCCCAAGGTCCAGCAGTTCCTGCGCCGCCTCCAGGGCGTCCTGGTCGCCCGGACCTACGTGATGATGGACTACGACTGCCGTGCCGAGCACCTGGAGCAGGCCGTCGCCCTCACCCCGGGTCTCGAGTCGCCGACGGTCTCGCCCCTGCACAACGAGGGCTGGGTCGCCGTCCGCGCGATGGTCCCCGCCAAGGGCGCCCAGCGCATCATGGACGACCTGTACGAACTCGGCGCGCGGGCCATCCTGACCACGGCCATCCACGCCTGCCGCCTCTGAGGACCGCACTCATGTCCGAAGTCCCCACGCTGCCCGTCACCTTCCGGCCGACCCGCACCCGGGCCGTCCTGCTGGGCCTCGGCGGCGCGATGTTCGTCACTCTCACCGTCATCGCCCTGATGCTGGGCGGCCTCAACCCGGGCGACCGACTCAGCTTCATCTTCACCGGGGCGCTCCTCGTCGGCGCTCTCGTCCTGCTCGCCCGGCCCAAGGTCGTGGCGGACGACGAGGGCGTCACCGTGGTGAACATCGCCCGCAGCCGCCGCCTGGCCTGGGCGGAGATCGTCCAGGTCACCCTGAGGCCCGGTGATCCCTGGGTGTTCCTCAACCTCAGCGACGGCACGAGCCTGGCCGCCATGGGCATCCAGCCCGCCATGGCCAAGGAGCGTGCCCTCGCCGACGCGCGCGCCCTGCGCGCCCTCACCGAGGTCCGTTCCACGGCCTCCGGGGAACTTCAGGGCTGACTCAGGGCCGCACGCCCTGACGCTTCCACCCCCGACTTGATTAATCTGGTGGCGGGGCGCGCGCACATCGCCGCCCCGCTCCCGACCACGGGTCCGCCAGGACCCCGGGGGTTTCCTGCTACCCGAGGAGTGACTCCCTCCGGCGATGGACGGTTCGTCCTGCAGTACATGCGCCGCCCCCTCCCGACATAGCGCGACCGAATTGCGCGTTGTGTGCACGGAGGCGGCGGCATGACCATCCCCTTGTTGCTCCTCGGAGCGGCATTCCTGCTGATCCTGGCCAACGGCTTCTTCGTGGCGGCCGAGTTCGGCCTCGTCACGGTGGAGCGCGCCGACGCCGAGAAGGCCGCGGCCGACGGCGACCGACGGGCCCGTACCGTCGTGAACGCCCTCAAGGAGCTGTCCTTCCAGCTCTCCGGCACCCAACTCGGCATCACCATCACCTCACTGGTCGTCGGCATGCTCGCCGAGCCGGCGCTCGCGACGCTGCTCGCGGGGCCCTTCACCGCCGTCGGTGTACCGGAAGGCGCCGTCGGCGGCGTCTCCGTCGTCCTCGGCATGCTCCTGGCCTCCGCCGTGCAGATGGTGATCGGCGAGCTCGTGCCGAAGAACTGGGCGGTCTCCAAGCCGCTCCAGGTCGCACGGTTCGTCGCGGGCCCCCAGCACGTGTTCTCGCGCCTCTTCAGGCCCGTGATCGCGCTGCTCAACGCCGTGGCCAACCGCGCCGTACGCGCCCTGGGCGTCGAGCCCGCCGACGAGCTGGCCTCGGCCCGCACCCCCGGCGAGCTCGTCTCCCTGGCCAGGCACTCCGCGCAGGCGGGCACCCTGGAGCAGGACACGGCGGACCTGTTCGTCCGCACCCTGTCCCTCGGTGAGCTCACCGCCCAGCACGTCATGACACCGCGCGTGAAGGTCAGCTCGCTCCAGTCCTCGGCGACGGCCGAGGACGTCGTCAACCTCACGCGCGCCACGGGCCTCTCCCGCTTCCCTGTCTACCGCGAGCGGATCGACGAGATCATCGGCATGGTGCACCTCAAGGACGCCCTCGCGGTGCCCGCGCACGAGCGGCTGCGCACTCCCGTGAGCCGCATCGCCCAGGCCCCGCTGCTCGTCCCGGAGACGCTGCCCGTGCAGCCCCTCCTGGAGCGCCTGCGCAGCGAGCAGCCCATAGCCGTCGTCGTCGACGAGTACGGCGGCACGGCCGGCGTCGTCACCCTGGAGGACATCGTCGAGGAGCTCGTCGGCGAGGTCCGCGACGAGCACGACCGCCTCGACCTGCCCGAGCTCGCGGTCGCGCCGTCCGAGGACGGCCGCCCCGCATGGGACGCCGACGGCAGCTGCCGGGTCGACATCCTGCGCCGCATAGGACTCGACGTACCGGAAGGCCCGTACGAGACCGTCGCAGGTCTCGTCGCCGACCTGCTGGGCCGGATCCCCGCGCCCGGTGACCGCGCCGAGCTGCCCGGCTGGCGGCTCTCGGTGCGCCAGGTCGACCACTACCGCGCGGAGCGCGTCCGGATCGTCAGGACCGCGGACGCCGCCCAGCTGGCGGAGGCCGCCCGATGAGCGCGCTCCAACTGTTCTTCGCCGTCCTCCTCGTGCTGGCCAACGGGTTCTTCGTGGGCGCCGAGTTCGCCCTCGTCTCCGTGCGCCGCAGCCAGATCGAGCCCCTGGACACCTCGCGGGCCCGCCAGGTCCTGTACGGCCTGGAGCACCTGCCGCAGATGATGGCGGCGGCCCAGTTCGGCATCACCGTCTGCTCCTTGACGCTCGGCGCGGTCGCCGAGCCGACGGTCGCCCATCTGCTGGAGCCGCTCTTCGAGGCGATGCACCTCCCCGAGGGAATGATCCATCCCCTCGGCTACGTCATCGCGCTCGCCGCCGTCGTCAGCCTGCACCTCGTCGTCGGCGAGATGATCCCGAAGAACCTCGCGATGGCGGCGCCGGAGAAGACCGCCCTCTGGTTCAGCCCCGGCCTCGTCGCCTTCGCCCGGCTGTGCCGGCCGGTCACCGTCGCCCTCGGCGCCTGTGCCCGGCTCGTGCTGAAGCTGTTCGGGGTCGAGCCGAGGGACGAGGTCGAGGCGGTCTTCACCAGCGTGCAGCTCGGCCGTCTCGTGGAGGACTCCGGACAGGCGGGGCTGCTCGAACCCGAGGCGCAGGAACGCCTGGAGGACGCCCTGGAACTGGGCTCGCGCCCGGTCACCGACGTCCTGCTCGACCGGGCGTCCCTGATCACGGTCGGCCCTTCGGTCACCCCCGGCCAGGTCATCGAGCTGACGGGGCGCACGGGCTACTCCCGCTTCCCGGTCTGCGCGGAGGGGGGCGCCTTCATGGGCTATCTGCACGTGAAGGACGTCCTGGACCTGATCGACTCCGCCGACCACGACCGCGCGGTGCCGCAGCAGATCTGGCGTCCCATGACGACGCTGCGCGCCGAACTCCCGCTCGACGACGCCCTGACGGTGATGCGCCGCGCCGCGACGCATCTCGCGCAGGTGGCCGACGCCTCGGGGCGGGTCCTCGGCCTGGTCGCCCTGGAGGACGTCCTGGAGATGCTCGTCGGCGAGGTCCGTGACCCCGCGCACCGGGACGCCCCGGCGCCCGGGTCGCGGGTGGCCGAGCCGCGGGCCGAGGCGCCGGAGGAGGCGCTGGCCGGCTGACAGGCGCACACGGCGAAGGGGCGGGTCCCGGATCGGGCCCGCCCCTTCGCGCTGTCACATCGCGGACGGATCCTGGGGCCCGCGCCCCGAGAGGACCTCGCCGTACGCCTGCATCAGGTCGGGCAGCCGCAGCGTCGACAGGTCGTCCCGTGTCGGAGTCGTCGCGTACCCCGTCAGCCGCAGGTCCCGGTAGGCGCACGACTTCTCGTACAGCGTCCGCAGGAACCTTCCGTTGCCGAGCTCGTCGATCCAGCCCTGGTCGACGACGTGGCCGCTGATGGAGCGCAGCTCGTCGAGCGCCTCCTCGTCCCACACGTCCCCGTTCTCCGCGGCGAGCACCTCGCCGATCGCGGTGAGTTCGAGGGGCCGGTACGAAGGAAAGTCGACCCGCGTCGTGAAGCGCGAGGACAGTCCGGGGTTCGCCGCGAGGAGGCGGTCCATGCCCTCCGGGTAGCCCGCGAGGATCACCACGAGGTGGTCCCGGTTGTCCTCGGCGCGCTTCAGGAGGACCTGGAGCGCCTCGTCGCCGTACGCGTCGCCCTTGCCGTAGCCCGAGTTCGACAGGGCGTACGCCTCGTCGACGAAGAGGACGCCGCCGATCGCCGAGTCGATCAGCTCGTTCGCCTTCACGGCCGTCTGGCCCAGATACTCGCCGACCAGGTCGGCCCGCTGGGACTCCACGAGATGGTCGCCGCCGAGCAGTCCGAGGGCGTAGAAGACCCGGCCGAGGATGCGGGCCACGGTGGTCTTGCCGGTGCCGGAGGGGCCCGAGAAGACGAAGTGCCGTTTCGGCGGTTGCACGGGAAGGCCCTGCCCGGCCCGCAGCCGCGCCATGTTCAACTGCGCCGAGAGCGCCTTCACCTGCCGTTTCACGGGTTCCAGGCCGACCATCCGCTCCAGCTCGGCGAGGGCCTCCTCGAGCAGCGCGGGGTCGGCGGGTCCGGCGGGCAGTTGCGGCGTGATCGGTACGACGGCCTTCTCGCGGACGGCGTCGGTCTCGGCGGACATGGCGCCGGGCGGCGGCAGATCGGGCTCGCTCACCTTCAGGTTCCGGCCGTCGCCCTCGTACAGCGGGTCCATCGACTCGGAGCCGTCCAGCACGTCCTGGCCGAGTCCGCTCATGGCGAGGGGACTGAGGTCCGTGCCGTCGCCGAAGTCGCCGTAGCCGTCGCTCTCGGCGATGGCCGCGAGGCGGGCCGAGGTGTCCATGAAGGCGGGGTCCACCCGGTGCACGGCCCGGTACAGGGGGAGCGCGGCGGCGGAGCGGCCGGTGCCCTCGTGGGCGCGGGCCAGCCAGTAGCGCAGCTCCTTGCGCTGAGGCTGCTCGCTCCGGCAGCGCATCAGCGCCGCGGACAGGAGTGGCTCGGCCTGCCCGTACATCTCCAGGCGCACGCGGGCCATGCCGCCGAAGAGGCCGGCCTCGATGCCGAGGAGCCCGTCGTCGAGCAGCGGGTCCGTGTGCCGGACCAGCTGCTCCCAGTCCTTGACGAGGTAGGCGCGGCAGGCGTGCAGGAACCGCACCTGCGGATCGGCGTCCACCCGCGGCAGCGTCGCCAACGCCCCGTCAAGGTCGGGGACATGGCGCCCGTCGAGCCAGTGCGACGCGTGGGCGAGCAGCAGGTCGCGCGGCCGCTCCAGGACGGGCTGCACCCACCAGCCGAGCCAGTACCAGGAGTTCAGGGTGCGCCGGTGCCGGGTGCGCTGCTCGCCGAACCGGTCGCGGTGCCGGAACATGCGCAGCAGCGCGGTCGTCGTGTCGATGCGTAACGCGTGCAGCCCCAGCCAGCCGTCGGCCATGCCGGGATCCATCCGGACCGCGGCCCGGAACTCCTCCTCGGCCTGCGGATAGGCGCCCATGGTGTAGGCGTCCACACCGCGCACCCAGGCGAGGTCGGCCGGGCCGGGCGAGCCCTGTGTGCCGAAGTCCATCACGTCCCCCACAAACCGTGCCCCCGTGGTGCTCCGTCGGGCCGGTGCCCGCCGGCTCCTGCGTCGAACCGATGTGCTGTGGACGGGAGTTGTCATGGTGCGGACCGCGAGCCGTCCGTAAGCCGCACCGAGAGGCATCGTACCTGCGCAGCAGTCGTCGGCCGAGGGCGCCGCAGGGCCGGATCCGAGGCGGGCGGCGCAGGTGAGGACGGGGCCGGATGGTGACCGAGGGTGAACGAATCGCGGCTCACCGCACCCCCGAAGGGGCGAACAGGGCAGAACGAAGCCCCCGATCACGGGGGAACAACCGGGGGCTTCGCGTCTGCCGGCGGCCCCGAAAGGCCGCACATTCAGAACGTAAGTCCTGTACGGCCCCTCGGTCAAGCCGAGTTGAGGCACTCGCGGAAACTGGCGGAAGGCGCTTCGGGAGGGGTCAGCGCGCTGCCGACGGCCCTTCACGGTGAGTGACGGAAGGCGTCGGAAATTGGGTCCCAGGAGGCATCTGACGTGCCTCGTACCCCTCAGGACACTCGCGTACCAATGTCTGGGCGAAGGGGCGCGAGGGGTCGTCGGCGAAGTGCGCGCGCTCCGCACGGATCCAGCCGTCCCAGAACTCGCTCTGCGCCGGCCCGTCCCTGCGCCGCCCCCGTTCCCAGGACACCTCCTGCGGCGTGTCCATCCACAACAGGTGCGCCAGGAAAGGCCGCACGGCGTGCCGGCCGGCGCCCACGCCCTCCATCAGGACCACCGGCGCGGGCGCCAGGACACGAGGCGGGCAGAAGCGTCGGGCGTTCCAGTCGTACGGCTCGTACCGGGCGCTCTCGCCGCGGGCGAGCGGATCGATGACCTGCTCGCGCAGCCGTGCCGTCCAGTCGAAGAGGGCGTCGTGGCTGGCGAGATCGTCGAGGTGCAGGACGGGCGCCCGGCCGAGCGCCTCGGCGAGCCGCGCCGCGAACGTCGACTTGCCGGAGCCCGCGTGGCCGTCGACGGCGACGAGCCGGACCGGGCCGCAGGAGGGCGGCAGGGCGCGCAGGGTCGCGGCGAGCCGGGGGAGCGGCATGTGCTGGAAGGTCATCGCCCGCAAGGGTACGGGAGGCGCTCGATCGGTTTCCCGCGCGCCGTCGCAGGTCATGCCAGTGGTACAGGCCAATATTGGTAGCCACGACAGGCCCGGAAACGCTGGTGGAAGTCGGCGGGTACCGGCCATAGTTGGCGCACTGTTGTGCCACCTCACCCGCCCCTTTACGGATATCTCGTCGACTGGGGGAGCCCCGCTCATGTCCCGACCCGAACCTCTGTCCCGTAGAACCCTGCTCACCGCCGCCGTGGCCACCGCGGGCGCGGCGGCGCTCACCGCGACCGCGGGTACCGCTGTCGCGGGCACCGGCGCACCGGCCTCCGCCCACGCGGCCCCGCGTCTCGTGGACAACCACGCCTGGACCTCGCACGCGGACTGGCGCTCCGGAACGGCGTCCGGCACCCGCGCGGTCGCCGGAGCCCGTCCCGGTCTGACGCTCGCGACCCCCGAGGGCCGCACCGATTACACGGATCCGCACACGGGCAAGACCGCCACCTGGGAGTACGGCCGGTGGACCTCCCCGGCCCACCGCCTGTCGGTACCCGCCACCGAGGTCATCGCCTCCTGGAACGCGCGCACCCCGGCCGGTACCTGGATCCAGATCGAACTCCAGGGCACGTACTCCGACGGCGCGGCGACGCCCTGGTACGTGATGGGCCGATGGGCCGCCGGCGACCAGGACATCCGGCGGACCTCCGTCGACGACCAGTCGGACGGAAAGTCCAGTATCTGGACGGACACCTTCTCGATCGACGACGCGGCCTCGGGCCTGCGCCTCGTCTCCTACCGCCTGCGCCTGACCCTGTACCGCGCGCCGGGTTCCAAGGACGCGCCTCTCGTGTGGCGGCTCGGCGCGATGGGCTCCGACGTCCCGGACCGCTTCTCGGTCCCGGCCTCGACCCCGGGGCTCGCCAAGGAGCTGTCCGTTCCGCGCTTCTCGCAGAGCGTCCACGCGGGCCAGTACCCCGAGTACGACAACGGCGGCGAGGCCTGGTGCAGTCCCACCTCCTCGCAGATGATCATCGAGTACTGGGGCCGCAAGCCCTCCGCGGAGGACCTGGCCTGGGTCAACCCGGACTACGCGGACCCGGAGGTCTGCCACGCGGCCCGCTTCACGTACGACTACCAGTACGAGGGCTGCGGCAACTGGCCCTTCAACGCGGCCTACGCGGCGACGTACAAGGACCTCCAGGGCGTCGTCACACGGCTCGGCTCGCTCAGTGATCTGGAGACCCTGATCGCGGCGGGGATCCCGGCCATAACGTCTCAGTCGTTCCTCAAGGAGGAGCTGACGGGCGCGGGGTACGGGACGTCCGGACACCTCATGACGGTGATCGGCTTCACCGCGGACGGCGACGTGATCGCCAACGACCCGGCGTCGCCCAGTGACACGGCCGTGCGCCGTGTCTACAAGCGGGCCGAGTGGGAGAACATCTGGCTCCGTACCAAGAGGTACAACGCCACCGGCAAGGTCGTGTCCGGCACCGGCGGAGTCTGCTACCTGTACTTCCCGGCCCACCCGACCTCGAAGCAGCGCCGCGCGCTCGAGGCGGTCGGCGTCCGCTGAGGTACCCGCCGCGGCCCCTCCCGACGCGACCGGGAGGGGCCGTGGTACGCCCGCGACGACTCCACGAGCGGATGGGTTCGGGACCCGATCCACGCTCCGGTCGGGTGGCCGGCGTCGGGGCCGGCGGTCTCTTCCTCGCAGGTCCGGCACCGAGGTGAGCCGCGCGGCGCCGCGGGTCAGTTGTGCGTGACCAAGCTCTCGCCCACAACCGGCCGCGGCGGTGGCATGGTGGACGGGTCAGTGGGGGGGATGCCACTGCCGGACGACCTCAGCGAGATGCCATGACCGCGACCACCGTCACGAACCGTGCCGCCCGGACCCGCACCGGCGGTCCCAAGGACAACGGCCCCAAGATCCTCGAGCACGTCCTCGGCTGGACCTTCGTCGTGGTCCTCGCCATGTTCGTCACGCAGGCCGGCCTGATGTAGCCCGCCTTTCCCCGGCGCCGGGCCCGACGCGCCAGTGCCGGTCGGTGAGCCCCGCGAGCTCTTGGAGCCACCGCACGGGTGCCCTGTGTGGTGGTCCCGTACCTTCTTGCGCCCCGCCGATTCCTCCCGCATGGGTGTCCGGCCGCGTCCCGTCGCGCTGCCGACGATCCCGAGAAGCACGCCGACGAGGAACCCGCCGAGATGCGTCGCCGCGAACGCACGGGGCGGGCAGGATCAGGGCGTCGAGGCCGACGTGGTGGCGGGTGCGGGGCGAACTCCAGGTGCGTCTGCTCGGCGAGACCCTGCGAGTGATCGGGCAGTTCGCGCCCGGCTGCCCGGCTGCCCGGCTGCCCGGCTGCCCGGCTGCCCGGCGCCCGCGAAGCCCTGAAGCGACGCGAAGGGGCGGGGGACGCCGCGCATCCCCCGCCCCAAGTGCCGTACCCGACCGGCTAGTCGACCGCCTTGATCAGCTCGCCGTTCGTCGTGTCACCGCTGAGCTCCCAGAGGAAGGTGCCTCCGAGGCCCTGCTGGTTCTTGTAGTCCATCTTCCCGGCGATGGTGGCCGGGGTGTCGTAGCTCCACCAGTTGTTGCCGCAGTACGCGTAGGCGGTGCCGCCGACCGTTCCCGTCGCCGGGCACTTCGACTTGAGCTCCTTGTAGTCGTCGATGCCCTGCTCGTACTTGCCGGCCGCCGCGCCCGTGGCCGTGCCGCCGGGCGCCGACTGTGTGACGCCGGTCCAGCCTCGCCCGTAGAAGCCGATGCCGAGCAGCAGCTTCGACGCCGGGACGCCGAGGCCCTTGAGCTTGGTGATGGTGGCGTCGGTGTCGTAACCCGCCTTGGGGATGCCGCTGTACGAGGTCAGGGGCGAGTGCGGGGCGGTCGGCCCCTGCGCGTCCCAGGCCCCGAAGTAGTCGTACGTCATCGGGTTGTACCAGTCGACGTACTGGGCGGCACCGGCGTAGTCGGTGGCGTCGATCTTGCCGCCGTCGGAGGCGTCGGCCGGGATCGCGGACGTGATCAGGGCGCCGGAACCGAACTTCGAACGCAGCGCGCTCATCAGGTTCTTGTAGGCGTCGCGCCCGCTCGTGTCACAGGAAAGGCCGCAGGCGTTGGGGTACTCCCAGTCGATGTCGATGCCGTCGAAGACACCGGCCCACTTGGAGTTCTCGACCAGGTCGTAGCAGGACTGCGCGAACCCGGCCGGGTCCTTGGCGGCCTCGGTGAACCCGCCCGACCAGGTCCAACCGCCGAAGGACCAGAGGATCTTGAGGTTCGGGTGCAGCTTCTTCAGCTTGAGCAGCTGGTTGAAGTTGCCGCGCAGCGGCTGGTCCCAGGTGTCGGCGACGCCGTCCACCGCCTGGTCCGCGGTGTAGGCCTTGTCGGTGGCGGCGTACGAGTCGCCCATCGCGCACTTGCCGCCGGTGACGTTTCCGAAGGCGTAGTTGATGTGCGTGAGCTTGTCGGCAGAGCCGGACGTCTCGATGTTCTTGACGTGGTAGTTCCGGTCGTAGACGCCCCATTCGGTGAAGTAGCCGACGACCTTCGAACCGGCCGCGGCTTCTCGGGGGACGACGTCGTTCTGTGCCGCGGCGGTGCCCGCGGAGGCGAGCAGCCCGGCGCCGAGGACGGCGCAACACGCGGCGGACAGGAGCGCCCGGAAGGGGGCGCGTGGACGGTGCGGTCTGGGCATCGTGTCTCCTCGTGGGGGAGGGGAGCGTGGGGGGATTTGCTGTGCACCAAAAGGGCGTCGTCACGCGATCCGTGCCATGCATCTTTGGCATGAACGCGTTAAGACGTTGCAGGGAACCATAGGAGGACTAGACCAGTGGGGTCAATGGTGCGGACCAATGCGCCGGGGGCTCGGTGGCTTCCGGTTCCGGCGGGCCGTTGCGGCTTCGGACAGGCCTTCGGCGGCTTCCCCTGGGGCTCCGGGCCGCCCCCGGCCGCCGCTCCCCCGTCTTTTCGGTATCTTTGAAGTAAGCGGTCGTTAACTGGTGACGGGCCGCCGTCGAACAGGCATACTCAACGGGCCGCAGCCGCTGGTCAGCACCCGTCCGAGACCCGGAGGGGAGCCCTCGGCGGCGGCTCGATCACGGCGCCGCCGCACCACCCCGCGCGCGACCGCCGCAGCGCCCGACAGGGAGGAGAGCGTCGATATGCCCGACCGCGCCCCGCAGCCGGTGGACCGTCAACTGCCCACGGACGAGGCCCGGGATCTGTTCTCGCTCGTACGTGAGCTCGTGCAGCGCGAGATCGCCCCGAGCGCGGCCGAGGAGGAGGACGCCGGACGCTTCCCTCGCGAGACGTTCTCACTGCTCTCCGAGTCGGGTCTGCTCGGCCTCCCCTACGACTCCGACTTCGGCGGCGGCGACCAGCCGTACGAGGTCTACCTCCAGGTGCTGGAGGAACTCGCCGCCGCCCGGCTCACCGTCGGCCTCGGCGTCAGTGTCCACTCGCTGGCCTGCCACGCGCTGGCCAATTTCGGCACCAAGGAGCAGCGGGTCGAGCATCTGCCCGCCATGCTCGGCGGCGGCCTGCTCGGCGCGTACTGCCTGTCCGAGCCGTCCTCGGGATCGGACGCCGCGTCCCTGCGGACCAAGGCGGTCCGCGAAGGCGACGGCTGGGTGATCACCGGTACCAAGGCCTGGATCACGCACGGCGGAGTCGCCGACTTCTACACCGTTCTGGCGCGTACCGGCGGGGAGGGGGCGCGTGGCATCACCGCGTTCCTGGTCCCGGGGGACGCCGAGGGACTGAGCGCGGCGGCGCCCGAGAAGAAGATGGGGATGAAGGGCTCGCCCACGGCCCAGGTCCACTTCGACGGGGTGCGTGTGAGCGACGCGCGCCGCATCGGCGACGAGGGGCAGGGCTTCGCGATCGCGCTCTCCGCCCTCGATTCGGGGCGGCTCGGCATCGCGGCCTGCGCGATCGGGGTGGCCCAGGCGGCCCTCGACGAGGCCGTCTCGTACGCCACGGAGCGCCGGCAGTTCGGGCATCCCATCGCCGACTTCCAGGGCCTGCGCTTCATGCTTGCCGACATGGCCACGCAGATCGAGGCCGGCCGTGCGCTCTATCTGACGGCGGCGCGCCTGCGCGACGCGGGCCGGCCCTTCTCCAAGCAGGCGGCCATGGCCAAGCTGATGTGCACGGACACGGCGATGAAGGTCACGACGGACGCCGTCCAGGTGCTCGGGGGGTACGGCTACACGGCCGACTTCCCGGCCGAGCGCTACATGCGCGAGGCCAAGGTGCTCCAGATCGTGGAGGGCACCAATCAGATCCAGCGCATGGTCATCGCGCGGCACCTCGCCGGTCCTGAAAGCCGCTGAACTGGCCGGTTCTGACCGGGGACGCCACCAGCCGGGCCCACTCCGGATCGTGGCGCCCCGGCAGGGTCTTGCCGTGGTCGGCCCAGTGGCTGACCAGGGCGCGGTAGATCGGCGGGTCCTGGGGCGCGGGGCGCTCCGGGGGTGGCGGCTGAGGAACCGATTCTGCGGTGGTGGGGGCCAGGAGGCGCCGACGACGGCCGGCGGCGGTCTGCGTAAGGGTCATGCCCAGGCCAACGCGCCCGCGCCGCACAGGTCACCCTTCGCGGCATGGGGGCGTGCGTTCTAGGGTCTGTCTTTTCGCCTTCCCGTCGTCCGCCCCCGGGGCGGTCCGACGGTGAGGGCGGCGACTGGGGCCCCGTTCGGACCAGGCCGGACCACCGGCTTCGATCGCCCGGCCTGATCCGGCCGTCGCCGGGGCCGGGTCGGCGCACGCATCTGGCTCCGGCGGCTCAGCTGACGTACCGTCAACTCCGCCGCCGGGGGCCGCACCCCTCCGGGCGACGTCAACCGCCGTACGCCCAGGGAGGAAACGCGTGGCAGACGACCGCCCCGTCGCACTCGACGAATACCCGGTCCACCAGGTCCCGCTGTCCATGAAGCACGTCGCGACCGGTGACCGCAACGCCTACGACCGGTGCATCTTCCACCTCGTCGACCCCACCGGGGAGTTCCTGCTCATCCTCGGCCTCGGCGTCTACCCGAACCTCGGCGTCATCGACGCGTACGCGACCCTGCGCGTCGGCGACACCCTGCACGCGGTCCGCGCCTCCGACGCCCTGCGCGACGACAGCCGCATGGAACTCGCCGTCGGCCCGCTCCGGATCCAGGTGGAACGTCCCCTGAAGGACTTCGTCCTGACCTGCGAGGCCGACCCGGACAACCCCGACGGGCTCGCGTACGAGATCAACTGGTCGGCGGCCTTCCCGGCCCTCTGGGAGCCCCATCACACGCAGCGGCGCGGCGGCCGGCTCACCCTCGAGGGCAGGCGCTTCGTGCAGGCCGGGCGCTGTGACGGCCGGCTGCGCATCGGCGGGCGCGAGGTGTCCCTCGACGGCTGGACCGGCACCCGCGACCGCAGTTGGGGCGTGCGCCCGGTCCCCGGCGAGGAGGGCGGCCGGCTCGCCGAGGAGAACAGGACCGAGGGCTTCCACTGGATCTGGTCACCGGTCCGCTTCGACGACCGCTTCCTGATGGTGATCGTCCAGGAGGACGCCGACGGCTACCGCACCCTCAACGACGCCACCGTCGTCCGCGACGGCCACCCGGACCTCCAACTCGGCTGGCCCCAGGCCGACATCACCTACCGGGCCGGCACCCGCCATCCCGAGAGCGCCGTCGTGCACCTCATCGACCCGCTCTCCCGCAAGCCCCTGGAACTCGGCGTCGAGATCCTCGCCTCGTCCCCGCTCGCCGTCGGCGCCGGCTACCCGCCCGCGGACGACTGGCAGCACGGCACCTGGCGCGGCCACGACTGGACCGACCGTCGCAGCTACGACCTCTCCGACCCCGCCGCCCACCCGCTGGCCGCCTACGGCGTCATCGACCACGCGGCGCGCTTCACCCTGGACGGCCAGGTCGGCCACGGCATCTTCGAGCACGGCAGCTTCGGCAGGCACGACCCGAGCGGTTTCACCGGCTACGACTCCGTGGCGCCCTGAAAGGAGCCTGCGATGGCGACAGCACCCCGACCGCGCACCAGCACCCGTGACCCGGAGGAAGTGGCCCGGAAGCTCACCTCGTGGCTGGCCGTCCGTCTGCCGGGCGCCAAAGCCGTGAACGTGAGCGTCCCCGAGTCCAACGGCATGTCCAGCGAGACCCTGCTCTTCGACATCGAACACCCCGAACCCCCGCTCCGTGCGTGCGCGTTGAGGCTCGCCGCCGACCCGTCCGCGTACACGATCTTCCCCGACTACGACATGACGCGGCAGTACCGCACGATGCGGCTCGCCGCCGAGCGCACCGGGCTGCCGGTGCCGCGGGTTGCGTGGCTGGAGGAGGATCCGGGGCCGCTGGGCGCCCCGTTCTTCGTGATGGAGCGCGTCGAGGGCCGCGTGCCGCCGGACGTCATGCCCTACACCTACGAAGGGAACTGGCTGCACTCCGCGACGGACGCCGAACGCGCACGGCTCCAGGAAGCGACCGTGGGCCTCATCGCCCGCCTGCACGACGGAGTCCCCGCGTCCGAGGCCGAGTTCCTCGCCGCGCCCGGCCGGGGAAGCGCCCTGCGCCGCCACGTCGAGGCCCAACGTGCCTACTACGCCTGGGTGGTGGACGGACTGCCGTCCTCGCCGCTCATCGAGAGCGGCTTCGACCGGCTCGCCGAACTCTGGCCGGCCGACGAGGGCGAACCCGTCCTCAACTGGGGCGACGCCCGCATCGGGAACATCATCTACGACGGCTTCGAACCGGCCGCCGTGCTCGACTGGGAAATGGCGGCACTGGCCCCGCGCGAGGTCGACCTCGGCTGGACCGTGTACCTGCACCGCTTCTTCCAGGACCTGACCGAGAGTTTCGGCCAGGCCGGCCTGCCCGGCTTCCTGCGCCGCGCGGACATCGAGCGGCGCTACGCCCGACTCACCGGCCACACACCGCGCGACATGGACTTTTACACCCTGTACGCCGCCCTGCGCCACGCCATCGTGATGCTGCGCGTCGCCTACCGGCAGGTGTATTTCAAAGAGGTGGCCGTGCCGGACGATCCGGACACACTGATCCTGCACCATGCCAGTCTGCGGGCCATGGTGCAGGGCAGTTACTGGACTTGAGGCGTCGTCAGGCGGCCGTGCGGCGCATCTGCTCGGGGATGCGCAGCGGGCGCGAACCCGGGCCGGCCACGTGCGAGAAGGGCTGCATCCGCCAGTCGAGACCCTGAGGGAGCGTCAACAAAAGCGCGGCGTCCTGCTCCTGGGCCATTGCCGAGTCGTCGGCGGGCCGGGCGTCGGCCGCCGCGCGGCCCGTACCGGCGCAGACCGTGAGACCGAACGGGTTCCACGGCGAGGCGCACAGCGCGTGCTCGGGCAGCACGTCCTCGTCGGCGAGCAGCGCGATCGGCTGCGCGCAGTCCGGGCAGAACACCCGGTACATCTCGAAGGTGTCGTACGCGTCGAACGCGTCAGTTCCGGTGTCCTCCGGTTCGACACCCTCCGGCTCGGACTCGATCACCGGCTGCTGCCGGCTGCGGGCAGGACGACCGGGACGCTTCACATTCTGCATGGGACTCTCCCCCTCGGGTGGGCCGACAAGGCGCTGCGGCCTCGACCACAGCAAGCACTTCCCGTCCCGTCGTGGGGGTAATCGTGGCACGCGCCTGGACACGGTTCGACAGGTGTGGTCTTCGTCACATGGTGATTGCGGATGCCCGGCCGCAGGTAGGCGTATCCGCCCTCATGGTCCGCTCGGGTATCCGCAGGGATCATTCGGGTATCCGCGGGGATCAAGGGCACTGTAGGTTCTGCGCCATGGAGGAGCTCGACCGACAGATCGTGCAGCTGCTCGTCAAGGACGGGCGGATGAGCTACACCGACCTGGGCAAGGCCACGGGCCTGTCCACGTCCGCGGTGCACCAGCGCGTGCGCCGCCTCGAACAGCGTGGGGTCATCCGCGGCTATGCCGCAGTGGTCGACCCCGAGGCGGTCGGCCTGTCGCTCACCGCCTTCATCTCGGTGAAACCGTTCGACCCCAGCGCCCCCGACGACATCGCGGAACGTCTGGCCGGCGTGCCCGAGATCGAGGCCTGCCACAGCGTCGCCGGCGACGAGAACTACATCCTCAAGGTCCGCGTCGAGACCCCGCACGACCTGGAGAACCTGCTCGCGCGGGTGCGCTCCCTGGCCGGCGTCTCCACCCGTACGACCGTGGTCCTCTCCACCCCGTACGAGGCACGGCCGCCCCGCGTCTGACCGGCCCGGGTCCGACCGCTGCGGGCCCCCGGGTGCGGCCCGGTGGCACAAACGCGGGAAACTGTCCCCATGAGTACGACCCCCACGCCCGCACCGGCAGAGTCCCGCACCGTCCTTCTGCGCGGTGGCGACGTCCACAGCCCCGCCGACCCCTTCGCCACGGCCATGGTCGTCGAGCGGGGACACGTCGCCTGGGTCGGCTCCGAAGGCGCGGCCGACGCGTTCGCCGAGGGGGTCGACGAGGTCGTCGACCTCGAAGGCGCGCTCGTCACTCCCGCGTTCACCGACGCCCACGTCCACACCACGTCGACGGGGCTCGCCCTGACCGGCCTCGACCTCTCCGCGGCCCGCGACCGGGGCGAGGCGCTCGCCCTCGTCCGCGCCCACGCGGCCGCCCGCCCCACGGACCGGATCCTCCTCGGCCACGGCTGGGACGCCGCCCGCTGGCCCGACGGCGAGCCCCTCACCCGCGCCGAGCTCGACGAGGCGGCCGGCGGCCGCCCGCTCTACCTCTCCCGTATCGACGTCCACTCGGCCGCCGTCACCACGGCCCTGCTCGATCTCGTCCCCGGCATCGCGGACCGCCCCGGGTTCACCCCCGACGGGCCGCTGACCCGTGACGCCCACCACGCCGTGCGCGCCGCCGCCCACGCCGCCGTCACCCCGCAGCAGCGCACGGAGGCCCAGCGCGCGGCGCTGCGGCACGCGGCCTCCCTGGGGATCGGCTCCGTGCACGAGTGCGGCGGCCCCGAGATCTCCTCCGAGGACGACTTCACGGGCCTGCTGCGCCTGGCCGCCGAGGAACCCGGCCCCCGGGTCGTCGGCTACTGGGCCGACCTGGACATCGAGCGCGCCCGCGCGCTGGGCGCCGTCGGCGCCGCCGGTGACCTCTTCGTGGACGGCGCCCTCGGCTCCCACACGGCCTGCCTGCACGAGCCGTACGCAGACGCGTCCGCCGGGCACACCGGCACCTCCTACCTGGACGCCCACGCCGTCGCCGCCCACGTCGTCGCCTGCACCGAGGCGGGACTCCAGGCGGGATTCCACGCCATCGGGGACGCCGCGGTGACCGCCGTGGTGGACGGCGTGCGCGCCGCCGCCGAGAAGGTGGGCCTCGCCCGGGTCAGGGCCGCACGGCATCGCGTCGAGCACGCGGAGATGCTGTCCCCGGAGACCATCGCCTCCTTCGCCGAGTTCGGCCTCACCGCGTCCGTACAGCCCGCCTTCGACGCCCTGTGGGGCGGGGAGGACGGCATGTACGCCGATCGTCTCGGCGTGGAACGGGCCCGCGCCCTCAACCCGTTCGCCGCCCTCCTGCGGGCCGGGGTCCCGCTGGCCTTCGGCTCCGACAGCCCGGTCACCCCGCTCGACCCGTGGGGCACGCTCCGCGCCGCGGCCTTCCACCGCACGCCCGAGCACCGGGTGTCCGTACGGGCCGCGTTCGCCGCGCACACCCGCGGCGGCTGGCGCGCCGTCGGCCGGGACGACGCGGGCATCCTGGTGCCGGGCGCCCCGGCGGACTACGCCGTGTGGCGCACCGAGGAGCTCGTCGTCCAGGCGCCGGACGACCGCGTCGCGCGCTGGTCGACCGACCCGCGCTCGGGGACGCCCGGTCTCCCGGATCTCACGCCGGGGGCCCAACTGCCGCTCTGCCTGCGCACGGTGGTCGGCGGGCGGACCGTGTACGTAGGGCCGGACGAGTGATGTCGGCGGACGCAGTACCGCCGATCGCGCTCGGCCGCACGTTCGCGCGACCTGCGGATCCTCGGCACTGACCAGGCGGTTTCCCCAATAACCGCAGCTCAAACGGGTGTTGACAGCTGGGCGCGGTCGACGGGTAGGTTCTGCCGGGTCCACCACTGGACGTCCGACCGGGGAACCTCCGCGCAGTCGATGAACGCCGCTGGGTCATGGGGCGGTGTGCCGCACCGGCGCACCGCCACTGGGAGCCAGGCCCAGCACCCGCGCCATGGGGCGCTGGAACGTTCCGGCCGGATGACGGTCCTTCCCTGCTCCGCGGGAGCACGGGGGACGGTGCGACCCGGGTGGGGCCCGGAAGCTCAGTAGACAACGGCTCTCGGTAGACCCGCAGCCAGCGGGTCCCAGGTCGGCCCGAAGGGCGCCGGGCCCCGATCCCGCAGCTTCGTGCAGGGCGCCTTACCTGCACCGACAAGCGGCCTCGCTATGGTGGTCCCCTCGTACAGGAGTCTTAAGGGGAAGCTGTGAACGACGGCGGTGGGCGGCAGTTCGGTCCTCTCGGTACGGCGCTGGTGATCATCCCGACCTACAACGAGGCGGAGAACATCAAGTCGATCGTCGGCCGGGTGCGCGCGTCCGTGCCCGAGGCGCATGTCCTCGTCGCCGACGACAACAGCCCCGACGGCACGGGAAAGCTCGCCGACGAGCTCGCCTCGGCCGACGACCAGGTCCAGGTCCTGCACCGACAGGGCAAGGAAGGGCTCGGCGCGGCCTATCTCGCGGGGTTCCGCTGGGGCTTGGAGCGCGGCTACGGCGTCCTGGTGGAGATGGACGCCGACGGCTCGCATCAGCCCGAGGAGCTGCCCCGGCTGCTGACCGCGCTGAAGGGCTCCGACCTCGTGCTCGGCTCGCGCTGGGTGCCGGGCGGACGGGTCGTCAACTGGCCGAAGTCACGCGAGTTCCTCTCCCGCGGCGGCAGCACGTACTCGCGGCTCCTGCTCGACGTGCCGATCCGGGACGTCACCGGCGGCTTCCGCGCCTTCCGCCGCGAGACCCTCGAAGGCCTCGGGCTCGGCGAGGTCTCCTCCCAGGGCTACTGCTTCCAGGTCGACCTCGCGCGACGTGCGGTCAGGGCCGGCTATCACGTCGTCGAAGTGCCCATCACCTTCGTCGAGCGCGAGCTCGGCGACTCCAAGATGAGCCGTGACATCGTCGTCGAGGCACTGTGGCGGGTCACCGCATGGGGCGTGGGGGAGCGCATGGGGCGTGTGATCGGCCGCAAACAGCCCTGAGCCCGGGCCTTTGTCGATCTTGATCTCCCCCTTACGCCACTCGCGCCGGGGCCCAGGCACACTGGGGGCATGACCACAGGCACTCCGCCCCCTTCGCGCCCCACCGCGCCCCGGCGCTCCCGGGTCCGCACGTTCCTGCCGCTCGGCATCGCCGCATGGCTGGTCCTGGAGATCTGGCTGCTGACCGTGGTGGCCGCCGCGGCCGGCGGGTTCACCGTCTTCTTGCTGCTGCTCGCCGGGATCGTGGTCGGTGCCGTCGTCATCAAGCGCGCCGGGCGCCGGGCCTTCAGGAATCTGAGCGAGACCCTGCAACAGCAGCAGAGCGGCGCGGTACCGGCAGGCGAGCAGCGCTCCGGGGGCAACGGTCTGTTGATGCTGGCGGGCCTGCTCCTGATGATCCCCGGCCTCGTCTCCGACGCCCTGGGTCTTCTCCTGCTCGTCCCGCCCGTGCGCACGGCGCTGAGCCGCTACACGGAGCGGACCGTCGAGCGGAAGATGCGGTCGGCCGCCCCCGGGACCCTCGGCGACGCCTTTCAGCAGGCCCGGATGCACCGGCCCGAGGGCACGGTCATCCAGGGCGAGGTGATCAAGGACGGTGGGCGGCCCGCAGAGCGCCCCGAAGCGGGTCCGCGCCCCCCGATCGCTCCCTGAGCCCGGGCGGGGCTCAGAAGCTGCCTGAGCCCCGCCCGGCGCCGGACGTGAAGGCGAAGGCCGGTACAGGAGGCGCGAAAAGCCGTGGGCCGGACACACGTGACGTGTGTCCGGCCCACGGCTTTGTTCAGTCGCGCTCCGGCTGCTCCCGAGGGATCAGGCGGACTTGCGGCTGTCGCGCGGATGCACCGCGATGTTCATGGCGCCCGATCGGAGAACGGCGAGCCGCTCCTCGAGGACCTCTTCGAGCTCCTCGCGGGTACGCCGCTCCATCAGCATGTCCCAATGCGTACGCGCCGGCTTGGCCTTCTTCTCCTCAGGGCCGTCGCCGTCCACGAGAAGTGCCTGGGCCCCGCAGACCTTGCACTCCCACTCCGGCGGAATTTCCGCCTCCACCGAGAAGGGCATCTCAAAGCGATGTCCCTTCTCGCATGCGTACTCCACGGCCTGGCGCGGGGCCAGGTCGATGCCGCGGTCCGTCTCGTAGCTTGTCACCACGAGGCGCGTGCCGCGAAGAGCTCGCTCACTCATGAATCGTGCCTCCCGGGCTTGTCGCCCACAGGACAGGTGTCGCTGTCGTCGTCATCCGGTCAACGTCCGGTCGGCGGTAAAGATTCCCGTTCCGGGTCATGCGTCGCCGTCGTAGCCGCCCCTTGTTGTACCCACCGGCGCCCGGTTTGTCACATCTGCCAGCAGATGTCACCCAGCAGTTTGCGATATTGACGTGCAGTAACGGTACGCCTGGCAGGCCAAACGCGTACACTACCGGCCTTTGGCCCCAGGCGCTAAATCCGGGTGGGTACGGGATTTCCCGCGTCGCGCACCGCCCGCCTCACCGGAACCCGGGCCAGCAGCACAAAGCCGATCACGAAGAACGCCACCAGGGACACGATGGCGTCCCTGTAGCTGCCGGTCAGCTGGTACGCGAGACCGAAGACGAGCGGTCCGAGCCAGCTCATACCCCGGTCGCTCATCTCGTATGCGGAGTAGTACTCGGCCTCCTTGCCGGCCGGCACCAGATGCGAGAAAAGGGAACGGGACAGTGCCTGTGTGCCGCCAAGTACGAGCCCGATCCCGGCCGCCAGCGCGAAGAACCACACCGGGGCCCCCGACGGCAGGAAGTAACCCGCCCCGATCGTGACCGTCCAGGCGATCAGCGAGCCGAGGATCGTGTTCTTCGCGCCGTACGCACGGGCGAGGCGGCCCATCGCGAGCGCCCCCGCCACGGCGAGGACCTGGACCAGCAGTACCGCCACGATCAGCGTCGACTGGTCGAGGCCGAGCTCCTCCGAGCCGTACACGGATGCCTGCGAGATCACCGTCTGGATGCCGTCGTTGTAGACCAGATAGGCGAGCAGGAACGAGAGCGTCAGCGGGCGGCGGCGCATGTCGCGCACGGTCGACGCCAGTTGGCGCCAGCCGGGCACGGCGGCTGTCTCGCCGCCGGCGGGCGCCGTGCGCCGGTCTCGCAGGCGCCGTAGCGGTACGAGCGTGAACGCGCCCCACCACACGCCCGCGGAGGCCAGGCAGATCCGTACCGCCGCCGACTCGGAGACACCGAAGGAGTCGTGGCCGGAGTACAGGACGAGGTTCGCCACGAGGACGAGCGCCCCGGACGCGTAGCCGAACGCCCAGCCGCGCGAGGAGACCGCGTCGCGTTCCTCGGGGGTCGCGATCTGGGGCAGATACGAGTTGTAGAGGACCATCGACACCGCGAGCGAGGCATTGGCCACGACGAGCAGGAACCCGCCCAGCAGATAGCGGTCCCCGTCCAGGAAGAACATGCCGGCCGTCGCCGCGGCCCCCAGATACGCCGAGACCGCGAGCAGCGGCTTCTTGCGGCCCGTACGGTCGGCGGCCGCGCCCGCGAGCGGCATCACCAGGATCGAGATGATCACCGAGGCGGAGACGGCGTACGCGAAGAACGCGCCGGCCCGGACCGGTATCCCCAGCGGGTGCACGAAGCCGTCCGTGTCCGCCGCCGACTTGGCGACCGCCGTCAGATACGGCCCGAGGAACACCGTGAGGACGCTCGTCGAATAGACCGAGCACGCCCAGTCGTAGAAGTACCAGCCGCGCTGCTCCCGGCGCCGCTGCGCCGCCTCGTCGTCGTCCGCCGGCTCCGCCCGCACCGTGTCGCTGCCCACCCGCGCCCCCTCGCTGTCCCCGTGTCCGGACGCGTCCGGCGTGCGGTCAGGTCCAGGCTCCCCGGTCCGTGAGCACGTCACGCAGCGTCTCGATGTGATCGGTCATGATGCCATCCACGCCGAGGTCGAGGAGTTCACCCATCTGTGTCCGGTCGTTGACCGTCCACACGTGGACCTGGAGCCCGCGCGCGTGGGCCGCGCGGACGAAGCGCCGGTCGACGATGCGTATCCCCGACTGGGCCACGGGTACCTGGGCGCACACCGCCGAGGGGCGCAGCGCCGCGGGCAGCCCGAGCGACCGCAGCCGCAGGCCGAGCACGCCACGCGTGCCGTACGACGTGGCGAGGCGGGGGCCCGCGAGGGACTGGGCCCGGGCGACCCTGGCCTCCGAGAACGAGCCGACGCAGACCCGGTCCCACGCGTCCAGACGGCCGATCAGGGCCAGCAGCGGAAGCAGTGCGGGCTCGGCCTTGACGTCGACGTTCCAGCGCACGTCGGGGAAGGTCTCCAGGAGTTCCTCGAAGAGCGGCACCGGTTCGCGGCCCGCCACGCGCGCGTGGCGCACGTCGCTCCATGGGAGGTCCGCTATCCTGCCCGCCGCGTCGGTGACCCGGTCGAGCGTCGCGTCGTGGAAGGCCACGAGCGTGCCGTCGGACGTGGTGTGCACATCGGTCTCGATGTAGCGGTAGCCGAGGTCCACGGAGCGCCGGAACGCCGCCATCGTGTTCTCCAGACCGTCGGCTGTCCCGCCGCGATGGGCGAAGGCCAGCGGTCCGGAGCAGTCGAGATACGGATGGCGTACGTGCGTGGTCATCGCGGAAGTATCGCCCCTTCGGGTGACGCGCCGGCAACCGAGGTGGGTGCCTCGGGAGGCGCTGGGGCGGCGAAGACCTTCAGGAACACCTGGGCCAGCGGGCCGATCGCCACGGCGTACAGGACGGTGCCGACGCCGATGGTGCCGCCGAGGACGAAGCCCGTCACGACCACGGCGATCTCGATGGTCGTGCGCACCAGCCGGACCGAGCGGCCGGTGCGCCGGTGCAGCCCCGTCATCAGGCCGTCGCGCGGGCCGGGCCCGAAGGAGGCGGCGATGTAGAGGCCCGTCGCCATGCCGTTCAGGACGATCGCCGCCACCATCAGCGGGATCCGGACACCGAGAGCGTGCACATCGGGGACGACGGCCAGCGCGCCGTCCATCGCGATGCCGACCACGAAGACGTTCGAGACGGTGCCGAGGCCGGGGCGCTGCCTGATCGGGATCCACAGGAGCAGCACCAGCGCGCCCACGATGATCGACACGACGCCGATGGAGAGCCCCGTGAGTTCGGCGAGCCCCTGGTGGAGCACGTTCCACGGCTCCAGGCCGAGCCCCGCCTCCACGAGGAGGCCGGAACTCACGCCGTACAGCGCCAGGCCGACATAGAGCTGGAGAAGGCGCCGGGTGAGACCCGGGCCGGGTGGCGTGGACGACGCGGACAAGTGGAGCCCCCTGTGGTGGTAGTGGCCTGTCGCATGACACTCTGTGGCTTGAGAACGTAGGCCAACCATGGCCAATTCGGGGAAGGTGGACTGGACTCCATGGCTCAGTGGACTTCGGCGGTCGGCGCGACTCAGCTGGCCCGGCTGCTCACCTCCCAGCAGACGCGCCCTCCGGGCTCCGGGAGCCGCCGTCCCCCCGCCTACCGCGCCCTCGCCGACGGCATCCGCCTCCTCGTCCTCGAAGGGCGCGTGCCTGTCGCGGCGCGCCTGCCCGCCGAACGCGAGCTCGCCGTCTCCCTGGCCGTCAGCCGCACGACCGTCGCCGCCGCCTACGAGGCGCTGCGCGGCGAGGGGTTCCTCGAATCACGCAGGGGAGCGGGCAGCTGGACGGCCGTGCCCGCCGGGAACCCGCTGCCCGCGCGCGGCCTCGAGCCCCTGCCGCCCGAGGCCCTCGGCTCGATGATCGACCTCGGCACCGCGGCCCTGCCCGCCCCCGAGCCCTGGCTGACCCGCGCCGTCCAGGGCGCGCTCGGCGAACTCCCGCCCTACGCGCACACTCACGGCGACTACCCGGCGGGCCTGCCCGCGCTGCGCGAGATGCTGGCCGAGCGCTACACCGCCCGCGGGATTCCGACCATGCCCGAGCAGATCATGGTGACCACCGGCGCGATGGGCGCGATCGACGCGATCTGTCATCTGTTCGCGGGCCGCGGCGAGCGCATCGCCGTCGAGTCGCCCTCGTACGCCAACATCCTCCAGCTCATGCGCGAGGCGGGTGCCCGGCTCGTCCCGGTCGCCATGGCCGAGGGGCTCGCGGGATGGGACCTCGACCGCTGGCGGCAGGTCCTGCGCGACGCGGCGCCCCGCCTGGCCTACGTCGTCGCCGACTTCCACAACCCCACCGGGGCGCTCGCCGACGAGGACCAGCGCAGGCAGCTCGTCGAGGCGGCGCGCTCGGCCGGCACGGTGCTCGTCGTCGACGAGACCATGACCGAGCTCCACTTCGACTCCGACCTGGACATGCCCCGCCGCGTCTGCGCCTTCGACCCGGCGGGCTCCACCGTCATCACGGTCGGCTCGGCGAGCAAGGCGTTCTGGGCGGGCATGCGCATCGGCTGGGTGCGGGCGGCGCCCGATGTGATCCGCAGCCTCGTGGCCGCGCGCGCCTACGCCGACCTCGGCACGCCCGTCCTGGAGCAGCTGGCCGTGAACTGGCTGCTCAGCACGGGAGGTTGGGAGGAGGCCGTGGAAGTGCGCCGCAGCCAGGCGAGGGACAACAGTGCCGCGCTGGTCGCCGCGCTGCGCCGCGAGGTGCCCGACTGGGAGTTCGACGTGCCGGTCGGCGGGCTGACGCTGTGGGTGCGCGCCGGAGGTCTGTCGGGGTCCCGGCTCGCCGAGGTCGGCGAACGCGTCGGCGTACGGGTGCCCTCGGGGCCTCGCTTCGGGGTGGACGGAGCCTTCGAGGGGTACGTGCGGCTGCCGTTCACCGTTTCCGGGGCGGTCGCCGACGAGGCGGCGGTGCGGCTCGCGGCGGCGGCGCGGCTCGTGCGGGAAGGCGGAGCGTCCGGGGCTGAGCCGCCGCGGACGCTCATCGCATAGGACCGGTGGGGCCCGGCCGTCACCCCTCGGCGGCGACCGTCCGCACCGAACCCACCGCTTCCACCGCTTCCACGGCTTCGACCGGCTCGGCGGCTTCGACGACGGGTTCGGCCTCCGGGCCGGCGTCGTCCGGCGTCGTCCGCTGCGGGAGGAGCGCGAGCACCGCCTGCCGGTCCGCGTCACTCGTCGCGTCGTCGTACGGATCGGGGGTGGCCGGCACCTGGAGGCGGTGGACGGCCCCCGCGCCGAGGCGCGCGTAGCCCCGTCCCGCCGGGACGTCCGGGGTGGGCGTCGTGTGGGGCGCCACCCCGAGGACGTCCTCGATCTGGTCGTACGTGGCCGGGCCGAGCACCACGCGCGCGCGTGTGTGCTGGCAGACGGTGTCGGTCAGGGAGTCGAGGCTGTCGAACTGGTCGGCCACGACGACCGTGACATTGGCCGCGCGCCCGTGCCGCAGAGGGACCTGGAGCAGGGTCTGCGGGTCCTTGCGTCCGTCGGCCGCGGCCAGATGACCGAGGACGCTGGGCCGGTCGAACAGGATCCACAGGGGGCGCCGGGTGTCGTCGGGCGCGGGATGGCCGGCCTGGCGCGCCCGGTTCGCGGAGATCAGGCGCCGCTCCGTCTCGTGGGCCGCCCATTCCAGGCTCGCCAGCGCGCCGGCGAGCCCGCACTCGACGGCCAGGACACCGCTGCGTCCGGTCAGGCACGCGTAGTCGCCCGTTCCGTTGCCCTCCACGATGAGGACGTCACCGTGCTGGAGGGCCTGGAGTGCGATCGAGCGCAGGAGAGAGGTGGTCCCGCTGCCGGGGTGGCCGACGGCGAGGAGGTGGGGCTCGGTGGAGCGCATGCCCGTGCGCCAGACGACGGGCGGCACATCGCGCCGCTCGTCGCCGTCACCGAGGGGGAGGGTCCGCTGGGTGCCGCTCTCGTCGGTGAAGCCGAGGACCGTCTCGCCCGGTGCCGTGACGAAGCGCTGGGCTGCGATGTCGGTGGGCAGCGGGGGCATGACGGTGACCGCCAGCCGGTTGCCCTCCTCGTCCCACTCGAAGTGGTACTCGCGGCCCCGGCCCGACTTGGCGTGCAGGAGCTGCTCGATGCGGGCGCGGGAGTCGGCCTCGCCGTCCGTGAAGTACGCCGGGTAGCGCACCACGATGCGTGAGACGCGCCCGTCGTCGTCGAAGTCGTACGACTCGAAGGCCTTCTCCCACTCGCCGCCGTGGGCGAACAGTGGGTTCGGGTCCTCGGGGACGGAGAAGTACGGGACGAGCGCCTCGTAGAGCGCGGTGAGCCGCTCGACCTGGGACTTGTCGGGGCCGGTCGGCGCCGGTGGGGTGTGGTCCCGGCCCTTCCACGCGGCCGCTGCCATCAGGGTGATGACGGCCAGCAGCGGCCCGTACGGAATCAGCACCACGACCAGGAACAGGGCTGCCACCAGGAACAACAGCGGTCCGCGCCGGTCCTTCGGGGTGTCGGCCCACTTGTGCCGCCCGGCGGATGCCAGGCGGCCCAGGCCCTTGCTGATCGTGATCAGGGGATGGAGTACGTCCGTGGCCCCGTCGGCTGCCGTCCGTGCCAGTTCCCGGCTCCGGGCGATGGATGCGCTGCCGTTGCTCAGAATGCGGGGGAGGGGGCGCCGAGCCACGTCTGTCTCCTGATGGTGCGTGCGAGGGGGAGGGGGTCAGAACTTGATCCCGCCGAGCAGGCCGGCCAGGCTCGCGCCGCCGGCCTTGATGCTCGGGGCGATGGCTGTGCCCGCGAGGTAGAAGCCGAAGAGGGCGCAGGTCAGGCCGTGCGACGGCTTGAGTCCGTCTTTGCGGAAGAAGAGGAAGGCGATGATTCCGAGCAGCACCACGCCTGAGATGGACAGGATCATGTGAGTTCTCCTGGTCGATGGGGACAGTCACCATGAGTTCTTCCAGGCTCACAGCATGTATCCATACGATAAAAGGTGCAAATGGGTGGAATTTTCTTGATTTCACCCGTTCGGCAGACGCCCGGTAAGCCTCCTGAGCGTGTGCCGTACCGCCGTCAGGGCTCTTCGTGATCTTTGCCTCGGCCGACGCTGCTCATGTGCCGAACCGGGCAGTACTCTGTCGATTCACTCGTACGGCCGCACGGTCGTAGCACTCCGTACACGCAAAGGCGGTCTGTTCCGATGAGCGAAGTCCCCGACCCCGAGGTCGTGGAACTGGCGACCAAGATCTTCGATCTTGCGCGCCGGGGCGAGAGCGAACAGCTCGCCTCCTATGTCGACGCGGGCGTATCGGCGAACCTCACGAACGACCGTGGCGACTCCCTCGTGATGCTCGCCGCCTATCACGGGCACGCCGAGGCGGTCCGCGCGCTCCTCGCGCGCGGCGCCGACGCCGACCGCGCCAACGACCGGGGCCAGACCCCGCTCGCGGGCGCCGTCTTCAAGGGCGAGGACGAAGTGATCCGGGCACTGCTGGACGGCGGCGCCGACCCGGCGGCGGGGACCCCGTCGGCCGTCGACACCGCCCGGATGTTCGGCAAGGCGGAGCTTGTGGAGCTCTTCGGCATTTCCTGAGACACCGGCTTTGACCAGCCAGAACGGGGGAGCAGGAAATGTGGTCGCGGCGGGAAGAACCGCTGGGTCATCATGACGACGTGATTTACGGACGCGACGGCGGGGCAGATGGTGCCACACCGCGCGGGCCGTGAACGGTCCGATTCGGGCCACAGACGAGAGGCAGAGGAAGATGGTCTACAGCAAGCAAGAGACGGCGGGCGCCCCGCAGTGTTGTCGCGCGGCCAGGTAGTGCGGTTCCCCCGGTTGCGTCGACGCTTGATGTGAGGCTGTTTCCCATGTTCGATCCGGTCATAGCGCCCAGCGGTACGCTGCTCGGCCTGCTGCAGCGGGGCCGCGGCGACGGCACGCTGCACGCGCTGACGGCGCCGCGCGCCGAAGCGCTCGCGGCTCTCAATCACTGTGTGCTGAGCGACCCCCGCCACGACTGGCAGGTGGAGAACCGCTCGCTCTACTACGCCCGTCTCTACCTCGACCTCCACGGCGAGCTCGGGGAGATCGAGCGGCACCTCTTCGACCCCGAAGACGTCCTCGACACGGACGAGTCACGCACGGGCCTCGCGCTCGCGGTCCTCGGCCACCTCGCCTCGTACGGCAGGCGCGACGCCCTGGAGCTGCTGCGCCGCTACGCCGCCTTCGGGTCCAGCTGGGCCTGGGCGCTCGACGAGCTGGCCCTGCGCGACGACGACGCGGGGCTGCGCATGCTCGCCGCCCCCGTCCTCGACAGATTCCCCGAGGACGCCGACGGCGACGCCGAACTCGCCGCCGCCGTGCGCGACGCCTACGAACCGCGCCCGTGGCGGCTGTGGGCCGAGGATCCCAGGGAAGCCATCGGCGCCCGCGTGCGCGCCGCCCAGGAACGCGGCTCCTTCGACCAGTGGCAGCGCCAGATGCGCCCCTCCGGGCCACGCCCCGGGTGGAGCGTGCGGGCCGTCTTCGACTGGGCCCAGGAAGGCCTCGAACGAGGAGCCGTCCTGTACGTGCCCGCCGCGCGCTGCCTGACCGCCGTCGCCGGACCCGGCGACAGGGCCGAGATCGTCCAGGCCGCGCTCACCGGGCACGACGGCGCCCGCAGCACGGCACTGCGCTATCTCGCCGACGCCCATGATCCAGACGTACTCGATCTGATCGAGGCCGCCGTGGAGAGTCCCTCGCACGCCGTCGTGGACGCCGCCCTCGACGCCTTCGAACGTATGCGGACGGTCGCCTCATTGGAGCGCGCCCGCCGCTGGGCCCCCAGGCCCGACGCCCTCGGCGCCGCCGCGGGACGCATGCTCGCCTGCCGCGGCGGCGCCCAGGACACCGAACTGGTCCTGGCCGCGCTGCGCGAGGCGGTGCGCGGCGAAGGCGCCGACGCGCCGACACTGTGGCCCCTGGTCGACGGGGCCGGACGCCTCGGCATCGCCTGCGCCGCCCCCGTCCTGCGCCATGTGTACCGCGAGACCGCCTCGTCCCACCTGCGCGGCCACGCCGCCAAGGCCCTGGCCGCCACCGACCCTTCCTTCGCCGCCGGATTCGCCGTCGAATGCCTGTGGGACTGTGAGGAGTCGACCCGCGAGGTCGCCGCACGCCACGCGGAGACGGGCGACGCGCGCGTCGTGGACCAGCTCCGCAGACTCGCCGCCGACCCGGCCGAGGAGGCCGAGGTGCAGACGGCGGTGCGCAGCAGAATAGGACCGGACGCGACGGCTTTGTGACCGGCGGCTTTCCGGGAGGCAACGCGTGAAGGACGCTGCCTCCCGGCTGCCGGCGGGCGAGGGCCAACGCTCATGGGACGTTCCTCGACAGGAAAGATCCACGTTGACGTGGCCACGCTCGACACGACGACAACACCGGTATGCGTGTCGTCATCGTCACCGAGTCCTTTCCCCCCGACATCAACGGTGTGGCGCACTGCGCCCTGCAGACCGCCCGGCACCTCGCCGCCCGCGGTCACGACCCCCTCGTCATCGCTCCGGCCACCGCGCCGGGCCCTGACGCCGACACCGACGCCCCCTGCCCGGTCATACGGGTGCCGTCCCTGCCCCTGCCGGGCTACCCGCAGGTCAGGGTGGCGCTGCCGAGCCGCCGGGTCGCCGCCGCCGTGGCCGCGCACGGCGCCGAACTCGTCCATCTGGCCAGCCCGTTCATCCTCGGCGTGCGCGGCATGGCCGCCGCGTCACGGCTGCGGATCCCCGCCGTCGCCGTGTACCAGACCGACCTCGCCGGTTACGCGCGTACGTACATGGGGGCCGGTGAGGCCACCGCGTGGCGGCGGATCCGCGGCGTCCACGGTGCCGCCGACCGCACACTCGCCCCGTCCGGCGCCGCGGTGCGCGACCTGGAGGTGCACGGGGTGCCGCGCGTGCGCCTCTGGCCGCGCGGCGTGGACACCGTCCGCTTCCGGCCCGACCTGCGCGACGAAGCCCTGCGGCGCGAACTCGCCCCCGACGGCGAGCTGATCGTCGGCTACGTGGGCCGGCTCGCCCCGGAGAAACAAGTCGACTTGTTGGCAGGCGTGTGCGCCCTCGACGGTGTGCGCGTGGTCGTCGTCGGCGACGGCCCCAGCGAGCCCGGTCTGCGCGAGGCGCTGCCCGGCGCCGTCTTCCTCGGCCGCCGCACCGGTGCCGAACTCGCCCGCATCTTCGCCTCGTTGGACATCTTCGCCCACACGGGGCCCTACGAGACGTTCTGCCAGACCGTGCAGGAGGCCATGGCCAGCGGCGTGCCGGTGATCGCGCCCGCCGCCGGCGGGCCGCTGGACCTCGTGGCGCACGGCCGGACCGGGCTCCTCGTCGCACCCGGTGACGCGGCCGCCGTACGCGACGCCGTCTGGTCGCTCGCCGAGGACCCGCTGCGCCGCCTCGCCTACGGGGCGGCCGGCCGCGGCACGGTCGAAGGGCGGACCTGGGAGGCCGTCGGCGACCAGCTCGTCGGCCACTACGAAGAAGTCCTCGACGCGCGGACGGCGGTGGCGGCATGAGCGGGCTGCGGATCGTGCGTCTCGCCAACTTCGTCGCGCCCGCCTCGGGCGGGCTGCGGACCGCCCTGCGGGAGTTGGGGGCCGGTTACCGCGCCGCCGGGCACGAGCCCGTCCTGATCGTGCCGGGCGAGCGGGCCGGCGAGCACGAGAGCGTGCAGGGCCGCGTCATCACGCTGCCGGGGATGCTGCTTCCCGGCACCGGCGGCTACCGCGTCCTCACCGACCGGCGGCGCGTGGCCGAACTGCTCGGGCGCCTCGCCCCCGACCGGATCGAGGTCTCCGACCGTACGACCCTGAGGTGGACCGGGGAGTGGGCACGGCGTGCCCGGGTGCCCGCCGTGATGGTGTCCCACGAGACGGCCGACGGTGTCCTGCGGACCTGGGGACTGCCCGAGAAGGCCGCCCTGCGCGCCGCCGACGCGCTCAACTCCCGCACCGCGCACGCCTACGCGCGCGTGGTGTGCACGACCGAGTACGCCGAACGCGAGTTCATCCGCATCGGGGCACGCAACGTCGTACGCGCCCCGCTCGGCGTCGATCTGGAGCGCTGCCACCCGGGCCTGCGCGACCCCGCCGTGCGCGAGCGGTACGCGCGCGTGGGTGAGGTGCTGCTCGTCATGTGCTCGCGTCTGTCGGTGGAGAAGCGGCCCTCGACCGCGCTCGACGCGCTGGCCGCCCTCCGCCGCCGGGGAACGCAGGCCGTGCTCGTCGTCGCCGGGGACGGGCCGTTGCGGGCGCGGCTCGAACAGCAGGCGCGTGCCCGGCGGCTGCCGGTGAGGTTCCTCGGGCACGTCGCGGACCGCGGGCGGCTCGCGGCGTTGCAGGCCGCCGCCGACGTGTGCCTCGCGCCGGGTCCCGCGGAGACGTTCGGGCTCGCCGCACTCGAGGCGATGGCCTGCGGCACACCCGTCGTCGCCAGTGCGTCGTCGGCGCTGCCGGAGGTCGTGGGTCCCGCCGGGGGAGTCGCGCAGGACACCGGTGAGGCGTTCGCCGTCGCGGTGACGGAACTCGTCGCACGCTCCCGGGACGAACGCCGTGAGGCGGCACGCGCGCGTGCGGAGTGCTTCGGGTGGGGCGCCGCGGTGGACGCCTTCTTGCGGGCGCACGACGCGGTACGGCTGAGGGCCGACGTGTCTCTTCGGGGAGCGGCTGCTGACATGCCCCTCCTGGGGACGGCCGACGTGCATCCCAGGGGGACGGCGGACCTTTCTCTTCGAGAGACGGCCGACGCGCCGATACGGGTGACCGGGCGGGATGCCGTATGAGCGCGGTCCTGCGGTTCGTCGCCCTCGGGGACTCCCTCACCGAAGGAGTCGGCGACCCGGTGGGCGACGCCTGGCGGGGCTGGGCCGAGCTGCTCTCCGCCGGGCTCGCCCCGGACGGCGCATCCGTGGAGTTCCACAATTTCGCGGTGAGCGGTGCCCAGACGTCTGACGTCCTCGAACGACAGATGCCCCAGGCGCTCGCCCTGCGGCCCGACATCGCCTCCGTCCTCGTCGGCGTCAACGACACCCTGCGCCGCACGTTCGACATCCACGCCGTGGCCGCCCGCCTCGACCACGTGTACGCGGCGTTCACGGAACAGGGCGCGGTCCTGCTCACGGCGTGCCTGCCCGACCCCGGCACGATGCTGGGGCTGCCCGGCCTGCTCGGCCGGCCGCTCGCGAGGCGCCAGCAGGCGGTGAACTCGGTGATCCACGCCCTGTCCGAGCGGTACGGAGCCGTGCATCTGCACGCGGCGGAGGGGGCGTGGGTCGCGGACCGCTCCATGTGGAGCGCGGACCGGCTGCACCCCGGCGAACGGGGGCACCGGATGCTCGCCGCTCGGTTCCACGCCCTGCTCGCGGCCGACGGACGCGCCCAGGGGACGCCGCCGTCGCCGCGGCCCGAACGGCCCGCGCCCACACGCTCGGCGAGCCTCTTGTGGCTCGCCACGGCGGGCACGGGCTGGGTCGCACGGCGATGCACCGATCTGCTCCCCCAGCTCCTCACCCTCGCCGCGGACGAACTGCGCCACCGGGCGCGTGGCACCAGCGCCCGCCTCGACCTGCGGGCGTCCAGCTCGGTGGTCTCGGCGCTCGCGGCACTGGCGGCCGTGGAGCAGGCGGACGTGGCGTGAGGGGCGGACGGCGCGTGAGGTGACGTGGGCGACGTGGGGGTCCGGTCCCGGGGGTCGGCGGTCGCTGTGGGGTCCCCCGTCAGCGGTCCGCCGCCGGGACGAAACGGACCGGTGCGCCCGAAGTCGCATGCGCCGCGGCCGGCAGGTCTTCCTGGCGCACTACGGCGACCACGGGACGGGCGCCCGTCGTAGAGCGGTCGACAGGGAACACGACCGACCTGCTGTCCGGTGGTACCTGTACAGCCCTCAGGACCATTCCCTCACCGGGGATTTCGCCCCTGCGCCCGGGGCAGGGGCGGCCCCTCCGTTCGCAGGCCGATGCGGTGGCCCGCCGACGACGCGCGGCACCCGCCGGCGTGGAAGGCGCAGGCCACGTGAGTGCTCGTGACGACGGACAGGGGCTCCTCGTCGTCGAGGCGCCGGCGGTCGAAGCCCTCGTCCAGGTCGGCGATCAGGTCGATGGTCGCCGCCGTCGGCGGAGCCTGCACGGCCTTCACGCGGCCGATGCGGTCCGCCACGACGCCGGCGACGGCGCCGCCGATCGCACGGACGCCGAGCGTGACCGTGGTCAGCAGGCCGGTCTGGCCGCCGCCGAGTCCGAAGTGCGCGGGCCGGTGCGACCATGCTCGGCGGGAGCGTGAAGTTGTCGAACGAGTCGAGGCGCACAGCAGCCGAAGGTGCCCGGCGAAGGCGTGCCCGCCGCGGAGGAAGAGATCGCGCAGCCAGTCGAACGGGCCCTCGGGGGGCGGGAGTTCACCAGGGTGAGCGGGAGGCACGGTCGCTGTCGTGTCGGGCGGTCGGGTCGTGTTCATGAGCGCCTCGCAGGACGAGATGAGGGGCTTCCTGAGTGGGCCGAACGGAGGGCCGCGGAGCGTGCGGGGATCCGCGTCTGCCCGCCAAGGCGGAGGATCATTGAACGATCCCTCAATACCCGTGTTGTTTCGTTCTCGCATCTGCGCTTGAATTCGGGCGTGGCCGAACTGAACGGACTGGCGGACGACCGTGCGCTCCTGGGGCGCACCAGCACCGCCGAGCGGGTCGCGGACATCCTCAGGAGCCGCATCGCCGATGGGTACTTCCCGCCCGGGACGCGGCTGTCGGAGGACAGCATCGGCGGGGCGCTCGGCGTTTCGCGCAACACGCTGCGCGAGGCGTTCCGGCTGCTCACCCACGAGCGGCTGCTGGTGCACCAGCTCAACCGCGGCGTCTTCGTGCGCGTACTCACCGTCGAGGACGTCGAGGACATCTACCTCACGCGCCGCCTCGTCGAGTGTGCCGTCGTGCGCGGCCTCGGCCGGCCCCCGTACGACCTCGGTGCGGTGGCCGACGCGGTCGCCGACGGGCTCCGAGCCGCAAAGGCGCGGGAGTGGAAGGGCGTCTCCACCGCCAACATCCACTTCCACCGGGAGCTCGTGGCGCTCGCGGGCAGCGCGCGGACCGACGAACTGATGCGCAGCGTCTTCGCCGAACTGCGCCTCGCGTTCCACGTCGTGGACGACCCCCGCCGCCTGCACGAGCCCTATCTCGCCCGCAACCAGCAGCTCCTGGAGACCTTGGAGGCGGGGCGCCGCGACGACGCCGAGCGGCTGCTCGCCCAGTACCTCGACGACTCCCGCGAGGGTCTGGTCGACGTGTACGGCCGCCGGGTCGCCGAGGGCGAACAGCTGGACGGCTGACGGCCGGCGGAGGACGCCGCACCCGGCGGCGCGGCGCCCGCGGCCTGCGCTCCGGGCGGTCGCGGAGCCCGCGCTGCCGGCGGTCGCTTCTGCGCCGTTTCGACCGTTGTCAGACCTAGGACCTAGTCTGTGCTCCGTGACTTCGCCTGCCACCACGGAATCCGTTCCGCCCCAGCTCAGCGCGGGGCCGCGGCCCGCACCGGGCCCGGCCGCCGACGAAGGGCTCGCGCGCCGCCTTCGCGCGCTCGCCTGCACCGCGCCGCTGCACGACCTCGACGTGCGCAAGGCCAACCTCGCGGGCGAGTACTCCGGATACGGCATGGCCGAGGTGGCGCTGTCCGCCATCGACCTCGTCACACTCAACATGGACTTCGACACGGGCGCCGACCACGAGCAGATAGTGGCCAGGCTCATCCCCCGCGTCGGCGCACAGGCCCCGCAGCGCCCCGTCGCCGAACACGAGCGCGTGGCCCGCTGGGTCCTGGAGAACCTGATCAACGTCGGCAGCGTCGACCGCGGCTTCCGCGCCGTGTACGGCACGTTCGCGCCCGACGGCTCGTACGTCCGCAGGGACTACGACTTCAAGCTGATCGAGGAGGTCCCGGGCCACGGGGGCAGCGTCTACCTCCGCACCACGGACGAAGCGGTCAACGTCCTGGTGGGCGCCCTCGACACCGACGTCACCAGCGCCCAGATCGCCGCCGAGGTGAAGCTGGAGGTGCTGATCAGCCGCGGCCGTCTCGCCGACGCCCAGCTCGCCGCCGAGCAGGCCAGGTACCGGACCGTGCAGTACTCCGAGACCCTCCGCAGGGCCCTGGACGCGACCCGGAGGAACGTCCGCGCGGTGGACTGGCTGAACGCCGTCCCGGACATGATCGCCGAGGCGCTCGACCACGTCGCCGACCGGTACCGCCACGAGAACGCGATCCTCACGAACATCCGCAAGGCCCGCGACGAGTCCGAGGACCCCGAGCACAAGCGGCGGGCCGCCGAGCTCGTCGACATCGTCAAGGACTGCATCCGCCGCCACACGCAGCTCCAGTCCCGCCTCCTCGAAGCGGGCCCGCTGTTCCGCGCCGAGCAGGACCGGCAGGCCTTCGCCGCGCCGTCCGCGCGCGCGGGCCTCGACCTGTACGGGCAGCTCGTCGCGCCCCTGCTGCCGCTGCCCGTCGAGCAGGCGAGCCGCGTCACCGGCGCGTTCTTCGCGCGCGGCACGGGTATGCGGACGCCCGTGTCCGTACGGGTGGGGGACCTCATCGACATACTGCTCACCCCGCCCCAGGAGCGGGAGCACCTCGGCGTCGAAATGCCCGAGCCCGACCTGATCGCGACGCCGGACGACAGCCGCTTCAGCGAGGAGCAGCTCGCGAGCGCCATGGAGCTGCTCGACCTCCCCTCCGACGCGCCGCGCAGGCTCTCCGGACTGCTCGCCGAGGCACGTCGCCGTGACCCCGAACTGCCTTACCTGGTAGCCCTGCTGTCCGTTCACGCGGCCAGCCCGCCGGTCGGCACGGCCTACCGGCAGGGCGAGGAGAAGCTGCTCTTCGCCGTGGACGACGGCACCGAGCTCGACGACCCCGAGTTCGGCGGCGCCGACCTCATCGTCGGCACGGCCCTGCTGGACGCCGCGGGCATGGCGGCCGACCGGACGGAGGCCGCGTAGTGCCGATCGCAGCGCACCGGGCTTGCGCCCCGCACCCTTCCACCGACCTGCACCCGAGCTTCGCAGCAGACCTCACCAAGGAGTACCAGTCGTGACCGACCACCCCGCAGAGCACACCGCGTGGGGCGAGACGGAGTCCTTCGAGGCTCCGGCGGCCGGCGCGTCCGTCACCCCGGCCGACGCCGCCGACGCGGCTCGGCTCGTGGCCTTCGGCCTCCAGCCCAAGCTGCAGCCCGCCCGCGACCAGGAGTACGCCGAGCTGCTGCGGCGCTACCGCGAGGACCCGTCGTTCGCGCGGCTCGCCGACGCCGTCGCCGCCGGGCTCGGCCTCGTCGTCCTGGAGGTCTCCACGCGCGCGGGGATGGCCGTGACCGCCGCCGAGGACTCCGTCTTCGCCGTCCGGATGGGCGACTATGCGCGCCGCACCTCCGCCGACGGAACCGACCGCTTCCTGCACGGCCTCGCCCACCTCGCCGTCGCCGCCATGGCGTTCCCGCGCCCCGAGGACCTCGCCGACGACGGGTACATCGGCCGCGTCACGGTCAACGGCGTGGACGCCTTCGTCCGACAGGCCTGCCGCCGCCTGGAGGAGCGCGCCGAGGAGCAGGGCGAGAACACCGACCCGGCCTCCGACGCCCCGGGCCTCGAGGCCGCGTGGCGCATCTGGGCCCGGCGCAGCTCGACCGGTGCCACGAAGGACGCGCGCCGCCTCGCCGGATCCACCACCGGCATCGTCGCCAAGGCCGTCGCGTTCCTCACCGACTCCGGGTTCCTGCAGAGAACCGGCGACGACTCCGGCGGCACCTACCGCACCACGGCCCGCTACCAGCTCCAGGTCCGCGACCTGGCCGGCACCGCGGCCCTCTCCGAGCTGGCGGACCTCGGCATCGTGCCTGTCACGGACGGCTCAGCCAGCCTCCTGCCGCCCGCGGACGAGGACGACGGGGAGCTCGTGGCCGACGCAGGACTCCCCTTCCACTCCTGACCGGTCACGCACCACCGCCCCACGACGTACCGCCTTACCGACTTACTACGACGAGAGTCCGCCGCCATGTACGAGCTGTCCCGGATTCGCCTCTACTCCATCGGGCCCGCCGGTGCGCGCTACGCCGACACCGTCCTGGACCTGCGGGGCGTCGGCGAGCCCGTGCCCGACCCCGCGCCCACCCAGGCGGAATTCTTCGAGGACGAGCCCGTCGGCCCGCCGCGCCGCCCCGCGCCCGCCGGCGTGCTCTTCCTGGAGAACGGCGGCGGCAAGTCGGTACTCCTGAAGCTGATCTTCTCCGTGATGCTGCCGGGCCACCGGAACACGCTCGGCGGCGCCAGCTCCGGCGTCCTGCGCAAGTTCCTGCTCGCCGACGACTGCGGGCACGTCGCCCTGGAGTGGCAGCACACCCTCACGGGTGAGTGCGTTGTCGTCGGCAAGGTCAGCGAGTGGCGGGGGCGCCAGGTCTCGAACGACCCGCGGAAGTTCGCCGAGGCCTGGTACTCACTGCGGCCCGGGCCCGGCATGAGCCTGGACTCGCTGCCCGTCGCCGAGTCCTCCGCCGTACGGGCCTCGGTCGAGGGCGTGTCCGGCGCGCAGGGGCGGCGGCGCACCATGAAGGGTTTCCGGGACGCGCTCACGGACGCGGGCAAGGCGTACCCGCACCTCGAAGTGCACTGGGAAGAGATCCACGACCGGTGGAACGAGCACCTGGGCGATCTCGGCCTCGACCCCGAACTCTTCCGCTACCAGCGCGAGATGAACGCGGACGAGGGTGAGGCCGCCGGTCTCTTCGCCGTCAAGAAGGACTCCGACTTCACCGACCTGCTCCTGCGTGCCGTCACCGACACCCGGGACACGGACGGGCTCGCCGACCTGGTCAGCGGGTTCGGCAACAAGCTGGGGCGGCGCACCGAGCTGATCGCCGAACGCGAGTTCACCGCCGGCTCCGTGGACCTGCTCGGCCGCATCGTGGACGCCGCGGACTCCCGGGCACGCGCGCGCGACGTGCACGCCGGGGCCGAGCGCCGCACCCGCACCCTGGCCCGCAGGCTCGCCGCCCGCGCCGCCCAGGAGCGCGGCCGTGCCGCCGACCTCGCCCAGCAGGTCACCGCCGCCGCGCACACCGTCGGCGAGGCGGAGCGGGCCTGCGGCCGCAGCGACCTCATCGCCTCCGAACTGGCCTACCGGCACGCCTCGTTGGCGCTCGCCGGAGCCGAGAAGGCCGCCGCCGCACAGAAGCGCGAGCTGGCCGACGCGCGCACCCTGCACGCGGCCTGGCAGGCCGCCGAGGCCGTCCTGCGCCACCGCGCGGCCGCCGACCGCTCCGCGCGCGTGGCCGTCGCCATCCGCGAGGCCGAGCGGGACGCAGCCCCGGCCCTCGCCGCCCGCGCCAAGGCCGCCGCCGACCTCGTCCGCGCCCTGCACGCAGCAGCCGAGAGCGCCGAGCAGCTGGCCAACGAGGGCGAGGAGCGTTCCGCCGCGCTCCAGGAGGCGGGCGAGACCGCTCACCGTGACGCGACCGTCGCCGCGACAGAGGCGCAGCGCGCCCGCAGCGAGGTCGGACACCTGCGGCAGCGGCTCTCCGAGGTGGAGCAGGAGACCGCCGAGGCGGTACGGGCCGGCTGGCTCGACGACTCGGCGCCCGACGCCGACCCCGCACGCGCGGCGCTCGCCGCGAGCGACTCGGAGAAGACCACGGTCGCCGCCTGGGACACGGCGCGCGACGCCGCACGGCGCGCGAGCGAGCACGCCCGGGAGGCGGCGGGCGCCGAGGCACGCGCCGAACTCACCGCGGCCCGCGCCGCGGACGCCGCCACGGCCGCCGAGCACGCGTACGGGGCCGAGCACCGCGCCGCCGGTGCCCTCGCGCGCGAGGAGCGCGTCGTCGAGCTGCTCGGACTCTCCGGCGCCCCGGGGATCCCCGCCGCGGGGGTGCCCGCGCCCCGGGCCGCGGCGGCCGACGCAGGTGCGACCGGGCACGTCCGCGTGGCGACCGTCCCCCGCGACCTCACCGAAACCCCGCTCACGGCCGATGAGTTGGACCGCGCGGCCGACGACCTCAAGGTTCTCCTCGACGACGGCGTCGCCTCCGCCGAACGCCAGCTCTTCGACCTGCGCACGGCCGCGGCCGACGACGCCCGCATCCTGGGAGCGCTCGGCGACGGCGGGCTCCTGCCGCCGGGACCCGACGTCCTCGCCACCGTCGAGTTCCTCGGCGAGCACGGCATCCCCGCCCTGCCCGGCTGGCGCTACCTCGCCCAGGCCGTCGACCCCGCGGACCACGCGCGCGTGCTCGCCGCACGCCCCGAGCTCGTCGACGGCGTCGTCATCACCGACCCCGACACGCACGCCCGGGCCCGCGAGGCCCTCGGCGGCGCCGCCCTGCTGCCCCGCTCCGCCGTGGCCGTGGGCACGGCGGCCGCTCTGCTCGCCCCCACACCCCACGAGGAGACCGGCGACAGCGGCGTCTTCCTCGTCCCGCCGAACCCGGCGATGCACGACGAGCACGCCGCCGACGAGGAGCGGCAGGCGCTGCGCACGCGCGCGACGGAGCGCGACGAGGAGATTCGTGCCCTGGCGGCGCGGCTCTCCAAGGACCGGGAGCTCGCCGCCCGGATCGGCTCGTGGCGCACCGGCTGCCCGGCCGGACGTCTCGCCGAACTGGCCGCCGCCGCACACGAGGCACGCGCCTTCGCCGACGAGGCCGAGGCCGAGCTCGCCGAGGCCCGCACGGTCCGCGCCGAGGCCGACGAGACCTCGGTCGAGGCGACGCGCGTGCGCGACGAGCGGCAGGAGGCGGCCCAGCGCGCGCGGCGCGTCGCCGACGCCCTCGCGGGCCTTGCGTTCCGGCTGCGCGAGCGCGCCGGCTGGCAGGTCAAGCTGCGCGAACTCGCCGACGAGGCCGTCGAGTCGGAGGCACGCGCCCAGACATGCCTGGAGCGCGCACGCTCCGCCGACGAGGACCGCAGGGCGGCCCAGCGCGCGGCCGACGACGCCCGCCGTACCGCCCGCGCCCTGCGTGCCGAACGCGCGGAGATCGCCGGCGCCCCCGACGACGTACCGGCGGACACGGAGCGGCCCGCTTCGGAGAGTGTCACGCCGAAGCCGTCGCTGCCCGCCCTGCGTGAGGCCTACCGCGCGGCATCGCAGGTCTACGAGAAGGTCGGCGTCGGCGCCGACCTGCGTGCCGAGCAGGCCCGCGCGGAGAGCGACGAGAGCGCCGCGCTCGCCGAGCTCGACCGGCTCAGCAACAAGGTCCGCACCCGCGCCGCCCAGCTCCTGGAGTCCCCCGACGGCTCCGACGGGCCGTCACGGCAGGCCGCCGCGGCGCGCGCCGACGAGCTGGTCCAGATCCTGGAGGCGCGCGTCTCCACGGCGAGCGAGCAGCTCGGGCGCCTGCGCGGCGAGGCCGAGCGGCACGCGCCCGGGGACGGCGACGACGCCCACACCGAGCTGCCCGACGACCTCGTGCCCACCGGTGCCGAGCACGCCCAGACGCTTCTGCGCACCGCCACGGGCGAACTGGCCGCGCACACCGATGCGTTGGCCGTGGCGCGAGCCGCCCACACCGAACTCCTCGACGCCCACCGCGCCGCCGAAGACGCGACCGGTGGCTTCGAGGAGACGGCCGCACTCCTCAAGGACCTGCTGCGCGAACACCCCGACCGGCACGAGTCCGAGCCGGACGAGCCCGAGCCCTACCCCGGCACCCTCGAAGAAGCCCGGCACGCCGCGGCCGAGGCCCGGCGCTCCCTGCGCGGGTGCGCCGCCGACCTGTCCGCCGCCGAGGCCTCCGTGCGCGACGCGAGCGACATCCTCGTACGGCATGCGAACGCCACGCGCTACGAGCAGGTGCGTACGCCCGCCCGGCAGCAGATCCGCGAGCTGCCCGCCTCGTCGCTGCCGGAGCACGCGCAGAAGTGGGCCGACGCGTTCGCGCCCCGGCTGCGTGTCCTGACCGACGAGCTGGAGCAGCTGGAACGCAACCGCGACTCGATCGTGGACCGGCTGCGCGGGCTCGTCGAGTCGGCGCTCGCCACGCTGCGTTCCGCCCAGCGCCTGTCCCGCCTCCCGGAGGGGCTCGGCGAGTGGTCGGGCCAGGAGTTCGTGCGGATCCGCTTCGAGGAGCCCGACCAGGCGACCCTCGTGGAGCGGCTCGGCGAGGTCGTCGACGAGGCGACGCGCGCCGCCGTCAAGAAGAACTCCGACCTGCGCCGCGACGGCATGTCCCTGCTCCTGCGCGGCGTCGCCGCCGCGCTCCAGCCCAAGGGCATCGCCGTCGAGATCCTCAAGCCGGACGCCGTGCTGCGCGCCGAGCGGGTACCCGTCGGACAGATGGGCGACGTGTTCTCCGGCGGCCAGCTGCTCACCGCGGCCATCGCCCTGTACTGCACGATGGCCGCCCTGCGCTCGAACGACCGGGGCCGCGACAGGCACCGGCACGCGGGCACGCTGTTCCTCGACAACCCGATCGGCCGCGCCAACGCCACGTACCTGCTCGAACTCCAGCGGGCCGTGTCGGACGCGCTCGGCGTGCAGCTCCTGTACACCACCGGCCTGTTCGACACGACGGCACTCGCCGAGTTCCCGCTGGTCATCAGGTTGCGCAATGACGCGGACCTCAGGGCAGGGCTGAAGTACATCAGCGTCGAGGAGCACCTGCGGCCGGGCCTGCCGCAGCAGGACCCGGCCGAGGAGACGGTGCACGGGGAGATCACCGCGACGCGCATGTACAAGCGCCCCGCGAGCCGGTCCGGTGAGAGCCGGCCGAGCGAGAGCCGGGCGACCTGAAGCCGGAGAACCAGGGCCTGTCGTGTGGATCATGCGGGGCTCGCGGGCGCCGGCACCGCGCCGCGCGGTGCCGGCGCGGTGCGGTGCCGGCGCCGACGCTCCGCGTGGGCCCCTTTCTCCGCCTCGCGACGCACGGCGCCGGCACCCGCTCCCTGGTCCGGCCTGATCCCAAACGAAAAGCCTAGGCGTCGGCCCGCAGCAGATCGGCGCACTTCTCGCCGATCATCATCGTCGTGATGCACGGGTTGACCGTGACGAGGTCCGGCATCACGGAGCCGTCGGCGACGCGCAGGCCCTCGGTCCCCTTCACGCGCAGCCGCGCGTCGAGCGGGGCCGAGGGATCGTCGTCCGCGCCCATCTTCACCGTGCACGCCGGGTGGTAGACGGTGTTGTGCGTCTTGTGGATGTAGTCGAGCAGTTCGTCATCGGTGCGCACATCCGGCCCGGGAGCCAGCTCGGCGCCCGCCCAGCCGGTGAGCGCGGGCTGCTCCGCGATGCGCCGCGCCAGCTTCAGCCCGTACGTCATCACGCGTGCGTCGTGCTCGTGCGTGAAGTACCGCGGGTCGACCAGCGGCTTGTCCCGGTAGTCGCGGGTGCGCAGCCGCACGGTGCCGCGTGACTTCGCCCGCGTCACGTTGGGCGTGAGGCAGAAGGCGTTCTCCGACGTCGGATAGCCGTACCGCGCGGTGTTCATGTCGAAGGGCACGGAGCCGTAGTGGAACATCAGGTCGGGCCGGTCGAGGCCGGGCTCTGTGTCGTAGAAGATGCCCGCCTCCCACCACTGGCTGGACGTGGTGGTCATCGGCTGCTTGGCCTCCCACATGATCACGCCCTCGGGGTGGTCCTGGAGGTTCTCGCCGACCCCGGGGGAGTCCACGAGCACGTCCACGCCCGTCTCGCGCAGATGGGCGGCCGGGCCGATCCCGGACAGCATGAGGAGCTTGGGCGAGTCGATGGAGCCGCAGGAGAGGATCACCTCGCGGCGGGCCCGCACCGTCCTGGTGTGGATGAGATCGGGGTCGAGGTACTCGGCGCCCACGCAGCGCCGGCCCTCGAAGACGAGCCGCTTGGCCCGCACCCCGGTCCGTACCGTCAGGTTGCGCCGCTTGCCCATGACCGGGTGCAGATAGGCGACCGAGGACGACTGGCGGATGTTGTTCTCGTCGGAGTTGATCTGGAACCAGTTGGCGCCGCGCACCACCGTGCGGCCCGAGTTGAACGCGGTGGTCGGGATGCCGGCCTCGGCGCAGGCCGCGAGCAGCGCGCTGCCGCACGGGTCCGCGCCCTTGAGGGTGCGCAGTTTCACCGGTCCTGAGCGGCCGTGGTGGTCCCCGGGGGCGTCGTTGTTCTCCAGGCGCTTGTACAGCGGGAACACCTCCGCGGCGCTCCACCCCGTGCACCCCGCCGCCGCCCAGTCGTCCAGGTCCTCGGCCGGCGCCCAGAAGGCGATGCACGAGTTGTGGGACGAGCAGCCGCCGAGGACCCTGGCGCGCGCGTGCCGCATGAAGCTGTTGCCGCTGGCCTGCGGCTCGACCGGGTAGTCCCAGTCGTATCCGGAATCCAACAGGGCCATCCAGCGGTCCAGTTGGAGGACGTTGTCGTCGCCCACGTCGCTCGGCCCCGCCTCCAGGACGCACACGGTGACGGACGGGTCCTCGGACAGGCGTGCCGCGACGACGTTTCCGGCGGTGCCTCCCCCGACGACGACGTAGTCGAAGACATCAGAGTTCACGGGCTGGTTCACGGGGTGGTGACCTCCTCCAGGGCGGCGGAATCATCGGACGGGGCAGCCTGGGCCGCGTGTTCGGCGAGGACACCGGTGCGGTGCCGCTGGACGAACCAGTAGTAGGCGAAGCCGCCGCCCGCGATCACTCCGATGAACAGGACGGCGCCCCAGCGCAGGTACCAGTGGTAGGGGGCGGCGGCGTTGTAGACGGCCGCGCGCGGCCAGATCAGGTTGACGGTCATGGCGCCGCCCCACAGCACGGCGATGAGGTTGACGGGCAGTCCCCAGCGGCCGAGGGAGAACTTCCCGTCGCCCGCCGGCTGCCACGTGCCGCGCAGGCGGGCCACCAGCATCGGGCCGGTGACCAGCAGATAGGCGAGGTAGATCATGATGATGCCGATGCTGGTGACCACGGTGAAGATCTGCGGCTGGCGGATGTTGACGACCAGGATCGCGAGCGCCAGGACGCCGATGACGACGGCCGGGACGACCGGTGTCCTGAAGCGCGGGCTGACCCGGCCGAGGACCGACGACGCCGGCAGGTTGTTGTCCCGCGACATCGCGAAGGCCAGGCGGATCGCCGCCGTGTGCACGGCGAGCGCGCACACGGTGACCGCGATCAGGACGCACCACAGCATCGCCTTGCCCGCTGTCGGGCCGAGCACGTCGAGGACGACGTACTGCAGGCCGTCCGTCGACAGCTTCTTGCCGGTCAGGCTCGACACGCTCATCAGGGCGAGCAGCAGGATCAGCCCGCCGAGGACGAACGAGGCGACGATCGCGCGGATGATGGCGCGCGGCGCGCTCCGCGTCGGGTCGAGGGACTCCTCGCCGAGCGAGGCCGCCGTGTCGAAGCCGTACATGACGTACGCGGAGGCCAGCGACGCGACCAGGAACGCGCTCAGGTAGCCGAAGGGCTGGCCGTGGCCCGCCCCCGCCGTGTGCGTCACGACCTGCGGGCCGCGCACGATGTGCACCGCGAACAGGACGATCAGGACGACGGTCGCGATCAGTTCGAGGAAGACGCCGGCCGTGTTGATGGTCGCCATCAGCTTCACGCCGAAGGCGTTGACGAGCGTCGTGAAAAGGATCAGTACGGCGGCCAGGACGACGGCGTTGGTCGCGACGTCGTACGGGCCGGTGCCGTCCCCGATGAACTGGAAGGACGACGAGATCTGCGGCAGCGTCAGCTGGTAGGCGAGCGCGACGGCCGCGATCGACACGACCGAGGCGAGCAGCATCATCCACCCGGCGAGCCAGCCGATGTGCGGATTGCCCACCTTCTTCGCCCAGTTGTAGACCGAACCCGCGACGGGGTAACGGGCGGCCAGTTCGGCGAAGCACAGGGCGACCATGAACTGGCCGCCGAACACCATCGGCCAGGACCACCAGTAGGCGGGGCCGCCGTTCGCGAATCCGAAGTAGAAGAGCTGGAAGGTGCCGGTGAGGATGGAGATGTAGCTGATGCCCGCGGCAAAGGTGTGGAAGTTGCCCAGCGTGCGCTTGAGTTCGGGCCGGTAACCGAACTCGGCGAGTTCGGCGTCGTCCCCGCTCCGGCTCCCCTGTGTGCCGTCGTCCTGGCTCATGACGGCTCACCGTCCTCGGGACACACCGGCGGCGTGCCGAACCAGCCCTGCGCCACAGGACGCGTATTACGCCAGATGTGCTTGGTCTCGCGGTACTCGGCGAGCCCCGAGGGGCCGAGTTCGCGCCCGGTGCCGGACTGCTTGAAGCCGCCCCACTCCGCCTGGGGGACGTACGGGTGGTAGTCGTTGATCCAGACCGTGCCGAGGCGCAGGCCGGCCGCGACCCGCGCGGCCTTCCCCTCGTCGCCGGTCCAGACGGCGCCCGCGAGCCCGTAGATGGAGTCGTTCGCGAGCCGCAGCGCCTCCTCCTCGTCGGTGAACCGTTCGACGGTCAGGACCGGGCCGAAGGATTCCTCCTGCACCACGGACATGTCGCTCGTGCACGCGTCGAGGACGGTCGGCAGGTAGTAGAAGCCCTGCTCGCATGCGGCCGACTCCGGCCGCGCGCCGCCGCAGCGCAGCACCGCCCCCTCCTCGATGCCCCGTGCGACGTACGCCTCGACCTTGGCACGGTGCGCGGCCGAGATCAGCGGCCCCGTCTGCGCGTCCTCGTCGAACGGGCCGCCCGGTCTGATGAGTTCGGCGCGCCGCACGACCTCGTCGACGAAGCGGTCGTGCAGCGAGTCCTCCACGAGGAGCCGCGCTCCGGCCGAACACACCTGCCCCGAGTGCAGGAACACCGCGGTGAGCGCCATGTCGACGGCCGCGTCGAAGTCGGCGTCCGCGAACACGATGTTCGGGTTCTTGCCGCCGAGTTCGAGGGCGACCTTCTTGACGGAGCCCGCCGCTGCGGCCATGAGCAGCCGTCCCGTCCGCAGACCGCCCGTGAACGAGACGAGGTCCACGTCCGGATGGTCGCCGAGCGGCGCGCCCGCCTCCGGGCCCGCGCCGAGGACCAGGTTGGCGACGCCCGCGGGCAGCCCTGCCTCGTCGAGCAGCCGCATCAGACGGATCGCCGTGTGCGGGGTGAGCTCGCTCGGCTTCAGGACGAAGGTGTTCCCGGCGGCGAGCGCCGGGGCGACCTTCCACGCGGTCTGCAGGAGCGGGTAGTTCCACGGGGTGATCAGGGCGCACACCCCGACCGGCTCGTACACGACGCGGCTCTCGGCGCCCTCCGTCCCGGTCTCCACGACGCGTCCGGTGTCGGCGGCCGCGAGCCGCCCGAAGTAGCGGAAGCAGTTCGCGATGTCGTCGATGTCGTACGCGCTCTCGACCAGCCGCTTCCCGGTGTCCAGGGACTCGGCCCGGGCCAGCGCGTCCTTGTCGCGCACGAGCAGGTCCGCGACGCGCAGCAGGAGGTCGCCGTGTTCGGCCGCCGTCATCCGGGGCCACGGGCCTTCGTCGAAGGCGTGGCGGGCCGCGGCGATCGCGTCGGCGGTGTCCTTGGCCCCCGCCTCGTCGACCACGGCGACGAGCGAGCCGTCCGCGGGGCAGCGGATCTCCCGGGTCCGCCCGTCCCGGGCGGTGGTCCACACTCCGCCGATGAACAGGTCAGGCATGGGCACCGCCCAGCTGCGAGGTCAGCCATTGATGGAAGATCCCGATGTGGTGCTCGGTCGGGACGAGTACGCCGCCGCGCCGGTAGGCACGGGAGCCCATCGCCGGCTGGGTCCGCTCGCAGGCCTCGAAGTCCTGGGTGTTGACCCGGTGGAACAGCTCCACGGACTTGGAGACATCGGTGCCCGACGCGACGACCTCGGGCGCGTAGAGCCAGTCGCACTCGACGACCGTACGGTCCTCGGCGAGCGGGAACATCCGGTGCAGGATCACATGGTCGGGGACGAGGTTGATGAAGACCGTCGGTTTCACGGTGATCGCGTAGTAGCGGCGGTCCTGGTCGTCGGCGACCTGGGGCAGCCGGCCGAAGCCCTCGCTGCCGTCGACGGTGAAGCCCTTCACGCCGTCCCCGAACGCGGCGCCGTGGCCCACGTAGTACTGGGCGGCGTAGCCGTCGGCGAACTCCGGCAGGACGTCGGTCAGTTCGGGATGGATCGTCGCGCAGTGGTAGCACTCCATGAAGTTCTCGACGATCAGCTTCCAGTTGGCCTTCACGTCGTACGTGATGCGCTTGCCGAGGGCGAGCTCCTCGGTGCGGTAGCGCTCGATCGAGGCCGTGTCGCCGAGCCGTTCGACGGCCGCGCCGACCACCGTCTCCTCGAAGGAGGGCGGCTCCTCGGCCAGGCAGACCCAGGCGTAGCCGAGCCACTCGCGCAGGGCGACCTTGACGAGGCCGTACTCGGTGCGGTCGACGTCCGGCATCTGCGCGAGGTTCGGCGCGGCGATGAGCTTGCCGTCGAGGTCGTACGTCCACGCGTGGTACGGGCACTGGAGGTTGCGGCGGACCTGGCCCGACTCCTCGGTGCACAGGCGGGCGCCGCGGTGGCGGCAGACATTGAGGAAGGCCCGTAGTCCGCCCGTGCGGGACCGGGTGATGAGGACGTTCTCGCGGCCTGCCTGGACCGTGCGGAACGCGCCCGGTTTGTCGAGGTCGGCGGACCGCACGGCACAGAACCACATCGACTCGAAGATGCGTTCCTGCTCCTGCCGGAAGATCTCCGGATCGGTGTAGTAGTGCCCGGGCAGCGTGGCCATCAGGCTGGGGTCGATGGGGGTCGTCGTCACGTGCGTACTCCTCAGGCGGGCGCGGCGGCGAGGCGGCTGGGGTCGAAGAGGTCGATGGGGTGCGCGGTGGTGCCGGTGCGTGCGAGGCCGGCGACGATTCCACCGACGACGGGCACGAAGGTGAAGTCGCGGCCGGAGAATTCGGCGGCCACGGTGACGGACTCGAGGCGGGCGGGGTGCCGGGCGATCACGAAGTGCTCGTCAGGCGTGCGGGAGTACATGCGGGTGGCGGGCCGGCCTTCTCCGGGCCGGACGCGCGCGCCGCGTGCCGACAGCTGGTGGGTGGCGGCGCTGCCCATGCCGCCGAGGCCGATCGCGATCACGTCGTAGGTGGGTGACACGTCCGAACCTCCGTGCGGTCAGCGGCGGATGCGGGTCATCTTCGGGTCGAACAAGGGCTCGTCGGCGACGGTCGCGGGGATCTTCTCGCCGAAGTACTCGATGTGGACGCCGGTACCGGCGGCGAGCGGTGGCAGCCAGGCGTACGCGACACAGCGGCCCAGCGTGTAGCCGTACGACGCGCTGGTGACGTAGCCGGCCGGGACTCCTTCGACGTGCACGGGCTCCTTGCCGAGGACGACGGCCGCGGGGTCGTCGAGCAGGAGCGGTGTGAGCCTGCGGGCCGGTTGTTCGCCCTTGCGCTCCAGTGCGGCCCTGCCGACGAAGTCACCGCGGTCCATGCGTACGGCGAACCCGACGCCCGCCTCGTACGGGTCGTGCTCCTCGGTCATGTCGTGGCCCCAGGAGCGGTACCCCTTCTCCAGGCGAAGGCTGTTGAAGGCCGAGCGCCCGGCCGCGATCACGCCGAGCTCCCGCCCCGCCTCCCACAGCGTGTCCCACAGGCGCAGCCCCAGGTCGGCGGTGGTGTACAGCTCCCAGCCCAGCTCACCGACGTACGACAGGCGCATCGCGGTGACGGGCACGTGGCCGAGGTGGGTCCGCTGGGCGCGGAAGTAGCCGAAGCCCTCGTGCGAGAAGTCGTCGCGGGTCAGCGGCTGGACGAGGTCGCGGGCCAGCGGGCCCCAGACGCCGATGCAGCAGGTCCCGGAGGTGATGTCCCGGATCCGCACGTCACCGGGCGCGTGGCGGGTGAGCCAGTCCAGGTCGGCGGGGGAGTTCGCGCCGATCTGGAACAGGTCCGGCGCGAGACGGGCGACGGTCAGGTCGGACCGGATGCCTCCCGCCTCGTTCAGGAGGAGCGTGTAGGTGACCGCGCCCGGCTTCTTCGCGAGGTTGTTCGACGTCATGCGCTGGAGGAAGTCGAGGGCGCCCGGACCCGTGACCTCCAGGCGGCGCAGCGGCGTCATGTCGTAGAGGGCGACCTTCTCGCGGGTGGCCTTTGCCTCGGCGGCCGCGATGGGCGACCAGTAGCGGGCCGACCAGGCGTCGCGCTCGGGCAGGTCACCGGTGGGCAGGTCCGCGTTCGCCTCGTACCAGTGGGGACGCTCCCAGCCGCCGCCCTCCAGGAAGTACGCGCCGAGCTGCTCCTGGCGGGCGTGGAAGGGGCTCACTCGCAGCGGGCGCGGATGCTGCGCCGGCTGGAGCGGGTGCAGGACGTCGTAGACCTCGACGAACTGCTGCGCCCCGCGGTCGTGCACATAGGCGGGGGAGCGTTGGGCGTCCTCGAAGCGGGTCAGGTCGCACTCGTGCACGTCGACGGAGGGCCGCCCGTCGACCATCCACTCGGCGACCGCCTTGGCGACGCCCGCCGAATGCGTCACCCACACCGCCTCGGCCAGCCAGAATCCGCGCAGCGCACGGGTCTCGCCGAGGACCGGCATCCCGTCGGGCGTGAAGCAGAAGACGCCGTTGAAGCCCTCCTCGATCTCCGTCCCGCGCAGCGCGGGGATCAGCCACCGGCAGTCCTGCCAGCTGGGCGCCCAGTCCTCCTCGGTGAAGGGCAGCGACGAGGGCATGTCCAGTTCGCTCGCCCGCGCCTCGTCGTAGTCGAGGACTTTGAACGGGTCGACGGGCAGCGGCTTGTGGGCGTAGCTGCCGATGCCGATGCGGTCGGTGTGCTCCCGGAAGTACAGATCACGGTCCTGGAAGCGAAGGATCGGCTTCGAGGCTTCCGTGCGGGGGTCGTTGGCACCGTCGAGCTCCGCCATGGGCCGGGTCTTCGCGTACTGGTGCGCGAGGGGCAGGAGCGGGACGTCCACGCCCGCCATGCGGCCGATCACCGGGCCCCAGAATCCGGCGGCGGAGACGACATGGTCGGCGGGGAAGCGGCCGCGGTCGGTGACCACCGCCGTGACCCGGCCGCCCTCCTGCTCGATGCCGGTGACCGTGTGCCGGTCGAGGAACGTGGCGCCTCGCTCGCGGGCGCGTTCCATCTGGGCGCGGGAGGCGAGCAGGGCACGGGCCAGGCCGTCGTCGGGGGTGTGGAAGCCGCCGAGTACGGCCGACTCGTCGATGAGAGGCCACAGTTCCTTGCACCGGGCGGCGCTGACGAGCTCCCCGCGCACGCCCCAGGAGGCGGCGTAACCAGCCTTGCGGTGCAGGTCGGCCCAGCGTTCGGGGGTGGTCGCCAGCTCCAGGCCGCCCACCGGGTTGAAGCAGGAAAGTCCGTCCACCTCAAGGGTGTTGAACTTCTCCACCGTGTACCGGGCGAACTCCGTGAGGGTCTTGGACGGACCCGTCTGGAAGACCAGCCCCGGCGCGTGGGAGGTGGAGCCGCCGGGGGCCGGCAGCGGGCCCTGTTCGAGGACGGTGACGTCGGTCCAGCCGCGGGCCGTGAGTTCGTCGGCGAGGGAGCAGCCGACGATTCCGGCGCCGACGACGATGACGCGAGGGCTGGATGTTCCGGGCTTTTCGGGCGTGCTGGACATGCCCCTCCTCATGCTGGTGGGGATGAAATGGCCTTATGCGGCAGGTAGGTTGGCGCGCTCCGCGGCAATGGTCGTGTCCTGGCCGTGGCCGGTGTGGACAACCGTGCCACCCGGCAGGGTGAGAAGTCGGCCGCGGATGGACGCCGTGATCGTCGGGGCGTCGGAGTACGAGCGGCCGGTGGCGCCCGGGCCGCCGTGGAAAAGGGTGTCGCCGGTGAACACGGCGTCGAGGAACGGCACGTAGAGGCTGCAACTGCCCCATGAGTGACCGGGGGTGTGCAGGACCTGGACGTCGACCCCGGCGACGGTCAGGAGCATCCCGTCGGTGAGCTCCGCGTCCGGCTCGCGGCCCGGGTGGACCGCCTTCCACAGCTCGCGCTCGGCGGGATGCAGGAGGACGGGGGCGCCGGTCGCCTCGGCGAGATCGGCCGCGGCGCCGATGTGGTCGTCGTGCCCGTGGGTGCAGACGATCGCGGTGACGCGCCGCCCGGCGACGGCGGCAGTGATCGGTTCCGCGTCGTGCGCCGCGTCGACGATCAGGACCTCCTCGTCGTCGCCGATCAGCCACACGTTGTTGTCGACGTCGAACGTCTCGCCGTCCAGGCTGAACGTGCCGGAGGTGACGACGCGTTCGGCGCGGGCCGCAGGGCTCACAGGACCACCACCGAGCGCAGCACGTCACCGCGGTGCATCTTGGCGAACGCCTCCTCCACCTGGTCGAGGGCGATCGTCTCGGTCACGAACCCGTTCAGGTCGAGCAGCCCGTAGAGGTACTGGTCGATGAGGACCGGGAAGTCGCGGCTCGGCAGGCAGTCCCCGTACCAGGAGGACTTGAGGGCGCCGCCGCGCGAGAACAGGTCGATGAGCGGAATGTCCAGGGTCATCTCGGGGTCGGGCACGCCGACCTGGACCAGCACGCCCGCGTGGTCGCGCATGTAGAACGCCTGCTTGTACGTCTCGGGTCGGCCGACCGCGTCGATGGCGATGTCGACGCCGAACCCGTCGGTGAGCGCGCGCACCGCCTCGATCGCTTCCGTGCCGCGGGAGTTGACCGTGTGCGTGGCGCCGAACCTCTCGGCCTGATCGAGCTTCTTGTCGTCGATGTCGACGGCGATGACGCGGCGCGCGCCGTTGAGACAGGCGCCCGCGATGGCCGCGTTGCCGACGCCACCGCAGCCGATCACGGCGACGGTGTCGCCGCGCTGGACGTTGCCCGTGTTCACGGCCGCGCCGTAGCCGGCCATCACGCCGCAGCCGATCAGGCCCGCGGCCTCGGGGCGCGCCGCAGGGTCGACCTTGATCGCCTGCCCTGCCGCGACCAGGGTCTTCTCGGCGAACGCGCCGATGCCGAGCGCGGGGTTCAGCGGCGTTCCGTCGAGCAGTGTCATGGGCTGCGTCGCGTTGCGCGAGTCGAAGCAGTACCAGGGGCGGCCGCGGCGGCAGGAACGGCAGTTGCCGCAGGGGGCGCGCCAGGCGAGCACCACGTAGTCGCCGGGGGTGAGGTCGGTGACCCCGTCGCCGACGGACTCGACGGTGCCGGCCGCCTCGTGGCCGAGCAGGAACGGGAAGTCGTCGTTGATGGCGCCCTCCCGGTAGTGCAGATCCGTGTGGCAGACCCCGCACGCCTGCACCTTGACCAGAACCTCGCCCGGGCCGGGATCGGGCACGACGATCGTCTGCACCTCGACGGGTGCGCCCTTCTTCACAGCGACGACGGCGCGGACCTCATGTGGCACGACCAAACTCCTCTGCTGTTGCGCAATGCACGACCTGTTGCGCGATGAGGAACATCTTGGAAACGCCATCAAGGCTCCGTCAAGGGGTGGGAGTTAATGCTTGGCAAAACGATCGGTCAGGCCGAAACGTCGTCGACACACGAAGAACGCGGGGCCAGGTTTCCCTGACCCCGCGTTCAGTAACCGCGCTGCGGAACGTCCTGCTAGAAGCCGTATCCCATCCGGCGTGACAGTTCGGCCGAGGCCGCGACGGTACGTTTGGCCAGCTCGGGGAGATGTTCCTCGGTCAGCCGGTACACGGGACCCGACGCGCTGATCGCGCCGATGACCTTTCCGTCGTGGGCGAACACGGGGGCCGCGACGGCGGCGAGGCCGACCTCCAGCTCCTCCACGGCGACGGCGTACCCCTGCTCGAGCACGGCCTCCAGCTCGGCCCGCAGCGACGCCGACCCGGTCGCCGTGTGCGGGGTGAAACGTGCCAGCGGGCGGGCGAGCAGGCCCTCGCGCAGCGCGGACGGCAGATGGGCGAGCAGCACCTTGCCGCTCGACGTGGCGTGCAGGGGGGTGCGTCTGCCCAGCCAGTTCTGCGCCGTGACGGAGGCGGAGCCGCGCGCCTGCATGATGTTGACGGCGACATCGTCGTCGAGGATCGCGATGTTGACCGTCTCGCCCAGCTCGTCGGCCAGTTCGCGGCAGACGGGCACGCCCTCCTGGGAGATGTCCAGGCGCACTGCCGCCGCCCCCGCGAGGTGCAGTACGCCGGCCCCCAGGTAGTACTTGCCGCGGTCCTTGGCCTGTCCGACCAGGCCCCGGTTCTCCAGTACGCCGAGCAGTCGGAAGGCGGTGGACTTGTGCACGTCCAGCTCGTCGGCGATCTCGGTGACGCCCGCCTCGCCGTGCCGGGCGAGGATCTCGAGGACGCTCACCGCGCGGTCCACGGACTGGACGGAGGCGGCCGCGCCCTTCGGGGTCTTCTCCGGTGCCGTCGTGCCTGGTTCAGCGTGCGATTCCTTGCGGGTCATCACTCAACTCTCACCACCTTGCGACCCCTTGGCGGGTCGCATCTTCGAGAAGCCCTTGACGCGGCGGGCACCTCGACCGGATTCTGTTGCGCATAGCGCTCCCTCGTGCGCCATGCGGAACGCCATGTTACCGAACAGTCCTGAGTCAGACAGCCCTGGACCAAGAGGGGGGCCCGTGATACCCGTCTGCCGCCTTGAAGACCTCCCCGAGGGCGGATCCGTCCGCATCGACACAGCACCGCCCATCGCCGTCTTCCATGCTGACGGTGAGCTGTACGCCATCGACGACACCTGCACCCACCAGGACGCCTCTCTGTCGGAGGGCTGGCTGGAGGGCTGTCTGGTCGAATGCCCGCTCCACGAGGCTTCATTCGATCTCCGCACCGGGCGGCCGACCTGCCTGCCCGCCCGCCGCCCCGTACGCACCCACCGGGTGACCGTCGACGACGGCGTGGTCCACGTCCACCCCGCCGCCGAGGAAGGTTCCGCCGCATGAGCACTGTCAACGGAATGAGGACGGGATCCGGCATGAGGACCGTGACCGTGGTGGGCGCCTCGCTCGCCGGGCTGTACGCAGCCCGTGAGCTGCGGGCCCAGGGCTTCGACGGGCGGCTCGTCATCGTGGGCGAGGAGCCGCACCGTCCGTACGACCGCCCGCCGCTGTCCAAGGACTTCCTCCTCGGGAAGGCCGGCGAGGACCAGCTCGCCCTGTCCGACGTCGACGAGACGCTGGAGCTGGGCGCCGAGTGGATGTTCGGTGTGCGGGCGCGTGGGCTCGACGCGCGCGGTCGCACCGTCCTCCTGGAGGACGGCCGCACGGTGTCCACGGACGGGGTCGTCATCGCCACCGGGGCGAGCGCCCGCCGGCTGCCCGGCCCCGCCCTCACCGGCGTGCACACGCTCAGGACCCTGAACGACGCGCGCTCCCTGCGCGCCGAACTGCTGCTCGGGCCACGGCGCGTGGTCGTGATCGGCGGTGGGTTCATCGGCGCCGAGACGGCGTCTTCCTGCGCGGCGCTCGGCCACTGCGTCACCGTCGTGGAGGCGGCGCCGCTGCCGCTCCTGCCCCAGCTCGGCCCGGAGATGGCCGCGGTGTGCGCGGGGCTCCACACGCGCGGCGGGGTGGAACTGATCACGGGCGTCGGGGTCGCGGCACTGCACGGCGACACCGCTGTCCACGGCGTGGAGCTGGCCGACGGGCGCGTGCTGCCCGCCGACGTGGTCGTCGTCGGCATCGGTGCCGTGCCCAACACGGCCTGGCTCGCCGGTTCGACGCTCGCGCTGCACGACGGCGTGCTCTGCGACGACGGCTGTGTCACGGCGCTGCCCCAGGTCGTGGCGGTGGGCGATGTGGCCCGCGTGGGCGGGGCGCGCGCCGAGCACTGGACGAGTGCCACGGCCCAGCCGCGGGTCGCCGTACGCAATCTGCTGGCGGGTCGCGCCGTCGAGGCCGTGCGGCCGCTGCCGTACTTCTGGTCGGACCAGTACGGCTCGCGCATCCAGTTCGCCGGGCGCAGGAAGGACGGGGACCTGGTCCGCGTCGTCGAAGGCGCCGTGGAGGAAGGAAGTTTCCTCGCGCTCTACGAGCGTGGGGGCGAGACCACGGCTGTGCTCGCGGTGGACCGGCCGCGACCGTTCACACGCGTGCGCCGGGAACTGGCGCGCGGCGAGGCGCGACCGGTCGTGCCGAACGTCGCGGAGCCGGTGGCGCTGTGACGGTGGCTCGCGCCTTGGGCGCACTGGGACAGCCGACACCCGCCCCGGCGGTACCCAACCGCCACCGATCCCACGCCCACCTACCTACGCGGTCGCGTACCGGCACATGCGGGCGCACCTGACCACTGAGGCGCCATCTGCACGCACCTGCGTATGCGTCAACTGTCCCTGCGCGCACCTACGTATGCGTCAACTGTCCGGCCCTGCCACGCCTCCGTATGCGTTCCGGGGCCGGACGGCCTTGCGCGCGTGCCTGGCGGCGGGCCTGCCGACGGACCTGACGGCGCTCCCTGCGCAGCCGCCGTGCCGTGCTGTTGGGTGCGGACACCACGCCGTTGCGCTGGTTCCACACCTGTCGGGTCACCCAGACGTCCAGCACGCCCCAGGTCGCCGCGACCGTGCTCCCCACGCTGCTCAGCACCATCGGGAACGCCAGCCACGAGTCGGCGAAGGTGCACAGGAACGCGATCACCGCCTGCATCAGGGTCAGCGCGACGATGAGCACCGCCCGTACCGCCGCCGTCCGCACCGGATCAGGCATCCGGCGCCGGCCGACCGGCTCCTCGACCCACAATTCCCCGCGCTGCTCTGCCGTGCCCATCAGTTCGTCACTCCCCACCGCCGTCACAGCCCGCCGCCCTGAGTGCTCCCGCACCGTGGCTCTTCGATGGCTGCCCGGATTGCGCCGCTTTACGCTGTCCGCTCACCTCGTGCGGGCCTCATCACGCATGCCCCGTGAGGAAGGACGTATGGCAGCGACGAAAGATTCCCCCGGATCGCGGCGTTCACTTCCGCTCGCCGAAGATCGATCGATTCCGGCCAACTGCCGCCCGTGTCAGGTCGGATGGTGCCGGATTGTGAGCGCCGCTTTGCGGGATGCAATCTCCCGCAATGCCCGGACACATGCTGACGTCCCACTCCACCTGCCACCGAACAGCATCCGGACAGCCCTTCGAGTTGCTCGTGCGTCAGTAGTAGGCTCGCGCCGTTTGTTGCCGCACATGTGTACCCCTGACCGCAGGGGTCGATCTGGGGGAGGCCATGCGCTTTCGCGGGAAGTCCATCCGCCGGAAGATCGTGGCGTTGCTCCTGGTGCCGCTGGTATCCCTGACCGCCATCTGGGCTTTCTCCACGGTGATCACGGGCCGCGCCGCGACGCAGTTGCTGTCGTCGGGGAGGGTCGCGGACGAGATCGGCTACCCGATCGCCGGCGCCGGCCGGACCCTTCAGGAAGAGCGCCGCCAGACCCTTGTCTATCTGGCCGACCCCCGGGCCTCCGACGCCCTCTCCAAGCTGCGCAGCCGCCGCAGCGCCTCCGACGAGGCGATGGCCCAGATCAAGGCGAAGGCCGAGAACTCCGGGATCAGCGACGACATGAGCGACGACTCGCGGCGTCGTATCGCCACCGTCGTCGAGGGATTCGACGGCATCGAGTCCCTGCGCCGCAACGTCGACGAAGGAACCGTCACCCGCGAGCAGGCCCTCGACTTCTACAACCGCCTCATCGACCCGACGTACGACTTCCTGCTCACGCTCAGCTCCTTCGACAACTCGACGATGGACCGCCAGGGCCGCGCCGTCATCGGCGTGCTGCGCGCGCGTGAACTGCTGTCCCGCGAGGACGCGTTGGTCGGATCGGCGCTCGTCGCCCGCAGGATCACGCACAAGGAACTGCGCCAGGTCTCCGACCTCGTCGCCCAGCGCGGCATCCTGTACGACACCAGCCTCGCGCTGCTCCCCGACGACGACCGCGCGGAGTTCGAGCGCTACTGGAGGAGCGCCGACACGGCGGCTCTGCGCACGGCGGAGAACACGCTCGCCGACTCCGCGCCCGGCACCCCCAGAGGCGTCACCGCGCGCGCCTGGAACGACGCTTCGGGCCAGGTGCTCGACGAGTTGGTCAAGCGCGACACCGCCGCAACCGAGCGCTACCAGGACCGGGCACGCCCCGTCGCGATCGATGTCTTCCTGCAGGCCGGAGCCGCCGGTGTGCTCGGCCTGCTCGCCGTGCTGCTCTCGCTGTTCCTGTCCGTACGCATCGGCCGCGGCCTGGTCCGCGACCTCCGGCAGCTGCGCCTGGAGGCCCACGAGGCGTCCGGTGTCCGGCTGCCCAGCGTGATGCGCCGCCTCGCGGCCGGTGAACGCGTCGATGTGGAGACCGAGGCCCCCCGCCTGGAGTACGACAAGAACGAGATCGGGCAGGTCGGTCAGGCGCTCAACACCCTTCAGCGCTCCGCCGTCGAGGCGGCCGTGAAACAGGCCGAACTGCGCCACGGTGTCTCCGAGGTCTTCGTCAACCTCGCCCGGCGCAGCCAGGTGCTCCTCCACAAGCAGCTCACCCTGCTCGACGCGATGGAACGCAGGACCGAGGACACCGACGAACTCGCCGACCTGTTCCGCCTCGACCACCTGACCACGCGCATGCGGCGCCACGCGGAGGGCCTGGTGATCCTCTCCGGGGCAGCCCCCTCCCGGCAGTGGCGCAGGCCCGTCCAGCTCATGGACATCGTCCGGGCCTCCGTCGCCGAGGTGGAGGACTACGAGCGCATCGAGGTCCGGCGCCTGCCGCGCATCGCGGTCACCGGCCCCGCCGTCGCCGACCTCACCCACCTCGTGGCCGAACTCCTGGAGAACGCCACGGTGTTCTCGCCGCCGCACACCGCCGTGCACGTCATCGGCGAGCGCGTCGCGAACGGCTTCACCCTGGAGATCCACGACCGGGGCCTCGGCATGGCGGCCGACGCGCTCCTCGACGCCAATCTGCGGCTGGCCGAGACGCCCGAGTTCGAACTCTCCGACACCGACCGCCTCGGCCTCTTCGTGGTCAGCCGGCTCGCCCAGCGCCAGAACGTCCGCATCTCGCTCCAGCCGTCCCCGTACGGCGGCACCACCGCGGTCGTCTTCATCCCGGACACCCTGCTCACCGACGCCCCCGACACCGAGGGCGCCGGCTTCCGTCTCGACCGTCCGCACAGCCCCCGGCGCGGCGAGGGCCCCGGCGCGCGGTCCCCGAAGCTCTCCACGGCGGGCAGCCCGCTCCCGGGCCTTCCCGCCTCTGTCCTGGACGGGCCCGTGGAGCTGGAGGCACCTCTGGCGTCGTCGGACCTGGCGCCCTTCCCCGGCGCTCTCGACGACGAGGACAGCGAACGTGGCGGGCTCTTCCGGCCGCGTCGCCGCCCCGCCGGGCTCCCCGGGGAGCAGCACCAGCACACGCGCGACGAGTTCGAGAACCGGCCCGAGCCGACCCACCGCGCCGGTGGACCCGTGGACTCCGGCGCCGACGAAGCGCCCGTGCCGCTGCCACGACGCAGGGCGCCCAAGCTCGTCAGCTCGCACGGCAGGCCCGTCACCCACACGAGGCCCGGAGAGCCGGAACCGGACAACCGACGAACTGACGCGCAGCCCGAGACCCCGGGCGGTGTCCCACCCGAGCCCACGGCCCCGACACCGGACGCGCTCGGGGACACGTACCGTCCCGAAGCCCCGGCGGGACCCCGCGAGCGCCGTCTCACGTCGGCGCCCACGCCGGACCTGCCGCGCAGGCGCGCCCGGACCGAGGCGCCGGGGGACACGACTCCCGCACGGCGCCCGGAGCCGGTGCCCGACCCCGCGCCGGAGCCGGACATCGACACCCCCGCGCCGAGCCTGCCGAGTGGTCTGCCCCGTCGTGTGCGGCAGGCCAGTCTCGCCCCGCAGCTCAAGGAAGGACCCGACCTGCGCGCCGACCGCGTCGCAGACCGGGAGGGGCCCAACCACTCGGACAGCCCCGCCGAGCGCGACGCCGACGAGGTCCGCAACAGGATGGCCTCGCTCCAGCGGGGCTGGCGCCGCGGCCGCGAGGAGAACGCCGCAGACGACGACGCCTCCGACGGCACAGCACAGGGAACGACATCTGAGGGGGACGGTCGATGACCGCACCGAAGGCCGCCGCACACACCACCGCGAACGGCGGTTCCGGGGAGCTGAACTGGCTCCTGGACGACCTGGTGGAACGCGTCGCCAGTATCCGCAAGGCGCTCGTGCTGTCCGGGGACGGCCTCCCGACCGGGGTCTCCAAGGACCTGACCCGGGAGGACAGCGAGCACCTCGCCGCCGTCGCCTCCGGCTTCCACAGCCTGGCCAAGGGGGTCGGCCGGCACTTCGAGGCGGGCAGCGTCCGCCAGACCGTCGTGGAGCTGGACGACGCCTTCCTCTTCGTCACGGCCGCCGGCGACGGCAGCTGTCTCGCCGTCCTTTCGGACGCGGACTCCGACGTCGGTCTCGTCGCGTACGAGATGACCTTGCTGGTCAAGCGGGTCGGCGTGCATCTGGGGACCGCTCCGCGCACCGATCTCTCCGCCGGCGGGTAGTGGGCCGGTATGAGCCCTGACGGGGAGGGGACGCAGGAGACGCACCACTGGTTCGACGACGACGCCGGACCGGTGGTTCGCCCGTACGCCATGACACGCGGCCGCACCACCAGTGCGGCCCAGCACCGTCTCGACCTGATCGCGGTCGTCGTCGCGGAACACCGCACCGGCGACCCCGCCGCCGATCAGACGCTGTCCCCGGAGCACGTGGACATCGTCCGGCTGTGCCGCGACAGCCCTCAGTCGGTGGCCGAACTCGCCGCGGAACTCGACCTCCCGGTCGGCGTCGTACGCGTCCTCATCGGCGACCTCGTCGACGAGGAACTGGTCCATGTGACCCGGCCTGTACCCCCTGCCGAGCTCCCGGACGAGAGTATTCTGCGCGACGTGATCAACGGTCTCAGGGCACTCTGACCCACGCGTGCACCGAGGCCACACACGGGGGTGGGGACCAGGCGAGCAGCGGGGCGAACAACGGAGACGCGCGTGACAGGCTGGCAGTTCTGGATCGACCGAGGCGGCACGTTCACCGATGTCGTCGCGCGGCACCCCGACGGACGCCTGCTCACCCACAAACTCCTGTCCGACAACCCCGCCCGCTACCGCGACCCCGCCGTCGCCGCGATCGGTGAACTCCTCGACGGCGAGGGTGAGTCGGGGCACGCTCGCGTCGACTCCGTCCGCATGGGCACCACCGTCGCCACCAACGCCCTCCTGGAACGCAAGGGCGAACGCACCGCCCTCGTGGTCACCCGGGGCTTTCGCGACGCCCTGCGCATCGCGTACCAGAACAGGCCCCGCATCTTCGCGCGCGCCGTCGAACTGCCCGAACTGCTCCACGAACGGGTCGTCGAAGCCGACGAGCGCGTCGACGCCCACGGTGCCGTCCTCACCCCCCTCGACACGGACGCACTCGAAGTGTCGCTGCGCCAGGCGTACGACGAGGGGATCAGGGCCCTGGCCGTCGTGTGCATGCACAGCCATCTGTACCCCGACCACGAGCGGCGGATCGGCGCCCTCGCCGCCCGGATCGGCTTCCCCCAGATCTCGCTCTCCAGCGAGGTCAGCCCCCTGATGAAGCTCGTCCCACGCGGGGACACGACGGTCGTCGACGCCTACCTGTCGCCGGTCCTTCGCCGCTACGTGCAACAGGTGGCGGACCAACTGGCGGGCGTACGACTGATGTTCATGCAGTCCAACGGCGGGCTCACCGAGGCCGGACAGTTCCGCGGCAAGGACGCCATCCTGTCCGGACCCGCCGGCGGCATCGTCGGCATGGCCAGGGTCTCCCGCCTCGCCGGCTTCGACCGCGTCATCGGCTTCGACATGGGCGGCACGTCCACGGACGTGTCGCACTACGCAGGGGAGTACGAGCGCGTCTTCACCACGCAGATCGCCGGTGTGCGCCTGCGCGCCCCCATGCTCGACATCCACACCGTCGCGGCCGGCGGCGGGTCCGTCCTCCACTTCGACGGCAGCCGCTACCGTGTGGGTCCCGACTCCGCGGGCGCGGACCCGGGACCCGCCTGCTACCGCGGTGGCGGCCCGCTCACCGTCACCGACGCGAACGTGGCCCTCGGGTGCATCCAACCCGCCCATTTCCCCACGGTGTTCGGCCCCGACGGGGATCAGCCCCTGGACCACGCCCTCGTACAGGACCGCTTCGCCGCGCTCGCCCGCGAGATCCGCGACCGCACCGGCGACGACCGCACTGCGGAACAGGTCGCCGAGGGCTATCTGCAGATCGCCGTCGCCAACATCGCGAACGCTGTGAAGCGGATCTCCGTCCAGAAGGGCCACGACGTCACCCGCTACGCCCTCACCACCTTCGGCGGGGCGGGCGGCCAGCACGCATGCCGGGTCGCCGACTCGCTCGGCATCCGCACCGTCCTCGTACCGCCCATGGCCGGAGTCCTGTCCGCCCTCGGTATCGGTCTCGCCGACACGACCGCCATGCGCGAGCAGTCCGTCGAGGCTCCGCTCGAACCGTCCGCCATGCCGCACGTCCACAAGACCGCCGACGACCTGGAGGGCGCGGCCCGCGGGGAGCTCCTCGCCGAGGACGTGCCCGAGGACCGTGTCCGCGTCACCCGCCGGGCCCAACTGCGCTATGACGGCACCGACACCACGCTCACCGTGGAACTCACGGACCCGGACACGATGCGCGCCGCCTTCGAAGAACGCCATCGCGCCACCTACTCCTTCACCCTCGACCGCCCTCTCGTCGTCGAAGCTCTCTCCGTCGAAGCGACCGGCCTCACCGCACCCCCCGATCTGTCCGCCCTCGCACCCCGCTCGGCCCCGCCCGCCGCCCCGGAAACCGTCCGCCTCCACACCGGCGGCACCTGGCGCGACGTGCCCCTGCACCGACGCGACGCACTGCCGCCCGGCGAGAGCGTCACCGGACCCGCGATCATCGCCGAGTCCGGCTCCACGACGGTCGTGGACGACGGCTGGCGGGCGGCCATGACGGACGACGGCCACCTGATCATGGAACGCGCGGCGGTCACGGAGAGTTCCGACATCGGCACAGCAGCCGACCCCGTACTCCTCGAAGTCTTCAACAACCTCTTCATGTCGATCGCCGAACAGATGGGCGCCCGGCTGGAGTCCACCTCCCAGTCGGTCAACATCAAGGAGCGCCTCGACTTCTCGTGCGCGCTCTTCGACCCCGACGGCAGCCTCGTCGCCAACGCCCCCCACATCCCCGTCCACCTGGGATCCATGGGCACCAGCGTCAAGGAGGTCATCCGTCGCCGCGGCGCACGCATGCGGCCGGGGGACACGTACGCCGTCAACGACCCGTACCACGGGGGCACCCACCTCCCCGATGTCACGGTCATCACCCCGGTCTTCGACACGGAGGGTGAGCGGATCCTGTTCTACGTCGCCTCGCGCGGCCATCACGCGGAGATCGGCGGCATCGCCCCCGGCTCCATGCCCGCGGGCAGCCGCACCATCGAGGAGGAAGGCATCCTCTTCGACAACTGGCTGCTCGTCGAAGGGGGCCGCTTCCGCGAGACGGAGACCCTGGACCTGCTCACCGGCGGCCCGTATCCGTCGCGCAACCCGCGGACCAATCTCGCCGACCTGCGCGCCCAGATCGCCGCCAACCAGAAGGGCGTCGACGAAGTCGCCCGCATGATCGACCACTTCGGACTCGACGTCGTCCAGGCGTACATGAAGCACGTCCAGGACAACGCGGAGGAAGCGGTGCGCCGCGTCGTCGACGCCCTGCAGGACGGCGAGTTCGCCTACGAGACCGACTCGGGCGCCCTGATCCGCGTCCGGGTCACCGTGGACCGCGAACAGCGCGGCGCGACCGTCGACTTCACCGGCACGTCACCACAGCTCGCCACCAACTTCAACGCGCCCTTCGCCGTCGTCAACGCGGCCGTCCTGTACGTCTTCCGGACCCTCGTGGACGACGACATCCCCCTCAACGACGGCTGCCTGCGCCCCTTGCGCATCGTCGTCCCGCCCGGCTCGTTCCTCGCCCCCCAGCCACCCGCCGCCGTCGTCGCCGGCAACGTGGAGACCTCCCAGGCCATCACCGGCGCCCTCTACGCGGCCCTGGGCGTTCAGGCCGAGGGCTCCGGGACGATGAACAACGTGACCTTCGGTAACGAGAGCCACCAGTACTACGAGACCGTGGCCTCGGGCTCCGGAGCCGGCGACGGCTTCCACGGAGCGCCCGTCGTGCAGACCCACATGACCAACTCGCGGCTCACCGACCCCGAGGTCCTCGAGTGGCGACTGCCCGTCCTGCTGGAGGAGTTCGCCGTGCGGCGAGGCAGCGGGGGCCCCGGGCGGTGGCGCGGCGGCGACGGCGCCGTACGCCGCCTCCGCTTCCTCGAACCCATGACCGTGTCCACCCTCTCGCAGCACCGAAGGGTCCCGCCGTACGGCATGGCGGGCGGCGGGCCGGGGGCCCTGGGCGCCAACTCCGTGGAGCACCCCGACGGCACGGTCGACCGCCTCGCCGGCAGCGACTCGGCGGACGTGCTCCCCGGCGACGTACTTGTCATCGAAACCCCCGGAGGCGGCGGATACGGTCCGCCGCCGTCCGCCGGGAACGACCACAGCGACAGCAGTGAGGCAGGAGAAGACACCCATGATCTTCGGGCGTTCTGAGCGCGGCAAGCCCCCCGTGGAGCCCGTCACGCTCAAGATCCTCGTGGCCGGCGGATTCGGCGTGGGCAAGACGACGCTCGTCGGCGCGGTCAGCGAGATCAAGCCCCTGCGCACCGAGGAGCTGCTCAGCGAGGCGGGCCGGCCGCTCGACGACACCCGGGGCGTCGAGGGCAAGCACACCACCACGGTCGCCATGGACTTCGGCCGGATCACGCTCCGCGAGGACCTGGTGCTCTACCTGTTCGGCACCCCCGGGCAGGACCGTTTCTGGTTCCTGTGGGACGAGCTGGCGACCGGCGCTCTGGGTGCCGTCGTCCTCGCCGACACCCGCCGCCTCGAGGACTGCTTCGCCGCCGTCGACTACTTCGAGCGGCGCTCCATACCGTTCGTCGTGGGCGTCAACTGCTTCGAGGGATCGGCCCGTTACCCGGCCGACGACGTACGACAGGCCCTCGACCTCGACTCCGACGTACCCGTCCTGCTGTGCGACGCGCGCGACAAGGAGACCGTCAAGGAGGTCCTCATCGGCGTCGTCGAGCACGCGATGGCCGTGGGCGCGCACCGCCGCCAGCCGGCCACCACCTGAGCCGCCCCGGCGTCGACGCAGGACACGGGAACGGCCCGCACCCTCGCCGACCGGGGTGCGGACCGTCGTCCACGCGCGCGTGGCCCTCACCAGGACCATGCGCCCGTCACGAGAGACGCGCGCCGAGCGTCACGCCTCGTCCTCGTGCCAGCCGAAGCTCTTCTCCACGGCCTTGCGCCAGTTGCGGTACTCGCGCTCACGCGTCGCGCCGTCCATGGCGGGTGTCCACTCCGCGTCGCGCTGCCAGTGCGCCTTGAGCTCGTCCAGGTCGTTCCACACCCCTGTCGCGAGCCCGGCCGCGTACGCGGCGCCCAGGCAGGTCGTCTCCGACACCCGCGGCCGGATCACCGGCACATCGAGGACATCTGCCTGATGCTGCATCAGGAGATTGTTCTTGGTCATGCCGCCGTCGACCTTCAGTGTCGTGATCTGCACGCCGGAGTCCTGGTACATCGCGTCGACGACCTCGCGCGTCTGCCAGCTCGTCGCCTCCAGAACGGCCCGCGCCAGATGGGCCTTGGTGACGTATCGCGTCAGCCCTGTGACGACACCGCGCGCGTCCGAGCGCCAGTACGGCGCGAACAGACCCGAGAACGCCGGCACGATGTAGGCGCCGCCGTTGTCACTCACACTCGCCGCGAGCGGCTCGATCTCGTCGGCCGTGCGGATGATCCCGAGCTGGTCGCGGAACCACTGCACCAGGGCGCCGGTGATCGCGATCGACCCTTCGAGGCAGTACACCGGCGCCTCGGAGCCGATCTTGTACCCCATCGTGGTGAGCAGTCCGTGCTTCGAGGGGACGGGCCGGTTCCCGGTGTTGAGCAGGAGGAAACTGCCGGTGCCGTACGTGTTCTTGGCCGTCCCCGTGTCGTAGCAGGCCTGCCCGAAGATCGCGGCCTGCTGGTCGCCGAGCGCGGACGCGACCGGCACCCCGGAGAGCTGGCCGACGGCCGTCCCGTAGACCTCGGCCGACGACCTGATCTCCGGAAGCACCGCCTCCGGCACGTTCATCGCCGACAGGATCCCCCGGTCCCACTGGAGCGTCTCCAGGTTCATCAGCATGGTGCGACCGGCGTTGGTGACGTCGGTGACGTGCACGCCGCCGTCCGTGCCGCCGGTCAGGTTCCAGATGAGCCAGGAGTCGATGGTGCCGAACGCGATCTCGCCCCGCTCGGCGCGGGCGCGCAGACCCGGCACGTTGTCGAGCAGCCAGGCCGCCTTGGGTCCGGAGAAGTAGCTCGCGAGCGGCAGACCGGTCTGCTCGCGGAAGCGGTCCTGCCCGTCGGCGCCGCCCAGTTCGTTGCACAGGGCCGACGTGCGCGTGTCCTGCCAGACGATCGCGTTGTGCACGGGCCGGCCCGTGGCCCGGTCCCAAAGAACCGTCGTCTCACGCTGGTTGGTGATGCCGAGCGCGCTCAGGTCGTCGGCGCGCAGCCCCGCCTTGGCCAGTGCGCCGGCGACCACGGCCTGCACCTTGGACCAGATCTCGGTGGCGTCGTGCTCCACCCAGCCGGGCTTCGGGAAGATCTGCCGGTGCTCGCGCTGGTCGACGGCGACGATCTCCCCGCCGTGGTTGAAGATGATGCAGCGGCTCGACGTGGTGCCCTGGTCGATGGCGGCGACGTACTTCACATCGTTGTCGGGCATGTGAGTCCCCTTCGTCTTCGTCCGAGGTCCCCGCGCGCGGGGACGCGATAGCGGCGTGGCGCGGCCCGGCCGCGGTCAGAACGCCATGTTGTAGATGAGCCCCGCCAGCGCGCCGCCGATCAGCGGCCCGGCCACCGGGATGATGGCGTAACCCCAGCCGGACGTGCCCTTGTTGGGGATCGGCAGGAACGAGTGCACGATGCGCGGACCGAGGTCGCGCGCCGGGTTGATGGCGTACCCGGTGGGCCCGCCGAGCGAGAGGCCGATGCCGACGACCAGGAAGGCCACGACGAGCACCGTCGTACCGGACTCCCCGAGCCCCTTGGTGAGCCCGAACGCGAGGATGGGCAGCACGAGGGCGATCGTCGCGATGATCTCGGTGATCAGGTTGGCCACGGGGTTGTCGATCTCGGGGATCGTGGAGAAGATCCCGAGCGTCGGAGTGGGCCCGTCGCCGTCCGCTTCGCTCTCGCCGGACCCCGACGTGACATTGGCGTTGAACTGGGCCAGATAGACGAGATAGGCCAGCACGGCGCCCAGCATCGCGCCGACCATCTGGCCGAGCAGATAGACCCAGACCTTGTCCCACTTGCCGGTGTCCACGGCGATGCCGATCGTCACCGCCGGGTTGAGCTGGCCCCCGGACAGCGGCGCGGCGGTGTACGCCCCGGCCAGCACGCCGAAGCCCCACCCGAAGGCGATGACGACCCATCCCGAGGCTCTCGCCTTGGAATGCTTGAGCGTGACCGCGGCGCACACGCCGGCGCCGAACAGAATCAGGATCGCGGTCCCGATGACCTCACCGACGAAGATGTCTCCATTGCTCATGGCGGCTCCTAGGCCCTCGCCCGGAGCGATACGCCCCGGTCCTCAGTGCAGGGTGCGTTTTCCATGGCTGGTTCCGGACGGCTGTGGCTGCAACGGCCGGCGGCAGGGTCTCCCGTGCCCCGCCCGACGCCCGCGACAGGCGTTCCCGTTCAGTCGGATCACGTGATTCGCCGGTATGGGAAGGCCCTGACCTGCTCGAACGCGACAGGAGGAGCCCGACGGACAGGCTGGGGTCCTCAGCGGCGGTGGGACGACGTGCGGCGATGCCGACTGACACCCGGAAGTGTTCACCGGCCGTGATGGAGCGTCAAGGTCGCGGACCGGAACGGTTGGCGGCGGCTCGCAGCCACGGCCCGCGCCCGCGTCATCCAGCGGCCGCGCGGTCCGATTCCGCTTCCGCGTGCGGCCCGGTACCCGTCCACGCCACCCCGGACGCCGGGGCCGCCCCCGTACGCACACCCCGCCGTACCTCGTGCCCCGGAGTGTCCGAGCGGCCGATCACCCAACTCGCGCCCGGCAGCGCCTTGGCGGCCTGCTTGAGCGGCGCCAGCGACGCCGCCGCCTGCCGGTGGTCGGCGACGCTTCCCGCCGCGCACAGCACCGTGGCGAGCGACAGCGTGACGGGCCGCCCGCCCGCCGCCCAGGGCACGTCGAGCACCGCGGACGCCAGCGGATCGAGCCCGTCCGGATCGGCAAGCACCAGGAAGTCGTCGCCCCCGATGTGTCCCACCCTGGTCGTGCCCGACGCGGCCCGTTCCAGGGACCGGCCCACCTCGCGGATCAGATCGTCACCCGCGGCGAACCCCGCACCGTCGTTGACCTGTTTGAACCCGTCGATGTCCAGCCAGCTCAGGGCGAACCCGCGCCCCTGTGCGATCCGCCGGTCCACCTCACCCGTGATGGCGTCCGAACCGGGCAGCCGGGTCAGCGGATTGAGCGCGGCCGCCTCCTCGACCCGGCTCTCGGCCAGTGCGCGCACGAGATCGGCGAGTCGCACGATGCCCACGCACCGCCCCCGCCTGTCGACGACCGCGACATCGTCCGCCGCACGGCTGCGCTCGCCGTCCGCGAGTACGTCGAGGACCTCCCAGGCGGTGGCGTCCACGCCGACCGTGCGCGGCCGGTCACCATGGCGGGCGGCCGGCCGGTCGGCGTAGAGCGCATGCCCGTAGCGGCCCGAGAGCGACAACAGGAAGCGGTCCCGCTGCACCGAACGCACCGGTGCGCCCGCCGAGTCCACCAGGAGCACGCCGGACACGTCGGGCGACCCGGTGAGCAGCGCGCGTACCCGCCCCGCCGAGGCCGAAGCGGGCAGCAGAGCGGCGGGTCGCACGAACTGGCGCACGGGTGGCCCCGAAGGCGGCGCCGCCGTCACTGGGGGAGTGAGCGCCGGCACGTACACATCGGCCGCGGGCAGCCGAGACGGCGGCGCGAACAGCTCACCTTGTGCCAACTGCGCTCCGGCCTCCCGCGCGGCGCCGCACTGCAACTCCGTCTCCACACCCTCGACGGCCAGCAGCGCGCCCAGCCCCTCGCACAGCGTCCGCATCGCACGCACCGACGCGGGACGCGACAGCAGCGAGGGATCGAGCTTGACGAGGTCCGGCGCAAGGTCGACCAGGAGCCGCAGCGGAAGGTCGCCGTCACCGACGCCGTCCGCGCAGACCCGGAAGCCCTCGTCGCGCAGGGCCGTGACCCCCTCCAGGAGCGCCCGGTGCGGCACGTGGGTGAACGGGGGACCGATGTCGACCGTCACTTCCCAGGGCAGCCGCCCCGCGTCCCGGACGGCGTTCCGCAGCGCGGCGAGGCCCCCGAGATCCGCCACCGTCCCGGCGAAGACATTGACGTGCAGCGGCAGCAGCGTCTCTCGCTGAGCTGCGGAGCGCACCGCCAACGCGGCCAGACGGCCGTCGAGTTCGGGGTCGCGCCGGGCCTGCGCCAGCACGTCGCCGACTTCCGGACGGGCGAGTATCTCCAGGGCCGCCACGGCTCCGGTCGTCAGATTGACGACCGGCTGGAAGGCGAAACGGAGAGCGTCCGTCCAGGAAGGCACGGAAGCATGATGGCGCCCCCGGCGCGTGCCCAGGCGCAGTTCACGCGCTGTTCACGCACCCTTTTCGGCCGAACACGCAGCGTACGGATCCGTCGGCGGGCGCCGGTCAGCGCACCGCGACCACGGACGAGCCGTGCCCGAACAGTCCCTGATTCGCCGTGATCCCCACGCGCGCGTCCGCCACCTGCCGGGCGCCCGCTGTGCCGCGCAACTGCCACGTCAGCTCGCAGACCTGGGCGATGGCCTGCGCGGGGACCGCCTCTCCGAAGGACGCGAGTCCGCCACTGGCGTTCACGGGTATGCGTCCGCCGGGTGCCGTCGCACCCTCCCTCAGGAGCTTCGCCGCCTCGCCCTCGCAGCACAGCCCCAGATCCTCGTACCACTGGAGCTCCAGAGCGGTCGACAGGTCGTACACCTCGGCGAGGGAGAGGTCTTCCGGGCCGATCCCGGCCTCCTCGTACGCCGCCCGCGCGATCGAGGCGCGGAAGGTGACGCCGTCCGGCTCGACGACCGCGGCCGAGTCGGTGGCGATGTCCGGCAGGTCGAGCACGGTGTTCGGATACGTCGGCGTGACAGTCGACACCGCGCGGATCCGCACCGGGTTGCGCACTCCGTGCTTGCGCGCGAAGTCCATGCCGCACAGCACGAGGGCGGCAGCTCCGTCGGACGTGGCGCAGATGTCCAGGAGCCGCAGGGGATCGGCGACGACCGCCGACGCGGCCACCTCCTCGGCCGTCACCGTCTTGCGGTACCGGGCGTTCGGATTGAGCGCGCCCGCCGCCGCGTTCTTCACCTTGACCTGCGCGAAGTCCTCCAGCGTGTCCCCGTGCACGGCCATGCGCCGACGCGCGTACAGACCGAAGTACGCGGGGTTGGTCGCGCCGAGCACGCGGAACCGCAGCCAGTCCGGATCGTCGTGCCGGTCCCCGCCCGCGGGCCGGAAGAACCCCTTGGGCGCGGCGTCGGCACCCACCACGAGCACCACGTCCGCGAGCCCCGCGAGGATCTGCGTACGCGCCGCGTCGACCGCCTGGGCGCCCGAGGCGCACGCCGCGTACACGCTCGCGACCCGCGCGCCCTGCCAGCCGAGCGCCTTCGCGAACGTCGCGCCCGCCACATAGCCCGGGTACCCGCCCCGCACGGTGTCCGCGCCCACGACGGAGTCCACGTCGCGCCAGTCGACCCCCGCGTCGGCGAGCGCCGCCCGTGCCGCCACCGTCCCGTACTCGACGAAGCCGCGACCCCACTTGCCCCAGGGGTGCATGCCCGCGCCGAGCACCGCCACGTCGTCCGTCATGCCGCCACCCCCGTCGGCCGCCAGTGCCACGTCGTCCAGGTCGTGTCCCCGTCCTCGTCGAGCACGCCGGGCACGACCTCCACCTCCATGCCCACCTCCAGGTCGGCCACGGAGACTCCGGGAACCGCCTGTCCGAGCACCACCAGGCGCTCCGCCTCCAGCTCCACAGCGATCAACGTGTAGGGCTGCCAGGGAAGTTCCGGATCGGACACGTACGGTGCCGGAGGCCGGTACCGGCTGTCCGTGTACGACCAGACCCGGCCACGCGGGGAGAGCGGCACGGAGAGCAGCTCCCCTCCGGCGCAGCCGGGGTTGCGGCAGAAGGTGTCCTCGCGGGGGAAGAAGACCGAGGCACAGGCCGAGCATCGCGTGCCCAGCAGCCGGAAGTCCTCTCCCTCCCCGGTGAACCAATCGGCCACGACAGGTGTGCGCGTACGCGACAAGGCCCCTCCCGCGCTGGATCCGACGAAGCCACCAGAACACCAACAGATCTGATGGACCGTCAGAAGTGTGCCATGGGCCGGCCGCTCAGGGAACGCCGCGAGATGGGGAAGTCGAAGTACGTGTCAGGGAAGAGCTCCGGCTTGTACGTGAAGTGCCACCACTCCTCGGGCAGGTTCACGAACCCCTGTGCGGCCAGGGCGTCCCGCAGGAGGTCACGGTTCGCGCGCTGCGCCCCCTTGATCCGTGGGTCGTCGGTGTGAGCGAGCGTGTCGAAGCAGTCGAAGCCCGTGCCCATGTCCAACGAGTTGTCGGGGAAGCGCTCCTTCTTCGGCCCGTAGCAGGGTGCCAGCCGCTCACCGGGCACGTACGCGCGCGTGGGCAGCGCAGGCAGCTTCACAACGGTCAGATCGAGCGTGGAGCCGCGGCTGTGCCCGGACTTCTCCGCGATGTAACCGTCCGCGAACAGTCGCGTCTTGTCGACCTGCGGATAGAACTCCGCCTTCATCCGCTGGTCGTCGAGGTCCTTGGCCCACCGCACGAAGTGGTCGACCGCCCGCTGAGGCCGGTAGCAGTCGTACACCTTCAGTGAGTAGCCCCGCTTCAGGAGCCCGGCCTGCGCCTTGTGGAGCGCCTTCGCGGCAGGCTCGGTGAGGATGCACATCGGCTTCTCGTAGCCGTCGACGGGCGCCCCGACGAAGTTGTGCGCAGTGATGTAGCGGATCTCCTGGATGATCGTCGGGTCGACGTCCCGCAGCGCCACGAACTGCTGGGGAGCCTTGGGGTCGGGCTTCGCCTGGGCGGCGCCGGGAGCGGTGGCCGTCCACAGGAGCGCGGCGACGGCGGTGACGGCGAATCTGCGTGCGGCAGTTGCTGTTCGTCTCATGAACCCTGCATCTATCAGGATCAATGGTGGCCAGGGAAGAGCCACGCTTCACGATCGGATACAGTCCGCGGCGTGTCAGCACCCCACCACATAACCAACCCCGTTCCGGATTCCCACTGTTCGAGCTGTGGAACCGCCTACGGACCCGACGTCTCGGGATGGCCGCGTACGTGTCCGGCCTGCGCCGACGTGAGCTACCGCAACCCCCTGCCGGTCGCGGTCGCCCTCCAGGCCGTCTACGACAGCCGCGGTTCCGCTCTCGTCGTGATCACTCGGACCATCGCCCCCGCGCGCGGGGGAGTCGCCCTGCCCGGCGGGTTCGTCGACGACAGGGAGGACTGGCGCGACGCCGTCGTCCGTGAGCTCAAGGAGGAGACAGGCATCGAGGCGGCGAGCCGCGACGTACGCCTCGCCGACGCGATGAGCTCACCCGACGGACACCTGCTCCTGTTCGGCCTCCTCCCGGAACGCCCGGCCGCCGAACTGCCCGAGCCCGCCGTCACGGACGAGACGGAAGGCTGGCACCTCCTGCGCCGCCCGACCGAACTCGCCTTCCCTCTCCATACCCTGGCCGTCCGCGCCTGGTTCGAGGGCCGCTACGTGTAACACCCCGCCGCACGAACCACCCAGCCCTTCGCACGCTCAGAGCCCGCGGATCCGCACCGGGTACGCGGGCTCGGCCGGCCCGCCCTCGTCCTGCCGCTCCACCACCACACTGCCGCCGCTCCACCGTGAGGTGTAGCGCTGGACGTCCGGCGTCTCCCAGCCGTCACCGACGTCGGGCACCACCACCCCGCCGCCCGTACGCCCCCGCGCCGGAGCCCACACCTCCAGGCACAGCTCCCCGTCCTCACCCCGCACGGGGATCACCGCACCCGCGCGCGCGAAGACGGGAACACGGGACAGCGGCGCCTCCACCAGCACCTGACCGGGCCCCTCGTGCGCCTGCCCGCTCTCCACGTCGTACCAGAGCCCGCGCGGCAGCCGCACCGCCCGCCGGTCCGCACCCGGCTCCAGGACCGGAGCCACCAACAAGGAGTCACCCAGCAAGAACGCGTCCTCGCAGTCCCGCAACGCCCTGTCCTCCGGAGCACCCCACCACACAGGCCGCACATACGGAGCCCCCGTATGCCGCGCGAGATGGGCCAGCGTCACGAAGTACGGCAGCAGCCGCCGGCGCTCGACGAGCGCCACGCGCGCGTGCCCCAGCACCTCGTCACCGAACTCCCACGGCTCCCGACGCCCCGCCCGCAGCGCCGCATGCGTACGGAACAGCGGCAGATACGCACCCAGCTGGAACCACCGCAGATACAGCTCCGAAGACGGCTCCCCGTCGAACCCGCCCACGTCCGGCCCCGAGTACGGCACTCCACACAACCCGAGCCCGAGCACGAGGGACAACGACGCGCGCAGACCGGGCCACCCTGTGGCCACGTCCCCCGACCACGTCCCTCCGTAGCGCTGCATCCCCGCCCAGCCCGAGCGAGAGAACAGGAACGGCCGCTCCTGGGGCCGAAGTTCCCGCAGCCCCTCGTGGCCGGCGCGCGCCATGCACAGCCCGTAGACGTTGTGGGCCTCCCGATGGTCGCCGCCCCGCCCCTCCAGCGCGTGCCGTGCCGAACGGGGCAGTGTCGGGTCACCGAACGCGGCGAACGACGCCGGCTCGTTCATGTCGTGCCAGAACCCGGAGAACCCCTGGGCGAGCCGCTCCTCGTACAGACCACCCCACCACTTGCGCACGGCGTGGTCGGTGAAGTCGGGATACACGGACTCACCGGGCCACACCACGCCCCGCACCGGCCTCCCCGCCGCGTCCTTCACGAAGACGTCAGCGGACGCTCCCGCGTCGTACAGGGCGTTCCCCACCTCCGCCTTGATGGCGGGGTCGACGATCGACACCAGCCGCACACCGTCCCGGCGAAGGTCCTCGGCGAGCAGCGGGAGCCCCGGATACGTCTCCTGGTCGACCGTGAACACCTGAAACGCGTCGAGGTGATCGATGTCCAGATGCACCGCGTCGAGCGGAAGCCCTCGCTCCCGGTAGCCCGCGACGATCCGCCGCACCTCGTTCCCCCCACCGAAGCCCCAGCGCGCGTGCTGATACCCGAGCGCCCACGCCGGCGGCAGCGCGGGCGCGCCGGTCAGCGACGCCCACGCGCGCAGCACGCGCGCGGGGGCACCCACCATGACCCAGCAGCGCAGCGGGCCGCCCTCCATCCGGACCTCGCACGTCCCCGCACGGTCGTGCCCGGAACCCGCCCCCTCCTCGCCCTCCGAGAGCGTCACCGTGCCGTCCCACGAGTTGTCGTGGAACACCAGATGGGTGCCCGCGTCGGCGACCACCATCTGCACCGGCATGGTCAGATACAGCGGATCGTCGCCCGGCCCGAACGAACCACTGGGATCCGTGTTCCACAGCCGGTACGCGCCGTCCCTCAGCCGAGGCCCCGACGCCCGGCCGCCTAGTCCGAAGAACCGCGCGTCGGCCGCCACCTCGGACCGCTGCACCCACCGCGCCTCGCCCCCGTCCGTGGGCTCCCACCAGCGCGGCGGCAGATCCCGCCGCAGCACCACACCGCCCGGAGTGCACACGGAGACAGCGCCGTGCCGCGACACGACGACGGTCACCCGCTCCGCCACCACCCGCCAGCCGCCGTCCTTGTCGGGCTCCAGGACAGCCCGCGGATCCGGCTGCGGACACGCACCCGCCAGCGCGTACGACGGCTCCGGGTCCGCCCCGTCCCAGCCCCAGAAGACCGCGCCCGTCACCGTCACCGTGATCCGCAGTCGGGAGCGCGTGAACAGGACGACGCCACCACCGGGCGCCGGCTCGGCCCCCGTCACCGGACCCGGCACCCTCGCCCGCTCCGGGCCCCTGCGCCGCAGACCCACCGCGTCGGCCCGCCTCCTGCGCCACGAGGACCGCACCGCCCGCACACCCTGGACCGCACCCACCAAGCCAACCGCCCTCACCGCGCGTACCAGGTCACGACCGTTCATGCTGCTCACCCTGTCATTGCGCGCCGGGCAAAGGTGAGTCGTTCAACTGCCGTTCATCCGTGGCGGCAGCACATCTTCACGACACGGACTATGTGGGGCGCAACCTGGTGCGGAAGTCGATCACGTGGCATCGTCCCTGTCAGCCGCGTCACGCGCACACACCGGCCCGTGCGCGGGACCGACGCACACCACGCGTACATCCGGGAGCCGCCCCATGCCGTCAGCCGCGAATCCGACGCCGCTCTGGAAGCCCGACGCCGAGTTCATCGCCGAGGCGCAGATCACGCGCTTCCAGGCCTGGGCGTCCGAGCACCACGGAGCCCCCGCCGACGGCGGTTACGAAGCACTGCACCGCTGGTCGGTGACCGAACTCGAGACGTTCTGGAAGGCCGTCGCCGACTGGTTCGACATCCGGTTCACCACCCCCTACACGCGCGTGCTCGGCGACCGCGCCATGCCCGGAGCCGCATGGTTCCCCGGCGCCTGCCTGAACTACGCCGAACACGCCCTGCGCACGGCCACCGATCCCGCGCGCGCGGACACCCCGGCCATCCTCCACGTGGACGAGACACACGAACCCCACCCCGTGACCTGGGCCGAACTGCGCCGCCAGGTCGGCTCGCTCGCCGCCGAACTGCGCGCGATCGGCGTACGCCCGGGAGACCGCGTCAGCGGCTACCTGCCGAACATCCCCGAGGCCGTCGTCGCCCTCCTCGCGACCGCGGCCGTCGGCGGGGTCTGGACGTCCTGCGCTCCCGACTTCGGCGCACGCAGCGTTCTCGACCGCTTCCAGCAGGTCGAACCCGTCGTCCTGTTCACCGTCGACGGCTACCGCTACGGAGGCAAGGAGCACGACCGCCGCGACACCGTCAGCGAACTCCGCGCCGAACTGCCCACCCTCCGTGCCGTCGTCCACATCCCGCTGCTCGGCACGGACGCCCCCGAAGGGGCCCTCGAGTGGTCGGAGCTCACCTCCGCCGACACAGAGCCCGTCTTCGAAGCCGTCCCCTTCGACCACCCCCTGTGGGTCCTGTACTCCTCAGGCACGACCGGACTCCCCAAGGCGATCGTCCAGTCCCAGGGCGGCATCCTGATCGAGCACCTCAAGCAGCTCGGACTGCACTGCGACCTCGGCCCCGGCGACCGCTTCTTCTGGTACACGTCCACCGGCTGGATGATGTGGAACTTCCTCGCCTCCGGCCTCCTCACGGGCACCACGATCGTCGTCTACGACGGCAGCCCCGGCTATCCCGACACCGGCGCCCAATGGGCCGTCGCCGAACGCACCGGGGCCACCCTCTTCGGTACCTCGGCCGCCTACGTCATGGCCTGCCGCAAGGCAGGAGTCCACCCCTCGCGCGACCACGACCTCTCCCGCGTCAAGTGCGTTGCCACGACCGGCTCGCCGCTCCCGCCCGACGGCTTCCGCTGGCTGCACGACGAGGTACGCGAAGACCTCTGGATCGCCTCCGTCAGCGGCGGCACGGACGTCTGCTCCTGCTTCGCCGGAGCCGTCCCGACCCTGCCCGTCCACATCGGCGAACTCCAGGCTCCCTGCCTCGGCACGGACCTCCAGTCCTGGGACCCGCAGGGCAAGCCGCTCATCGACGAGGTCGGTGAACTCGTCGTCACCAACCCCATGCCCTCGATGCCGATCCGCTTCTGGAACGACCCCGACGGCAGCCGCTACCACGACAGTTACTTCGACACCTACCCCGGCGTCTGGCGGCACGGCGACTGGATCACCCTCACCTCCCGCGGCTCGGTCGTGATCCACGGCCGCTCGGACTCCACCCTGAACCGCCAGGGCGTCCGCATGGGGTCGGCCGACATCTACGAGGCCGTCGAGCGCCTCCCCGAAATCCGAGAGTCCCTCGTCATCGGCCTCGAACAGCCCGACGGCGGCTACTGGATGCCCCTGTTCGTCCACCTCGCACCGGGCGCCGTACTCGACGACGAACTCCGCGCCCGCATCAAGCAGACCATCCGCGAGAGCCTCTCCCCGCGCCACATCCCCGACGAGATCATCGAAGCCCCTGGCGTCCCGCACACCCTCACCGGCAAGCGCATCGAGGTCCCCGTCAAACGCCTCCTCCAAGGCACGCCCCTGGAAAAGGCCGTCAACCTCGGCTCGGTCGACAGCGTCGAACTCCTGCGGTTCTACGAGGACATCGCCCGCAACCGCCCCTGACCGAACCTGATCCCTCCGCCGTTGTCAGTGCCCACGATTACTGTGAGTGAGCATTGATCTACAGCTCTCAGGGGGAACCATGGCGCACACCCAGAACACCCAGCACGCCGGCATGCGACGCGTCCTGCGCCGTGAAGTCGCGGGCATCATCGGCCTCCTCGCCGACGAACGCGACTTCACGGCGATGCGGAGTTACCGCTCCTTCGCCTTCGACGACCACGGCACGTACCTCCAGCAGGTCGAAAGCCTCCTCCGGGCACGCGCCGCCCAGGGTGGACACACCACCGTCGCCCTCTTCGACCCGGAGGAGTACGCGGAATTCTGCGCAGAGAGCGGCCTCGAACCGGACACCCCCGACAGTCGCACCCGGTTCACCGCCGAACTGGCCGTCATGGGCGCCACCGTCCCCTACGAAGGCCAGCCCCTCGCCGACCTCCTGCCCGACCTCGTCGACGAAGCCGTCCGGCAGGCCACCTGGGAGTACGCCTCGTCCGTCCTCGCCCGGATCGGAGCGTGCGGCGCCTGTGGCCAGGACATCGGAAGGGACGCCTTCGCCCGCGCCTCGCTCCTCCTTACACAGGTCCTCGACACGGCAGGAATCGGCACCCACCACCTCGTGTGCAGCGTTCCCACAGACGCCGAATCACTGCTGTCGGTGCTCCACGTCGACCGCTGCGCGGAGGACAGCACACGCCTCGACGAGAAGGAGGCGCTCGAGTTCACCACGGTCCTGGCACTCGGCATCGCCACCGCAAGCCCGGGCGGCCTGGTCATGCGGACCACCACCCCGGACAGCGACGACCGCGTCCAGGGCTGGCGCCTGCGCGACGAACGCCTGCTCCCCCTCACCGCGGCGGAAGTCTTCGACGCCTACTGCACCGACGCCCAGTCCGGCGACCTCGTCGCCCCCGAGTCCGGCGTCGACTACTGCGCGGCACCCGACCTCGCAGACACCGGCCCCGAGGGCGGCCACCGCCACTGAAACGACCGTGGGGCGCTCCACCACGAAAAGGTGAAGCGCCCCACGCCGACGAACCGGCCTTCGGCTACTCGCCGGACAGCACCGCCTGAGCGGCCTTGCGGGCCTCCTCGGCGGAGTCCGCGGCACGCGCGGCCGAGGCCGCACGCTCGCACTGAGCCAGCGTGTACTTGCCGAGCGTCGACCGCACATAAGGAATCGACGCCGCACCCATGGAAAGGGAGGTGACGCCCAGACCGGTCAGGACACACGCGAGCAGCGGGTCGGACGCGGCCTCACCGCAGACACCGCAGCTCTTGCCCTCGGCCCGCGCCGCGTCCGCGGACAGCGCGACCAGGTCGAGCAGCGCGGGCTGCCACGGGTCCTGAAGCCGGGACACCGCACCGACCTGCCGGTCGGCGGCGAACGTGTACTGCGCGAGGTCATTGGTCCCCAGCGAAAGGAACTCGACCTCCTGAAGGATCGAACGCGCCCGCAGAGCGGCCGACGGAATCTCGACCATCGCACCGAACTTCGCCTCGAGACCCGCCTCACGGCACGCGTCCGCGAAGGCCTTCGCGTCGGCACGGTCGGCGACCATCGGCGCCATGACCTCGAGGTAGACCGGCAGCCCCTCGACAGCCTTGGCCAGCGCGGTCAGCTGCGTACGCAGAACCTCGGGGTGCTCAAGGAGGGAACGCAGACCACGCACACCCAGAGCCGGGTTCGGCTCGTCGGCGGGCGTCAGGAAGTCCAGCGGTTTGTCCGCACCAGCGTCGAGGACGCGCACCACGACGCGACCCTCGGGGAACGCCTCGAGGACCTTCCGGTACGCCTCGACCTGCTTCTCCTCGGAAGGAGCCCTGCTGCTGTCGTCGAGGAAGAGGAATTCGGTACGGAAGAGACCGACACCCTCGGCACCGGCCTCGACCGCGGCCGGCACGTCGCCCGGACCGCCGACGTTGGCCAGCAGCGGCACCTTGTGACCGTCGGACGTCGCGCCCGGACCGGACGACGCGGCCAGCGCGGCCTTCCGCGCGGCGGAGGCGGCCTCGAGCTCGGCCCGCTTCTCCGGACTCGGGTCGACGAAGATGTCACCGGTGCTGCCGTCGACAGCGATCACGGTGCCCTCGGCGAGCTCGCCCGCGCCGGGCAGCGCGACCACGGCCGGCACTCCGAGCGCCCGCGCCAGAATCGCGCTGTGACTGGTCGGCCCGCCCTCCTCGGTGACGAAGCCGAGCACGAGCGTGGGGTCGAGCAGCGCCGTGTCCGCGGGAGCCAGGTCCCGCGCGATCAGCACGTAGGGCTTGTCGCTGTCCGGGACACCGGGCATAGGCACCCCGAGCAGCCGCGCCACGATCCGGTTCCGCACGTCGTCCAGGTCGGCGACGCGACCCGCGAGGTACTCACCGGCACCGGCCAGCAACGCCCGATAAGACGCGAAGGCGTCGTACACGGCACGCTCGGCCGTGCTGCCGACCGCGATACGGCGGTCGACATCGGCCATGAGCTCCGGGTCCTGCGCCATCATGGCCTGGGCCTCGAGCACGTGCTGTGCCTCGCCACCGGCCAGATTGCCGCGTGCAATCAGATCGGCCGCCACAGCTTCCACGGCCTGACGGGCGCGCCCCTGCTCGCGCTCCGCGTCCTCCGTCGGAATCTGCTTGGCCGGCGGTTCGAGAACCGCCGTCCCCATGTGCCGAACCTCGCCGATCGCCACACCGTGGCTCACGCCGACGCCTCGCAGCGTTGTCTCCATCTCACCGTCTCCGATAGTGCGGCGGGCCGAGCCGCCGCGGTGGTTGACCTGCATGCCGTCAGCGACGGCCCGCGTCACTTCCAGCTGAACAGCGCGTCGCCGGACTTGACGTCGCCATCCTCGATCACTTCGGAGAGGGACTCGGCGGTGGCCTCGAGGGCAACGACCGGGCAGATCGGGGACTTGCCGGCGGCTTCGACGGCCGCCGGGTCCCAGCGCACCATCTCCTGACCGCGCTGCACGGTGTCGCCCTTGTTGACGAGCAGCTCGAAGCCCTCGCCGTTGAGCTGCACGGTGTCGATGCCGAGGTGCGTCAGGACGCCGTGCCCCTGTCCGTCCACTACTACATAGGCGTGGGGGTGAAGAGAGACGACGATGCCGTCGACGGGCGCGACAGCCGCCGAGGGCTCGCGCACCGGGTCGATGGCGGTGCCGGGACCGACCATCGCACCGGAGAAGACCGGGTCAGGAACGGCGGTGAGTCCAATGGCGCGTCCGGCGAGCGGGGACGTCACACTGGTCATGGCAAGCCTCCCAGGGGTGGAGATTGATGGTCACCGTCACTGCCTGTCCTGGACGGCGTACCGTTTCAGAAGCGTAAGTCATAAAAAGTCCCGGTTCCCCATGAGAGGTACCGGTTGGCCGACGTAGAGGGTGCACGCAAACGATTTGCGCCTGCCCTTCACCCCCATGTACTGTCAGTCCCCTGCTTGAGGCCAAGCGGCGCCTTCGGGTGCCCGGTGGCTCAGCGGCAACTATCACGACAGATCCTAGCTTTGATCGACTTCTGCACGCCCGCAGGAGCCCGCGGTCGGAGCAGCAGAAAATGACTGATAGTGTTTGGACCGCCGGAAAGGGAAACGCGGAAAGCCGAAAGGCCGGAGCGGAAACCTGAAAGGCACCGAGGAAATCGGACACGAAAGAGTCTGATAGAGTCGG
>NZ_JBHJYS010000013.1:0-6848 GCF_042270245.1 Streptomyces sp. NPDC055955
TGCTTCTCCACCGCGCGTGCGGAGCCGGCGTGCGTGGCCTCTTCGATCCGGCGCTGCAGATCCGCGAGCTTTCCCGCGGTCGTGTGGATGTCGATGGCGCTGGACACGGTGGGCTCTTGCGGAACGGACATCGGGATGCGGCTCCCTGGCTGCTCAAATGGGGACGTGAGGACGGGACGGGGCGTTGTGGCGCGGCGGTGCGGTGCGGCGGGGTTCGGGGCCGGTTGAGGCCTGGCCCGTTGCTACTGGCTCGTAGCGTAGTGGCGTCGATACCGTTCGGCAGTGCGGCGTTTACCACACCTAGGGTGGGTTGCATGACGCCCCGAAATGCTTCAGACGATCCTTCCGGCGCGAACGACGGTCAGCAGTGGTCGGACCTGGACCGGCCCCCGCTGAACGCCGCCGCCCTGCGGCGCGCCCTCGTGCGGGGAGGGCTTTGGTCCTCCGTCGATGTTGTTCCCGCCACCGGGTCCACCAACTCCGATCTCGTCGCCCTCGCCCTGAGCGGCAAGGCCGAGGAAGGGGCCGTCCTCGTCGCCGAGTCGCAGAGCGCCGGGCGCGGGCGGCTCGACCGGCAGTGGACCGCTCCTGCGCGGTCCGGGCTCTTCTTCTCCGTCTTCCTCAAGCCCGGCGCCGACGTGCCCGTGGCGCGGTGGGGGTGGCTGCCCCTGCTCACCGGGGTGGCCGTCGCCACGGGGCTCGCGCGGGCCGCCGGGGTCGACACCGCCCTCAAGTGGCCCAACGACCTGTTGGTGAATGTGGGCGGCGAGGAGCGCAAGGCCGGGGGCATCCTCGCCGAGCGTGCCGGGGACGGGGTGGTCGTCGGGATCGGACTGAATGTCTCGCTGCGCGCCGACGAGCTGCCTGTGCCGGGGGCCGGGTCGCTCGCCCTGGCCGGGGCCGCCTCCACCGACCGGGATCCGCTGCTGCGCGCCGTTCTCCGGTCGCTGGAGGAGCGGTTCGTCGAGTGGCGGGCCGCGGGTGGGGATCCTGCGGTGTCGCGGCTCCAGGAGACCTATGCGGCGGGGTGCGCGACGCTCGGCCGTCAGGTGCGGGCCGAGCTTCCCGGGGGGCAGGAGCTTGTGGGGGAGGCGGTTGCCGTGGACGGGGACGGGCGGCTCGTCATCGCCTCCGAGGACGGGGTGCAGCAGCCTGTGGGCGCGGGGGACGTCGTTCATCTGCGGGCGGGGGGCTGACAGGGTTCCGGTGCGGGGCCGGGGCAGCGCCTGGGGCGTTTTCGGGGGCGCCGGCGTTGGTCCGGGCTCCGTGTTCGGGGGCGCCGCCGCTGCGCCGGGTTCCCCGTTCCCGGGCGCCGTCGTTGTGCCGGGTCGTCCTGTGTGCGTGCCGTCGCGGCGACCGGTCGTCTTTCGGGTGCGGGGCCGCGGGGGCATGTACGTGCTCGCTGTTCCACGGGTGTACGTCGGCGAGCTGATCGCCGGTACGTGGTGCTGGTGGCTGCGCGCGCACATGCCCCCACGTCCCCTCCCGTCTCGTCGGCGTCTCACGGCCGGTGGGACTCGGTGTCCTCCCGGCCGCGCGCGTCTCGTCCGCGGCTGATCATTCGGTGGCGCTGCCCCTCGCTCTGCGTGAGGACTCGTCTCGTACGCGGCTGATCGCCGGTGGGACTCGCCGCCTTCCCGGCCCCGCACATCTCGTACGCGGCTGATCGTTGGGTGGCACTGCCCCCGCTCTGTGCGGGGGTTCGTCTCGTGCGCGGCTGCTCGCCGGTGGGCTCGTTGTCTTCCGGCCTTGTTTCGTACGTGGCTGGGCGGCGGTGGGACTTTCAGGGCGGTTTGTACGTGGCCGGAGGCTCGGGACTCGTGTGTGCTGTGGGAGTGAGCTGCGGCACACCTGCCGTAAAGTTGAGGCCGGTCGATACATGACCGTGGCAGATCGGAAGGGCAGCAGGCGTGACCGTCGACGACTCGGGCTCCGGCGCGGGCAACCCAACCGACATCGGGTCTGTCGAGGAGGGTGCCGGCGGTGAGGATCCGCTTGCCCTCCGTCTTGAGCAGCTCATTCTCGGCGCGGAGCGGCGGTACACGCCTTTTCAGGCCGCGCGCAGCGCCGGTGTCTCCATGGAGCTCGCCTCCCGGTTCTGGCGGGCCATGGGGTTTGCCGACATCGGGCAGGCCAAGGCGCTGACCGAGGCCGATGTGCTCGCCCTGCGGCGGCTTGCCGGTCTGGTCGAGGCCGGGCTGCTCAGCGAGGCCATGGCCGTGCAGGTCGCCCGGTCCACGGGCCAGACCACCGCCCGGCTCGCCGAGTGGCAGATCGATTCCTTCCTGGAGGGGCTCACCGAGCCTCCCGAGCCCGGGATGACCCGTACCGAGGTCACCTACCCCCTGATGGAACTGCTCCTGCCCGAGCTGGAGGAGTTCCTGGTCTATGTGTGGCGGCGGCAGCTGGCCGCGGCCACCGGGCGCGTGGTGCAGGCCGCTGACGACGAGGAGATGGTGGACCGGCGGCTCGCCGTCGGGTTCGCCGACCTGGTCGGGTTCACGCGGCTCACCCGGCGCATGGAGGAAGAGGAGCTCGGAGAGCTCGTCGAGGCGTTCGAGACCACCGCTGCCGACCTGGTGGCCGCCAACGGCGGGCGGTTGATCAAGACCCTGGGTGACGAGGTGCTGTACGCCGCCGACGACTCGGGGGTCGCGGCGGAGATCGCCCTGCGGCTCATCGAGACCATGGCCAATGACGAGACCATGCCCGAGGTGCGGGTGGGGATGGCCTTCGGGACCGTGACGACCCGGATGGGCGATGTCTTCGGCACCACCGTGAACCTCGCCAGCCGGCTCACGTCGATAGCTCCCCGGGATGCCGTGCTCGTCGACGGTGCGTTCGCCGAGGAGCTGCAGCGGGCCGGTGAGGCGCCCGCTTCCGAGGCGGAGGCCGCCGCTCTCGCCGAGAAGGAGGGTGAGGCCGCGCCCTCGTACCGCTTCGCCCTGCAGCCCATGTGGCAGCGGCCCGTGCGGGGGCTCGGTGTCGTCGAGCCCTGGCTTCTGACGCGGCGGCCGCTCTAGGATTCTGCCGTTGTTAACTGGCGTTAACCGGGAGGGTCTGTGAGCGAGCGGTTCGGAGAGTTCGTCGAGGTGCGGCGGCACGGCTTTGTCGCCGAGCTCGTTCTCGATCGGCCCAAGGCCATGAATGCCGTGTCCAGCGCGATGGCCGTGAGTGTCGGGGAGGCGTGTGCCGCTCTCGCGCTTGACGGTGGTGCTCGGGTTGTCGTCGTTTCCTCGTCCGCCGCTCGCGCCTTTTGTGTCGGGGCCGATCTGAAGGAGCGGAACTCCTTCTCCGACGCCGAGCTTCTTCGGCAGCGGCCCGTGACCCGGGGGGCCTACGGGGGCGTGCTCGAGCTGCCCATGCCCGTCATCGCCGCCGTGCACGGGTTCGCCCTCGGTGGCGGGTTCGAGCTCGCTCTCGCCTGCGATCTCATCGTGGCCGACGAGACCGCTGTCGTGGGGCTGCCCGAGGTGTCGGTGGGCGTGATTCCCGGAGGCGGCGGTACGCAGTTGCTGCCCCGGCGCGTGGGGGCCGCGAGAGCCGCAGAGCTGATCTTCTCCGCGCGGCGTGTGGAGGCCCGGGAGGCCCTGGAGATGGGGCTTGTCGATCAGGTGGTGGGGGTGGGTGACGACCGTGAGGCCGCGCTCGAGCTGGCGGGGCGCATCGCCGCCCATTCGCCGGTGGGGCTGCGGGCCGCCAAGCGCGCTCTGAGGGTGGGGTACGGGCTCGATCTGCGCGCCGGGCTCGAGGTCGAGGACGCCGCCTGGCGGTCCGTCGCCTTCTCCGGCGACCGGGCCGAGGGTGTCGCCGCCTTCAATGAGAAGCGGGCGCCTCAGTGGCCCGGTGAATGACTATTCCCGGCCTCGTATGGGTCTTGAATGTATCGACTTGGGCCTTTCTTTCCTAATCTTGGCCTATGGGAGAGGAAGTCCGGTTGCGGGCCGTGGTCGCGATGGCGCAGGGGATGGCCGCGGCCCAGTCTCCGCGTGAGTCCTGGCGGGCCGCCGCCCTCGGCGCCTGTCGCGCCCTGTCCGGCACCTTCGCGGCACTGTCCGTGTGGGAGCGGGAGCGCGGGCGGCTGCGCGTCCTGGTGAACGTGGGGGAGCGCGCCGAGGGTGAGATCGAGTTTCCCGAGGACGAGGCCTATCCCGTTCACCAGTTCCCCGAGATCACCGAGTTCCTGCACGAGCAGTGGGTAGGCGGGGGTGCTCCGCGCGCCTGGGTCGAGACCGCCGCCGGGACCGTGGAGGGCGGCGGCTACTGCCATCAGCGCGTCGCCGCCCTGCGCCGGCGCCGGCGCGGTTGCTGTGTCGTCGCGCCGATCGTGCTCCATGGGCGCGCCTGGGGCGAGTTGTACGTCGCCCGGCCCGAGGGCGCCGAGGTCTTCGGCGCGCAGGACGCCGCCTTCGCCACCGTGCTTGCCTCTGTGGCCGCCGCGGGCATCGCGCAGACCGAGCGGCTCGAGGAGGCGCGGCGGCTCGCCTTCACCGACGCCCTCACCGGGCTCGCGAACCGGCGTGCCGTCGACATGCGCCTTGACGAGGCCATCGAGCGGTATCGCGTCGGGGGTGATGTCGTTTCTCTCGTCGTGTGTGACCTGAACGGGCTCAAGCGCGTCAACGACTCGCTGGGGCACGCGGTCGGGGACCGGTTGCTGGAGCGGTTCGGGTCCGTTCTCTCGTTGTGCGGCGCGATGTTGCCGGGGGCCCTGGCCGCGCGGCTGGGAGGCGACGAGTTCTGCCTGGTGGCGGTGGGCCCCGAGGCCGACGACGTGGTGCGGGCGGGCGAGGAACTGTGTGTGCGCGCCTCCGAGTTGGAGCTGGGGGACGGGGTCGCCTGTGGGATCGCCTCCACCGGCGACCCGATCGGCGAGGTGCTCAGTGCGCGGCGGCTCTTCCGGCTTGCCGATGCCGCCCAGTACCGGGCCAAGGCGCTGCGGGCCGTGAAACCCGTTGTCGCAGGGCGGGACGGGCCCGACGATCCCGTCGTGCGTCTGGCCGACTCGCCACCGCCGGCCGTCGGTGACGGCGAGCGGCGCCGGCTCCGGGGGCGGGACGTGGGGGCGTAAGGGGTCCATCCCGAACTCGGTCGTGACATTGGACTCTTCACCTCGTACGCTCCTGAATATGGATATGCGCACTGTGGTGGTGGGGACGTCCGGTGTCAGCGCGGCGGATGTCGTCGCCGTGGCGCGGGCGAATGCCCGGATCGAGCTCTCCGAAGAGGCGGTGGCCGCGCTCGCCTCGGCCCGCGCGATCGTGGACGCGCTGGCCGCGAAGCCCGAGCCCGTGTACGGGGTCTCCACCGGGTTCGGCGCGCTCGCCACCCGGCACATCAGCCCGGAGCTGCGGGCCCAGCTGCAGCGGAACATCGTCCGCTCGCATGCGGCGGGAATGGGGCCGCGCGTCGAGCGGGAAGTCGTGCGCGCGCTCATGTTCCTGCGGCTGAAGACCGTCTGCTCCGGGCACACCGGTGTGCGGCCCGAGGTCGCGCAGACCATGGCCGACGTGCTCAACGCCGGGATCACGCCCGTCGTGCACGAGTACGGGTCCCTCGGGTGCTCCGGCGACCTCGCGCCGCTCAGTCACTGCGCCCTGACGCTGATGGGCGAAGGCGACGCCGAAGGGCCCGACGGCGTCGTGGCCCCCGCCGGCGAGCTGCTCGCCGCCCACGGCATCGCGCCCGTCGAGCTGCGCGAGAAGGAGGGCCTCGCCCTTCTGAACGGCACCGACGGCATGCTGGGCATGCTCGTCATGGCGCTCGCCGACCTCGAGAACCTGTACAAGTCCGCCGACATCACCGCCGCCTTGTCGCTCGAGGCGCTCCTCGGCACCGAGAAGGTCCTCGCGCCCGAGCTGCACGCCATCCGGCCGCACCCCGGCCAGGGCGCCAGCGCGGCCAACATGCTGGCCGTGCTGAGGGGTTCGGAGCTCACCGGGCACCACCAGGACGACGCGCCGCGCGTGCAGGACGCGTACTCCGTGCGCTGTGCCCCGCAGGTCGCCGGAGCCGGGCGGGACACCATGGCGCACGCGCGGCTCGTCGCCGAGCGCGAGCTGGCGTCCGCCGTGGACAACCCTGTCGTGCTGCCTGGGGGTACCTCCCAGGCTTTCGGCCCCGGGGGAGGGCGTGTGGAGTCCAACGGCAACTTCCATGGCGCGCCCGTGGCTTACGTACTCGACTTCCTCGCCATCGCCGCCGCCGACCTCGGGTCCGTCGCCGAGCGGCGCACCGACCGCCTGCTCGACAAGAACCGGTCCCACGGGCTGCCGCCGTTCCTCGCCGACGACGCGGGCGTCGACTCCGGCCTGATGATCGCCCAGTACACGCAGGCCGCCCTGGTCAGCGAGATGAAGCGGCTCGCCGTGCCCGCCTCCGCGGACTCCATCCCGTCCTCCGCCATGCAGGAGGACCATGTGTCCATGGGCTGGTCCGCCGCCCGCAAGCTGCGAACCGCGATCGACAACCTGACGCGGATCGTCGCCGTCGAGCTGTACGCGGCCACGCGCGGCATCGAACTGCGGGAGGGTCTCACGCCCGCTCCCGCCTCGCGCGCCGTGATCGACGCCGTACGGGCCGCGGGAGTTCAGGGTCCCGGCCCCGACCGGTTCCTCGCGCCCGACCTCGCGGCCGCCGACGCCTTCGTGCGCGGCGGGCACCTCGTCGCGGCCGTGGAGCCCGTCACGGGGCCGCTGGCCTAGGGGTCAGGAGACAGGGGCGGGGGGGCCCCCCCCGGGGGGGGGCCCCCCCCCCCGCGTAGTACGGCGCCACCGCCCGCGGAGACTCGGCGGGAGGCGTCGTGAGCCCGGCGGAAGCCCGCCAACCCCCCCCCCCCCCCCCCCCCA
>NZ_JBHJYS010000013.1:6858-102194 GCF_042270245.1 Streptomyces sp. NPDC055955
GCGGGGCCCCGCGGCGGGGCGGTGGAGCCGGACCCGGGGCCGGGGGCCTTGGGGTCTGGAGACCGGGGCGGGCCGCACCCGGGGGGGGGGCCCCGCCCGTCGTCGTTCAGAAGGCCGACTCGCGGCTCTTCCTGGCCGAGTACGTCAGGAAGCCCGCGCCGATCCCGAGGAACGCCGAGCCGCCGAGCACGTACGGGGTCGTGTCGACCGTTCCCGTGTCGGCCAGGCGCAGTTGACCCTCGGACTGCGCGTGTACCGCTGTCGCGGTCTGCTGCTGATCTGCCTCCGCTGTCCTCTCGGGGGTCGCGGTGGCGGACGGAACGAACCACAGAGCGGCCAGGAGTGTCCCGGCGGCAGTGGTGGTGAGCAGCGATCGTCGTGCGACGGACACGGAATCGATCCCCCTTGTGGAGCTGGCGAATTGGCCGTGTGAGGCGATGTTAGTGAAAGGTGCGGGTCACACGAAAGTCGCGGGTGGGGTGAGGCATACGCTCCGTCGTATGAGCACCCCTGAGACATCACGATTTGTTCGCCTCCGCGTGGAATTGGTTCTGGAGATCGAGGACTCCGCCGCCCTCACCGGGGCCGCGTTGCAGCGCATCGCCGAGGACGGCGACATGGCGGCGGACGAGCGGACGCACGCCGAGGCCGCCGTCAACGAGGACGAGGCGGAGGCGCTCGCCTATCTGGTCGATCCGTTCGACCTGGTCGGCGAGGTGCCCGGGGCGGACCTCGTGCAGGCATCCTGGTCCAGCGAGCAGGTCGACTACGATCCCGATTCGCCCGACTGGGACCTCGACGTGGATGATGACGAGTCCGGCGACGCTCTCGACGCGGACGACTAGGGCGGGGCGCGGGACGGATCGGACCGCGCGGACTCGGGGCCCCGGATGGCAACCGCCGGCCGGGGTTTCCTCGTCTCACAGGGGGTACCAGGGGGTTCTGTTACCACTGGTGCATGCCTGGTCACGGCAGTTCCGACGTGTCATCCCCCACATCGGGGACGAAATAGGAACGGGACGAACCGGTCATGGCGTTACATGGGCTATTGGTGATTTCCGCCGCGCGGGAATCGGGGCCCGTGGAGGCGCCCGGGGTTGTAGGGGGAATTGGCGACGATGGAGGTAGCGTGTGATGACGGACAGTAAGCGGCGCAAGGGCCTGGTGGCCGCGTCCGCTCTGGTCGGAGGAGTCCTGATGCTCTCCGCGTGCAGCGGAAGCGGCGGTCAGGCGAGCGGTGCCGACGGCGGTGGCAAGAACTCGCCGCAGGCCCAGGTCGACGAGGCCGCCGCTCAGAAGACGTCGGAGGCGCTGATCAAGATCGCGCCGAAGGACGGCTCCGACAACGCCGGCATCAACAACGCCGCCGCCGTCACCGTGAGCAAGGGTTCGCTCACGAACGTGACGATGACGACCGCCGAGGGCGCCGCGGTCCAGGGGCAGATATCCGCTGACAAGAAGAGCTGGAAGCCCGCGGGCCAGCTCCAGCGCGCCACCGTCTACAAGATCGCTGCCGAGGCCAAGGACTCCAGCGGCCGCGCGGCCCACGAGAACGCCTCGTTCACCACGGTCTCGCAGGCCAACAGCTTCATCGGCAACTTCACGCCCGAGGACGGCTCCACCGTCGGCGTCGGCATGCCCGTCTCGATCAACTTCGACAAGGCGATCACGAACAAGGCCGATGTCCAGAAGGGCATCACCGTCTCCTCCAGCAGCGGCCAGGAGGTCGTCGGCCACTGGTTCGGCAACCAGCGCCTCGACCTGCGCCCCGAGGACTACTGGACGGGCGGCTCCACGGTCACGCTGAAGCTGAACCTCGACGGCGTCGAGGGTGCGAACGGCGTCTACGGTGTGCAGCAGAAGACGGTCACCTTCAAGGTCGGCCGCAACCAGGTCTCGACCGTCGACGCGGAGACCAAGACCATGACGGTCACGCGGGACGGCAAGGTCGTCAAGACCATCCCGATCTCCGCCGGATCGCCGGAGAACAAGACGTACCAGGGCCAGATGGTGATCTCCGAGAAGTTCAAGGAGACCCGCATGGACGGCTCGACGGTCGGCTTCAAGGGCACCGACGGCAAGGGCGAGTACGACATCAAGGACGTGCCGCACGCGATGCGTCTGTCGAACTCCGGCACCTTCATCCACGGCAACTACTGGGGCGCCAAGTCGATCTTCGGTAGCGCCAACACGAGCCACGGCTGCGTCGGCCTGTCCGACGCCAAGGGTGCCGACGACCCGAACACCCCGGGTGCCTGGTTCTACGACAACTCGATGATCGGTGACGTCGTCGTCGTGAAGAACACCGGCGACAAGACCATCCAGCCGGACAACGGCCTCAACGGCTGGAACCTGGACTGGGCGCAGTGGAAGGCCGGTTCGGCCGTCTGACGGTCCTCGGCCCGACAGTCCTCACACAAGGCCCGCACCCCGGCGACGGGGTGCGGGCCTTCGGGCTGTGGGCGAGTTCTCATCGGTCTCTTATCTCGGGCTTATCCGATCATCACGGTGTGTCTCTATCTTCGCGGCATGTTCTTCACCTACCTGAGGCGCGAACTGCGCCGCCGCAGAAAGGCGGCCCTCGTCGTCGCCTCCGGGCTCGCGCTCGGCATCGCGCTGGTCATCGTGGTCAACTCCGTGTCCTCCGGCATGAACCAGGCCCAGGACAAGGTCCTCCAGTCCCTGTACGGCCTCGGCACCGACATGACCGTCACCAAGGCCGCCGAAGCGCCCAAGAGCGGTGAGACCGGACGGCCGCGGTTCGAGTTCGGCGCCAAGGACGACGGCGATGAGCAGAGCAGCGACCGCGTCATGGTGCAGGGCTTCCAGACCCTCGCCTCGTCGACCGTCACCAAGGTCGCCGGCCAGAAGGGCGTCGCCGACTCGGTGGGCGGCCTCAGCCTCCAGGTGATGAAGGTCAGCGGCGAGTTCAAGCGCGGCCAGTTCAAGCAGGACCAGAGTGGCGGTGGCATGCGCCAGGGCGGTCCCGGCGGCTCCGGCCAGCCGCAGGGCCGGGTCGAGGGCGGTGGCGCCTCCTTCGACGTCAACTCCTACAGCGTGTACGGCACCGACGTGGCCAAGCAGGGCCTCGGCCCGCTCACCTCCTCCAAGGTCACCAAGGGGCGTACGTTCAAGGCCTCCGAGACCGACGCCAAGGTCGCCGTGGCCGACGCGTCGTACGCCAAGGAGAAGAAGCTCGCCCTCGGCGACACCGTCAAGATCAAGAGCGTCAAGTACAAGCTGATCGGCATCGCGACTCCGGACAGCGGTGACGCGGCCGCCAATCTGTACGTACCGCTGAAGCAGGCGCAGACCCTCGCCGATGCCAAGAACAAGATCACCACGGTCTATGTGAAGGCGACCGACTCGCAGCAGATCTCCGCGGTCAAGTCCACCATCCAGAAGAACATCTCCGGTACGACGGTGACCACTTCGGCCGACCTCGCCGACACCGTCTCCGGCTCCCTGTCCACCGCGTCCAATCTCGCCTCCAACGTCGGCAAGTGGCTCTCCATCGCCGTGCTCGTCGCCGCGTTCCTGGTCGCGGGGCTGCTCACCTCGTCGGCGGTCTCCCGCCGCGTCCGGGAGTTCGGCACGCTCAAGGCGCTCGGCTGGAAGTCCGGCCGCGTCACCCGCCAGGTCGTCGGCGAGGCCGTCGTCAACGGGCTCGTCGGCGGCGTCCTCGGTATCGCCGTCGGCCTCGCGGGCGCCTACGTCGTCACCGCGATCAGCCCCACCCTCACCGCTCAGCTCGGCTCGGGCGCCGGCGGCGGAGCCAGGGGCGGCGGTATGGGCATGGGCGGCCCCGGCATGCGCCAGAGCGCCGGCAAGACCCTCGACATCGCCCTCAGCGCGCCCGTCAGCGCCACGACCATCACGCTCGCCGTCGGCCTCGCCGTCGCCGGAGGCCTGATCGCCGGCGCCTTCGGCGGCTGGCGCGCCTCCCGGCTGCGTCCGGCCGACGCCCTGCGCCGCGTCGAGTAGCCGCACCGCGCGGCCTCCCGAACACCTCTACGTACCGCAGGAGTTGCACCATGTATCAGCTGAGAGGCGTCACCAAGCAGTACCGGCGGGGCAAGGCCACCGTCGACGCGCTCGCCGGGGTGGACCTGACCATCGGCGACGGCGACCGGCTCGTCATCCAGGGCCCCACCGGCGGCGGCAAGTCCACCCTCCTCCAGATGCTCGGCGGTCTCGACCGGCCGACCAAGGGCAGCATCGAGCTCGACGGCGTCGACCTGGCGAAGCTCCCGGAGGCGCGGCTCACCAAGTTCCGCGCCGAGTCCATCGGGTTCGTCTTCCAGAGCTTCAACCTGATCCCGACGCTGAACGCCCAGGAGAACGTCGAGACGGCCCTCGTGCCACTCGGCCTCAAGGCCTCCGACCGCCGTGAACGCGCCGCGCAGGCCCTGAACTCGGTCGGCCTCGGCGAGCGGCTCGGCCATCTGCCCTCGGAGATGTCCGGCGGCCAGCAGCAGCGCGTCGCCATCGCCCGCGCCCTCGTCAAGAACCCCAAGGTGCTGCTCGCCGACGAGCCCACCGGAAACCTCGACGAGTCCATGCGCGACGAGATCATGGACGTGCTCGAGACCATGTGGAAGGAGCACGGGCTGACCTTCATCATGGTCACCCACGACTCGTCGATCGCCCGCAGGGCGCCGCGGCTCGCCACCATCCGCAAGGGCCGGATCACCATCACCGAAAACTCGAAAGCTGTCTGATTTCGATCGCTTCCGTACACAACCCGTGACCCCCCTGCATCATCTCTTTGCAGGGGGGCCGCTCGGGTCTCCCGCCGGTGAACTACCGTCACCAGGGGGAAAGTTGCACAGACAGGCACGAATAACCTCAAAGAGACTGAGCGCCACGACTGTGGCCGCCGCGGCGGCCGTCGTCCTCACCGCGGGTGTGACCGCCCCGGCCGTGGCCGCCGCCCCTGCGGCACAGTCGGGCGAGGCCGCGAAGGCCGCGCCCGAGCAGCACATCACGCTCATCACCGGCGACCGCGTCACCCTCGACGCGAAGGGGAAGCCGGTCGGCTACCGGCACGCCAAGGGCCGTGAGCACATCCCCGCGCAGACGCGCACCGTCGGCGGTCACACCCTCGTGGTGCCGGCCGACGCACAGCGCCTGGTCGCGAGCGGCAAGCTCGACCAGCGGCTCTTCGACGTCACCGAACTCTCCAAGTCGGCCAACCGCAAGGCCCAGAAGCACGGCCTCAAGGTGATCGTCGGCTACCGGGGCGCCGCGACCGCCGCCCGCGCCGACGTGCGCGACGCGGGTGACACGACGGTCCGCAGGACCCTCACGTCCCTGAACGCGGACGCCGTCACCACGCCCAAGCAGGACGCCACCCGCCTCTGGGACGCCGTCACGACCTCCCGGGGCTCCACCGCCTCCGGCATCAGCCGCATCTGGCTCGACGGCGTGCGCAAGGCCAGCCTCGACAAGTCGGTCCCGCAGATCGGCGCCCCCAAGGCGTGGGCGGCCGGCTACGACGGCAAGGGCGTCAAGATCGCCGTCCTGGACACGGGCGTCGACGCGACCCACCCCGACCTCAAGGGCCAGGTCGTCGGCGAGAAGAACTTCTCCACCTCCGCCGACGCCGTGGACCGTTTCGGCCACGGCACGCACGTCGCGTCCATCGCCGCCGGTACGGGAGCCAAGTCGGGCGGCAAGTTCAAGGGCGTCGCCCCCGGCGCCAAGCTGCTCAACGGCAAGGTCCTCAGCGACGACGGCTACGGCGACGACTCCGGCATCCTCGCCGGCATGGAGTGGGCGGCCGACCAGGGCGCCGACGTCGTCAACCTCAGCCTCGGCGGCGGCGACGCCCCCGGCATCGACCCGCTCGAGGCCGAGGTCGACAAGCTGTCCGCCGAGAAGGGCATCCTGTTCGCCATCGCCGCGGGCAACGAGGGCGAGTTCGGCGACTCGACCGTCGGCTCCCCGGGCAGCGCGGACGCCGCCCTGACCGTCGGCGCGGTCGACGGCAACGACAAGCTGGCCGACTTCTCCAGCCGCGGCCCGCGCGTCGGCGACGGCGCCGTCAAGCCGGACGTCACCGCCCCCGGAGTCGACATCACGGCCGCCGCCGCACCGGGCAGCGTCATCGACAACGAGGTGGGCGAGAACCCCGCCGGCTACCTCACGATCTCCGGCACGTCGATGGCGACCCCGCACGTCGCGGGCGCCGCGGCGATCCTCAAGCAGGAGCACCCGGACTGGAAGTCCGCCGAGCTCAAGGGCGTCCTCACCGGCTCCACCAAGGGTGGCAAGTACACGCCGTTCGAGCAGGGTTCGGGCCGCATCCAGGTCGACCGGGCCATCGGACAGACCGTGTTCGCCGAGCCCGTCTCGGTGAGCTTCGGCGTCGCGCAGTGGCCGCACACCGACGATGCCGCGATCACCAAGAAGGTGACGTACAGGAACACCGGCGACAAGGACGTCACCCTCGCCCTGACGGCCACCGGCACCAACCCGAAGGGCCAGGCCGCCCCGGCCGGCTTCTTCACGCTCGGTGCGACGAAGGTGACCGTCCCCGCGGGCGGCACCGCCTCCGTGGACCTGACCGCGAACACGAAGCTCGGCGGCACGGTCGACGGCGCGTACTCCGCGTACGTCGTGGCGACGGGCGGCGGCCAGTCCGTGCGCACCGCGGCCGCCGTGCAGCGCGAGGTCGAGTCGTACGACGTGACGCTCAAGCACATCGGGCGCGACGGCAAGGACGCCCAGGGCTACGAGACCTCGCTGGCCGGCATCGGCACGGACGCGTACTTCGACGCCTACGACCCGGACTCGGGCACCGTCAAGGTCCGTGTCCCCAAGGGCAGCTACATCCTGAACGAGTACCTGGTGGCCGACCCCGAGGACTTCTCCAAGGGGGCCGACTGGCTGGTGCAGCCGAAGCTGGACGTCACCAGGAACACGACGGTCACGCTCGACGCCCGCACCACCAAGCCCGTCGACGTCACCGTCCCGGACGCCGCCGCCAAGGGCGTCCTGGCCGCGCCCGAGTTCACGCTCGACACCGCCGACTCCTCTGCCAGCTACGGCTGGATCCTGGACTCCTACACCAACTTCCGCACCGCCGGCCTCGGCCCGGAGCCGACCGGCGTCAAGCTCCAGCAGCAGTGGACCGGTGTGTGGGCGAAGGGCGCCGACACGGAGTACGACACCGTCGCGGGCGGCGCCGTCAAGAAGCTCGCCACCGGCTACACCAAGCACTACAAGGCGAGCGAGCTGGCCACGGTCAAGGTCGGCCTCGGCGGTGCGGCCAAGGACAAGACCGGCTCCCTGGGCGCGAGCGGCATGCTGCCTCTCAGCTCCGGCGGCTGGTCCGTCGCCATCGACCAGAAGCTCCCCGGCACCCGCACCCTGCACCTGTCCACCGCCGACAAGGTGAAGTGGGGTCTGGAGTTCGCGCAGAACGGCCCCGAGGACAGCGACGGCTTCCCGACGGAGGAGGCCTCCTACACGCTGGGCACACCCCAGTCGTTCCAGGGCGGCAAGGCGTACGAGAAGACGTTCAACACCGGCGTCTTCGGCCCCCGCATCGGCGGTGACTACGGCGTCTACCGCGACGGCAACGAGATCTACGGCAACCTGCCGATGTACGCCGACGGCAAGACCCACGCCGGCTACTCGCAGTACCTCTCGGTGAAGACCACCCTCTACAAGGGCAGCACCAAGGTCGGCGAGAACGACGACCCGCTGGTCGGCGAGAAGCCCTTCAAGGTCACCTCCGGCGACGCCGAGTACAAGCTGTCGACATCCATCAGGCGCAGCGTCAAGATCGCCGCGGCCTCCACCCGCGTCGACGCCAGCTGGACGTTCCGCTCGAAGAAGCCGGCCTCCTCCGGCGAGGCGGCCAAGCTGCCGCTGTCCACGGTCCGCTTCGACGCGGCCGTCGGCCTCGACAGCACCGCCCCCGCCGACCGGACCCAGTCGGTCCCCGTCACCGTCCAGGGCGCGGCCGCGGGCAGCAACCTCAAGTCGCTGGCCGTGTACGTCTCCTACGACTACGGCCAGACGTGGAAGAAGCTGGACGTCAAGAACGGCAAGGTCACGGTGAGGAACCCGGCCAAGGGCAAGGCCGTCTCCTTCCACGCCAAGATCGCCGACAAGAAGGGCAACAAGTCGACGCTCTCCGTCTACAACGCGTACTACGGCAAGTAGCCGCGACGCGTGACGTAGACGCGCCACGCCCGCCGCTGCGCTGACGGGCCCGGCCCGTCGCGCTCGGCGCGGACAGCCCGGTGGCCCGTCCCGACCTCATGGCCGGGGCGGGCCACCCGTGTTTTGCTGATGTCATGACGACGCAGACAGTCGAGTACATCCGCTACCGGATCCCCGAGGCTCAGTCCGCCGAGTTCCTCGCGGCCTACACGCGCGCCGCCGGCCGGCTCGCCGCGGCGCCCCAGTGCGTCGACTACGAACTGGCGCGCTGCGAGGAGGACTTCGAGCACTTCATCCTGCGCATCACCTGGACCTCGACCGAGGGCCACATCGAGGGCTTCCGCAAGTCCGACCTCTTCCAGGACTTCCTCGCCGAGATCAGGCCGTACGTCGGGAACATCGACGAGATGCGCCACTACAAGCCCACCTCGGTGCGCGGCACCGGCGCGTCCGTGCCGAGCCTTTACGACTGGGCCGGCGGCGCCGACGCCTTCGCGCGGCTCACCGACGTCTTCTACGCCAAGGTCCTCAAGGACGACCTCCTCGGCCCGCTCTTCGCGGACCTCCCGCCCGAGCACGCCGGGCACGTCGCCCTGTGGATCGGCGAGGTCTTCGGCGGCCCCGCCACCTACTCCGAACAGCAGGGCGGCCACAGCCACATGGTCGCCAAGCACGTCGGCAAGCACATCACGGAGCCGCAGCGCCGCCGCTGGGTCAATCTGATGCACGACGCGGCGGACGAGGCGGGCCTGCCGTCCGACGCCGAGTTCCGCTCGGCTTTCAGCGCCTACATCGAGTGGGGCACGCGGCTCGCCGTGTACTTCTCCGGCCCCGACGCGGCCCGGCCCGCCGAACAGCCCGTACCGCTGTGGAACTGGGGGGCGGCGCCGCCCTACCAGCCGTAGAGCGGCCGTGCGTCACCGGCCGGTGCGCCTTCCGTCACCGGCCTGTGTGCCGTCCGTCACCGGCCCGTGCGCCTTCCGTCACTGGCCTGTGTGCCGTCCGCCGCCGGCCGGGCTGGGCTGTCGTCACCGGTCGGGCGGGGCTGCCGTCACCGGTCCGGGTGGGCCCGGAGGTTCTCGCCCAGGCCCGCCCGGACCGCGTCCGTGCCCCAGCTCGCGAGGAGGCGCAGCGCCTCGGCCGACGGGGAGCCCGGCTCCGCGTGGTACACCACGAGATGCTGCTCCTCGTCGTCGGGCAGGTTCATGGTCTCGTACGACAGGCTCAGCTCACCCACCAGCGGATGCCGCAGGCGCTTCACGCCGTGGCCCTTCTCCTTGACGTCGTGCGTCGCCCACAGCCGCCTGAACTCCTCGCTCTTGACCGAGAGTTCACCGACCAGCGCCGACAGCTCAGGGTCGTCCGGGTGGCAGCCCGCGTACAGCCGCAGATAGCTGACCATGTCGGACGCCTTCGCATCCCACTCCACGAACAGGTCGCGGTAGGCCGGGGCGAGGAACACCATCCGCGCCCAGTTCCGCTCCCGGGGCGGCAGCTCGCTCCAGTCGCCGAAGACCGCCGCGGCCATCCGGTTCCAGGCGAGCACCTCGGAGCGCCGGCCGGACACGTACGCGGGCACGCCCTCCAGGCTGTCGAGCAGATGCCGCAGCGCCCCGCGCACCTGCTGCTGCTCCCGCGAGGCCCGCTTCTTCTTGTGCTGCTTCGGCTTGGCCAGATGCGTCAGATGCGCGTGCTCCGCGTCCGTGAGGCGCAGGGCGCGAGCGATCGCGTCGAGCACCTCCGCCGACACGTTCCGCCCGTTGCCCTGCTCCAGGCGCGTGTAGTACGCCACCGACACACCGGCCAGCTGCGCCAGCTCCTCGCGGCGCAGGCCCGGCACGCGCCGGTGCCTGCCGAAGTCCGGCAGCCCCACGTCCTGCGGCTTCAGCCGGGCCCGTCGGGTGCGCAGGAACTCGCTCAGCTCGGCACGCCGGTCCATCGGCTCACCGGCGGCCGGGGCGGCGCGGGTCCCGTCATCGTCCATGCCTCCAGTATCGCCGGGCCGCCACAGACGTACGAAGGTGTTCCTGACCCCGCCGGTAGTAGGACCAGTGGGCGTACGCAAAGCGGGGCGAGGCGCTGAGCTCGGAGTATGCCTCCGGCTGGGGCAGGCTGTACCCATGACCGCACAGATCACCACCGTCAGCGCCTACGCCGCACCCTCCGCAAAGGCTCCGCTGGAGCGCACCACCATTCCGCGCCGCCCGGTGGGCGAGTTCGACGTCCTGATCGACATCAAGTTCGCCGGCATCTGCCACTCCGACATCCACCAGGCCCGCGACGGCTGGGGCAAGGGCATCTTCCCGATGGTCCCCGGCCACGAGATCGCCGGCATCGTCACCGAGGTGGGACCCGGCGTGACCAGGTTCGCCGTCGGCGACCGCGCCGGCGTCGGCTGCATGGTCGACTCCTGCCGCGAGTGCGACAACTGCAAGGCGGGCCTGGAGCAGTACTGCGCCAAGGGCAACGTCGGCACGTACAACGCCCTCGACAAGAACGGAGAGCCCACCTACGGCGGCTACTCCACCCACATCGTCGTCGACGAGAACTACACCGTCGGCATCCCCGAGGGCCTCGCCCTCGACGAGGCCGCGCCGCTGCTGTGCGCGGGCATCACCACGTACTCCCCGCTCAAGCACTGGAACGCGGGCCCCGGCAAGAAGGTCGCCGTCCTCGGCATGGGCGGCCTCGGCCACATGGGCGTCAAGATCGCGCACGCGCTCGGCGCCGAGGTGACCGTCCTGTCGCAGTCCCTGCGCAAGCAGGAGGACGGACTCAAGCTGGGCGCCGACCACTACTACGCGACCAGCGACCCGAAGACCTTCGAGGAGCTGGCCGGCACCTTCGACATCATCCTGTCGACGGTCTCCGCGCCGCTCGACTTCGGCGCGTTCCTCTCGCTCCTGAAGACGGACGGCGCCCTGGTGAACGTGGGCGCCCCCGAGGAGCCCATCTCCCTCAACCTGTTCTCCGTGATCGCGGGCCGCAAGTCCCTCTCCGGCTCCGGCATCGGCGGCATCCAGGAGACCCAGGAGATGCTCGACTTCTGCGCCGAGCACGGCCTCGGTGCCGAGATCGAGCTGATCGAGGCGAGCCAGATCAACGAGGCGTACGAGCGCGTGCTCGCGAGCGACGTGCGCTACCGCTTCGTGATCGACACGGCGACGATCTGACCCTCGCCGTCGCCCGTCGCGGCACCCAGGGCGCCAACCGGTGCATTACCTGAGGCGTAATCGACGGTCCGTCCGTCCCCCGGCAGGATCGAGTCATCGAACCGATCCTGCCGGGGAGGACCTCATGACCGCCTACGCCATCGCTGCCCTGCGCAACACCACCGTGCCGAACGAAGAGGTCTTCGACTACATGGAGCGCATCCAGTCGACCCTGGACCCGTTCGGCGGCCGCTTCCTCGTGCACGGCGCCCAGGCGGAGGACATCGAGGGGAAGTGGCCGGGGGGCGTCGTCGTCATCTCGTTCCCCGACAAGGCCGCGGCCCACGGCTGGTACGACTCCGACGCCTACCAGGAGCTCATTCCGCTGCGGACACGGAACCTGGACGGCGAGGTGATCTTCGTCGACGGGGTTCCGGAGGGCTACGACCCGTCGAGCACGGCGGCGCGGATGCGGGCCGAGGCGGGGCAAGGGCGCGTGTGACGCGGGCCGGGTTCGCGGGCCGCATGCGGGCGGGGCGTGGCGCCGGTCGTTATGCCGGGGGCAGAACGGGGGGCCGCACCGTGTGCGCCGCTCCTACGCTGCACCCGTGAGCAGCCACGCGTCGAACCACGCCCGCGTCATCCCTCTGCGCCCGGATCTGCGCCCGGGCCTGCGCCCTGACCCGCGCCCCGCTCCGACGGAGCCTGCAGGTCCTGCGGGGCCTGCGTCCAAGGAACCGCTCTGGCGCGACGTCGTGGGAGACGTCCTGCGCCGTGAGCGCCTCGCTCAGGAACGCACGCTGAAGGACGTGGCCGACGCCGCCCGCATCTCCCTGCCGTACCTCTCCGAGATCGAGCGCGGCCTCAAGGAGGCGTCGTCGGAGGTCCTGGCGGCCGCCGCCCACGCCCTGGGCCTCGGCCTCGCCGACGTCCTGGCCCTCGGCCGGTCCGAACTGCTCCGCCTCGCGACCTCGGCCTCACGGCCCGCCGTCCGCCGCGCGCCCGCGCGCGAGGGCGAGGTACGCCTCGCGGCGTGAGGGCTCCGTCCCGCACACCGTGAGCACAGCCCGTTGTCAGTGGTCGCGCCTACGCTGCGAGAGCGGCTGTGTGACGGCTGCCGGACGCAGGGGCTCATGACGTTCGGGCGGGACGGGGAGCGGGGGCGGGAGCGCGATGCTGATTGCGGTCATGGGGGCCGTCGGGGGAATAGCGGCGGCGGCCGTCGGCGCGGTCATCGCGGCGTGGGCGACGCTGCGGGCGCGGCGGAAGCAGGACGGGGCGATCGGCTTCGTCGACGTCACGGTGAAGGACGCGGAGTCGGTGCTCGCGGAGCCGGACGCGGACGCGCGCGTTCTGGGCGAACTGGTCCCGGAGCGCCCGGTCCTGGACATCGCCGTCTGCAACGAGGGCGACCTGGACGGCATCGTGCGACGCGTGCAGGTGGACGTGCGGGGCCTGCTCCACGTCCCCCCGATCGAGCCGCCGTTCGTTCTCGTCCTCCCCGGGGCGACGATCACCGCGCCCCTGCCGGCACAGCAGCGAAGAACGGGCCCGAGCGCGGCGTACGCCGTCAACTTCCCTCTCAGGGAAGGGAGTTACCGCCACTCCGTCAGTCAGCTGATCCCCGCGGGCGCCGTGGACACGTTCGCCGTGTCCCTGGTGGCGACGGAGGCGGAGCGGGGCAGGGACTTCTACGGGGTGAGCCTGACCCTCGACTGCGGCAGGACGAAGAAGGGCCGGGCGAGCGCGACATGGGAATCCGTCCGGGTGCTGGCCTACGGTCCACCGGCCTGGGAAAGCCCCGACGAGATCAGGGAGCGCCTGTCCCGGACGGCCCATCGCGTGCGCGAACTGGCCCCGTCCGGCGGCGAGAGCGTCGGCGTGCTCTTCAACTCCACGGTCCACCCCGCCCGTACGGCGATGGACGACTACATCACGGTCTACGAGAACAAGCTCAAGGTCCTCATCGTGGCGCTCGGCGAATGCCTGAAGTGTGCCGCGGACGACACCCGGATACGGGCCTGGCTGACCGAGCTCGAGCGCGCCACCGAGGAGATCGAGCCCCTGCGCCACCACGCGAGCGCACTGCGCGCCTCGGGCGGCCACCCCTGACCTCGCACGCCCGCCGGCACGCGTACTGAAACGTCCGCCGGCACGCGTGCTGACACGTCCGCCGACATGCCCGCCGAGTCGCGTGCAGATGCGGCGATCCCACCGCCTATCCCTGCATCGCCCGCCGCGCGCCGACCTCGGTCGGATACTCGCGCACGGTGAGCGCGGCGACGCTCCAGCCCACGCAGAAGGCGGCGAACGCCGGCATGACAGGAGCCGCGATCACCACGAGGCCGCGGCCGAGGACCGCCAGACCGGTGGAGCGCCCGGCGGACGCCCGCCGCGCGGCACGGGTCCGACCGGGCCTCGGCGGGTCCAGCAGGTCCCTGCGGTGCGCCCGCCGCTGCACGACCCAGCCCCAGACGACGCCCGCACAGGCCGCGACGACCTGCGCCACGTCCCACACGGTGCGCACGCCCGACGGCAGCGCCTCGCGGAACCCCGAGTAGAGGCTCAGCGAGACGAAACAGAAGAACGCCAGCACGACCAGCCACAGCACACCGGTCCCGGCACGCCGCAACCAGTACCGCGCCCCGCGCTCGTACCAACTGGTCCCGAGTCCGGGCAGCACCGGAATCCGCTCACCGCCCGGCGCGGGCGAGGCCCCCGCAGCGGGAACCTCAGAAGATGCTCTTGATGCCACCCCAGACATCCTTCCCAAGTCGTTTGAAGTCGTCCCCTGTCTGGGAGAGGACATGACCGCTGCCGTGCAGCACTCCGCCCACCACCCCGTCCTTGTGGATGTCCTCGCTCCAGTGCTCGTGGAAGGCGTGGTCGATGACACCGGTCGCGCCGATCACGACCGCGCCGCCGACCCCGGCCACCACGGCCACGGGGACGTCGAAGGGTGCGGCGGCCACCAGGCCCGCGGTGATGGCCGTACCGGCGACGAGGCCGCCGACGTTGGCACCGCCGTCCACGGCTATCGAGTGCTGCCAGGACCAGCCCTTGTCGTGGTCGTCCGACGCCTCCAGCAGACCACACGCGCCCGCGGCGGCGACATCCAGGACCGGGATCTCCTTGAGGAAGTCCGGGAGCTTCTCCACTCCCTCCCCGACGCGCAGCGCATCCGCGGCATCGGCCAGCTTCACGTTCAGAGCGCGGTCGTAGGGCAGCGCGGTGCTGCCGTGATCGGCGCGGGCGATGTCCTGCTCCAGCGACTCGACGTCCGCGACGGCGTCGCGATAGGCGCCCTTGGCGGGGAGGTCGTCGGGCAGCCGGCGGCCCTGCTGCTGGAACGTCTTCCGTTCCTTGCGGAGTGCCTTCTTGGCGGCGTTCTCCTCGGCCTTGGCGTCGTCGATCCTCGCCCGTGCCTCCTTGCCGCCGGCCCGCGCGTCCTCCGCGTCGTAGGCGTACAGGCCGCGCAGATAGTCGGCGAGGGTGACCTTGTCGCCGGGCGACACCTCGGCGGTGGCCTGGGCGTAGAGGCCGCGCAGCCGGTCGGCGGCGACGAGGCGCGCGTGCTGGGCGGTGTGCAGGACTTCCGCGCGCACGGTGTCGTACTCCGTGCGCGCGGAGATCGTCTTCTGGTCGTCGGCGCTCGGCGGATCGGCGGTGACGAACGCCTGCGGAACGCCCTTGTCGCCCATGGGAACGCCCTTGCGCGTGGCGACGTGCTCGGCGTTCTTCAGCGCGGTGTCACAGGCGGAGAGCGCGTCGACGAGTGTGCCGAGGATGTCCCCGGCGTCGTGCACGAGGCCCGCGAAGGCGCCCGCGGTCAGGGCGTCCTCGCTCCAGGCGGCACGGAAGCTCTCCGCCGCCTCGCCCCGCCAGCCCGCGTCGTCCACCAGACGGTCCACGGCGCCGCCGAGCGGGTGGACGACGCCTTCGAGCGCCTTCTTGGCGTTGCGGTACGTCTCCGCCATCGTGCGCAGCCCGCCGATGTCACCGCCGACCCAGCTGTCGGTCATCAGCTCTCGCCCGCCATCAGGTCCTCGAACAGGCCGTGTACGTCGATGTCGTGCCGGCGCAGCGAGTCGCGGGCGGCGGTGACCTTGTCGCCGTGGTCGTCGAGCCGGTCGGCGAAGCCGGTGTGCAGGGCGACGATGAGGTCGGCGATCTCCTTGACGGCGTGATCCAGCCCGGCGTCGCCCCCGCCGGCCGGCGGCGGGGCGACCTGGGGGTGCAGCTCGCGGTAGTGGCCGGCCTCGCGGTGGAAGGTGCCGGCCATGGAGGTGAGGTCGCTCATGACCACCTTGAGGTCGGCCATCAGGACACCTCCCGGGCGTAGGCGGCCAGGTCGGCCGGCTGCCAGTTGTGGTGCCCCGGGGCCACCTCGGGGTCGAGGCGGACGCGGGCGCCGTGCTCGCGCATGCCCTCGGCCAGCGGGCCGATCGAGGCGGCGATCCATGGCTGGGCCGGCCCGAGCGCGGCCACCAGCTTCTTCAGCGTGGTGAACGCGAGGGCCACGCTTCCGTCCGCGGGGTGCGCGAACAGCTCGTAGGCGATGAACGGAACGCGGGCGGGGCGTCCGTCCGCGTCCGCGATGTCGGCGTAGCGCGGATGAGCCGGTACGTACACGGCCGTGTGGTAGGCGGGAACACCGGGCTTCGGGCCCGCCCCGTCATCGTGCGCGAGCTCCCCCGCGTCGACGCCGCCCACGTAGTCGAGGAGCCGTGAACGCCCGTGCGCCGGACCGGTGTCGGCCCCTGCGGGGGGTTCCGCTTCGGCGTGCTCGACGTAGTCGAGAAGCCGCGAACGTATCGGCACCTCCACCGCTGGCTCCCCTTCGCTGCGGACGCATTCGTTCCGTCACACTAGCCAGCAAAGGAAAGGGCAAATCCCGCTATGTCACCCGCCGCCGGGACCACATGCCGAACGCATACGGCGCCTTGGCCACGACCTGGCCACCCTTTGACCACTCGATGACCGGGACGGCGACGGAGGAGGGCGGTCGGGAGAGGGCGCCGTCATTCGACGGCCACGCCAGGGACCGAGGTGGCCGGACCCGAAAGGAAGCCGCCCACACGGGACGGCGTCGCCACCAGGGACATCGTGGCAAGCGAGTCGGCACCGCGGGGCGGGTCGGACGGGCACGGAATCGCTTGGAACCCTCGCGCGTTGAGGACAGTGGACATGGGATGCCGGTGGTGTGCGAGCCGAGGAGCCCGAGTGACCGAACTGACAGATGTTGGAGGGGCCGAAATGGCTACGCAGACGCAGAGGGCCGTGCTGGCAGGCGGATGTTTCTGGGGGATGGAGGAGCTGATCCGTCGACTCCCAGGCGTGACGGCGACGCGGGTCGGATACACGGGGGGTGACGTGCCCGACGCGACGTACCGTAACCACGGCACGCACGCGGAGGCCATCGAGATCCTTTTCGACCCCGCGAAGACCGATTTCCGCGCGATGCTGGAGTTCTTCTTCCAGATCCACGACCCGAGCACCAAGAACCGCCAGGGCAACGACATCGGCATGAGCTACCGCTCGGCGATCTACTACGTGGACGACGAGCAGAAGCGGATCGCCGAGGACACGATCGCGGACGTGGACGCCTCCGGACTGTGGCCCGGCAAGGTCGTCACCGAGGTGGAGCCGGTCGGGCCCTTCTGGGAGGCCGAACCCGAGCACCAGGACTACCTGCAGCGTTACCCGGACGGCTACACCTGCCACTTCCCGCGTCCGGGATGGCGGCTGCCCGTCCGCACGGAGGGCTGACCACCGGAGTTCCGGTCCGCGCGGGCGGTCAGTGGCGCAGGGTCGCCGGGCTCCCGCCGTTCGCCTCGTAGCCCGCGACCGCCAGTGCCCGGTACACGGCGTAGTCCGCGGCCGGGTCCGTGCCCGTCGTCCAGGGGAGCGCGCCGACGTGGCCGTCGACGTGGAGCAGCTGCTCCATCGCCTCGGCCCAGCGCTCGCAGCGGACCAGGAAGAACACCAGGAGGTGGCGGACATGGGCGAGCATCGGGTCGTCCGGGCGGGCGGCCTGGACGGCGAAGAGCGCGCCGTGGATCGACTTGGTGACGACCTCGCTCTGGTAGAAGCTGCGCACCAGATTGACGTCGGGCAGGTGCTCGTAGAGCGCGAAGAGGGGGAGCGCGGCGAGGAGCGAGCCGCGCGGAGCGCGCGCGGCGGCGGCCTCGGCGAAGGCGAAGGCGAGCTCGCGCGAGCCGTGCCACTTCTCGCACCAGTACCGCAGGCCCGCGAGGTGGGCGCCCATGTGGCCCGGCGCCGTGTCGAGGATCTTGAGCCAGAGCTGCTCGAAGTCGTGCTGGGAGTACCCGAGGCCGCGGGCCACGGCGAGATGCGTGATGTGGGGGACCGGGTCGCCGGGCGCCAGCAGCGCCGCGTCCTCGCAGGCCGACCTGGCCTCCTCCAGGATGATCCGCCGCTCGTCGGCCTGGGCCTCACCGCCCGCGTTCCGCCAGGCCTGCTGGACCAGGAACTCCGCGAACACCTGTGCCCCGCCCGGGTCCTTGGGGTCCTGGGCACGCCACGCGTGGAGCCATCCGGCTCCGAGCCGAGGGGTCTGCGCCAGCTCCAGGGCGGCGGCGCCGGCGATCGCCTGCACGCGCTCCCAGCGCTGCTCGCTCTCCTTGCCCGTGCCGGCGAGGAGCTGCTTGGCGGCGGTGAAGTCCTGGTTGCGCTGGACCACCGACATCACGTTCAACAGGTCCTGGTCGGGGCCGGGGAGCCGCACGTCCAGGTCCTCCTGGCGCATGAAGCCGTACTCCGCCGGGTCCGCGGCGTCCGGCGAACCGGGCGCGACCTGGCGTATCCCGCCGCGCCTGCGCAACAGATACGGGCCGAGCACCGCCCCCAACATGACCACTGCGATCAGGACCCAGAGAATTCCCATGCGTACAAGCGAACCAGAAGGGTCGGACAATTGGCGAACCAGGCCCGGTAGGGCCGCCGCGCGGCCTGCGCGCGCACTACGCTCTGGCCGCATGAGTGACACGCACAACAGCCAGAACGCCCACGGCGGTCACCACGGGTTCGAGACCGTGGCCATTCACGCGGGCAACACGGCCGACCCCCTGACGGGCGCCGTGGTCCCCCCGATCTACCAGGTCTCCACGTACAAGCAGGACGGCGTGGGCGGGCTGCGCGGCGGCTACGAGTACAGCCGCAGCGCCAACCCGACCAGGACCGCGCTGGAGGAGAACCTCGCCGCCCTCGAAGGCGGCCGCCGCGGCCTCGCGTTCGCCTCCGGGCTCGCCGCCGAGGACTGCCTTCTCCGTACGCTCCTCAGCCCCGGCGATCACGTGGTCATCCCGAACGACGCGTACGGCGGCACGTTCCGGCTGTTCGCGAAGGTCGTCTCGCGGTGGGGCGTGGAGTGGTCGGTCGCCGACACCAGCGACCCGGCCTCCGTGCGCGCGGCGCTCACGCCCAAGACCAAGGTCATCTGGGTCGAGACGCCGTCCAACCCGCTGCTCGGGATCACCGACATCGCCGCCGTCGCGCAGGTCGCGCGGGAGGCGGGGGCGCGGCTCGTCGTCGACAACACCTTCGCGAGCCCCTACCTCCAGCAGCCGCTGGCGCTCGGCGCGGACGTCGTCGTGCACTCCCTGACCAAGTACATGGGCGGTCACTCGGACGTCGTCGGCGGCGCGCTGATCGTCGCCGACGAGGCACTCGGCGACGAGCTGGCGTACCACCAGAACGCGATGGGCGCCGTCGCCGGGCCGATGGACGCCTGGCTCGTGCTGCGCGGCATCAAGACGCTGCCCGTGCGCATGGACCGGCACAGCGAGAACGCGACGAAGGTCGCCGACATGCTGTCCCGGCACGCGCGCGTGACGCGTGTTCTGTACCCGGGCCTTCCGGAGCACCCCGGTCACGAGGTCGCGGCCAAGCAGATGAAGGCGTTCGGCGGCATGGTGTCGTTCCAGGTCGAGGGCGGCGAGGAGGCCGCCGTGGCGGTCTGCGACCGGGCGAAGCTGTTCACCCTCGGCGAGTCCCTGGGCGGTGTGGAGTCGCTGATCGAACACCCGGGACGCATGACGCACGCCTCGGTCGCGGGCTCCGCGCTCGAAGTGCCCAGCGACCTCGTGCGGCTCTCCGTGGGCATCGAGTCGGCCGACGACCTGCTCGCCGACCTCCAGCAGGCGCTCGGCTGATCCCGCGCGGTGTCTCCCGGAGGAGACGCGCGGTCACCAGCCCGTGAGTGGTGGAGTCGTCCCGGAGGGCGGCTCCACCCAGGGCCTGGCCAGCAGGGCCCACACGAAGAACACGGTCAGCGCCAGGCACAGCACCAGCCACATCAGACGGCGCAGCACCCTCCTGCGGCGCAGTATCCGCCCGCCCCGGCGCACCGCCTCGGCGTGGATCTCGGGAGGCAGCGCTCCCTGGGCGGCCTCCAGGACCGCGCGGACCTCGCGTTCCCTGCGGGCCTGCGCGTTCATGACGGCACCTCCTTCAGGGCCGCCGCGTCCCCGAGGGAGGCGGCCGGAGCGGGCCTGCGCGGCGGGTGCAGGACGAGCGCCATGGCGCGCGCGTGGATGGCGTGCACGCGCTCCATGGGGAGCCTGAGCAGCGCGGCCACCTGCTCCTCGCCGACCCCCTCGTACAGGCGCAGCACGAGGATCAGCCGCTCCTGCGGACCCAGGCGGCACAGCACGCCGCCGTACCCGCGGTGCCGGTGCCAGGCCGCGCGGGCGAAGCGCAGGGCGAGCTCCTTGCGGGCACGGTCGTAGGGGTCCTCGCCGCGCAGCCGGTCCCAGGAGGCGTACGTCCGCGCGAGCGCCGACGTGAGCAGCTTCCGTGCGCGCGGGTTGTCGTCGGCCGGCTCCGTGGTGAGCAGGGTCGCGGCATGGAGCAGCCGCCCTGCCGCGCCCGCGACGAACGCCTCGAACTCCCGGGCCCGGCGGGCGTCCTGGAACGCGCGCCGTTCTCGCACCGCACCTCCAGCCGGGCCGCTCGGCGGCCGGTCGCCGGGACGGGCCCCGGCCGCATGCGACAGGGGCCCGGTCTCATATGAGGGCAGGTGCGGGCCCGGGGTCAAGAGCCGGGAGCGGCTTCCCCGGACGGGGCGGACTGGCCCGTCTGCCGCGCCGACAGCGCGGTGTTGAAGCGCGTGAGGAGCGCACAGAACTGTTCGCGCTCCTGCGGGGTCCACTCCTGCGTCAGCTCGGCCATCAGGGAGCGCCTGGACGTGCGTACCTCGTCGAGCCGGGCGAGGCCGCGCGGCGAGAGCTGGAGGACGACCGCGCGACCGTCCTCCGGGTGGGACGTCCGCTTGACGAGGCCCGTGTCGACGAGCGGCGCGACCTGACGCGTCACCGTCGACGAGTCGATGCCCATGCTCGCGGCGAGCGCCTTGACGCCCATCGGGCCTTCCTTGTCCAGACGGTTGAGCAGCAGATAAGCGGCTCGGTCCATCGAATTGCGCACCTGCCCGACCCCGCCGAGCCGGGTCTGTTCGGCACGGCGGGCGAAGACCGCCACCTCGTGCTGCAGGGTTTCGAGGAGGCCGGTGTCGCCGGCGGTCGTCATGTCCATCGTTTCCGGTGGTGTGGGCATGGCCGGGGGCTCACTTCATGCGAGGGGAGGTGGGTTGGGGGACAGGGTACGCGGCCGGACGGCGGGCCGTACCGACGCTGCACAAACCAGTCTCGGACCGTGGTCACGCCGGGAGCCGTACGGCGTGAGCTGCGAGACTTGCCGTCATGAGCTACAGCACGGCTGACTCCTTGCCGACGGTGACCCTGGACGATGTGCGCGGAGCGCAGAAGATGCTCTCGGGGGTCGCTCGGATGACGGCGATGGAGGGCAGCCGGTACCTCTCGGGGCTGGTCGGGGCACCGGTGCACCTCAAGTGCGAGAACCTCCAGCGGACCGGCTCCTTCAAGCTGCGCGGCGCGTACGTCAGGATCGCGGGCCTGCTCCCCGAGGAGCGCGCCGCGGGCGTGGTCGCCGCGAGTGCCGGAAATCATGCGCAGGGTGTAGCGCACGCGTCTTCTCTTCTCGGCGTACGCTCCACGGTCTTCATGCCGGTCGGCGCCCCCCTGCCGAAGGTCGCGGCGACCCGGGACTACGGCGCGGAGGTGCGGCTGCACGGACAGCTCGTGGACGAGACGCTGGCGGCGGCGCAGGAGTACGCGCAGGCGACGGGCGCCGTGTTCATCCACCCCTTCGACCACCCGGACATCATCGCCGGACAGGGCACCGTCGGCCTCGAGATCCTGGAGCAGTGCCCCGAGGTGCGCACGATCGTCGTCGGCATCGGCGGGGGCGGGCTCGCCGCGGGCATCGCGGTGGCGGTCAAGGCGCTGCGTCCCGACGTGAAGGTGATCGGTGTGCAGGCGGCGGGCGCGGCGGCGTACCCGCCCTCGCTCGAGGCCGGGCGGCCGGTGTCGATCCCGTTTCCGGCGACGATGGCCGACGGCATCAGAGTGGGACGCCCCGGTGACGTGCCGTTCCAGCTGGTCGAGGAGCTGGTCGACGAGGTGCGCACGGTCTCGGAGGACGAGCTGTCGAGCGCGCTGTTGCTCTGCCTGGAGCGGGCCAAGCTGGTCGTCGAACCGGCCGGGGCGAGCCCGGTCGCGGCGCTGCTGAGCGACCCGCGCTCCTTCGAGGGCCCGGTCGTGGCGATCCTGTCGGGCGGCAACGTCGACCCGCTCCTGATGCAGCGGATCCTGCGCCACGGCATGGCTGCCGCCGGGCGCTATCTGTCGCTGCGGCTGCGTCTGACGGACCGTCCCGGCGCTCTGGCCACGCTTCTCGGCGTGCTGTCCGCGGTCGACGCCAACGTCCTGGACGTGAGCCATGTGCGCACCGATCCGCGGCTCGGGCTCACGGAGGCCGAGGTCGAGCTGCACCTGGAGACGAAGGGCCCGGTGCACTGCGCCGAGGTGGGCGCGGCGCTGCGGGACGCGGGTTACCTCGTCATCGACTGACCGTCCGGCCGCGTGATCTCCGGCCCGCCGGGAGATTACGGAAAACCGGTTGAGGAAACGCGATGTATCGCGATACCTTGTGGTCCACGTCACCACTCCGTCGGGCGTATCCAGGCGGACATATCTAAGATTTTGCCGAACAAGGCAACCAAAAAGGTCACCCACACACCATGGGGGAAGCCACATGCCAGGCGCCATCTATGCCGAAGGTCTGGTCAAGACCTTCGGTGACGTCAGGGCTCTGGACGGCGTCGATCTCGATGTCCCGGAGGGCACGGTCCTCGGCCTGCTCGGTCCGAACGGGGCGGGGAAGACCACTGCCGTGCGCTGTCTGACGACGCTGCTCACGCCGGACAGCGGCAAGGCCGTCGTCGCGGGCATCGACGTTCTCAAGCATCCGAACGAGGTGCGGCGCTCGATCGGCCTCTCCGGTCAGTTCGCCGCGGTCGACGAGTATCTGACAGGTCGTGAAAACCTGCAAATGGTCGGCCAGTTGTACCAGATGAAGGCCAAGGAGGCGAAGGCGCGGGCGTCCGAGCTGCTCGAGCGGTTCAACCTCGCGGACGCCGCCGACCGGACCTCGAAGACGTACTCCGGGGGCATGCGCCGCCGGCTCGACCTGGCCGCCGCACTCGTCGTCTCGCCGCCCGTGATGTTCATGGACGAGCCCACCACGGGACTCGACCCGCGCAACAGGCTGCAGCTGTGGGAGGTCATCCAGGAGCTGGTCGCCGGCGGCACGACCCTGCTGCTGACCACCCAGTACCTCGAAGAGGCCGACCACCTGGCGCACGACATCTGCGTGATCGACCACGGCCGCGTCATCGCCCGCGGCACCTCCGACCAGCTCAAGGCGCAGACCGGCGGCGAGCGCGTCGAGCTGGTGGTGCACGAGCGGGAGCACATGACGCCCGCCGCCGAGATCCTCGCCGGGTTCGGCAAGGGCGAGACGACCGTCGAGCAACACACCCGCAAGCTCACCGTCCCCGTCACCGGCGGCGCCAAGCTCCTCGCCGAGGTCATCAGGGAGCTGGACACCCACGGCATCGAGATCGACGACATCGGTCTGCGCCGGCCCACCCTCGACGACGTCTTCATCTCCCTGACCGGCCACGTGGCCGAGGAGAAGGAGGAGGAGAACGGCTCGGGGGCGGCCGCCGCCAAGCAGTCCAAGCGCAAGAAGGAGGCCGACAAGTGAGCGCCGTCGTCCAGCCCCTCGCCCCCCGCCCCGCCGGCGGCCCCGCGCAGTCCGTGCGGGACTCCCTCGTCGTCGCCAAGCGCAATCTGATCCGGATGACGCGGATCCCCGAGGTCGTCATCTTCGGGCTGATCCAGCCGATCATGTTCGTGGTGCTGTTCAGCTTCGTGTTCGGTGGCTCGATGAACATCGGGGGCACCACCGATCCCGCGGTTTACCGCGAGTTCCTGATGGCCGGCATCTTCGCCCAGACCGTCACGTTCGCCACGGCGGGCGCCGGAGCGGGCATCGCCGACGACATGCACAAGGGGCTCATCGACCGCTTCAGGTCGCTGCCGATGTCCCGCGGTGCCGTCCTCACCGGACGCACCCTCGCGGACCTCGTGCAGACGGCACTGACCCTGCTCGTCCTCGCGATCGTCGCGCTCCTGGTGGGCTGGCGCATCCACGAGGGCCTCCCGAAGGCCCTCGGCGCCTTCGGTCTGCTGCTCCTCCTCGGATACGCCTTCACCTGGATCGGCGCCCTCATCGGCCTGTCCGTACGCACCCCCGAGGCGGCCACGTCGGGCGGGCTGGTCTGGCTCTTCCCGGTGACGTTCATCTCGAACGCGTTCGTGGACTCCAGCCAGATGACGCCCTGGCTGCGCCACATCGCCGACTGGAACCCGTTCAGCGCCACGGTCCAGGCCTGCCGTGTGCTGTTCGGCAACCCGGGCGTCTCGACGTCCGAGGCCTGGCCCATGCAGCACTCCGTGTGGGCCTCGCTGATCTGGTCCGTCCTGATCATCGTCGTCTTCCGGACGCTCTCGGTCCGCAAGTACCGCAACGCGACGGCCTGACGGAGACGGCCTGACGGAGACGGCGGCCCGACGGGGACAGCGGGAAGGCGACGGCCCGGCGGCTACAGCCCGACCGGTCCCGGCCCGGCACACGCACACGCGAAGGCCCCGGCGCAGTACGCGCCGGGGCCTTCGCAGGGGTCGGATCAGCCGCTGTAGGGCTTCGCCGCGAGGATCTTCACCGAGGCGAGCTTGCCGTTCGGCAGCTCGTACTGGGCGTCCTCGCCGATCTTCTTGCCGTTCACGCCGGAGCCCAGGGGGGACTGCGGCGAGTACGTCTCGATGTCGGCGCTCGCGTACTCGCGCGAGGCGAGCAGGAACGTCATGGTGTCGTCCTCGTCGCCGTCGAAGGCGATCGTGACGACCATGCCGGGGGCGGCCACGCCGGCCGCGGCAGGCGCCTCGCCGACCTTGGCCTTCTCCAGGAGCTGGGTCAGCTGGCGGATGCGGAGCTCCTGCTTGCCCTGCTCCTCCTTGGCCGCGTGGTACCCGCCGTTCTCGCGCAGGTCGCCCTCCTCGCGTGCCGCCGCGATCTTCACGGTGATCTCGGCGCGCGCGGGACCAGACAGGTACTCCAGCTCGTCCTTGAGCTTGGTGTACGCCTCCTGCGTGAGCCAGGTGACGTCTTCGCTGGTCTGGGTCACAGGTGCTCCTCGTAGGTACTGGGAATACAAAGCATCGCCCTACCCACAAGCATGTGCTCTCACGGGAGGGCGAAACCACGAGCCTAACAATTCAGGCGCCGAAGGGGGAGGACATATGCCATCAAGAATTCGTCACCGCAGGTCAGCCGTCGAAACCCCGTACGACCGACGGAGTGACCGCGGTGTGGCCGCGTGCGGTCAGCCCGCGTGGCAGCCGAGCAGCTCCGCGCTGGTGCCGCGGGACGTGGTGCGCAGCGTCACGACCTTGTCGATCCGGCTGTCGCGCTGGTCGAAGCGGAAGTCCGCGCGGCCCACCTCGGCGCCGTCGGCGGACAGCGACCGGATGGTGCAGTAACCCTTCGCGTCGGTGTCCTTACGGACCTCGAGGTGCACCTTGACCGCCGCGTCGGAGGCCTTGAAGGTGATGACCTCGGCGCTGATCTTCGTGCCGAAGACGTAGTGGTAGCCGAACCAGCCGATCAGGACGACGAGCAGGCCGCCGAGCACGGCGCCGACGATCTTCAGGGTGCGGTCCGCGCGTTCGTCGGCGGAGCGGGACCGGCCGTAGCGGCCCTCGGGGAGCTGCTCACTCACCGCACTCATGATCGATCCTCTCGCGCGGGGCGGTCGAGGACCGGCCCCGGACAGACTGCCGGAATTTTCCGCCCCCCGGTTCGGTCACTATAGAAGCCGCCCATTGCGCTGTATGACCGAGGGCGCCTTATTCACCGAGTCATTCACTGAGGATCTTGTCTTGACTGAGCAGCTGCGACTGATGGCCGTTCACGCCCACCCCGACGACGAGTCGTCGAAGGGCGCGGCCACCATGGCCAAGTACGTGTCCGAGGGGGTGGCCGTCCTTGTCGTGACCTGCACGGGCGGGGAGCGCGGCTCCATCCTCAACCCGAAGCTCCAGGGCGACACGTACATCGAGGAGAACATCCACGAGGTACGCAAGAAGGAGATGGACGAGGCGCGCGAGATCCTGGGCGTCGACCAGGAGTGGCTGGGCTTCGTCGACTCGGGCCTGCCCGAGGGCGACCCGCTGCCGCCGCTGCCCGACGGCTGCTTCGCGCTCGAGGACGTGGACAAGGCTGCGGGTGAGCTGGTCAGGCAGATCCGCTCGTTCCGCCCGCAGGTCGTCACGACGTACGACGAGAACGGCGGCTACCCGCACCCCGACCACATCATGACCCACAAGATCTCGATGGTGGCGTTCGAAGGCGCGGCGGACACCGAGAAGTACCCGGAGTCCGAGTTCGGCCCGGCCTACCAGCCGCAGAAGCTCTACTACAACCAGGGCTTCAACCGGCCGCGCACCGAGGCGCTGCACCAGGCGATGCTGGACCGCGGCCTGGAGTCGCCGTACGCCGAGTGGCTCAAGCGGTGGGACGAGTTCGAGCGGGTCGAGCGGACGCTGACCACGCACATCCCGTGCGCCGACTTCTATGAGATCCGCGACAAGGCGCTGATCGCGCACGCCACGCAGATCGACCCCGACGGCGGCTGGTTCCGCGTCCCGATGGACGTCCAGCGGGCGGTGTGGCCGACCGAGGAGTACGAGCTCGCGAAGTCTCTCGTCGATACCTCCCTCCCCGAGGACGACCTCTTTGCGGGCATCCGCGACAATGCCTGACATGAGCGCAAGCGCAAGCCTGGCAATGACGCATCTCGTCCCCCTCGCCAAGGAGGTCGACGAGAACAAGGTGACCCCGGGCGTCCTCGGTTTCATCGTCTTCGCGGTGATGGCCGTCGCCGTCTGGGGCCTGATGAAGTCGATGAACCGCCACATGGGCAAGGTCGACTTCAAGGAGAAGTCGGACGCCGCCGCGGACTCCGCGACCGGCTCCGGCGCCTCCCCGGCCTCGCCCGCCAAGGGCTGAGGCCCAGCCGGACGGGAACGCGCTCGGCACGGCGATGAGCCGCGCCGAGCGCCTTCGTGCTGCGTGCGCCCCGGCGTCCGCGTGTCCCCGGCCTCCGAGCGCCCTCAGCGCCCCGCGCCGACCTCCACGCCCATCACGTCCCGGGCGTGCCGATTCGGGACCATGCCGAGGCGCCAGGCCTGCCAGCCCGCCTCGAGGTCCGCGCCGCGCTCCAGGAGGAGCTGGTAGGCCTCCACGTAGTCGTCGAGCTTGCCGTCCCGGCCGCCGTGGGTGGTGCGGGCGAGCTGGGACAGCTCCTCCTGCGCCACGGCCGTGCCGATCTCCGAGCCGCCCGGTGACGCGTACGGCAGCAGCGTGCAGCGCAGGAAGTTCGCCCAGTCCTCGCCGCGACGGTCGCCGTACGACGCGAACAGCGCCGCCGCCTCCTCGCACAGGGTCAGGGCCTGGGCCGCGCGCCCGTTGCCCGCGTCCACCACCGCCAGTTCCAGGCAGGTCCATCCCTCGCCGTGCGCGACGCCGATGCGCTGGAAGTCGGCGCGGGCGTCGACCAGGAGCTGACGGGCGAAGCCGGAGTTGCGCAGCGAGCCGGTCTGCGCGGCGCGCTGGTCACGCGTGACACGGGCCGAGTGATGGCGGGCGCAGGCGAGCCCGTACACGTCGCGCATCCGCGAGAACATCGTGCGGGAGCGCTCCAGCTCGCGTACCGCCTGGTCGAGGTTGCCGCTCTCCTCCAGGGCCTGGCCCAGGTAGTAGAGCGTCCAGGCCTCGCCGCGCGCGTCCTCGTTGTCACGGTGACGCGAGGTGGCCTGGCGCAGTCCGTCGGCGGCCGCCGACGCGTCGCCGTCCACCAGGCGCGCCCGCGCCAGCTGCGTGAGCGCCCATGCCTCGCCCCGGCTGTCGCGCGTACGGCTGTACAGGTCGAGGGCGGTGCCCAGCTCGCGCTCCGCGCCCGGCACGTCGCCCATCCGCAGGCACAGCTGCCCCAGCTGGAAGTGCGCCCAGGCCTCGCCGTGCACCGACTCGTTCTCCCGGTGCAGGTCGAGCGCCGCGGTCAGCAGGTCGAGCGCCTCCTTCACATGGGCCCGGTCGCGTTCCACCGCGGCGAGCGCGTGCAGCGTCCAGCCCCGGTCGCCCGACGTCTCGTCCGTGATCTGCAGGTCGAGGGCCTCGCGGAGCTTCGCCGACGCCTCCTTGAGCTGGCCCTGGTGGTGCAGCGTGATGCCCAGCGAGCACAGGGCGCGCGCCGCGCCCGCGTTGTGGTGCGCCTCGAAGTACAGGTCCACCACGGACGCAAGCGTCGTACGCGCCTTGTCGAGCTCGCCGAGCTGGCGTGCCGCGATACCCGTGCGCCACTGGACCGAGCGCACGAGAAGCCCCTGGTCGACGGCCTGGGTGAGCTCACTGATCTCGCCGAGGCGGTAGAGGTCGCCGCGCAGCAGGCAGTAGTCGCACAGGGCGCCGAGCAGGTTGAGCACGGCTGACTGGTCGACGCCCTCCGCGCCCCGCAGTGTCGCCGTGATGAAGCTGGACTCGTCGTCGAGCCAGCGCAGCGCGGCGTCGAGCGAGGTGAAGCCGTGCGGGCCGATCTGGCCGGCGCGCGTCGACATCTTGCCGTCGACGAGCCGGATCACCGAGTCCGCGAGCTCCGCGTAGTTCTGGATGAGGCGTTCTTGCGCGGCCGTCCGCTCGGCGGCTTCCTCCTCGTCGAGGAGGCGGGCCTGCGCGAAGGAGCGGACGAGGTCGTGCAGCCGGTACCGGCTGCCCCGCACATGGTCGATCAGCCCCGCCCGGGACAGCGCCGTCAGATGGCGGGTGGCCTCCGACTCGTCCGTCGACAGGAGCGCGGCCGCCGCCGCCGCGCCGAGCGAGGCCCGCCCGGCGAGCGCGAGCCGGCGCAGCAGCCGCCGGGCCACCTCGGGCTGGTCCGTGTAACGCAGCCACAGCACCCGCTCGACCGGCTCCACGGGCCCGTACGCACCCAGGTCGGAGGCCAGCGCGCGGGTCGTGCGCGGCCCGATCGCGGAGCCCGCGATGCGCAGCGCCAGCGGCAGGCCGCCGCACAACTCCCGCACGGTGTCGGACGCTTCGGAGTCGTAGGGGCCCGACGCGTCCTCCGCGCACTCACGCAGGAGTTCCTCCGAGCCCGCCGCGTCCAGCGCGTCCACCGGCACCTGGTGCACCCACGCCGGGACGTCCGCGGGCAGGTCGAGCGGCTTGCGCGCCGTCACCAGGACGAGGCTGTCGGACCGCTCGGGGATCAGCGTGCGCACCTGCTCCGCGTCGCCCGCGTCGTCCAGCACGATCGTGACCGCAAGCCCCGTCAGATGCTGGTGGTACAGCTCGCTCAGGCGGCGCACCTGCTGCTCCTGCGAGGAACGCTCCCGGAAGAGCAGCTGCTCGCGCGGCGCGCCGAGCCGGTTCAGCAGATGGAGCAGGGCGTCCCGGGTCGACAGCGGGGCCTCCGGCGCGTCGCCCCGCAGGTCCACCACGCACGCGCCGCGGAACTGGTCGCGCAGCTCGTGCGCCGCCCGCACCGCGAGCGTCGTACGGCCCGCGCCGGGCGCGCCGTGCAGCACGACGACGGTGGGCCGGGTCTCGGTGCTCGCGCGCGCCGCGTGCACCCACTGCGCGATCCGCTGCATCTGTGTCCTGCGGCCCGCGAACGGGCCCTCCGGCTCCGGGAGTTGGCCGAAGGACTGCTCCAGGACATTGCGCCGCCTGGCCGCCGCGCTCTTGTCGGTGCGGCGCAGCTGCGGTGTCGGCTTCTTCGCTCCGGTCCCCGCGGTGGCGGCGAGGACGCGCTGCTGGTCGAGGAACGGCCGGATCCCCCGCACGTCGAGCGCCGTCAGCCACTGCAGCCTCAGCTGTTCGGGCCCGCCGGGCTGGCTCCTCGCCCCGGCGCGGCGGCTCGCGGCGGGCACATGGGAGGCCGTCACCTTGGCGACGGTCGTGGCGGCACCCACCACGGCGACGGCCGCGCCCGCGCCGACCGCGGTCCCCGCGCCCGTGCCCAGCAGCAGGTCGGCCACGCAGGCGCCGACCGCGGCAACGGCCGTGACCAGCAGGGGAGTCGATCCGCGCTCCTGGGCGAAGCGCTGTCCGAACGACATCTGCCCGGCCTCGGCCTCGTCCAGGGCATGGGTGAACTGTGTGTACTCCTCGGCGGCGGTCTCCGCCATGGCGTCGAGCGCACCGCGCGCACGCGACAGCAGCACCCCGCCGTCCGTGCGCCCACCCGAACGCCGTACCTCCTCCTCCACGGCCCGGGCCAACAGCCCCTCGGCTTCCGCCCGATGGCTGTCTCGCATCTCAGGTCCCCCTCCGGCGGCAACGGTTCCGTGCCAAGTGTGCTGCGTATGGGGTCATGGCGCGAGAGGCCGGGGATCAAAGGACCGATCGGCGACCGGCGTGCGCGAGGATGGGGCGCATGCCGAACCGACTGGCCCATGAGACGTCCCCCTACCTCCTCCAGCACGCCGACAACCCCGTCGACTGGTGGCCGTGGTCGGCCGACGCCTTCGAGGAGGCGCGGATGCGCGGGGTCCCGGTGCTGCTCAGCGTCGGGTACTCCAGCTGCCACTGGTGCCACGTCATGGCCCATGAGTCCTTCGAGGACGAGGCGACCGCCGCCCTCATGAACGACCGCTTCGTCAACATCAAGGTCGACCGCGAGGAGCGGCCCGACGTCGACGCCGTGTACATGGAGGCCGTGCAGGCCGCCACCGGGCAGGGCGGCTGGCCCATGACCGTGTTCCTCACGCCCGAGGCCGAGCCGTTCTACTTCGGCACCTACTTCCCGCCCGAGCCCCGGCACGGAATGGCCTCGTTCCCGCAGATCCTGGAGGGCGTGGCGCAGGCGTGGGCGGAGCGCAAGGAGGAGGTCACCGAGGTCGCCGCGAAGATCGTCGGCGATCTGGCCGGACGCGAGCTGCCGTACGGGGACACGCAGATCCCCGGCGAGGGCGAGCTCGCGCAGGCACTGCTCGGCCTGACCCGCGAGTACGACGCGGCGACCGGCGGGTTCGGCGGCGCGCCCAAGTTCCCGCCGTCGATGGTGATCGAGTTCCTGCTGCGCCACTACGCCCGCACCGGCGCCGAGGGCGCGCTCCAGATGGCCGACGACACCTGCGAGCGGATGGCGCGCGGCGGGATCTACGACCAGCTGGGCGGCGGCTTCGCCCGCTACTCCGTCGACCGCGAGTGGGTCGTGCCCCACTTCGAGAAGATGCTCTACGACAACGCGCTGCTGTGCCGCGCGTACGCGCATCTGTGGCGGGCCACCGGTTCGGAGACCGCCAGGCGGGTCGCGCTGGAGACCGCGGACTTCATGGTGCGGGAACTGCGGACGAACGAGGGCGGGTTCGCGTCCGCGCTGGACGCGGACAGCGAGGACGCCGAGGGCCGCCATGTCGAGGGCGCGTTCTACGTGTGGACGCCGCAGCAGCTGCGCGAGGTGCTCGGGGACGCGGACGCCGAGCTGGCCGCCCGGTACTTCGGCGTGACGCAGCAGGGCACCTTCGAGGAGGGCGCATCGGTCCTCCAACTCCCGCAGCAGGACGTCGAGTTCGATGCCGCACAGATCGAGGACGTGCGGCGCAGACTGTTCGCGGCGCGCGCCGAGCGGCCGGCGCCCGGACGGGACGACAAGATCGTCGCCGCGTGGAACGGCCTGGCGATCGCCGCGCTCGCGGAGACCGGCGCGTACTTCGACCGGCCGGACCTGGTGCAGGCCGCACTCGCCGCCGCCGATCTGGTCGTACGGCTCCACATGGACGCGCGGGCGCGCATCACCCGTACCAGCAAGGACGGCCGCGCCGGCGCGAACGCCGGGGTCCTGGAGGACTACGCGGATGTCGCCGAGGGCTTCCTCACGCTGGCGTCCGTGACCGGCGAGGGGGTCTGGCTGGAGTTCGCCGGGTTCCTTCTCGACCACGTCCTCGACCAGTTCACGGACGCGGAGTCCGGCGCGCTGTACGACACGGCGGCCGACGCCGAGCGGCTCATCCGCAGGCCGCAGGACCCGACCGACAACGCCACGCCCTCGGGCTGGAGCGCGGCCGCCGGCGCGCTGCTCTCGTACGCGGCGCAGACCGGTTCGGAGCCCCATCGCACCGCCGCCGAGCGGGCGTTGGGCGTCGTGCGGGCGCTCGGCCCGCGCGCGCCCCGCTTCATCGGGCACGGGCTCGCCGTCGCGGAGGCGCTGCTCGACGGGCCGAAGGAGGTCGCCGTCGTCGGTGAGATCGGCGGTGAACTCCACCGCACGGCGCTGCTCGGCACGGCGCCCGGCGCGGTCGTCGCGGCGGGCCGACCCGGCTCCGGCGAACTGCCGTTGCTGGCGGACCGGCCGCTCGTCGACGGCCGCCCGGCCGCGTACGTGTGCCGCAACTTCACCTGCGACGCCCCCGTCACCGACGCCCAGCAGCTCGCGGTGAAGCTGCAGGACTGAAGCGAGCCGGACGCCGCCGGACCGCGCCGGGCGCTAGAGACCGTTCCTGAACGTCTCCAGCGTGCGGTCCATCAGGTCGCGCAGCTCTTCTCGGTGGCCGTGCTCGGCCCAGTACAGGGTGGTCTCCATGAGTGCTCCGACCAGCGCCATCGCGTAGACGCGGACCTCGAGGCCGTCGGCGTCGCGGCCGGTGCGCTCGCCGATGACCCGGCACAGCAGCTGCCCGGTGACGGACATGGACTCCATCATCCTGGAGCGCACCGCGGGCACCTCGACCTGGAGCCTGGTCCGCAGCCGTGACACCTCGGGATCGTCGTCGAACCCGAGGTGCACGGCCCGCGCGATCACGTGCTTCAGGGAGTCGACGATCGACTCGTCCGAGGGCCGCGCCCGCAGCTCGGCCTCCAGGACCGCGTCGTACTCGTCCGTGAGGACGATGTCCTCCTTGGTCGGGAAGTACCGGAACACCGTGGACGGCGAGACCTCGGCGGCCTCGGCGATCTGCTCGACCGTCGTCGCGTCGTACCCCTGCTCGGTGATCAGGCGGTACGTCGCGTCCCTGATCGCGATCCGGGTCTTGAGCTTCTTGCGCTCGCGCAGGCCCATCCCGGGGCTGTCGGCGGCGGGGGCGGAGCGTGCGGAGGCGGCCATGGGGCTCATTCTCGGGCATCGCCGGGTGCCGGGGCCAAGCCGGCGGACGGTGCGGTACGGGGGAGCAGAGCGGCCGCGAGCAGGGCGGTGACCAGCGACGCGACACCCACGACGAGCAGCACCACGTTCATTCCGTGGAGGTACGCGGTGTTCGCCGACGAGGCGAGGGCGTGGTCCCCGAGCTTCGCGGCCACCGCGTGGGCGGCCGGCATGGAGCCCTCGGCGGTGTCCGCCGCGGGACCGGGCAGGCCGGCGGTGTCGAGCCGGCTGCCGTAGGACCCGGCGAGAAGCGCGCCGAGCTGCAGGGCGATGCCGAGCGCGCCGCCCACCTGCCGCACCGTCATCAGCAGGCCCGAGCCGCTGCCCGCCCGGTCCGCGGGCAGCGCCGACAGCGCGGCGCCCATCGCGGGCACGAGCGCGAAGGAGAAGCCGACCCCGGCGATGCCCAGCCACAGGGCGGTGAACCCGTACCCGGAGCCGGCCGTGGTGCGGCTGCCGAGGAACGCGGCGAACGCCAGGACCGTGAGCGCCGCGCTGATCACCGCGGGTGGCCCGAACCTGGTGACCAGGGGCTGCGCGCACTTCGCGGCCACCAACGTCCCGGCCATGGCATGAAATGAGAGTAATTGTCAAAAGGTAGCTACTGTCAATCCATGGATCCGGGCACAAAAAACGGCCGCGGCTCGGAAGCCGCGGCCGGAGAGGTGGAAGGCGAGGTCAGGCGTGCTGGTACGCCACCAGCGAGATGCCGACGTAGTGCACGACGAACGCCGCGAGCGTGAGCGAGTGGAAGACCTCGTGGAAGCCGAACCAGCGCGGAGAGGGGTTCGGGCGCTTGATTCCGTAGATCACGCCGCCCGCGCTGTAGAGCAGTCCGCCGACGATCACACAGACGAGCACGGCCGTGCCGCCCGCGTGGAAGAAGTCGGGCAGGAAGAAGACGGCCGCCCAGCCCATCGCGATGTAGCACGGGGTGTAGAGCCAGCGCGGGGCGCCGACCCAGAAGACCCGGAAGATGATGCCCGCCGCGGCGGCCGCCCAGATGCCCCACAGCAGCCACTGGCCCTTGGCCTCGGGGAGCAGCAGCATCGTGAGCGGGGTGTAGGTACCCGCGATGATCAGGAAGATGTTCGCGTGGTCGAGCCGGCGCAGCACGCCGTCGGCGCGCGGGCCCCAGTTGCCCCGGTGGTAGAGCGCGCTCACGCCGAAGAGCAGGCAGGCTGTCAGGACGTAGATCCCGCAGGCGATCCGGCCGCGGGTGGAGTCCGCGAGGGCGGTCAGCACCAGGCCGGAGATGACGACCGCGGGGAACATTCCCGCGTGCAGCCAGCCGCGCAGCCGTGGTTTCACCGGAACGGACTCTGTCGCGGTCACTTCGGATGGCGTGGCGGCAGTCATGAGCCGCATCGTACCTACGGGGCCGTAAGTAACGAACACGAGTGACGGTCGGTGACGCAAACGAGTGGCGATCCTCACGTCGCTCAGGTGTGGGGCCCTCTGGACATATGCGCATCCGCGTCGGATGATCATATGAGTGCGGTCGGCACCGGATGAGCGCCAGAGGGATCAACACGTGAAGCATCCGGGTCGCAGCCCCCAAGGGGCAACAAACAAAAACCCCTCATTTAGGAGCAATCGTGGCGCGCGACATCGCGGCTCCCGTTTCCTTGGGCACTGTCCCCACCAAGCACCAGGAACTGATCTCGTGGGTCAACGAGATCGCCGAACTGACGCAGCCGGCCCGTGTGGTCTGGTGCGACGGGTCCGAGGCCGAGTACGAGCGCCTCGCCGAGGAACTGGTCGACAAGGGAACGTTCAAGAAGCTCGACCCGATCAAGCGCCCGAACTCGTACTACGCCGCCTCCGACCCGACCGACGTCGCACGCGTCGAGGACCGGACGTTCATCTGCTCCGAGAAGGAGCAGGACGCCGGCCCCACCAACCACTGGAAAGCCCCCGCGGAGATGCGCGAGATCTTCCAGGGCGACGAGGGCCGCGGCGGCATCTTCCGCGGCTCGATGAAGGGCCGGACGATGTACGTCGTCCCGTTCTGCATGGGCCCGCTCGGCTCGGACCTCTCCGCCATCGGCGTCGAGATCACCGACTCCGCGTACGTCGCCGTCTCCATGCGCACCATGACGCGCATGGGGCGGCCCGTCCTGGACGAGCTCGGCACCGACGGCTTCTTCGTGAAGGCCGTCCACACCCTGGGCGCGCCGCTGGAGGAGGGCCAGCAGGACGTGCCGTGGCCCTGCAACTCCACCAAGTACATCTCGCACTTCCCGGAGACCCGCGAGATCTGGTCCTACGGCTCCGGCTACGGCGGCAACGCCCTGCTCGGCAAGAAGTGCTACGCCCTGCGCATCGCGTCCGTCATGGCACGCGACGAGGGCTGGCTCGCCGAGCACATGCTCATCCTCAAGCTCACCCCGCCGCAGGGTGAGTCGAAGTACGTCGCCGCCGCCTTCCCGAGCGCGTGCGGCAAGACCAACCTCGCCATGCTGGAGCCCACGATCTCCGGCTGGACCGTCGAGACGATCGGCGACGACATCGCCTGGATGCGGTTCGGCGAGGACGACCGCCTCTACGCGATCAACCCCGAGGCCGGCTTCTTCGGCGTCGCGCCCGGCACCGGCGAGCACACCAACGCCAACGCCATGAAGACGCTGTGGGGCAACTCCGTCTTCACGAACGTCGCGCTCACCGACGACAACGACATCTGGTGGGAGGGCATGACGGAGGAGACTCCCGCCCACCTCACCGACTGGAAGGGCAACGACTGGACCCCCGAGTCCGGCGTCCCGGCCGCCCACCCGAACGCGCGCTTCACCACCCCCGCCTCGCAGTGCCCGATCATCGCGCCCGAGTGGGAGGACCCGAAGGGCGTGCCGATCTCGGCGATCCTCTTCGGCGGCCGCCGCGCCTCCGCCGTGCCGCTGGTGACCGAGTCCTTCGACTGGAACCACGGCGTGTTCCTCGGCGCGAACGTCGCCTCCGAGAAGACCGCCGCCGCCGAGGGCAAGGTCGGCGAGCTGCGCCGCGACCCGTTCGCGATGCTCCCGTTCTGCGGCTACAACATGGGCGACTACATGGCCCACTGGATCGACGTGGCCAAGGACAAGGACCAGTCCAAGCTGCCGAAGATCTACTACGTCAACTGGTTCCGCAAGAACGACGCGGGCAAGTTCGTGTGGCCCGGCTTCGGCGAGAACAGCCGCGTCCTGAAGTGGATCGTCGAGCGCCTGGAGGGCAAGGCCGAGGGCGTCGAGTCGCCGATCGGCATCCTGCCGACGCGTGACTCCCTCGACACGGACGGCCTCGAACTGGCCGACTCCGACCTCGACTTCCTGCTGACGGTCGACAAGGAGGTGTGGCGCGACGAGGCCTCCCTGGTCCCCGAGCACCTCAACACCTTCGGCGACCACACGCCGAAGGAGCTGTGGGACGAGTACCGCGCGCTGGTCGCCCGGCTCGGCTGACCGCTCCCGCGGACAACGCGGCGGGCCCGACCGGCTTCCGCCCTGACCTGTGGCGCCGTCACGGGCCCGTCGCGCCCCGGCCCCCGAAGCCAGATTCATCGGTTTCGGGGGCCGGACGCTTTCCCGTTTCTGGGTGCGGCCGTCACGCGCAGGGTGTGTCGTGCCCGGGTGGTCCGGGCACGACACGCGTCAGTGACGACTCGTCACTTGTAGCTCTTCGAGAACCCCTTGTCGATGAGCGGCGAGAAGCCGTTCCGCGGAACGATGAGCGGCGAGTTCGGCAGGTCCGTCACCTGCTTCCACGTCGACGCGGGGTCATTGCCTTGTGCCGGGGCGGGGCACACAATGGCCTGACCGCCAGTGTCGCAGTGCAGGGTGAAGACGTTGCCGTTCGTGGTGATGATCTTGAAGTAGGCGTCGGAGCCGTCGGTGTCGAGCGCGATGGCACAGACCGGCTCCGTGGGATAACCGGCGATGGTGCTCAGGTCTCCCCAGCCTGGGTCGTTAGCCGCGCCGTGGGTGATGTCCGTGGTGTCCGGGCCGTCGGGGTTGCCTGCAACGTCGCGCCTGCCGTAGAACGCCGTCCCGTTGAAGAGCGCGCCGAGGAATTGCTCGTTGCCGTTGGACTTCGCCGCGGTGACACTGATGCACGGCCCGGTGTTGCCGGTGTTGCCGGTGTTGCCGGTGTTGCCGGTGTTGCCGGTGTTGCCGGTGTTCCCGGTGTTCCCCGTGTTGCCGGTGTTCCCGGTGTCACCCGTGTTGCCGGTGTTCCCCGTGTTGCCGGTGTTCCCGGTGTTCCCCGTGTTGCCGGTGTTCCCCGTGTTGCCGGTGTTCCCGGTGTTGCCCGTGTTGCCGGTGTCACCCGTGTTTCCGGTATTGCCAGTGTTCCCCGTGTTGCCGGTGTCACCCGTGTTGCCAGTGTTCCCGGTATTGCCGGTGTCGCCGGTGTTCCCGGTGTTGCCAGTGTTCCCGGTATTGCCGGTGTCGCCGGTGTTGCCCGTGTTCCCGGTATTACCCGTGGGCCCGGTGTCTCCCTTGCACTTGTTCTTGTTCTTGTCCTTGTCTTTGTTCTTGTCCTTACCCTTGTCCTTGTCGTTGTCGCTGTAGCCAAGGGCGCCGGGAGCGCCGTAGCGAGGCTCCTTCTTCTTGTCGTCCTTACACTTGTCGTCGCCCTTCGCCCCTGCCGGGGTTACTCCGGCCGTGTGCGACGCCGCGGCAAGCCCCAGCGCGGGGCTGCTGAAGCCGAGCATCACGACGGCCAGCGATGCCACCGCACCGCCTGCGATCCACCTGCCGCGCCGGGGAAGCGGGCCAAGCTTGGATCGGGTCCCGTTTTCAGGACTCATCTAATTTGCTCCTTGGGGAACCTGTGGGTTTCTTCCGGAAGCCCTTTTGAGCCTCCCTCGGCATCTTTCGACAGTGGGCGCAATGCGGTTGAGTGGCGCGCAAAACGATCAATACAATGGCCCAGCATAAATGGCCCATAAGAGATCCATTGGTGTGCTGTGCCTACTCTGGTCGGTGAAAGAGTTGGATTATCGGTTTGAGAGGGCCGCATCGGAGGGCCGATCAGGCGAATGGCGGCCTTCTTCGTCCGTGGCTGTCCCCGGCGGCAGCGCGGCGGCCCTAGAACTGTTTCCGTGACAACCCTTACGCGTCCTGTTCAGAGCGCAGAGACTCAGCCGGAGACCGCGGGACGGAAACGACCCCTTGGGGCATCTGTCGGTCTATGGATGTGGCCGGCGCTGGCCACACTGGTGATCGCGTACGTCCGGATCGACGGCCCTCAGCTGGGCACCGATGAGCTCGTCACCTCGGATGTGGGCCGTCGCAGCCTGGGCCAGATTCTGGCGATGCTGCAGAACGTCGACGCGGTGCATGCCACGTACTACGTTCTGATGCACGGGTGGATGGCCGTCTTCGGCGACTCCGAGACAGCCATGCGCATGCCCTCGGTGCTGGCCATGAGCGGAACAGCCGCCCTGGTGGCCTTGATCGGGCGCAGGCTCTTCGACTCACGTGCCGGAATGTGTGGCGGGCTGCTCTTCGCCCTGATCCCCGTCGTGAGCCGGTTCGCTCAGGAGGCCCGCAGTTACGCCCTGGTGGTCCTGGCCGCGACCTTGGCGACGTTCCTGCTGCTCCGAGCCCTCGACGCGCCGAGGCGCTGGTGGCGTTGGGCGGGGTACGCCCTGTGCGTGGCGGTCGTCGGGCTGCTGCACCTGATCGCGCTGACCGTCCTGGCGGGGCACCTCGCCGTGGTCGTCCACCGGGCCCGCGAGGAGGGTGGCGTCTTCTGGCGCTTCTGCGTCGCGGCTCTGGCCGGTGCGGCCGGTGTGATCCCGGTGGTCGTGCTGGGCACGTCGCAGGCGTCCCGCCAGCTCTTCTGGGTTCCTGAGCCGGACCTGTGGGGCCTGGTCGGTATCTGGCCCCAGGTGTTCGCCTCCGGCCTGTGTGCCGGGGTGGTGATCACGCTGGCCGCCATGGCGCGGCGGACCGAGCGCCGCGATGCCCTTCTGCTGTGCTTCACCGTGGCCCTGCTGCCTCCCTTCGTGTTGTGGGCGGCGTCCCACGGGGATGTCTCCTACTTCCGTTTTCAGTACGCCATGTTCACGGTGCCGGTCTGGGCGGTGCTGGCGGGGGCCGGCCTTGCCCGGGCGGCGCGGTCCTGGCTGACGGTCGGCGTGGTTCTGGCCGTGGTCGGTCTGCTCGTGCTGCCCGACCAGCGCAGGATGAGAGGGGAATTCGAACACGATGTCCCGCACAATGCGGACTACATGGCGGCCGCGCGGACCATTGAGAAGTACTACCACTCCGGAGACGCGGCGGTCTATGTCAAGGGAGCTCCGTGGATGCTCGACCAGGGAGTTCGCTATTACCTTCGGCCCGGTCTGAAGCTGCGGGAAGTATTCGTCGCCAAGTCGGCGGCCGAGAACAACGAACTGTTTCCGGTCTATTGTCCGGAGCCGGTCACGTGCTTGAGAGGCGAGAGTCGCATCTGGGTGGTGGTACCGGGCAGTGACCCGGATCCCTTGAACGCTGTCCCCGCAGGCCAGGCCGCGGCGCTGCGTGCGCAGTACACCACCAGCGGGACGGTCCCCCTCAGTGGCCTGACCGTCGCGCTGCTGGAGCGTAAGCGATAGAGCCCGATCCGGCGCCGCGTCGCCGCGGGAGCGGCCGCGCGTTTCCTCGCCGCATCAACTCGCCGCGTTTTCCTGGCCGGTGTCGTGCAGTCAGACGCCTGTCCGTTTCGGTGATTTACCTCAAAGAGCAGGATGAAACCTGTGAAACAAACGATCTGCTTGAACATGATCGTCAAGAACGAGGCCCATGTCATCCGCCGCTGCCTCGAATCCGTGCGCCCTTTGATCGACACCTGGGTCATCCTGGACACGGGCTCGACCGACGGCACCCAGGACGTCATCCGTGACGTCTTCAGCGATCTGCCCGGCACCCTGTACGAAAGACCCTGGAAGGGGTACGACGGGAGCCGCAGTGAGGCGATCGACCTGGCACGCTCCGAAGCCGACTATCTGCTGTTCATCGACGCCGACGACCTGATGGAGATGGAGCCCGGCTTTCGCATGCCGGAGCTGACGCACGACTCCTACCATGTCGCACTGCACAGCGGGACGCTCATCCACTGGCGCCAGGCTCTGGTCTCGACCCGGCTGCCCTGGCGCTACGTCGGGGTCCTGCACGAGTACATCGACTGCGGAACGTCGTTCAGCCTCGGGACGTTCAAGGGCGCCAACATCCTCTCGGTGGGCGGCGGCGCACGGCTGAAGGAAGAGGGCCAGCGGAAGAAGTACCTGCGGGACGCCAAGATCCTTCAGAAAGGCCTGATCAAGGAACCCGACAACTCCCGCTACGTCTTCTATCTCGCCCAGAGCTGGCGCGATGCCGGAGAGCCGAAAAAGTCACTCGTCGCCTACGACCGCCGGACACGCATGGGCGGCTACGCCGAGGAAGTCTTCTGTGCCCACCTCTACGCCGCACGGCTCGCGGCGGAGATCGGCCGGCCGCCGGCGCAGGTGATCGACCGCTACCTCCGCGCGTACGAAAGCCGTCCCTCGCGCGGCGGCGAAGCCCTCGGTGGACTCGCACGCTATTGCCGCATGAACGGCGAGCGCTGGCCACTCGCGTACATGTTCGCGCGGCAGGCAGCGCAGATCCCGTACCCGACAGACACTTTGTTCGTCGAGTTCGAATGGTACGAGTGGCACGCACTCGACGAACTCGCCGTGGCCGCCTACTGGATCGGAGAGTACGAGGAGTCGGCGAACTGCAGCCAGCGCCTCCTCGAGAGCGGCAAGGTGCCGTCCGATCACCTCGAGCGGGTGACCCGCAACCTCGAATCGTCACGAGAGAAGCTGGGTTCGAGGGAACTCGTGGGCGCCTGACCCGGTCCGGCGGCAGCCGGGTCGTCAGATGCGGTACATGAAGGGCACCCGGTCCGCGCGCCTCCCCGGCTCGCGGACCGGGGCCGTCAGAGGGCGCCGACCAGTCGAGCGGGCGCGGCGGGGGTGGCGGCGGTGATCGCCGCCGTGTGCGCGTCCATCTGCTCGGCCGCGAGGATCGCGGCCGCCGTGTCGGCGCGGGACGCGGCCACCACCAGCGCGCGGCCCGCGAGTGCGTGGGCGCGGCGGTGGAGCGCGAGTGCGGACGCGTCGGTCCGGCCGGTGTGCCGGGCGGGCGGTGTGCCGCGCAGCCGGGCGACCTGGTCGGCGATGCGGTCACCCACCTCGTCCAGGCCGAGTTCGTCGGTGACTGCGAGCAGGGCCGCCAGATGCCCCGCGAGCTGGATGTCGAGCTCCTCCTCGCGGGAGCGGTGCGGGAAGTCGCCGGGGTCGGCCATGGCATGGACCGACTTGGTGCGGATCGGCTCGTACATGGGATGGCCTCCAGGCGGGTAGCTTGAAGCCCATCCTAGCTTAGATTCAGTCTAAAGTTGAGTCTTGTCCCCGGGAGGGCGCTCGGGCGGTCCTCAGGGCTGGCTGTAACCGTCCAGGAAGCGGCCGATACGGGTCACGGCCTCCGTGAGCTGGCCGACCGTCGGCAGCGTGACCACCCGGAAGTGATCCGGCTCCGGCCAGTTGAACCCCGTACCGTGCACGACCATGATCTTCTCGGCGCGCAGCAGATCGAGGACCATCTGCCGGTCGTCCTTGACCTTGAACACCTTCGGGTCGAGCCGCGGGAAGAGGTAGAGCGCGCCCTTCGGCTTCACACACGTCACGCCCGGGATCTGTGTCAGCAGCTCGTACGCGGTGTCCCGCTGCTCCTTCAGGCGGCCGCCCGGCAGCACCAGGTCGTTGATCGTCTGGCGTCCGCTGAGTGCCGCGACGACGCCGTGCTGGCCCGGCATGTTCGCGCACAGACGCATGTTCGCCAGGATCGTGAGGCCCTCGATGTACGAGTCGGCGTGCGCGCGCGGCCCGGAGATCGCCATCCAGCCCACGCGGTAACCGGCCACCCGGTACGCCTTCGACATGCCGTTGAAGGTGAGGGTCAGCAGGTCTGGGGCGATGGCGGCGGTCGGCGTGTGCGTCGCGCCGTCGTAGAGGATCTTGTCGTAGATCTCGTCCGAGCAGACCAGGAGGTTGTGGCGGCGGGCGATGTCGGTCAGGCCGCGCAGCATGTCGTCGCTGTAGACGGCGCCCGTCGGATTGTTCGGGTTGATGATCACGATCGCCTTGGTGCGGTCGGTGACCTTCCGCTCCACGTCGGCGAGATCGGGCATCCAGTCGGACTGCTCGTCGCAGCGGTAGTGCACGGCGGTGCCGCCGGAGAGGGAGACCGCCGCCGTCCACAGGGGGTAGTCCGGCGCCGGGACGAGGACCTCGTCCCCGTCGTCGAGGAGCCCCTGCATCGCCATCACGATCAGCTCGGAGACGCCGTTGCCGATGAAGACGTTCTCGACGTCCGTCTCCACGCCCAGGGTCTGGTAGTGCATCATCACCGCGCGGCGGGCCGCGAGCAGGCCCTTGGCGTCCCCGTAGCCGTGCGCGTCGCCGAGGTTGCGGAGCATGTCCTCGAGGATCTCGGGCGGGCACTCGAAGCCGAACGCGGCCGGGTTGCCGGTGTTGAGCTTGAGGATGCGGTGGCCTGCTGTCTCCAGACGCATCGCCTCCTCGAGTACCGGGCCCCGGATCTCGTAACAGACATTGGAGAGCTTCGTCGACTGGATCACCTGCATATCGCGAGCTTACGGCCGGGTACCGCGGGGCGCTCCGTGTTTTCGGACACGTGGGGCGGCGCGGGCGTGCGCTTTGGGCCGTCGTCGCGGGTGGGCGCGGTGATCCGCGCCCACCGAGGCCGTCCGGGGCGGTTACGCCGTCCTGCGGACCGACCGCCCCGCGAGCACGTCGGTGCGGCGCCCGTCCTCCATCACGAACTTCCCGTCGATGAGGACGTGCGGGATGCCCACGGGGAGCGTGCGAGGCGCCTCGAACGTGGAGCCCGCCGCGACCGTCTCCGGGTCGAAGAGGACCAGGTCGGCGCGGTAGCCCTCGCGGACCAGGCCGCGGTCGGCCAGGCGCAGCCGGGCGGCGGGGCGCGACGTGAGGTGGGCGACCGTCTCCTCCAGCGACATGATGCCGAGCTCGCGTGCGTAGCGACCCAGGTAGTGCGGGAACGTGCCGTACGCGCGCGGGTGCGGCTTGAAGCCCTGGAGGATGCCGTCACTGCCGCCCGTGTGCACCGGGTGCTGCATGATCGCCCGGACGTTCTCCTCGTGGCCGACGTGCTGGAGGATCGTCGAGCCCAGCTTGTCGTTGACGAGCAGACGGCGCGCGGTCACCCACGGCGCCTCGCCGCGCATGTCGGCCGACTCCTGGACCGTCTTGCCGACGCAGGACGCGAGCCCCGGGTCGGACACGCCGGAGATCTCGATGGCGTCCCACTCGATGGGCACACCGTGGCAGCCGTCCGCCCCGACGACCTCCATGTGGTGGCGGATCTTCTCGGCGGTCGCGTCGTCCTGCAGCCGCTTCATGATCTCGTCGGGGCCGCCCTCGCTCGCCCAGCTCGGCAGCATCGCGACGAGCGTCGTACTGCCCGGCGTGTACGGGTAGGTGTCGAGCGAGATGTCGGCGCCGTCGGCGAGCGCCGCGTCGAGCAGGGAGATCAGGTCGGGCGCCTTGCCCTTGTTCACCCCGAAGTTCATGGTGGCGTGCGCGAGATGGAGCGGGCAGCCCGCCTCGCGGGTGAGTTCCACCATCTCCCGGTACGCGTCGAGCGCCCCGGCGCCGTACGAGCGGTGGTGCGGACAGTAGTAGCCGTCGTACGAGGCCACGACCCGGCACAGCTCGGTGAGTTCGGCGTCCTTCGCGTACATGCCGGGTGTGTAGGTGAGGCCGGACGACATGCCGACGGCGCCCTGCTCCATGCCCTCGGCGACGAGCTGCCGCATGCGGTCGAGCTCCTCGGGCGTCGCGTCGCGGTCGTCCCAGCCCACCGCGTACATCCGTACGGTGCCCTGGGGGATCAGGTAAGCGGCGTTGACCGCGATGCCTCGGTCCAGGCGGTCGAGGTACTCGCCGACCGTGCGCCAGTCGAAGTCGATGTCACTGCCGTCACCGTTCCAGCCGGTGATCGCGCGGCGGACCTCGGCGAGCGTGCGGTCGTCGACCGGCGCGTACGACAGGCCGTCCTGGCCGAGGACTTCGAGCGTGACGCCCTGCGCGGCCTTCGCGCTGTGGTCCGGGTCGCGCAGCAGCGCCAGGTCGCTGTGGGCGTGCATGTCGATGAAGCCGGGGGACAGGGCGAGGCCCGACGCTTCCAGCGTCCTGTGGGCCGAGGGGCGGGGGCCGCCGTCACCTTCCCGGTGGATCGTCGTGACGCGGCCGTCCTGGACGCCGACGTCGGCCCGGTAGGAGGCACCTCCGGTGCCGTCGATGACGTGCGCGTCGCGGATGACCAGGTCCATGGGGGTGCCTCTCTTTGGTGCGGGGTTCGGGTGCGGGTCTCGTCGTGGCTGGTCGCGCCGTTCCCCGCGCCCCTGGGATGCGCACTTCGTGCGGCATCTCGTCGGGGAAGGCCGCGCGCAGCGCATGCCTTCAGGGGCGCGGGGCTGTGCCCATCAGCGGCTCCGCCGCGGGGAGCGACCAGCCCCCGCCGGAGCCGCAGAAGATCGCGGCGCCTAGAAGAACGTCCGGACGTAGTCCACGACCGTGCCGTCCGCCTCCACGAGCGGAATCAGCTGCCACTTGTCGAAGGACGTGCACGGGTGCGACAGGCCCATACCGAGCCAGTCGCCCACCGCCAGGTCCTCGCCCCCGTCCGTGCGCACCCATCCGTGCTGGTCGGAAAGCCCCGTCACCGTCACGCCGGTGGCCTCGCGCACCTCGCCCGTGCGGGCGTCCCGCACGACCTGCGCCTCGGGCAGATCGAGGTCGTACGCCGCGTCGCGCTTGCCCGCGTTCGTGAACGCCTGCTCCGCCGTCGGGCGCGAGACGACCTGCGCCCACAGCCGGAACGCCGGGTGCAGCGCGCCCTCCTCGGGGACCCGGTTGAACGGCGTGAGGTGCTTGTAGTGGCCGTCGTCGTGCGACACGTACGCGCCCGAGCGCAGCAACTTCAGTACGGGAGCCGAGAGTTCGGGCAGTTCGGCGAACACCTCCGCCACCGCGTCGAACCAGGCGCTGCCGCCCGCGCTGACCACGATCTCGTCCAGGTCCGCGAAGCGGCTCGCCTTGTCGAGGTCGACGAGCAGCCCGGTGAGCCGGCGCAGCCACGCCCCGACGGTCTCGGGCGACGCGTCGGGCACCTCGCCCTCGTAACCGGCGACGCCGACCAGGCGCAGCGTGTCCGCCGCCGCGACGGCGTTCGCGAGGTCGAAGCACTCGGCCTCGGTCCGCACGCCCGTGCGCGCGCCCTCGCCCGCGCCCAGCTCCACGACCACGTCGACCGGCCGCGTGGCGCCGGCCTCGGCGAGGGCGGCGTCCATCAGCTCGACGCCGCGCACCGAGTCGACGTAACAGATGAAGCGGAAGTCGGGGTCGCGGTCGAGTTCGCCCGCGAGCCAGCGCAGGGCGGCCGGGTCGACGAGCTCGTTCGCGAGGAAGATCCGCTCGATGCCGAAGGCGCGGGCGACCCGCACCTGATGCGGGACGGCGAGGGTGATGCCCCACGCGCCGTGCTCGATCTGGCGGTGGAAGAGCTGCGGCGCCATCGAGGTCTTGCCGTGCGGGGCGAAGGCCAGCGCGTGGCGAGTGGCATATGTCTCCATCAGCGCGAGGTTGTGCTCGAGGCGCTCGGCGGAGAGTGCGAGGACCGGGGTCGTGAAGCCGCCGGTGAAGAGGTTGCGGCGCTCGGCCGCGAGCTCGCCGACGGTCAGGCCTTCCGCGTCCGGGGGCAGCCCCTTGAAGCGGTGGTCGACCCGCTCGAGATCCAGATCCCTGAGACGGGCTACGGCGTTGACGGCGTTGTCGGCGGCCATGGAGCCTCCTCGTAAGAAGGCCGTTGCAAATAATGCAACGGTCATTGCGTATGTCGCTTACTGCTGTCTAACATCCGAGCCAACGCCGGGTCAACGGAGCCGTTGACCCCGCAGGCATGAGCCCAGACCCCACGAGGAGCCCGAACCACTGTGACCGCCACCGGACCCGCCGCCCCCGCGCACCACGCCCCCGTGGATGTCGTCACGCTCGGCGAGTCCATGGTCACCTTCGTGCCCTCCGTGCCCGGGCGCCTCGCCGACGTACCGTCCTTCGACCGCGGCATCGGCGGAGCCGAGTCCAACGTGGCGTGCGTGCTCGCCGCCGCCGGACACACCGTCCGCTGGGTCAGCCGTGTCGGCGCCGACGGCTTCGGCGACCACCTGGTCGACGCGATCGGCGCGTACGGCGTCGACACCTCCGCCGTACGCCGCGACCCCGCCCGCCCCACCGGCATCTACTTCCGCACCGCCGGTGACCGCGCCACCGACGCCCACGAGGTCGCCTACTACCGCGCCGGATCCGCCGCCTCCGCGATGACCAGCCAGAACATGGACCTGGCCGCCATCCGCTCCGGCCGCGTCCTGCACCTGTCCGGGATCACGCCCGCGCTCTCCGCCGGCTGTCTCGACCTCACCGCCGACCTCACCGCCCGCACCCCCGCCGGCCGGCCCCTCGTCTCCTTCGACGTCAACCACCGCCCCGGGCTGTGGTCCCGCCCCGACGACGCCCGCGTCCTGCTCGACCTGGCCCGCGGCGCCGACCTCGTCTTCGTCGGCGAGGACGAGGCCGAGGACGCCTGGGGCATCACCGGCGGCCCCGACGCCATCCGCGCCGCCCTGCCCGAACCCGCGACGCTCGTCGTCAAGCGCGGCGCCGACGGCGCGGTCGCCTACGACGAACAGGGCGTGCGCCACACCGAGCCCGCCCCGCGCGTGGACGTCGTCGCCGCCGTCGGCGCCGGCGACGCCTTCGCCGCCGGCTACCTCTCCGGCGCCCTGCGCGGCCTGCCCGTACCCGCCCGGCTGCGCCACGGCCACCTCATGGCCGCAGCCGCCCTCACCACCCCCGGCGACCTCGCCGCGCCCCCGAGCCGCGCCCACGCCGACCGTCTCGCCGACCTCGACGACGCCTCCTGGGGCACACTGCACCTCGGCCCCGGCTGGACCGCCGACGGGGCCGTGGAGGAGGTACGTACGCCATGAGCCAGACAGTCGACCGAGCGCTGAGCATCCTGCCGCTGCTCGCCGAGGGCCCCGCCGACCTGGGCCAGGTCGCCGACCGCCTCGGCGTCCACAAGTCCACGGCCCTGCGCCTGCTGCGGACCCTCCACGAACACGGCCTGGTCTACCGCCAGTCCGATCAGCGCTACCGCCTCGGCGCGCGCCTGTTCGCCCTCGCCCAGGAAGCCGTCGAGAACCTCGACGTGCGTGAGATCGCCCACCCCCATCTCACCGCGCTCAACGAGAAGTGCGGCCACACGGTCCACCTCGCCGTGTACGAGGAGAACGAGGTCCTCTACATCGACAAGGTGGAGAGCCGCTACCCGGTCCGCATGTACTCGCGCATCGGCAAGCCGGTGGCCATCACGGTCGCCGCCGTCGCCAAGCTCCTCCTCGCCGACCTCTCCGAAGCCGAGCGCCGAGCCATCGCCGAGAAGCTCGACTACCCCACGTACACGGCCCGTTCGACCCCGAACGCCGGCGCCTTCCTCAAGGAACTCGCCGTCGTCCGCGAACAGGGCTGGGCCACCGACCTCGGCGGCCACGAGGAGTCCATCAACTGCGTCGGAGCGCCCATCCGGGGTGCGGACGGCCGCGTCGTCGCCGCCATGTCGGTCTCCGCACCGAACGTGGTCGTCACGGCCGAGGAACTCCTCACCCTGCTCCCGCTGGTCCGCCGCACGGCCGACGCGATCAGCCGGGAGTACTCCGGAGCCGTACCCGGCTCCAAAGAGGCCACCACCAAGGCCGCCAGCAAAGAAGCCCCCACCAAGGAAGCCACCTCACGATGACCGAGAAGACCGCGCTCACCCCCGCCACGCACACGACCCCGCCCGCGAAGTTCTCGCACGGCGTCAAGAAGGGCAACATCCTTCAGGTCGCGGGCCAGGTCGGCTTCCTGCCGGCCGTGGAGGGCCAGGCCCCCACCCCCGCGGGCCCGACCCTGCGCGAGCAGACCCTCCAGACCTTCGCCAACGTCAAGGCGATCCTCGAAGAGGGCGGCGCCACCTGGGACGACGTCATGATGATGCGCGTCTACCTCACCGACGTCGACCACTTCGCCGAGATGAACGCGATCTACAACGCGTACTTCGAGGAGCAGGGTCTCAAGGCCCCGGCCTCCGCCCGCACCACCGTCTACGTCGGTCTCCCCAAGGGTCTCCTCATCGAGATCGACGCGCTCGCCGTCCTGAGCTGACGCCTTCGCAACACCCGTAACCCGTACGTCATCACGGTGCGGCGCCGATCCCCGAGGCGCCGCACCGCGATCCCCCCTGCCCTGAAAGCCGCATGGAATTACGAGGTCCCCCCTCATGTCCCTCCTGCCTCTCGCCGCGACCGCCCCCGCCCCCGCGCCACCCCATACCGGCGGTCTGATGGCGATCATCGGCGGCACCGCGGGCCTGCTCACCTGCGCCGCGCTCGGCATCGCCCTTCTGCTCTTCCTGATCATCAAGGTCAGGCTCCAGCCCTTCCTGGCCCTCCTGACGGTCTCCATAGCCGTCGGCCTCGCGGCCGGCCTCTCCGTCACCGAGCTCTTCGGCACCGTCCAGAAGTCCGACGCCGTCTCCCTCATCGAGTCCGGCATGGGCGGCACCCTCGGCCACGTGGCGATCATCATCGGACTCGGCACCATGCTCGGCGCGGTGCTCGAAGTCTCCGGCGGCGCCGAGGTGTTGGCGTCCCGCCTCCTGAACCTCTTCGGCGAGAAGCGCGCCCCCCTCGCCATGGGCCTGACCGGCCTCATCTTCGGCATCCCGGTCTTCTTCGACGTCGGCATCTTCGTCCTCGCGCCGATCGTCTACGCGGCCGCCAAGCGCGGCGGCAAGTCGATCGTCCTCTACGCCATGCCGCTGCTCGCCGGCCTGTCGATGACCCACGCGTTCCTGCCGCCGCACCCCGGACCCGTCGCCGCCGCCGGACTGCTCCATGTCCAGCTCGGCTGGGTCATCCTCATGGGCATCGTCTGCGGCATCCCCGCCGTGCTCGCCGCCTGGGTCTGGTCCGCGTGGATCGGCAAGCGGATCTTCGTGCCCGTCCCGCAGGACATGGTCGAGGCCGCCGACGAGGCCAAGGCCGCGCTCGTCGAGGAGCAGCGCAAGGCCGGCGTGAAGCCGACCGAGAAGCCCGTTCCGCTCGGCACCGTCTTCACGATCATCGGCACCCCGCTCGTCCTGATCCTCCTGGCCACGTTCTCCTCGATCGCCCTCGACCCCTCCACGGTCCGCTCGGTCATCGAGTTCTTCGGCCACCCCTTCGTCGCCCTGACGATCGCCCTGCTCCTTGCCTACTACCTGCTCGGCATCCGCCGCGGCTGGTCCCGCAAGTCCCTGGAGACGGTGTCCACGGCGGCCCTGAAGCCGGTCGGCAACATCCTCCTGGTGGTCGGCGCGGGCGGCATCTTCGGCGCGGTCCTCAAGGGCAGCGGCGTCGCCCAGGCGCTCTCCGACACGTTCAACGACGTGGGCCTGCCCGTCATCGTCCTCGCCTACCTGATCTCCCTGGTCCTGCGCGTCGCCCAGGGCTCGGCCACGGTCGCGATCGTCACGACGGCCGGCATCGTCTGGCCCCTCATCGAGGCGGGCCACTACTCCCAGCCGTTCACGGCCCTGGTCATCATGGCCATCTCGGCGGGCTCCATCTTCGCCTCGCACGTCAACGACGGCGGCTTCTGGATGGTCTCGAAGTACTTCGGCATCTCGGAACGCGACACCCTCAAGACCTGGACGGTCCTGGAGTCGGTCTTGTCGGTGGCGGGCTTCGCGGTGGCGGCGGTGATCAGCCTCTTCGTCTAGGACGAGGGGCCGGGTGCCCGCGTCCAGGACACGGGCCGCGCATCGACGCTGAGGCGTGGGGGGCGGGGGGGGGGCGGTACTCCCCCCGCCCCCCGGCAGACAAGGCCGGCGGAGGGAGCATTCCTCCGCCGGCCCGACGCCTCACTGCTCGGCGCCGCGAGGTTCATCGTCTCCCTCACCACCGTTCGGCCGAGCAGTTGTTCCACGTGCTGCGCTTCGGCACCCTTTCCCCGGACTCACAGCCACACAGGGGCAGACACACAGGGGGCACGCGGTGACGACCGACAGACGTGAGACGACGGGCGGACACGAGACGGCGGGCGGACGTGAGACAGCGGTGGACGGGCGCACCCGGCCGGACGGCTCCCCGAGCCTGTGGCGCACCCCGGCCTTCCGCTCCCTGTTCGGCGCGAGCGTGCTGAGCCAGATCGGCACGAACGTCAGCTACGTCGCCGTACCGCTCCTCGCCGTCACCGAACTCCGCGCGAGCCCCGGCCAGATCGGCGCCCTCGCCACCCTCGGCACGGTCGCCTTCCTGCTGATCGGCCTCCCCGCCGGGGCCTGGGTCGACCGCATGCGCCAGCGCCGCGTCCTGATCGTCTCGGACCTCGTACGCGGCCTGCTCTTCGCCTCGGTCCCGCTCGCCTGGTGGCTCGACGCCCTCACCCTCGGGCAGCTCTACGCGGTCGTCCTGCTCAACGGCTGCGCCACCGTCTTCTTCGACGTCGGCTCGCACAGCGTGGTGCCCCAACTGGTCGGCAAGGACCACCTCGTCCAGGCCAACGCCGCCTTCGTCACCCTCGAGGGCCTCACCGGAATCGGCGGGCGGAGCGCCGGCGGCGGTCTGGTCCAACTGCTCACCGCACCCCTCGCGCTGGGGGCCGCGGCGGCAAGCTATGCGGCATCGGCCCTGGGCCTGACCGCGATCGTCCGCGGCCCCGCGCCGTCCACGCGCGGCGGACGTGTCCGCCTGCACACCCAGATCGCGCAGGGCCTGCGCCACGTCGTCGGCAACAGCGAACTGCGCGCCCTCGCCCTCAACGGTTCGCTGATCAACCTCGGCTCCACGGTCATCAACACGATGCTGCCCCTCCTCTTCGTCCGCCGACTCGGTCTCCCGGCGGGCGCGCTCGGCCTCTTCTGGGCGGCGGGCGGCGCCGGAGTCCTCCTCGGCGCCCGCTGCGCCCGCCCGGTCGCCGCCCGCCTCGGCCTCGGCCGGACCCTCGGCTCGGCGGGCCTGTGGCTGGCGCCGGCGGGCCTGCTCGTCCCGCTCGTCGACCGGGGGCCGTGGCTGCTCGTGGCGGGCGCGGGCTGGTTCATCTCGGCCGTGCGTACGGGCATGACCAACGTCCTCGGCGTGAGCCTGCGCCAGCGCATGACCGACGACAGCCTGCTCGGCCGCATGAACGCCACTTTCCGCTTCATGTTCATGGGGGCGCTCGCGATCGGCTCGGCCCTCTCCGGCGCCCTCACGGAACTGACGTCGCTCCGCACGACACTCTGGGTGGGCGGTGCGTGCCTGGCCCTGGCCTTTCTGCCGGTCCACTTCTCCCCGGTGCGGCGGCGCACGGATCTTCCGCAGGGCTGAGGGTCCCGCCCCACAGGGTCGTCCGCCATACTTCGCTCCGTGGAGCAGCGCATAGACACTCAGAAGGTCACGCCCGTAGACGCCGCCGGAGCCGACCCGGCCTCCGTCCCCGGCCTCACGCCCCCGCGCCGGTCCCCGGAGACGGAGGACAGGACGGCACCGTCGCTGGAGAAGACGGAGCCGGACACGGATCCGGAACCGGAGGCCGCCGAGGACGTGGCCGACGCCCCGTCTGACGCCCCGGAGGCCGCTGAGGACGTGGCCGACGCCCCGGCCGACGAGGGGTCCGCCGACACCGCCGGCCCGGACTTCACCGCCTCCGACCGTCGCGGCTCGATCACCGCGGACGCGACCGGCGTACGCCTCCAACTCGACGATCAAGAGGCCGAGTTCCGCTGGGACGAGATCGGCGCGGTCGAGGTCGGCACCTCCCGGCGCCGCCTCACCGTCACGGTCCACACCCCGGACAGCCGCTGGTACCCGAACGACGTGGAGGCACCGAACAAGGCGCGCGCCCAGGAGTGGGCGGACGAGCTCGACAAGGTCCTGGACGCGTACTTCGAGGACTGACCGGCACAAGTTCCGGCAAGCCGTCTTCCCCCTGCCGCGCTTGACGCTTCCTCGACGGCATGGCGGACACCACGGGCGACGCAGGAACGGGAACGCTGTCGGCCTCTCAACGCGCGGCCATGCAAGCCGAGTTGGAAGTTGATCGGTCGGGGAATCCGATGGACCGGACGTGGTCGGACTTCTTCTGACGAGCCTTCGCTAGGCTCCCGCGTCATGCCGAACATACGTGCATCGCAGCGGGACGCCGACCGGTTGTGGGCGGTCTTCGGGGTTGCCCTCGGGGCCTCGTTCGTCGTGTGGATGGTGTCCTGGCTCGTCACCGGGATCTCCGAGCAGGACGAGCGGTGCGCCCAGGGAATGATCGGCCCGGGGGGCGATTTCCGCCTGGAGGAGAGCAGCTTCCCGCCCGACATGAGCTGCGTCTACGCGGACGGCACGACCCTCTCCAGCGCGGGCGCCCTCATCTGGATCTTCTGGGCGGCGGTCGTGGCCCTGACCGTGTCGGGCCTCGGCGCGCTCGCCCTGGAACTCGTCGGCGTCCGCGGCGAGAAGGCGGCGTCCCGCCTGAGCAGGCTGGCGATCACCGGCGCCGCCGCACTCGCCGCGGTCTACACTCTCGCGTTCTTCACCACGGGCTCCCCGAAGAGCGACCCGCTCCAGACCTGCTCGGCGTTCACCACGGGCATCTACGAACGAGCGGAGTCGGTCCACCGCACCCCGTTCCCCGCGCAGACGACGTGCGTCTACGCGGACGGCAAGAGGTACGACCTGGTCCCGGGCTGGATGGCGACTCTGGAATGGACGCTGCTGGCGGCGACGTTCGTGTGCGCGGCGGGGGCGGTACGGGCGGGCCGCCAAGCGGATGAGGGCGCAGGCGCAGAAGCAGCGTCGCCGATGAGGTAGGCGTGGATCGGCAGATCTGGGCCGTTGGACTGCCTCGGTGGCGAGGGAGGGGTGGCCCGGATCCGCCGATCACCTGATCACGTACGACAGTCATCCGCGCCCTACGGTGAGGCGGGCGCTGTCAGCTCGGGATGAACATCTGTGCGGCGTGCCAGGAGAGGATGCCCTGTACGCCGTCGGTGGTGATGGTCAGGTCCATGCGCCCGTCCCACCGCTGCCCGCCTGCGTGACGGCCCTCAAGGTGATTGAGGCTGACGGTCTCGATCTTCTTGACGGGCGTGCAGTACATGTCCCGCCGTATGTCCTTCGCGCCGACGGCGTGGACGGTGAACTTGCCCGAACCGGCGCAGGCGAAGGTCAGTGAATACGTACGGCCTTCGATCATCGTGGCCTTCTCGGGGGACTGGTCGAGATCGCGGATACGGATGGTGGCGTGGCCGCCGTTGCGCAGGGCGAGCTGGTGGGCGCCGGAGACTCCGTTGCCGCCGCTCTGGTTGAAGGTGGCCGCCCCGCCCTCACGTTCGACGGCGGCATGGGCGGCCGCGGCCCACAGCTTGAAGGCGTCCGGCGACGCGGCCCGGGACTCCCGGGCGCCGCTCGGCCCTAGAACACCCCACACCCCGGCCCCGACCACGACGGCACCCCATACGACCCCGCCGACCATCTTCTTCACAGCCAACCCCCACCCTCGCGCGCCTGCACGGCGCGCAGGCGTGACGCGATTCTGCCGGAACGTCCGAAGCCCCCGCCCGCCGACCCATCAGCGGGTTCCAGGGCGAGGCGGAATTCAAGATGGGTTCACCGGCCTGGTGTCAGTGGGGAGGCTCGAGGGGGAGGCGGCATGGAATGTGGGTGGCTCCGACTGGCTTCGACTGAAGTCGGGACGCGCGGCAGCGCCGCCGGGGGAGCGGCGGCGCTGCGGATTTGAGGGGGGATTCCCGGCGTTGAGGGGCAGGGGCAGAGGCGTGGGTCGGAGGTCGGGGTCAGAGGCTGTGTACGTGTGGGCCCACCGTCGATGACCAGCCGTTCCCCGTCGACGCGTCCCAGTTCGTGGACCAGGTCATCGCGCCGCCCAGGCCCGGGTACGTCTTCGACGGTTTGAAGGAGCCGCAGTTCGTGCCCTTGGTCAGGCAGTCCAGGGCCGCGTCGACCACGGACGGGGACACGTAGCCGCTGCCCGCCGCACTGGCCGAGGCCGGGACTCCCAGGCCCACCTGGGACGGGGCCAGGCCGCCTTCCAGCTGGATGCAGGCGAGCGCGGTCAGGAAGTCGACCGAGCCCTGGCTGTAGACGTTGCCGTCGCAGCCGAGCATCGAACCGCTGTTGTAGTACTGCATGTTGACGACCGTCAGGATGTCCTTCACGGCGAGTGCGGTCTTGAAGTACTCGGCCGACGTCGACTGCATGTCTATCGTCTGCGGTGCCATCGTCAGGACGAAGTCCGAACCCGCCTTTGCCGCGAGGGACTTCAGCGCCTGCGACATGTACGTCGAATTCAGGCCGTTCTCGAGGTCGATGTCGACGCCGTTGAAGCCGTATTCCTGCATCAGTGAGGAGACCGAGTTCGCGAAGTTCGTCGCGGAATTCGAGTCGTTGACGGAGACGGTGCCGTTCTGGCCGCCGATCGAGATGACGACCGACTTGCCGGCGGCCTGCTTCGCCTTGATGTCGGCCTTGAACGCGTCCTCCGTGTAGCCACCGAGGCCAGCCGAGTCGAGCGTGAAGTCGACCGCGCCCGGCGTCGTCGTCGCGTCGGCGAACGCCACCGCGATGATGTCGTAGTCGCCCGGTACGTCGCTGAGCTTCTGGACCGTCGCGCCGTTGTCGAAGTTCTGCCAGTAGCCGGTGACGGCGTGGGCCGGGGGTGCCGCCTCCGCCCCGGCGGGGTCCGCGGTGGCCGTCGCCGTGCCGGTGAGGGCCAGGGCGAGAGTGGTCAGCGCCGCCGCCAGGAATGAACGTTTCCGTGCTGCTTTTGTCGTCGCGCGTGCCATTGCTGCCTCCGGTTCAGATGTGGGGGGAGGGGCAGTTGCCGGTTCTACAAACTGGTCCAGACCATTTGGGTTGTCAAGACCTCTGGAATTACTGGTTCCTGGCCGGGCCGTGTCGGCCGCCCGGGCAACGTCCCGGTGAACACCGAGAAGTTGGGTGTTGGGCGGGCATTGCGCGGATATGGTGCTGAGACAGGAGTGCACAGAGACCGGGGGGTGTGCGAGCGTGCCGACCGCGATAGCAGTGACCAGCCCCGACCTGGTCCTCGCCGCGGCCGACCGGCATACGCCGTCCGCCGCCGTGCTCCACTCCGCCGGGGGCGGCAGGGCGGAGCCGTACGACCTCGATCGCGCGATCGTCGAGATGCACACCCTGATCGAGCACCACGGCTATGTGATCGTCCTGTGTCCGGCTTCCGTGCCGGACCTGGTCGTTCACCGGCTGCACGCCGTGCGTTCCGTGCTGGAAAGTGACCGGATCGCCATTGTGCGGCCGGATCTCCCGCCGCTCGGGCTCGCCGTGCTCGTGCTCCAGTTGCGACAGTTGACCATGTGCGACTTCAGCCCCGGAGTGCTCGCCTCCGCCGCGCGGCTCCTCGCTCACTACATCTACGCGGGCGCCGTGCTCGGCTCCGTCGCCCGGCTCGACCGCGTGCCCGTCAGCCTCACCTCGCACGCCAAGTCGTGGGTCCCGGGAGCCCAGTTCGCCGTGCTCGCCACCCCGCAGCCCGAACTCGTCAAGCTCACCGGGCCCGAGCCGCCCCGGCTGAGCGGACCCGCCTTCGGCACCCGTCTGTATTACGCCGCCGGGCAGCAGCCCACCGACTGGATCACCGGCACGCTCGCGCCAGCCTGGCAGGTGCAGGGCGCCGTCGAGACCCGGCTGCCCGCCGAGTCCGGGCGCTGGTGGGCCACCGGGAAGCCCGGGAACCCAGGGAAGCTCGCGGAGTTCGCGGCCGCCATCCCCGACATCTCCGTGCTCTACCAGCTCGTCTCCTCCGTCCGGCGCGAGGCGTGTCACTGGTGCGGACTCGAACTCATCGGTGACCGCTGCGGTTTCTGCGCCGCGCCGCTCGCCGATCCACCCGCCCCGGCCGCGAGGCCACCGGGCGGGCGCGGCAGCGACAGCGCCCTCGCACCCGCCGCCGGCCTCGCTGCCGCCACCGCACTGGCCCCCGTCACCGGCCCGGCCCGCGCCGCCCTGCCACCCGCAGCCCGCCCCTGATCCGCAGCCAGATCCACAACCGAGATCCACAACGCGCCCACCATCGAGATCCCCGACAAGATCCCCACGAGGTAGTCCGGTCCATGAACTCACGTCAGCGTCGCGGCGTCATCCTGCTGGTCATCTCGGCCCTGTGCGCCGTCGGCGCCTTCGCCGGGGTGCTCTCGGTGATCCGTGACGTGAACTCGAAGGTGGGCCCGGAAGTCGCGGCGTACCGGCTGAAGGACGATGTCGCGCCGTACAAGGAGCTGACCGCCGACCGGTTCGAGAAGGTCGAGATGCCCGAGCGGTGGCTGTCGAAGACCGCCGTGACCAGCCTCGGCCAGATCCGCGGCAAGATCGCCGTCACGACGCTGAAGAAGGGGTCCCTGCTCCAGACCGACATGATCGTGGCCCGTCCCCAACTCAAGGACGGGCAGCAGGAGATCGCCATCATGATCGACGCCGAGACCGGGGTCGCCGGGAAGATCACGCCCGGGTCGAAGGTCAACATCTACGCCACCTTCAAGGCCGCCAACGAGAAGGCCAAGGACCAGTCCAAGGTCATCGTCGAGAACGCGGAGGTCATGGACGTCGGCAAGCTCACGCCCATCGACGAGCAGGGCGGCGACAACGGCCGGCGCCGGCAGGGCGAGGCCGTGCCGATCACCTTCGCCCTCGACCCCGCCGACGCGCAGCGCGTCGCGTACGCGGAGTCGTTCGCTACCCACGTCCGGCTCGCCCTCGTCGCCGCCGGCAGCGACGTGGCCGTCCCGCCCGGCGACCGCTCGTACACCCTCGACGAGGACAAGTAGTCCGGCGCCGAGTGGCCCATCGACAAGCACCCAGCAGCAAGCAGACCAGCGACATGTAGCCCGGCAAAGCCGACAGACAGACTCAGAGAGGAGGCGAGCCGCACTGTGAGCATCCGCATTCTTCCCGCGGTGGGAGACCTGGACGCCGCCCGGTCCCTGGTCACGCTGCTCGGGCAGCTGCCCGACGCCGAGCCCGCGCCGCCCGTCGCCGACTCCACCGCCCTCCTCGACACCCTCGCCCGGCTCGCCGCCGAGTCGCTCGACGAGCTGCCCGAGGTCGTCCTCGTCCACGAGCGGATCGGGCCCGTCCCCGCCCTCGAACTGATCAGGGACCTCGTCCTGCGCTTCCCGGCCGTCGGCGTCGTCCTCGCCACCGCCGACACGAGCCCCGCCCTGCTCACCGCCGCGATGGACTCGGGCGCGCGCGGCATCGTCGGGTTCCCCCTCGGGTACGACGCGCTCGCCGAGCGCGTGCAGGCCGCCGCGTCCTGGTCCGGCGGCATGCGCAGGCACCTCGGCACCGGCGGCGAGCTGGCGCTCACGGCCGGCGCGCCCGGCGGCCACGTCGTCACCGTCACCGGTGCGAAGGGCGGTGTCGGCACCACCGTCACCGCCGTCCAACTCGCCCTCGCCGCACAGGCGTCGGGGCGCTCGGTCGCACTCCTCGACCTCGACCTCCAGTCCGGTGACGTCGCGTCGTACCTCGACGTCCAGTTCCGCCGCTCCGTCGCCGACCTCGCCGCCATCCGCGACATCACCCCGCGCGTCCTCCAGGACGCCGTCTTCACCCACGAGACCGGCCTCGCCCTGCTGCTCGCGCCGTCCGACGGCGAGCGCGGCGAGGAGGTCACCGACCGCGTGGCCCGCCAGGTCGTCCAGGCGCTGCGCAGCCGCTACGACCTCGTGGTCATCGACTGCGGTACGCAGATGGGGTCCGCGAACGCGGCCGCCGTGGAACTTGCCGACCAGGCGCTGTTGTTGGTCACCCCCGACGTCGTCGCCGTACGCGCCGCGAAGCGCATGATCCGTATGTGGGACCGTCTCCAGATCCGCAAGGCCGAGGAGACCGTCACCGTCATCAACCGTCAGGGGCGCGGATCCGAGATCACCGCGTCGCTCGTGGAGCGTGTGACGGGCACCCGGGTCGCGCGGGCCGGCGTGCCCGCCGGGTTCAAGGAGCTCCAGGGCGCGGTCGACGCCGGCCGTATGCAGGACCTGGACAGCCGGTCGACGGTGAAGCAGGCGCTGTGGGGGCTCGCGGGCGAGCTCGGCCTGGTCGACGCCGCCGCGCAGGAGTCCGGCCGCCGCGGCCGCCGCCGTGGCGGGGACAAGGGCGCGGTCACCCTGGAGTTCGCGGGCATGTTCCCGCTGCTGCTCGTGGTGATGGGCCTGCTGTGGCAGTGCGTCCTGTACGGGTACACGTACTCGCTCGCCGGGAACGCGGCGGACGAGGCGGCCAGGGCCGCGACCTCCGCCGAGGCCGGGAGCGGTGACACGGCGGGCGCGTGCCAGACCGCGGGCGAGAAGAACCTGCCCGGCGCGTGGCAGGGCGCCGCCATCACCTGCGGACCCGACGGATCGGTGATGAAGGCGACCGTTCAGCTCGAGGTGCCGGTGTTCTTCCCCGGGATCGACGCCGGGTGGACCGTCAAGGGAGAGGCGGGCGCCGCGAGGGAGGACGACCAGGGGGTCACGCCGTGAGGCGCCGGCTCCCGGCCGCGAAGGGCAGCCTCCGGCGCGGGCACGGGCGGCGGGCTCGGACGGGAATCGACGGGGCCAGGCGCCCGTGGACGGAAAAAGGCCCTCGCCGAGGCCTGCGCGGCGACGACCGAGGTGTCTCCATCCTCGAGTTCGCCGGGTTCCTGCCCTTCCTCCTTCTCATCGGCATGGCTGCCATCCAGCTCGGTCTCGTCGGCTACAGCGCGAACCAGGCCGGTTCCGGCGCCAGGGCCGCCGCCCGCGTGCAGTCGCAGGGCGGCGACGGCACCGGCGCCGGGCAGGCCGCGATGAGCGGCTGGCTCGACGCGGACGTCGACGCCGGAGGCGGAGGCGGCGACACGACCACCGCCACCGTCACCGTCCACGTCCCGGTGCTCGTCCCGTTCCTGGACGACCGGTGGGACGTACGGCGCACCGCCACCATGCCGAACGACCGCGACCCGGAAGGGGGTTGAGCCGGAACATGAGCCTGCGATCACGGGTGACGGTCCGCGAGGAGCCCGGCCCTTCCCGCGACGACGGCCTCGTCGCCGTCTACCGCGCGAAGCTCCTGGAGGAGATCGACCTCGCCGAGATGTCGTCCCTCGCGGCGGCCGACCGGCGGATCCGTCTCGAACGCGTCCTCGGCCACATCATCAGCCGCGAGGGCCCGGTCCTCTCGTCCTCCGAACGCAGCCAGCTGGTCCGCCGCGTCGTCGACGAGGCGCTCGGGCTCGGCGTGCTGGAACCCCTGCTCGCCGACGCGTCCATCACCGAGATCATGGTCAACGGTCCGGACGCCATCTTCGTGGAGCGCGCCGGGCGCGTGGAGCAGCTCCCCCTGCGCTTCGCCTCGCAGGAACAGCTCATGCAGACCATCGAGCGCATCGTCTCCACGGTGAACCGGCGCGTCGACGAGTCGAACCCGATGGTCGACGCCCGCCTGCCCACGGGTGAGCGCGTCAACGTGATCATCCCGCCGCTGTCCCTGACCGGCGCCACCCTCACGATCCGCCGCTTCCCGCGCGCCTACACCCTGCCCGAGCTGATCGGCCTCGGCTCGCTGGACGAGCAGATGCTGATGCTGCTGTCCGCGTTCGTCCGCGCCCGCTTCAACGTCATCGTGAGCGGCGGTACGGGCTCGGGGAAGACCACCCTCCTCAACGCGCTCTCCGGCCTCATCCCACCCCACGAGCGCATCATCACCATCGAGGACTCGGCGGAACTCCAGCTCCAGCAGGACCATGTGATCCGCCTCGAATCGCGGCCCCCGAACGTCGAGGGCAAGGGCCAGATCACCATCCGCGACCTCGTGCGCAACTCCCTGCGCATGCGCCCCGACCGCATCATCGTCGGCGAGGTCCGGGGCGGCGAGACCCTCGACATGCTCCAGGCCATGTCGACCGGCCACGACGGCTCGCTCGCCACCGTCCACGCGAACGCCGCCGAGGACGCCCTCATGCGCCTGCAGACCCTCGGGTCCATGTCCGAGGTGCAGATCCCGTTCGAGGCGCTCAAGGACCAGATCAACTCGGCCGTCGACGTCCTCGTCCAGCTCACCCGGCACGCCGACGGCTCGCGCAAGGTCACCGAGATCGCCCTGCTGGTCTCGCACGGCCGCGAGCAGTTCAGGATCTCGACGGTCTCCCGCTTCGTGCCGCACCCGCTCGGCCACGACCACCGCGTGCGCGGCACTTTCGAACATCTGCCGCTGCCGCGCCGCGTGGCCGAGCGCCTGTACGTCGCGAACGAGCCGATCCCGCCGGCGTTCGGCGTGCTGGACGGCGTCGACGGACGCAATACGAGGGAGGCCATCGGATGAGGACCGAGCGACCCGCCGTCGAAGGTGGCGGATCATGAACGACCGCGCCCTCATCGCGCTCGGCGCCACCGTCCTGACCTGCGCGCTGGCCGTCGCCGGCCTCCATGCGTACGCGTCCGGGCGCGCCCGGCGACAGGCCCTCGTCGACCGGCTCGACGGCCTGTCGGGCGCCGGGCCGCACGGCGGCGCCTCCGGACGCGTACGCCGCTTCGCCGCCGTCGACCGCAGGCTGCGCCGGACCCGGCTCGGCCGCGCCATCCATCTGCGCCTGTCCGCGACGGGGCTGGACCTGACGGCGGGGGAGTTCTTCACGTACGTGCTCGCCCTGGTCGCCGCCCTCTGGCTGATCGCGTCGGCCGCCCTCGCGCCCTTCTTCGGGCCGATCGCGGGGCTGGTCGGCGTGTGGAGCGCGGTGATCTTCCTCAACTGGCAACGGCAGAAACGCATCGAGGCGTTCATCAACCAGCTCCCGGACGTGGCCCGCCTGCTGGCCAACGCCACCGCCGCCGGGCTCGCCCTGCGCACGTCCCTCGCGATGGCCGCGGAGGAGCTGGAGGCGCCCGCGGGCGAGGAGCTGTCCATGGTCGCCGACCAGCTCGCGCTCGGGCGCACCATCGACGACACCCTCGGTGAGCTCGCCGAACGCCTTCCCTCCCGCGAGCTGGTCGTCCTGGTCACGACCCTCGTCCTCGCCAACAAGGCGGGCGGCTCGGTCGTGTCGTCCCTGCGGAACCTCACCCAGACCCTGGAGGACCGCAAGGAGACCCGGCGCGAGATCCGCACGATGCTCTCCGAGGTCAACGCGACCGCGTTCACCGTGCCGCTCCTCGGCCTCGGCTCGCTGCTCCTGATCAACTCGTCGAACGAGGGCGCGCTGGCCAGAGTGACGGGATCGCCGGTCGGCCAGGCGCTGATCCTTCTCTCGCTCGGCCTGTACGGGATCGGGTTCTTCGTGATCCGCCGGCTCGGGAAGATCGAGGTCTGACATGGGCGTCCGTCATCCGGCCCACGCCGAGCGAGGCAGGTCATGAGTACCGGTGCGATCGGGCTGCTGCTCGCCCTCGTGATGGGCCTCGCCGTCCTCGGGATCTTCCTCGGCGTTCGCATGTACCGCGCCGAGGCCAAGCTCCCCGGCGACCTGGCCATCGCCCTCGAAGTCGGCGCCACGCGCGTGTCCGCCGCCGGGTCCGCGGTCGACCGGCTGGGCATGCGCTTCGCCCCCCTCGTCCTTCGGGCCATGGGCCCCCGCCGCGTCACCTCGAAGCGCCGCAAGATCGACATGGCGGGGAACCCGGGCGGCCTCACCATCGACCGCTACGCCGCCCGCCGCGCGGTCTACGGGATCTTCGGCGTCGTCCTCGGCCTGGTCTTCCTCACCAACGGCCAGACGCTGTTCGCCGCCCTCACCTTCGCGTTCGGCCTCCTCGCCGCGGACGGTCTGATCTGGCAGGCCACACGCGAGCGCAAAGAGGTCATCGACCGCACGCTCCCCGACTTCCTCGACGTACTCGCCGTCGTCGTCAGCGCGGGCCTCGGCTTCCGGCAGGCGCTCGACCGGGTCGCCGAGAAGTACGAGGGGCCGTGGGCCGACGAGTTGCGCATTACGCTCCGGCAAATGGACATGGGCGTCAGCCGGCGCCAGGCGTTCGACGAGCTGCGCCGGCGCAACGCCTCCGAACAGGTCGCCCAGTTCGTCTCCGCGCTCCAGCAGGGCGAGGAACTCGGCTCGCCCATCGCCGAGACCCTCATCCAGATCGCCACGGACATGCGGCGCACCGACGCCCAGAACTCCCGCCGTCGGGCCGCCAAGACGATTCCGAAGGCCACGATGGTCACCCTCGTCTTCATGCTCCCGGCCACGATGATCCTGATCGCGACGGGCATGTTCCTGGGCTCCGGGTCCAACTTCGGTTCCATTCTGGGACGTTGAGGGACTGCGGTGTGAGACGTCGACTGGTTACAGTGGTGTGAGCGATTAGTTGGCAGTTGCGAATTCGGCAACCGCGGCGACTCACTGACGGGGGATCACATGTCGTTTCAAGAGGAATGGGCTCAGCTCAAAGAGGACGCGTTACAGCGCAGGGCGGACGCCGGGGTGGGGGACCCGGCGATGAGCCTCGCGTCCGCCACGTCACCGGCCCCGGGGCCGACCGTGAGCCCCACGCCGGGGGCCACCGGCGATCCGGACCTCGGCGTCAAGGCGGGCCCGATACGCAAGAAGGCCGAGGGCTTCCACGAGGTGAAGGCCCAGGCCAAGGGCCAGTCGAAGCTGGACGACTGCGAGGCCGCGGGCAGGCAGCACCCCGGCTGGGAGGCGGGCCCGGCGAGCAACACCTGCGTGGCGGCCTGGCAGCGTCGGCTCCACACGCTGGGGGACATGGTGGAGGCGGCGGTCGACGCGCTCACCCCCGCCATGAACCAGCAGTTCGCGGGTGACGGCGACGTGGGCGCCAAGGTGCGCGCCGCCGGCGCGTTCCTGGACGGTGCCTGATGGTGTCGGTGCAGGAACTCAAGGACGCCGAGCCCACCCGGTGGCAGGACGCCGCCGACGACGCGGTGCGCGCGGCGAAGCAGTGCGCGGCCCTCGCCGGATACGCGCGCGACGAGATCGCCGACACCCTGAAGATGTGCTGGGTCGGCGACGGGGGCCGCGCCGCCCGCGAGAAGTTCGTCAAGCACGCGGGCGAGTACGAGTCGGCGGAGACAGCCCTCAAGGAACTCGCCCGGGTCTACGACGCCCTCGCCCTCGACATCATCGACGCGCAACGCGACCTCACCGGCGCGCTGACGTACGCGAGCAGCCACGGCCTGAAGGTCGACGAGAGCGGCCGCGTCAGCTACGCCAAGCCCATCATGGTGCCCAAGGGCGACACCGAACATCTCAAGCCGCTCCACCACGCGGCCGACATCATCGGCGACGCCCTCACGAAGGCGACCAGGGCCGACCTGGCAGCCACCTCCCAACTCCGCGTCGTCGAGGGCATGGTGGCTCTCAAGGACCCGAAGCTGGCCCGCCAGGCACTCGACCCCGGCAGCCCGCTCGCCATCGCGCTGCGTCTGTCCGGAGGCCGAGACGGCCTGCACCCCGTCAACGTCCCGCAGACGGTCCTCGACGCCGTCGACCGGGCCTCCGCCGAGACGGGCATCAGCAAGAAACTGCTCCTCGCCACCCTCTGGCAGGAACAGCAGTGGTACCAGAACCACAACCCGTCCCTGCGCGGCCCGCTCACCGAGTTCGGCCGGTTCTTCGACTGGGGCCTGACCCTGGGACCCGTACCGGACAAGTCGCTCGGCATCACGCACATGAAGATGGAGACGGCCCGCAAGGTCATCGAGGCCAACCCCAGGAAGTTCCTCACGGCGGACGGAAAGGACCTGGGCACGCTGAGCGACACCGAACTCGCCGCCGTGATCGAGGGAAACCCCGACCTCGACGTCCGCCTCAGCGCCTTCCACTACAAGACGCTCCAGGAACAGTCCTCGTACGGAACCAGGAGCGACGCCCAGCTGTTCACGCTCTACGCCGCCGACACCCCCGACGTCCGGGAGAAGAACGAGCAGTACGGCGACGAGTCGGAGCACCGCGGCGGCGCGATCAAGGCGCGGCTGCACAACTGGGAGAAGCTCAGCCCGCACCTCGACGACGCGGCGGCCTGGGAAGGGCTGACGGACGAGCAGCGGGCCACGGCGCTGCAGCAGCTGGAGTCGCAGACCCCGGCGGGCCACCATGTGTCCCTGGATCCGATCTACGGCGGAGGCGCGACGACGGGCACGGGATCGGGGGCCCCGGAGCCGGGTACCCCGTCGCCGGAGCCGGGCCCCGCACCGACCCCACCCGGAAATGGCTGAGGATGAAGAACAGAGCTGTCTCGGCCGTCTCGACGGCGGGCGCCTGCCTGGCGCTGACCGCGCTCACCCTGCTCACGGCCTGTGGCCGCTTCGAATCCCACCCGGAGCGGTCCGTAACGGCGATCCCGTCCGAGGTGCCGGCCAAGCCGACGTACACCACGGCGAAGGCGGTCGCGCGGGCGATGGGCGAGGCCGGCCTCGACTGCGAGACCGTGCGCAGCCGGGACTACGACGGCAGCTCCACGGCGGACTGCGTCGCGACGGTCGACGGAGTGAAGGTCGAGAACGAGATCTCGGTCTTCGACCCCGACGTCGTGTCGAGGACGGAGATCGGTACGTCGATCGAGTCCCGGCGCACCGGCGCGTACGCGCAGACGCTGGTCGCGGCCGGGAACTGGTACATCCGCGTCATGGACCCGCCGTCCGCCCCGGCGATCGCGAAGGCGCTGCACGCGGTGGTCCTGGACGCGAAGGGCAAGGGGGCGAAGACCCCCGCGTACCCGCTCCCGGACATCCCCGCCGCCCCCGTCTACAAGAAGGTCGACGCCCTGGCGGACGACCTGGCCGCGTCGGTGGGCTGCTTCCAGCGGGAGACGACGAGCACCGGGAGCATCAAGTGCGAGACCGGGAAGCTGGGTTCGGGGGACTCCGACTGCGCGGTCCTGACCCTGCACCCGACCCACGCCCGCCGCGACGCCGCTCTGCGCGAGGCGATCAAGTACCGCGGGGTCCCCGCCGAGCTGGTCACCGCGGGGAACTGGACCGTCAACCTCTGCGACACCACCCTCGGCGCGAAGGTCGCCCGCGACCTGGGTGGGGTCGTGGTGGCGTACGACGGGCGGTGAGGGGCATGACAGGAAGCGACCAACTTCCGGTCAAGCGTGCACCGTTAATGTGCGAAACACGGCACAGAGGGTTGCAGTTCCCGTACGTTGCGTATGGTGCCCGGGAGGTTCGGGGCGGCGCAGTCGTACGGGAACGAAGGGGAAACCGTGCTGAAGGAACGCGTACTCGGGGTGTGGGTGAAGTGGACCGTGACGGTGGGGGACCGCGTCCGCGGGAGGGAACGGGATTCCGGGGCGGGGTTCGTGGAGTATGCGGGGCTGATGATTTTGATTGCGGGGATCTATACGCTGATCGATCAGCTCGGCTTGAACGGTCGGATCTCCCAGGCCATCGGCAACGCGGTCGACGACGTCATCGGCGGAGGCTGATCACTCGACGACTGCGGAGCGACTCAGGGCAGACACTCCCGATTTACATATGGCTGACGGGGATTCTGCTCTTCGCTGCGTTCGCTCTCTTCGCTTTCGCTCAGGCCGCATCCGCTCGCAACGGAGCTCAGTCGGCCGCTGATGCGGCTGCTTTGGCTGCGGCGCAGGACAGCCGGGAGGAGCTGATTGACGGCCTCGGGCTGGGCATAGGGGATGGGGACGACTGGATCGACTGGTTGGCCGGCGAGGGATTCACCGGAGATGGTGCTCAGACGGCTGCCGAGCAGCTGGCGGCAGACAACGATTCCACAGTGCTGGGCACTGTCCAACCGACGACTGTCAACGGGTATCCGGGCTACAAGGTGGAGATTCGGACTCAGTACACAGTGGGCGAATCCATCATTCCAGGAACCGAATCCAAGCATGCCAAAGCGGAGGCCACGGCAGTCATCCAGCCCCGTTGTGCGGCTGATCCCGAAGCAGACCCGAAGAAGGACGTGGCCTTCCATTGCGATGGTGGTGAGGACTTCGATATCGACCCGGGCGACTTCACTCCTGAGGATCTCCCTGACGCATCCGTCCTGTTCTCCGTGCACTTGGCCGACTGATGAGAGCGACGAAAGGAAACGCAATGAAGGGCCGAAAGGTACTGACCGCGGTAGCGATCACGGCTGGGCTGGCCCTCTCGGTGGCCGGTTGTGGCGGAGGTGATGACGGCGACTCCGGTAAGGGGTCCTCATCGTCGGCACCCGCTAAGCGGAGCGGTGGCGAGAAGCAGGAAAGCGAGTCGCCGACGACGCCGACAGACAAGACCCTGGCCGAGGTGAAGAGCAACGGCATTACTCTCACCGTTACCCAGGCATCACGCGACGAAGGCGGCTTCGTCACCGTCAGCGGCAGGGTGACGAACGGCACCGACGGACGCTGGATCGGTGCTGAATGGATCAGCGATGAGACGGAACTCAAGAAGAACGGCGGCTCCTTGGCCGGAGCTAGTCTTGTCGATGAGGCGGGCAAGAAGAAGTACCTCATCCTCCGTGACACATCCGGGCGTTGCCTCTGCACGAAATTCCAAGGGGGGGTACCGCAAGGCGGCACCATCGACTGGTTCGCCCAATTCCCCGCGCCTCCTGAAGGCACCACGAAGGTTCAGCTCCAAGTGCCGACAATGCCCCCCGCCCCCGTAGAGATCTCCGAGGGCGAGTAACCCCATGCCCCTCACCCATCGCCTCGCCGCGTTCACCACCGTCGCCCTGATCACCCTCGGCGGAAGCCTCAGTGGCAGTGCCTATGCCGATGATCCGGGGCCGTCAGGCGCTCCGCCGGGGAGTACGACCACTTCGCCGCCGCCGGACGTCGACGCCAACAGCCCGGGGCTGAAGCTCGCCGACGGCGCCACGCTCGCGCCGGCCAAGGTGCTCGACATCAAGTCCGTCGTCGAGGACCTGTCGGGTGATGAGCGGCGCGAGGACACCAATCAGGACGTGAAGTTCGCACTCCAGGCGGAGGTGCTGTTCCAGAAGGACAGTTCCCAGCTGAATCCGGACGCCAAGTCCCGGATCCAGGCCATCGCCGATGAGATCAAGGCGCAGCACGCCACGAACGTCCGCGTCTTCGGCTTCACGGACGACCTCGGGTCGTACGCACACGGGCTGACGCTCTCGAAGAAGCGCGCGGAGGCCGTGCACGACGAGCTGGCGGCAGCCCTCGGTTCACAGGACGAGGACGTCACGTTCGCGGTACGGGGCTACAGCGAGGACTACCCGATCGCCGACAACAACAGCGAAGAGGGCCGCAGGAAGAACCGCCGCGTGGAGGTGTCGTTCCCGAGAGGGTCGGCGGCCGACTCGGACGGCGCGGCTGACACGGGTCAGTAGTACCCCTGGCGGAGTACCCCTGGCGGCCACTGGCGTCGGTCATGCCCCTGGCGAGGCAGGCGCTAGCCGAGCCGGACCGGCAGTGAGTCCACCCCGTACACGATCGACAGCTTGCGGAACTCCAGGTCCCGGGGCTCGACGGCGAGCTGCAACTCGGGGAAACGGCGGACCAGTTGAGGGAAGGCCGCGCGCAGCTCCATCTTGCCGAGTTCGGCGCCGATGCAGCGGTGGATGCCGTAGCCGAACGCGAGGTGGGAGCCGGTGACCTGGCGGGACGGGTCGAAGCGGTCCATGTCCTCGCCGAGACGCGCGTCGCGGTCGGCCGCGCTGAGGGAGACGAGGACGATGTCGCCGCCGGATATCTGGACCCCGCCTATCTCGACGTCTTCGCGCGCGAAGCGCGGGAACGCGGTCTGGACGACGGTCAGATGGCGCAGCAGCTCGTCGACGAAAGGCGCGGCGACGGCCTCCGGGTCCTCCGCGTCGCGCAGCGCGGTGAAGTGCTCGGGGTTCTGGAGCAGGATGAGCGTGCCGAGCGCCAGCATGCTCGCGGTGGTCTCGAGGCCGCCGGTGAGGACGCCGTCGGCGAGGCCCGTGAGCTCCTCGTCCGTGATGGAGTCGCCGTATTCGCGTACGAGCATGCCGAGGAGGCCGTCGCCGGGGTTGCGGCGCTGCTCGGCCACGATCCCGCGCAGGTAGTCGAGGGACTGCGACACGGCGCTGAACGACGCGCCCGCGCCGCCGAACACGTCGAACCGGGCCACGGAGAACTGCTGGAAGTCGTCGCGGTCCTCATAGGGGACGCCGAGCAGTTCGCAGATCACCAGAGCGGGCACCGGCATCGCGAAGTGCTCGACGAGGTCCACGGGACCGTCGCCGTCCGCGGCCTTCGCTAGGTCGGCGAGGCGCTCCTCGACGATGGCGTGGATACGGGGCGTGAGCCGGGAGAGCCGGCGCATCGTGAACTCCGGCGTCAGCATCTTCCGCAGCCGGGTGTGGTCCGGCGGGTCGGTGAAGCCGAGTCCGCCCGGGTTCTGGTCGTTGGTGACACCGGTGTTGCCGACCAGGTTCCGGAAGTCGTTGCTGAAGGCGGACCCGTGGCCCAGTACCGCCTTCGCCTCGTCGTAGCCGGTGACCAGCCAGACCGTCATGCCGGGGATGGGCAGCCTGCTGACGGGCTCCCGGTCACGGAGCTCGCCGATCTCGGCCACCGGGTCGAGGCCCTCGCGGCGCAGCGGAAGGAGGGCCGCGTCGGGCAGCTTCGAGAGGACGGAGAGGTCGAGGCCGCCCTTCTTCCGGAGCCGGGCGAAGTAGAGGCGGGTGAGCCAGGCCGCTATCGCTGAACGGGCAGAACGAACGGAGCGGAGGGAACGATCGGACATGTGCTCGCATTTCGGCGCGGGACGGACGGTGCCGTTACCTGTGTCGGGCAGCGGTGCCCGGAGCGGATTGGCCCAGGGTACGTGGAGAACACTCGTAGGCCGAGAGCGGGCGGACGGTGACCTCCGCCGCTCGCTTCGGCGGGCAGGCTCCGTGAACCGGGCCGGAGTTCGGTCGGAACCCGGCGTCGGTCACGCGGCCGTCGCCCGGCAATTCGCCGACCGGCCCGCGACGGTCACGCGCCCGCCTTCCCGTGATCCGGCGACGGGCACCCGACCGTCACCCCTGGATCTCCTGACCGTCACCTTTGGATCTCCTGACCGTCACCCCTGGACGTCCTGACGATCCCCCTCGACGTCCTGACCGTCACCCCTGGACGTCCCGACGATCCCCCTCGACGTCCTGACCGTCACCCCCTCCACGACCCGACCACCACCCCTCTCGACTCTCTACGCCCCCTGGTGATCCCCCGCCGCGCCGTCGATCAGCTCCCGCAGGATGTCGATGTGGCCCGCGTGCCGGGCCGTCTCCTCCAGCATGTGGATGAGGACCCACCGCATCGACACCTTCTTGCCGTTCCACGACGTGCCGGTCTCCTCGAGCCCGACCTCGGCGATCACGGCGTCGGCCGCGGCCCGCGCCCGGCCGTAGAACGCGGTGATGCTCTGCGTGGACTCCTCGGGGCCCACCCGCAGGTCCTCGTCCGTCTCGGGGTCGAACCACAGCGGCTCCACGGGCCGTCCGAACGTCTCGCAGAACCAGCCGTACTCGACCGACGCCAGATGCTTGACCAGGCCGAGGAGGCTGTTCCCCGACGGTGACATCGGCCGCCGCACCTGCTCCTCGTCGAGACCCTCCAGCTTCCAGAGCACGACATCGCGGTGCCGGTCCAGCGCCGCCAGCAGACTTTCCTTCTCGCCCCCGGTGCAGGGCACGTGGATTCCCATGGCGGGGAACGTAGCAGCGCCCGCCGACAGCGCCCCCTCCCGTGCGGCCCGCGCAAAAAGCACGTGCCGTCGCGGGAGCACCGCTGCGAACATGGCCCCATGAGCACACCCCCCACCCACGCCGGCCGCCCCTTCGACGAGCTCCTCGCGGAGGCGGCCGCCGCCCCCGTGGAGGGCTGGGACTTCTCGTGGTTCGAGGGCCGGGCCACCGAGGAGCGGCCGTCCTGGGGATACGCGCGTGCCATGGGCGAGCGCATGGGCCGGGCCTCGGCCGGGCTCGACCTCCAGACCGGCGGCGGTGAGGTGCTCGCCTCCGCGCCGAAGCTGCCCCCGCTGATCGCCACCACCGAGGGCTGGCCGCCCAACGTCGCCAAGGCCTCCGCGCTGCTCGCCCCGCGCGGTGTCGTGGTCGTCGCCTCGCCGGAGGGTGCGCCGCTGCCGTTCGCCGACGGCACGTTCGACCTGGTGACCAGCCGCCATCCGGTGAAGGCCCCGTTCGCCGAGATCGCCCGGGTACTGGCGCCCGGGGGTACGTACTTCGCGCAGCACGTCGGCCCGAGCAGCGTCTTCGAGGTCGTCGAGTTCTTCCTCGGGCCGCAGCCGGACGAGGTCAGGAACGGCCGTGACCCGGAGGGCGAGCGCGCCGAGGCCGAGGCGGCCGGCCTCGATGTCGTCGACCTGCGCGCGGAGCGTCTGCGCATCGAGTTCCACGACGTCGGGGCCGTCGTGCACTTCCTGCGCAAGGTGATCTGGATGGTTCCGGGCTTCACCGTCGAGGCGTACCGGCCGCGACTCCTCGAGCTGCATGAACGGATCGCGCAGGAAGGGCCGTTCGTCGCCCACAGCACCCGCCACCTGATCGAGGCCCGCAAACCGATCGCCGGGTGATTCACGGCAATTGGTGGGCAAGCGGGAGGAGTTCACCGGGCTCTTCCGGAGTCCTGCCGTCCAACCGATTCCGCATCGTTATCGACAATGGCTCGCTACACGTGTCACCGTCACGTAGGTTCAGACCAAGGCAATTCGCGTGAGCAAAGCTGCGCGGCGGCGCCGTGCAGTGGAGGGGGCTGCGCGGTGCCGCGTGCCTTCCCCTTCGTCCGGGGGTACGGGGCCTTCGCCTTCCCCTTTATCCGGGGTCACCGGACCGTCCCGCGATCACCGGACCGTCCTGCGAGACGCGAGACGCGAGACGCGAGACGCGAGACGCGAGACGCGAGACGCGAGACGCGAGACGCCGTCACCATCCCAGGACCGTCACCCGCACCCCCCGTCGCACTCCCCACCGCGCCATCGACCCCGCCTCGGACTCCAGGACGCGCCGGGCGCGCAACCGGGGGAGTCCGATCCGTCCGGGCCGCATCGTCCGCACGGAGAGCACCGTGCCGCGCCCATCCAGATACGCCACATCTATGGAGAAGCGCATCCCCAGGGTGTGGACACTCGACGACGACGTCAGCAGGAGCGCGCCGTTCACCCCGTCCCGGCCGAGGAGGCCACGTCGCCGCGCCGGTCCCGACTCCGCGATCTCCAGCGGCAGTTCGGTCCCGAGTCCCGGCACGGTGAAGGTCGCCATGGGGTCGCAGCCAACCTCCGGGGCTGCTGTGGCGTCAAGCGCGCGGCGTCGCCCGGCTAACCCGTGAGGGGGACCCCGCGTGTGGGCCGCAAGCCGGGAAAACCGTTGCGAAACCCCGCCCGAACCGGCTGGAAACAGACGTCCAGCCGTCGTCGGGTGACTTCGGAGAGTAGTTGTCGCACGCCGATGCACCCACCATCACTTACGAAGGGTTATGGTGGAAACCCCCCCTCGGGCCGGTCCGTCTCCCCCCCACGGACCGGCCCGTTTTTTGTCTTCGGCCGGGGCGCGCGTGTGCGCCCCCTCGGGGCACGGCGCCGCCGTTAGAGTCCCCGGCATGCCGAACGACCATCCGCACCAGGCGCCGCCCACCGCTACCGGCCCGCACGGAGACCGGAGTCGGCGCGGCGCTCCCGTCCCCTATATCCCCGGCCCCTCCAGCGCGCCCGGACCGTACGGGACGAACCCGCAGGTCGCCTCCGTACCGCCCCTGAGCATGCCGCACTCGCTCCGCGCCGCCCGGACGACCACGTACGTGATGGTGGGCCTCGCACTCCTCGCCTCCGCGGCGGTCGGCGTGACCGAGGGGGCGCGGGGCGCCGGCGCCGCGTTCGGCGGGAACGTCTTCGGCGTCGTGCTGCTGGTCCTCGCCTGCTTCTACGGGAGGGCGGGGCGTGGGCTGCGCGTCACGTCGATCGTCATCGCGAGCGTGCAGATCCTGCTCGGCCTGAGCGCGACGATGCGCGGCAACATCGGTGGGCCCATCGCGCTGGTCGGAGCGGTCGTCATGGTCGTCCTGCTCGGCCGGGCGAGCACCGGCGCGTGGTTCCGCAGGCCGCGTACCCCCGGCGCCTAGAAGGAGTCCTGGCGCGAGGGCCGCGGCCCGCGGAACGGAACGGGAGGGGTCAGCTCCGGCCGGCCCAGATGTTCGTGCCCGGGGTCGACACCGCGAACGAATCGATTTCGGACAGCTCTTCGTCGGTGAGCTTCGGGCCGGCCAGCGCCGCCACGTTCTCCTCGAGCTGCCGGACGCTGGACGCGCCGATCAGGGCCGACGTCATCCGCTCGTCCCGCAGCACCCAGTTGAGCGCGAGCTGCGCGAGGGACTGGCCGCGGCGCTGAGCGATGTCGTTGAGACCGTTCAGCCGGCGGATGACCTCGGAGTCGCCCGCGAGACCCGGGTCGAGGGATTTGCCCTGCGTGGCGCGCGAACCCTCCGGGATGCCCTTCAGGTACTTGTCCGTGAGCAGGCCCTGCGCGAGCGGCACGAAGGAGATGCAGCCCATGCCGGCCGTCTCCAGGGTGTCGAGCAGGCCGTCGTCCTCGGTCCAGCGGTTGATCATCGAGTACGAGGGCTGGTGGATGAGCGCAGGGACGCCCATCTCCTTCAGCAGGCGCGCCGCCTCGGCGGTCTGCTCGCTGTTGTACGAGGACACGCCCACGTACAGCGCCTTGCCCTGCTGCACGGCGGACGCGAGCGCGCCCATCGTCTCCTCGAGCGGGGTGTCCGGGTCGAAGCGGTGGGAGTAGAAGATGTCGACGTAGTCGAGGCCCATCCGTGACAGGGACGCGTCGAGGGACGACAGCAGGTACTTGCGGCTGCCCCACTCCCCGTACGGGCCCGGGTGCATGAGATAGCCCGCCTTGGTCGAAATGATCAGCTCGTCCCGGTACGGGGCGAAGTCCTGGGCGAACATCTTGCCGAAGTTCAGCTCGGCGGAGCCGGGGGGCGGCCCGTAGTTGTTCGCCAGGTCGAAGTGGGTGACACCGATGTCAAAAGCGCGGCGGAGGATCTCCCGCTGCGAGTCGAGGGTGCGGTCGTCACCGAAGTTGTGCCACAGGCCGAGCGAGATCGCGGGCAGCTTGAGACCGCTGCGGCCGGTGCGCCGGTACTCCATCGAGTCGTAGCGGTCCGCGGCGGCGCGGTAGGAAGACGTGTCGTTCATGGGTACGAAGCTACGTCAGAGCACCGACAGCCCACAGCATCGGAGCACAGACACCCCACAGTGAGGACTACGCCTCACAGCGGTAGGCTTTCGCCCTCGGGGACTGCCGTCTGCACGGAGGGGCTGAAAGACAGTGAACCTGCGCGACCTGGTGTACGGACTTTACGCACGCCGGGTGGAAGGCCGTCTCGACCACGACCAGGTGCCCAAACACATCGGGGTCATCCTCGACGGGAACAGGCGCTGGGCGAAGGCTTCCGGTGGCACTGCGGCGCAGGGCCACCAGGCCGGCGCGTACAAGATCGAGGAGTTCCTCGGCTGGTGTGCCGAGACGGACGTCGAGGTCGTCACCCTCTGGATGCTGTCGACGGACAACTTCGACCGTCCCGAGGAGGAGCTGCGGCCGCTCCTCGGCATCATCGAGGAGACCGTCCGCAGCCTCGCCGTCGACGGCCGCTGGCGCGTCCACCACGTCGGCACCCTCGACCTCCTCCCCGCCCGCACCCAGACCGTCCTCAAGGAGGCCGAGCAGGCCACCGCCGACAACACGGGGATACTCGTGAACGTCGCGGTCGGCTACGGCGGCCGCCAGGAGATCGCCGACGCGGTGCGCTCCCTCCTGCTCGACCACGCGGACAAGGGCACCGCCCTCGAGGAGATCGCCGAGAGCGTCGACATCGACCAGATCTCCAAGCACCTCTACACCAGCGGGCAGCCCGACCCCGACCTCGTCATCCGCACGAGCGGCGAGCAGCGCCTGTCCGGATTCATGCTGTGGCAGTCGGCCCATTCCGAGTACTACTTCTGCGAAGTTTTCTGGCCCGCCTTCCGCAAGGTGGACTTCCTGCGCGCCCTGCGCGACTACGCCGCCCGCCACCGGCGTTACGGCGGCTGACCTCGGGGACGTACGTCACCAGGAGTTAACGCGCGCGCCGTCATATGCCGTGGCATGGCCGCGCGTGTTCGAGGGAATAAGCCTTCCAGGTCGATGTCCGATTCACGGACGTCGAGTCTCAGCGGACGGCACGGGGCTGTCCGCCCGGGAGGCCCTTTGCGCCAGGACGACCACGCGGAGAGCACGCGCTCCGCTGGAGAGGCTGGGGGCCGGTCCACGGCCCACGCATCGCGGCCGTCGACCGGCGGGTACGACCCGCCCCGCCCGGCCCGGGATCCCTCTGTCGCTCCCCGACCTCATCCGAGGGGGTACGTCCTTCCGTGGTGACCAGCAACAAGCGCCAGCCCGACCGGCGCACTTATGTTCTCGACACCAGCGTCCTGCTGGCCGACCCGAACGCCCTGACCAGGTTCGACGAGCACGAAGTGGTGCTCCCGATCGTCGTGGTCACGGAACTGGAGGCCAAGCGGCACCATCCGGAGCTCGGATACTTCGCCCGGCAGGCCCTGCGCCTGCTGGACGACTTCCGTGTCCGCCACGGACGCCTGGACGCCCCGATCCCCATCGGTGATCTGGGCGGGACCCTGCGCGTCGAGCTGAACCACTCGGATCCGGGCGTTCTCCCGGCGGGTTACCGCCTGGGGGACAACGACTCCCGCATCCTCGCCGTCGCCCGCAACCTCCAGGCCGAGGGGTACGACGTCACCGTCGTCTCCAAGGATCTGCCGCTGCGCATCAAGGCGTCGTCGGTCGGCCTGCTCGCCGAGGAGTACCGCGCCGAGCTCGCCATCACGGACTCCGGCTGGACCGGGATGTCCGAGCTGCGGCTCTCCGGTGAGCAGGTGGACCTCCTCTTCGAGGAGGAGAGCCTGTACGTACCGGAGGCGGCGGAGCTGCCCGTCCACACCGGCCTGACCATCCAGTCCGAGCGCGGCAAGGCGCTCGGCAGGATCACGGCCGAGGGCAACGTCCGTCTGGTGCGCGGCGACCGCGAGGCGTTCGGTATCAAGGGACGCAGTGCCGAGCAGCGCATCGCGCTCGATCTGCTCCTCGACCCGGACATCGGGATCCTGTCGATGGGAGGCCGGGCCGGCACCGGCAAGTCGGCGCTCGCGCTCTGCGCGGGCCTCGAAGCGGTGCTCGAACGGCGCCAGCACCAGAAGGTGATGGTCTTCCGTCCGCTGTACGCGGTGGGAGGCCAGGAGCTCGGCTATCTGCCGGGCACCGAGGCGGAGAAGATGGGCCCGTGGGCGCAGGCGGTCTTCGACACGCTCGGGTCCGTCGCCGGCAAGGCCGTCATCGAGGAGGTCACCGCGCGCGGCATGCTGGAGGTCCTGCCGCTGACCCACATCCGCGGCCGCTCCCTGCATGACGCGTTCGTGATCGTGGACGAGGCCCAATCCCTCGAACGGAACGTCCTTTTGACCGTTCTGTCGAGGATCGGGGCGAATTCGCGGGTCGTACTCACGCACGACGTGGCGCAGCGCGACAACCTGCGGGTCGGCCGGTACGACGGTGTGGTCGCCGTCGTCGAAAAGCTGAAGGGGCACCCGCTGTTCGCACACGTCACGCTCACGCGTTCGGAGCGTTCGCAGATCGCGGCCCTGGTCACCGAGATGCTGGAGGACGGCCCCTTGTGAGGGGAGAGCGAGTGAAGCGCCCCATCTTGTAGGGGTTGAGCGGTAGTTGGCGCCGCCCGGCGAAGCGCAGGAGCTTAGCCGGGCGGCGTTGTGCCGTGCGCTTGTTTCCGAGAAACCGCTGGGGCAAACGAGGTGTGAGCTTTCCCACTTGGATGAGAATTGCCTTGAGGCAACCGCGTCCGGCAGAGTCTCAGTCCTGTCAGGCCCCGCATACGACACTTGTGCATCCACAGCATTAAGAGCACCACGGACACCAGAACTTCACAGAGGCCGTCGTATGCCGCCCGAGCACCACGCGGCTCTCCCGTAGCGGGAGTTGCCCACCGGGCCCGTGTCTCCCGTGACCCCGCAGTTGGGAGGCCAGCGCCAGGGGCACGATTGCGTCCGCGAGGGTCACCTACAGCGGGCGATGCTGGAAGGAAACCGTGTGAGCCGGATTTCGGTCCGGGGATTCGCAGTGGCTTCGGCCACCGCGGTCACCACAGTCGGCGCAGTCGTGGGTGTTGCCTCGGGCAGCACCGCTCAGCCCTCCACCAACGAGGCTGAGGCCACGGCGAGCGACGCGACCCTCCTCGCCGACATACCCGCGGGTCAGCAGGCCCAGGTGCAGACCGCCACGCTGACGCAGCAGGCGGAGACGCAGGCCATCGCCGCGGACAACGCTGCGCAGAAGTCGGCGGAGGAAGCAGCCCGTAAGAAGGCCGCCGAGGACGCCGTCGCCAAGCAGAAGGCCGCCGCCGACGCCAAGGAGAAGGCGGAGAAGGAGGCCAAGGAGCGCGAGGAGGCCAAGAAGGTCGCCAGCCGCTCGGCCACCCGCGACGCCTCCAGCTTCGCCACGCAGGCTTCCTACACGGCGTCGCAGATTCAGGCGATGGCGCGTCAGATGGTGCCCGCCGGGCAGTTCCAGTGCTTCAGCAACATCGTGGACCACGAGTCCAGCTGGAACTACCGGGCGACCAACGCCTCCTCCGGTGCCTACGGTCTCTTCCAGGCGCTGCCCGCGTCCAAGTACTCCAGCGCGGGCGCCGACTGGCAGACCAACCCGGCCACCCAGATCAAGTGGGGCCTCAACTACATGGACAGCCGCTACGGCAGCCCGTGCGAGGCCTGGAGCTTCTGGCAGGCCAACCACTGGTACTAGAAGCCGGTACAGCTTCATGACGGGTCCCTGGGCCCGTCAACCTTCCTGAGCCCCTCGCCGTCATACGGTGAGGGGCTTCGGCATGTACGGTCGGAGCCGACGACTCCCGGGGGAGTGGTGAGAGAGCACGGGGGAAGAGGGCAGATCATGTCGCGAGTTCCAGGATGGCTCGGCCGGCTCGGCGAGGAGCTGAGCCGGATGGGGGAGCGGTTGGACGAGCGCCGCGCCGAGGCCGAGCGTGACGACGGCGGGCACGACCCCGCTCCGGACATCGCTCCGCACGCCCACGACGCCGCTCGGGCATCCGCGCACATGACCGCCGAGGCGCCCCGGGTGCCCGTGACCGGGCCGGAGCACGGCGGCGGCGACCACGTACCCCCGCCGCCCGCGTACGCACCCGCGATAGCGGCCAGGCCCGACCCCGTCGCGGCCGTGCCGTGGGGGATGCGGGTCGCGGCCGAGGCCGGCTGGCGGCTGCTCGTCCTCGCGGGCGCCCTGTGGGTCCTGATGAAGGTCATCAGCGCCGTGCAACTGGTCGTGTACGCGTTCGTCGCCGCGATGCTCATCACCGCGCTCCTCCAGCCGACCGTGGCCCGTCTGAGGAGGCACGGCGTGCCGCGGGGCCTGGCCACGGCGCTGACCGCGATCCTCGGCTTCGTCATCATGGGACTCGTCGGCTGGTTCGTCGTGTGGCAGGTCCAGGAGAACATCGACAACCTCTCGGACCAGATCCAGGACGGCATCGACGAGCTGCGCAGATGGCTCCTCAACAGCCCGTTCCACGTGACCGAGAGTCAGATCAACGACATCGCCAAGTCCCTGCGCGACGCGGTCGGCGCCAACACCGACCAGATCACGTCCGCCGGCCTCGAAGGCGTGACCGTCATCGTCGAGGCCCTCACCGGCATCCTGCTCACGGTGTTCTCGACGCTGTTCCTGCTCTACGACGGCCGGCGCATCTGGGAGTGGACCACCAGGCTCGTCCCGGCGCAGGCCCGTCCGGGCATCGCGGGTGCGGGCCCCCGCGCGTGGCGCACGCTCACCGCGTACGTGCGCGGCACGGTGATAGTCGCCCTGATCGACGCGATCTTCATCGGGCTCGGCATCTTCTTCCTCGGCGTCCCGATGGCGGTGCCGCTCGCCGTCTTCATCTTCCTGTTCGCGTTCATCCCGCTGGTGGGCGCGGTGATCTCGGGAGCGCTCGCGGTGGTGGTGGCCCTGGTCACCCAGGGCGTTTTCACGGCCGTCATGACGCTCGCGGTGGTACTGGCCGTGCAGCAGATCGAGGGCCACATCCTCCAGCCGTTCATCCTGGGCCGGGCCGTGCGGGTGCATCCGCTCGCGGTGGTGCTCTCCGTCGCTGCCGGGGGCCTGGTGAACGGGATCGGCGGTGCGGTGGTGGCGGTGCCGCTCGTGGCCGTGACGAACACGGTCGTCGGCTATCTGCGCGCGCACTCGCGGGAGGCGGCGCTGCGGCAGGCGCCCGCGCCGCACGGGGCGAGCGCCATCGACGTGGCGCCGGTCGATCCGACGGCCGGGAAGACCTAGGGTCTTCGGTCCGGACGCACGAGAACGCCGGGCGGGCTGAATTTCCTTCAGCCCGCCCGGCGTTCTCGTATGCGATGACCGGGGTGATCCGTCCGTCAGGACAGGACGTCCTCGGAGTCCAGGGTGACGCCCACGGCCTGGATGACCGCCGCGATCTTGAACGCTTCCTGGATCGTCTCGCGGTCGACGCCCGCCTTGCGCAGCACCTGCTCGTGCGAGTCGAGGCACTGGCCGCAGCCGTTGATCGCGGAGACCGCGAGCGACCACAGCTCGAAGTCGACCTTCTCGACGCCCGGGTTGCCGATGACGTTCATCCGCAGGCCGGCGCGCAGCGTCCCGTACTCCGGGTCGGAGAGCAGGTGGCGCGTGCGGTAGAAGACGTTGTTCATCGCCATGACGGCGGCGGCCGACTTGGCGGCCGTGTAGGCCTCCGGCGACAGGTTCGCCTTCGCCTCCGGCTCCAGCTCGCGCAGGACGCGCGGCGAGCGGGACGCGATGGCGCAGGCGAGCACGGTGCCCCACAGCTGCTGCTGCGGCAGGTCGGAGTTGCCGATGACCGAGCCGAGGTTCAGGCGCAGGTCCTTGGCGTAGTCCGGGACGGCGGACTTGAGTTCGTCGAGAGCCATGTCAGATCACTCGCCCGACAGGAGCGCGACCGGGTCGAGGGTGTTCTCGCCCTTGGTCCAGTTGCACGGGCACAGCTCGTCGGTCTGCAGGGCGTCGAGGACCCGCAGGACCTCCTTGGGGTTACGGCCCACGGAACCGGCGGTCACCATCGTGAACTGGATCTCGTTGTTCTGGTCGACGATGAAGACGGCGCGCTGCGCGAAGCCGTCCTCGCCCTCGATGCCGAGGTCGCGCATGAGCTCGTGCTTCGAGTCGGCGAGCATCGGGAAGGGCAGGTCGGTCAGGTCCGGGTGGTCCTTGCGCCAGGCGTGGTGCACGAACTCGGAGTCACCGGAGAAGCCGAGGATCTGGGCGTCACGGTCGGCGAACTCGTCGTTCAGCTTGCCGAACGCGGCGATCTCGGTCGGGCACACGAAGGTGAAGTCCTTGGGCCACGCGAAGACGATCTTCCACTTGCCCTCGTAGGTCTTGTGGTCGATCTGCTCGAACTCCTTGCCCTTCTCCAGGGAGACACAGGCAGTCAGATCGAACTGGGGGAACTTGTCACCGACAGTGAGCACGCACTACTCCTTGCAGCATGGATGGGCCCTTTTTGAGGGCTTTCCAAGGGGGTTGGACTGGCCCCGATCGTGGCACAGGGTGCATTGATTATGGAAATAGCTAGACTCGGTTGTGTTGATCGGAACCGGCTATCAGTAGCCGTAGGTAAGAGGAGTGACCGTGGCCGGCATCAAGCGGCGACAGCCGAGTCTCGCGCAGCTACGGGCCTTCGCCGCCGTCGCGGAGCATCTGCACTTCCGGGACGCGGCCGCCGCGATCGGCATGAGCCAGCCCGCGCTCTCCGGCGCCGTGTCCGCCCTGGAGGAGTCCCTCGGCGTGACCCTGCTCGAGCGCACGACCCGCAAGGTGCTGCTCTCGCCCGCGGGTGAGCGGCTCGCGGTGCGCGCGAAGGCCGTGCTCGACGAGGTGGGCGCGCTGATGGAGGAGGCCGAGGCGGTACGGGCGCCGTTCACGGGAGCGCTCCGGCTCGGCGTCATCCCCACTGTGGCGCCCTACCTCCTGCCGGCAGTCCTGCGCCTCGTCCACGAGAAGTACCCGGACCTGGACCTCCAGGTCCACGAGGAGCAGACGTCGTCCCTGCTGGAAGGGCTCGCGGCCGGGCGGCTCGATCTGCTGCTGCTCGCCGTGCCGCTCGGGATGCCCGGCGTCACCGAACTGCCGCTGTTCGACGAGGACTTCGTGCTCGTCACGCCGCTCGACCACTGGCTCGGGGGCCGGGAGGGCATCCCGCGCGAGGCGCTGCGCGAACTGCGGCTCCTGCTGCTCGACGAGGGGCACTGCCTGCGCGACCAGGCGCTCGACATCTGCCGCGAGGCCGGCCGCGCGGACGCCCCGGTGACCACGACGGCCGCCGGTCTGTCCACGCTGGTCCAGCTCGTCGCGGGCGGGCTCGGCGTGACGCTGCTGCCGCGCACCGCGCTCGCCGTGGAGACCAGTCGCAGCAGTCAGTTGCTCACCGGGTTCTTCGAGGACCCGGCGCCGACCCGCCGCATCGCCCTCGCCATGCGGACGGGCGCCGCGCGCAGCGCCGAGTACGAGGAGCTGGCCGCGGCCCTGCGCGAGGCGGTGCGGCCGCTGCCGGTACGGGTGCTGTGACCTCGGGGGCGACAACGTCCGTACCGGCAGGGCGTGTTACTCGGTGCGCAGGCCGTCCGGCCGCATCATGCGCCACAGCGGCGGCAGGCTGAGGAGCGTCACCACCGCGATGAGCGCGGCGCCGCCCGCCGTGAGGGGTGCGAACGCCCACCAGTCGGCGACCTGCTTGTCGATCATGCGGGTCATGACACAGCCGAGGCCGAGCCCGCCCCCGACCGCGAGTCCGAGGCCGAGCGCGACCGGGATCGCCGTCTGCCACAGGACCGACCAGGCCATCGAGCGGCGCCGTGTGCCGAACGCGGTCAGGGCCGCCAACAGCCTCTTGCGCTCCCGCAGTTGCTCCAGCGTGGAGACCAGCATGGACGCCGCGATCAGGGCCATCGTCGCGGCCGCGCCGATCTGCAGGCCCCTCGCGATGCTCGCGTACTGCCTGTCGCGGTCGACCGCCTTGATCGACATCACGTCGAGCATCGGATCGATGTGGGCCGCGGTGTTGCGCACGTACTCCTCGGCGTCCGGCACCTTCGGGTCGATCTGCACCATGGCCGTGGTCGTCGCCTCGGTCAGCTTCGTGCTGTCGATCGCGCCGGGGGTGGCGAGGATGCCGTCGACCTTGTCGCCGGCCGGGCTGGGCCGCGCCTGCACCGTGCGGGCGTCCGCGGGCAGTGTCCACAGGATCCGGCTCGCCTCGCCGCCGTCGCCGGGCCCCACGTCGACGGGCTTGCCGGGGCGCGCCGACCGGTCGACCCAGTCGTTCATCTTCCGGTCGCCGGTGTGCGAGACGAAGGTGTCGCCGTCGCGGCAGCTGCCGACGCGGGCCAGCTCGCGCAGGGTCGCGCAGGTGCCGACGCTGATCATCGTCGTGGGCTGGATCTCGCCCTCCGCGACCGGCCCGGGGCGCGTGGCGTACGTCGACACGGTGCCGATGACGCTCTGGACGCCCTCCGTGGCACGGAAGTCGTCGATCATCCGCTGCGCGATCCTGCCGTCGCCGACCAGGGAGCGCACCGTCAGCTGAGCGCGGTGCGGGTCCTGGCCCGTGACCCGGTTGAAGTCGTCGTGCATCGACGCGAACATCATCTGCAGGGCGACCGCGCCGGCCACCGCGATGGTGATGCCACTGACCGCTCGGGCCGCGGTGCCGCTGCTCAACTGGAGCCGCCGTGTGGCCAGTTGCCATGGCACCGGACCGCCGCGCAGCCGGCCCACGACCGATTCGAGCAGCCAGGGAAGCAGCGTGCTCAGGCCGACCAGGGCCAGGGTCGCGCCGGTGGCGATGGCGTACGTGCTGATGTCCTGGTCGGTACTGCTGACCCGGCCGACGGCCAGAAGGATCCCGATGCCCGCGATCGGCAGGAGCAGTCGCCACCACAGACGCCGCCCGCGGGGCGTGCCGCCGCGCACGACACCGAGCGGTTCGATGGCCACCGAGCGCAGTGAGAAGACGGTGACCAGGACCGCCGAGAGCGGCACGGCCACGACGATCAGCGCGGCGAGCACCGGCACCGGCCGCAGGTCCGACGGGAACGCGCTGACCTTGTCGATGTCGACCACGGCGACCAGCTGCCGGATGGCGAGGAAGAACACGGCGCCGACAGCCAGGCCGAGCAGCGCCCCGAACAGGGACTCACCGGCCGCGATGCGCCGTACCGCCCTGGCGTCCGCCCCGACCAGGCGCAGCGCCGCCAGGCGCCGGTCGCGCCGGTCGCCGCCGAACCGCACCGCCGTACCGATGAAGACGGCCACGGGCGTGAGCAGTACGACACAGATCAGTACGACGAGCGCCATCAGGAGCGCGTTCAGCGGCTCCGACATGTCGTCGCCGAACCGCGCCGCCCGGTAACCCCCGTCGCTGGGCATGAGGGTGCCGGATCCCGCGTAGTAGAACAGCTCCTGAGGGGAGACCAGGCCGGCGTCGGCGATCGTCCCGGTGACGCGGTAGTCGCTGAAGCGCTCCTTGAGGAGCTGCGCGCCGGGGTCGTCGAGGAGATCGCGCAGCGCCGGTGAGACCACCATCTCGTGGTCGCCGGGCAGCTTGCCGAGGCCGGGCGGCAGGACGGGCCGGCCGCCCTCGGCGTGTACGAACCTGCCCTCCAGCGAGTGGTCGCGGAACGTCGTGAACGTGTCCCGCATCAGCAGCGTCGCGTCGGACCGCTTGACCTTGCCCGGTCCCGACAGCCGGTCCATGGCCTCGCGCGCCGAGGAGCGCTCGCTGCGGTGGTCGGTGAGGTACGGCACGGACGCGGCGCCGAGCAGCAGCGCGACGCCGAGGCCCACGCCGACGGCGGTGAGGATCGTGCGGACCCAGCCCTCGCGCCCGCCGCCAGCCGCGAAGCGCAGGCCCATGCCCAGATCGCGGATCCAGGCGCGCACACCGGTGGGCGCGGAGGACTCCGCCGCGACCGCGGGCGCGGGCTGCGGCTTCGTGCGCGTCGCGCTCATGCGATGCGCTCCATGTCGCGGGACCGGCCGTCGCGGACGATGATCTCGCGGTCCGAGTAGGCGGCGACACGGGCTTCGTGGGTGACCAGGACGACGGCGGCGTGGGTGGAGCGGGCGGCTTCGGTGAGCAGCTCCATGACGCGCTCGCCGTTGAGGGAGTCGAGGGCGCCGGTGGGTTCGTCGGCGAACAGGACACGGGGGCCGGTGGCCAGGGCGCGGGCGACGGCGACGCGCTGGCCCTGTCCGCCGGAGACCTCGCCGGGGCGCTGGCCGGTGAGGTCGTCGACCTCCAGGCGCTCCATCCAGGCGCGGGCGGTGGCCTCGGCGGCCTTGCGCTTGGCGCCGTTGAGGCGCAGGGGCAGGGCGACGTTCTCGAGGCAGGTGAGTTCGGGGACCAGCTGGCCGAACTGGAAGACGAAGCCGAAGTCGCTGCGGCGCAGGGCGCTGCGGGCGGCGTCGGACAGGGTGGCGAGGTTCTTGCCCGCGTAGGTGATGGTGCCTTCGTCGGGGGTGACGATGCCGGCGAGGCAGTGCAGGAGGGTCGACTTGCCCGAGCCGGAGGGGCCCATGACGGCGACGACCTCGCCCGGGTGGACGGACAGCTCGGCGCCGTTGAGGGCCTTGGTGGCGCCGTAGGTCTTGTGCAGACCGTGGGCGGTCAGGAGGGAGCCGGCGGGGGTCATGGCTTGCGCACCTCCGCGGCGAGCCTGTCCAGGCGGGCGGCCGTGAGTTCGAGCCAACGCAGATCCGCTTCGAGGTGGAACAGGGCGTGGTCGCAGATGAGCTGGTCGGCGAGGTCGCCCTTGCGCTTGCGGTCGGTGAGGATGCGCATCATCCGCAGGTGCTCGCCGCGCTGGGTGTCCAGGATCGTGGCGGCGTCGCGGTCGGTGAGCAGCGCGAGGACGACCTTGGTGTAGAGGACGGACTGGAGGTAGGGCTCGGGTGCCTCGGGGGTGGCGAGCCAGCGCTGGACGTCGGTGATGCCGGCGTCGGTGATGGCGTAGCGCTTGCGCTCCGGGCCGCCGCCGGCCTCGATCCCGTCGACCTCGACCAGGCCGTTCTTCAGGAGCCGGGACATGGTCGAGTAGACCTGTCCGTAGTGCAGCGGCTTGTCGTGCCCGAAGGTGGCGTCGAAGGTGCGCTTGAGGTCGTAGCCGTGCCGGGGGCCCGACTCGAGAAGTCCCAGAAGGGTGTGACCGATGGACATGGCGGCCACTATACATAGCAGGTATACGTAGTGTGTATAGCTGCTAGGGGCAGGGCTCCGGGAGGGCTTCGGGGGGAAGCGTGAACGGTCCGGGGCGTCCGCCCGGACCGTTCACGCTTCCTCGTCCCCCGTGGATCCCTTGGGGGGCCGCCCCCGCCGCGGCAGCGGCCCCGCCGAGCCGGGCAGCCGCCCGGCCTCCGCGAGAGCGCGCCGCAGCAGGAACTCGATCTGCGCGTTCGCCGAGCGCAGGTCGTCCCCGGCCCACCGTGCGAGCGCGTCGTACACGAGCGGGTCGAGCCGCAGCAGTACCTGCTTGCGCTGCGGCCGCGACCGGCGCGCGGGTCCCCGAGGGGGATCCTCGTGGGCCTCGTGCGTCTCGTCGGGGCGGCTCACTGGTAGAGCGTTCCCGTGTTCAGGACCGGCTGGGCTGCGCGGTCGCCGCACAGGACCACGAGCAGATTGCTGACCATGGCCGCCTTGCGCTCCTCGTCGAGCGCCACGAAGTCCTGCTCCGTGATCCGGGCGAGCGCGTCCTCGACCATGCCGACCGCGCCGTCCACGATGAGCCGCCGCGCCGCGACCACGGCACCCGCCTGCTGGCGCTGGAGCATGGCCGAGGCGATCTCGGGGGCGTATGCGAGGTGAGTGAACCGCGATTCGATGATCTGCACGCCCGCGGTCTCCACGCGCGCGTGGAGCTCGACGGCGAGCTTCTCGGTGATCTCCTCGGCGTTGCCGCGCAGCGAGAGGCCGGCCTCGTCGTGCGCGTCGTAGGGGTACTCGATGGCGATGTGCCGCACGGCCGCCTCGGTCTGCGTGGCGACGAACTCCAGGAAGTTGTCCACCTCGAAGGTGGCCTGCGCCGTGTCCTCGACGCGCCACACGACGACGGCGGCCAGCTCGATCGGGTTGCCGTAGGCGTCGTTGACCTTGAGGACGGCCGTCTCGTGGTTGCGTACGCGGGTCGAGATCTTGGTGCGGGACGTCAGCGGGTTCACCCAGCGCAGGCCGTCCTCGCGGATCGTGCCCCGGTAGCGGCCGAAGAGCTGGACGACGCGGGCCTCGCCCGGCGCCACCATGTTCAGCCCGCACATCGCGAAGAAAGCGGCTATCGCGACCACGACGCCGAGGACGATCAGCCCCGCCTTCCCGCCCGCCGACGACAGCGAGGCGCCGGTCACGATGATGGCGACGCCCGCGATCAGGCCGATGAGGCCGAGCAGCAGGGCGAGCCCGCCGCCGATGCTGTGAGCGACGACCTCCTTGACGCGCGGCTTGGGCATCTCGGGTACGTCGACTGTGGTGTCCGTCTCGGACATGAGGGTCCCCGTCCTGTGAGCTGGCGGTTCTCGCGAACCAGGTCTAGCAAAGTGATATCACTTTATCGCAGGCGGCAACCATCCGCCCCTCTCGGTCGTCGGTTCCCATGGGGCAGGTGCTGATTGTCACGTCCTGAAATGCCCGGATAGGCAGCTTTTTGCCCTTAGGTGCGGTGTTAGCTTCATGAGCTGATTCAGCACCGATGAGCGTGAAGTGCGCGCTGTGCGCACGGCTGTGTCAGCGACTAGAAGCGGAGTAACGGGAGCCATGGGTCGAGCGGAAGCGAGACGAGCACGGCAGCGCGGCGGCGCGCGCCGGGCGGCACGCGGGGGCTCGTCCACCCGGCGCACGGGTATACGCCGCTTCTTCACCTGGAAGAAGATCCTCGGCACGCTCCTCGGCCTGTGCCTGCTCGGCATGGGCGCGTTCATCGTGCTGTACCTGGTGATCGACGTGCCCGAGGGCAACGCCCTCGCGAAGAAGCAGAGCAACGTCTACAAGTACAGCGACGGCTCGGTCATGGCCCGCACCGGCGATGTCAACCGCGAGATCGTCGACCTCTCCGAGGTGCCCACGGGTGTGCAGCACACCTTCGTCGCCGCCGAGAACAAGTCGTTCTACGACGACAAGGGCGTCGACCTGCGCGGCACCGCCCGCGGCGTGCTCAACACGGTCACGGGCAAGGGCAAGCAGGGCGGCTCGACCATCACCCAGCAGTACGTGAAGAACTACTACCTGACGCAGGACCAGACGGTCAGCCGCAAGCTGAAGGAAATCGTCATCTCGCTGAAGGTGGACCGCCAGAAGTCCAAGGAATACATACTCGCGGGGTACATCAACACCAGCTACTACGGCCGCGGCGCCTCGGGCATCCAGGCCGCCGCCCAGGCCTACTACGGCGTCGACGCGAGCCAGCTGGACGTGGCGCAGGGCGCGTACCTCGCGGCGCTGCTCCAGGCCCCCAGCCAGTACGACTGGGCCGTCGCCTCCGACACCGGCAAGAAGCTGGTGAAGCAGCGCTGGAACTACGTGCTCGACAACATGGTCGAGAAGCACTGGCTCTCCGCGAGCGCGCGGGCCGGCATGAAGTTCCCGGTGCCGGAGAAGCCGAAGGCCGCGCCCGGCCTCGAAGGCCAGACCGGCTATCTCGTGAAGGCCGCCGACGCCTCGCTGGAACAGCAGCTCGTCGCCCAGGGCTCCTCGGAGAAGGACGCCGAGAACATGGTCAACGACGGCGGCTGGACCATCACGCTCAACATCGACAAGAAGAAGCAGGACCAGCTGGAGAAGGCCGTCAAGGCCAAGCTCACCGGCAAGCTCAACCCCAAGTCCCGCAAGACCGACGCCAATGTGCAGGCGGGCGCCGTCTCCGTCGACCCCAAGACGGGCCGCGTCCTCGCGCTGTACGGCGGCGAGGGGCTCACCAAGCACTGGACGAACAACGCGACGCGGCGCGACTACCAGCCCGCCTCCACGTTCAAGCCGCTCATCTTCGCCTCGGCCCTGGAGAACCAGGCGCAGACGCAGACCGGCAAGCCGATCACCGCGAACACGATCTACGACGGCACGAGCAGGCGCCCCGTCGTGGACGGCGGCAGCAAGGTCGGCTTCGCCCCGCCGAACGAGGACGACGTCGACTACGGCCCCTCCACCGTCCAGAAGGCCATGAACAAGTCCATCAACTCCGTCTTCGCGCAGATGGGCGTGGACGTCGGCATGGACGAGGTCATGAAGACGGCCGGCGAGCTCGGCATGGACGTCAAGGACCAGCAGGCCGTACCCGCGCAGACCCTGGGCTCCATGGGCGCCAGCCCGATGGAGATGGCGGGCGTCTACGCGACCCTCGACAACCACGGCAGGAAGGTCACCCCGGCGATCCTCAAGAGCGCCGACCACAAGGACCGCACGGTCGAGCTCCCCGACCCGATCGGCACCCAGGTCATCAGCCGCGGCGCCGCCGACTCGGTCACCTCGGTGCTCACCGGCGTGGTCGACGACGGTACGGGCTTCGCCGTGCGCAACTCCCGCCAGGACGTCGCGGGCAAGACCGGTACGTCCGACGAGGACAAGTCGGCCTGGTTCACGGGCTACACGCCGAAGCTGGTCACCTCGGTGGGCCTGTTCGGCGAGCAGGCCACGGACGTCAAGAAGTCCGACGGCACGGTGGTCAAGGCCGGTACGCACGTGACGCTGAAGGGCGCCGGAGGCGGCGGCCGTGTCAACGGCGGCGGCTTCCCGGCCGAGATCTGGGCGGCGTACACGTTCGACGCGATGGGTTCCCCGAGCGAGTTCGACCTCGACACGGACATGGGCGCGGCCGTCCAGGTGCCGTCCACCCCGCAGGACACCCCGAGTGCCCCGGAGTCGACCCCCGAGAACACGCCGAGTGCCCCGGAGTCGACCCCCGAGGACACGCCGAGCGCCCCGGAGTCGACCCCCGAGTCCACTCCGCCGACCGACGATCCGTCAGGCGGCGTCACGCCCCCGACCGGCCCGTCGTCGCCGACCTTCGGAGTCCCGGAGGACCCGGCCGACTCGGGCGGCGACAAGCCACGCGGCATGACCGGCTGACAGTGACGCACGCGAGTGGGCCCGTAACCGTACGGTTGCGGGCCCATTCGTCTGTCCAGGTTCAGGAGGCGCCGTTCCCGTGCGCCAGCTCGAACCACACGACCTTGCCGGTGCTCAGCCGCGTCGCACCCCAGCGCCGCGCCAGCCTGTTGACCAGGTACAGGCCGCGCCCGCCCTCGTCGGTGGCGCGGGCCTGCCGCAGCCGGGGCAGCTGCGGCACGTCGTCGCCGACCTCGCAGCGCAGCACGTCGGTCCGCAGCAGGCGCAGCGTGACGGGCCGGGACGCGTACCGCACGGCGTTCGTCACGACCTCGCTGACCAGGAGCTCCACCGAGTCCGTCAGCTCCTCCAGACCCCACCGGGCGAGCGCGCTGCGCGCCAGCCGGCGGGCCCGGCCCGGCGCCGCGTCCTCGGGGTCGAGGAGCCAGTAGGCGACATCGCTCGGCGGGATCCCGTCGAACCGGGCCGCGAGCAGCGCGATGTCGTCGTCCCGGTCGCCCGGGCCGAGCATGTCGAGGACCTCGTCGCACAGCGCCTCGAGCGGCGGCGGATGGTCGGGGCCCGTCAGCTGCGCCGTCGCGGCGAGCCGCTCCCGCAGCTGCTCTATCCCGGTCCACACGTCCCGCAGCCGTGACTCGACCAGACCGTCCGTGTAGAGGAGCAGCGTCGCGCCCGCCGGGGCGTCCAGCTCGACCGCCTCGAAGTCGACGCCGCCGACGCCGATCGGGGCGCCCGGCGGGACCCGCAGCACCTCGGCGCGGCCGCCCAGATGCAGCAGCACCGGCGGCGGGTGGCCCGCGTTGGCGATGGTGATGCGGTGCGAGACCGGGTCGTAGACCGCGTACAGGCAGGTCGCCATGCGGTCGCTGCCGAGGCGCTGGGCCTGCTCGTCCAGATGGTGCAGGACCTCCTGCGGCGGCAGGTCGAGACCGGCGAGGGTCTGCGCGGTCGTGCGCAGCTGGCCCATGATCGCGGCGGACGTCATGGAGTGACCCATGACATCGCCCACGACCAGGGCGACACGGCTGCCGGGCAGCGGGATCGCGTCGTACCAGTCGCCGCCCACGCGGGCGGTCTCCGCGGCCGGCAGATACCGGGACGCGAGGCGCACGCCCGTCGGTCGCGGCAGGGTCTCGGGGAGCATCGTGCGCTGGAGCTCGTCGGCGATGTAGGCCTCGCGGCCGTACAGGACGGCCTTGTCGATGCCGAGCGCGCTGTGCGTGGCGAGCTGCCCCGCGACCAGCAGGTCGTCGTTCTCGAACGCGTGGCGTTCGGGGCGGCGCAGGAAGACGACCGCGCCGATCACCCGGCGGCGCCCGCGCAGCGGCGCGAGGATCGCCCGCTGCCCGGTGGGCAGGGTGAGGTCCGGGTCGTCGCCGAGCAGCTCCGGCAGCGCGGCCAGGGCGGCGGGCGAGTCCGCGAAAACGGGCCGTACGCCGCGCAGTACCTCGGCCAGCGCGCCCCCGGTCCGCACCTCGCACAGCTCGGCGGTGACGGGGTCGCCCTGGGCGGTGCCGGCCGCCATGGTCAGGAGTCCGCCGCCGTCGGTGTCCGGGTCCTCGGTGCCCTCCTCGATGAGGCGCAGCCGGTCCGTCCTGCGCAGCCGCAGCACGACGGGCCCGGTGGGCCGCTCGTCGCCGACCGGCAGCGGGTCCCGCAGATACACCAGGATCACGTCGGAGAACGTGGGCACGGAGGCGCGGCACAGGCCCATGACGATCTCGTCGAGGTCTATCCCGCGGGCGATCCGCCGGGTCGCGGCGCCCACGAAGCGCAGCCGGTCCCCGTCCCGCCGCATCGGGACGGGTGTCCCCGGCGGGCGCGGCTGACCGCTGCGCCGGTCGGGCACGGGCCTCGGCCGGTGGGGATCGTCCGGTCCGGCGTCCGACAGGGCGTGCTCGGGCGCGCTCCCGGAGGCCCCGGAAGCGGAACCGGGCTTGCGCCGCCCGGGCACACCACCGCCACCGCTCTCACGGCGCGGGGGCTCGGGTACGGGTGCCGCGCCGGAGTGCTCGGGCGCGGCGCCGCGGGGTGCGGGGGCGCCTGACGCGGGCGCGCGGCGCGCGGGATCGGCGTCGTCGGCGGACGCGGTCGCTCCGGGGCGCCCCTGCGCGGGGAACGCGTCGGAGGCGCGCCTCAGGGCCCCGCGGGGGTCCGCGGGGGCAGCGGGGCGGGCGGCCGGCCGGCGGCCCTCGTGGGAGGTGGGGTGCTCCGTCACGCGTTTCGAATCCGTCCGTCCTGGGCTGCGCGCCTAACGACGTGCCGCTTCACTTTCCGGCGCGCCGGCAGTTGAAGAACAGCTGGTGTTCGGGTGGTACTTCGGTGCTCGCCGGAGCGTACGCGTACGTGTGCTCGCCGGTGATCTCCAGTCCCGCGTCGCGTACGACCTGGCGCAGCTCGTCCCGCAGAAAACCCGATACCCGGATTGTGTGCCCCAGGAACGGAATCTCGGCGTCGTCCAGATCGGCCTCGACCATCGACAGGGCGAGCAGCCCGCCGGGCCGCAGCATCGAGCGCAGCAGCCGCAGCGCCGCGGGGATCTCGGCGCGCGGCAGCATCAGCAGCGTGAAGAAGCAGGTGACGGCGTCGAATTCGCCCAACTCGCCCTTTTCCTGGCCCTGTTCGGGTCTCAGTGACGCGAGGTCCAGCTGGTGGAACTCGGCCTCGGGGACGTTCTTGCGGGCGATCTCCAGCATGCCGGCCGACAGGTCCACGCCGACCACTGAGTGTCCCGCGTCCGCCAGTTGACGGCTCGTCGGAACTCCCGTTCCGCAGCCCACCTCGAGTATGCGCGAGCCGGGCGCGAGGCCCGCGAGCAGCGTGTCCACCGCGGCCAACTGGCCTTCCTTGTGGGGGAAGGCGTCGTCGTAGCGGGCGCCGATCGCGTCGAAGGCCTCGGCCTGGCCCGTACGGTCCGGCGCCGGGGTCCGGCGACCGCCTCCGTACGTCTCGTAACCCTCGCTGCCGTGACTCACGGTCCCGCCGCCCCTCGATGACCTCGTTGACATCGTGTCAGACCTGCTGCAAGCGCGAAGAGTTGTACGTGTGTGCACTTGCGGAGGACGATCCTACGTTTGAACCACGGGGGCGCATCAAGGGTCTCATGAGGACACATGCGCGGGCGTACGGTCCCAGTCACCCGGAAGCGCGGGAACCGGCCACGACGGATCGGGCCGCCAGTGCTGCCAGCCGTCGGGGAACGGGTGCCCCCAGCGCTCGATCACCTCGACCGCGGCGCTCCCCGCTCTCCGTACGGATTCCGCCTGCGCCGTGCTCATCAGGCCCGCGATCTGCGCCTGCGCGAACTCGTCCTCGTCGAGCCAGCGCCAGGTGCGGTCCGCGGAGACCGACAGGTCGAGGAAGTGGTCCTCGGAGTCCACGCCGCCGGCCCAGCGCACCTGCGGCTGCTCCAGGTTCACGTACCAGTTCCTGAATTGCCAGCCCGGATCCCAGAACAGCCACACCGACCAGGGCTCGCCGGGGCGCGCCAGCTTCAGCACGCCGGTGCCGAACCACCGGTCGCGCAGCACGGTGCGCGGCTTCGTGTACCGGGTGGCCAGCGGCTCCTCGTGCACCGGTGTGCCGTCGGCCAGCACCGGTTTCACGCACTCGGTGCCGGGTGCCAGCCACACGGCGAGCAGCTCGGCGCTGTCCTCGACCACCGTGACGGGGCGGCAGATGTGGAAGCCGTCCCCGCCGTTCGTCCGGTAACGCCACAGAATCCGGCTGCCGGGCGCCCAGCGCCCCACGCTGCCGTCGGTCTCACCCGCCACAATGCTCGTCCGGTCCGTCATGGACAGATATTAGGTGCCCCCGGCACGTGACGCTGCGGTGCGCGCCACGAATTCGGTCAGTCGCCGAACGCTGTTACGGGCGCGTCATCCGCAGGACATCCAACGCCTCGTCGAGCTGCTCGACCGTGAGGTCGCCGCGCTCCACGTAGCCGCCCTCCAGGACGACCTCGCGGATCGTCCTGCGCTCGGCCAGCGACTTCTTGGCCACCTTCGCGGCCTCCTCGTAGCCGATGTACTTGTTCAGCGGGGTCACCACGGACGGTGACGACTCGGCGTACTCGCGGGCGCGCTCGCGGTTCGCGGTGATGCCGTCGACGGTCCGGTCGGCGAGCAGGCGCGCGACGTTGGTGAGAAGCCTGATCGACTCCAGGACGTTCCTGGCGATGACCGGCAGCATGACGTTGAGCTCGAAGTTCCCCGCGGCGCCCGCGGCGGCGACCGTCGCGTCGTTCCCCGTGACCTGGGCGGCGACCATGAGCACCGCCTCGGGAATGACCGGATTCACCTTGCCCGGCATGATCGACGAGCCCGGCTGGAGGTCGGGCAGGCTGATCTCGGCCAGTCCGGTGCGGGGGCCCGACGCCATCCAGCGCAGATCGTTGGCGATCTTCGTCAGCCCGACGGCGATGGTCCGCAGCTGCCCGCTGGTCTCCACGATGCCGTCACGCGCGCCCTGCGCCTCGAAGTGGTTGCGCGCCTCGGTCAGCGGCAGGCCCGTCGTCCGCGCGACCTCCTCGATGACGGCGGCCGAGAATCCGGGCGGCGTGTTGATCCCCGTGCCCACCGCCGTTCCCCCGAGCGGCAGTTCGGCCAGGCGCGGCAGCGCGGCCCGAAGGCGTTCGATGCCGTACGCGACCTGGGCCGCGTACCCGCCGAACTCCTGCCCGAGCGTCACCGGCGTCGCGTCCATGAGGTGCGTACGCCCCGACTTCACGACGTCGGCGAACTCCTCCGCCTTGCGCTCCAGGGCCGCCCGCAGATGGCCGAGCGCCGGGATCAGGTCGTGGGTGACGGCGGCGGTGGCCGCGATGTGGATCGACGAGGGGAAGACGTCGTTCGACGACTGGGACGCGTTCACGTGGTCGTTCGGGTGGACGTCGCGGCCGAGGCGCTCCGTCGCGAGGGTCGCGAGCACCTCGTTGGTGTTCATGTTGGACGAGGTGCCCGAGCCGGTCTGGAAGACGTCCACGGGGAACTGGTCGTCCCAGCGCCCGTCGGCGACCTCGCCGGCCGACTCCGCGATGGCCTGCGCGATGTCCTTGTCCACGACCCCGAGCTCGGCGTTCACATGGGCCGCGGCCGCCTTGATACGGGCGAGCGCCTCGATGTGGGCGCGCTCCAGGCGCTGGCCGGAGATGGGGAAGTTCTCCACGGCCCGCTGCGTCTGGGCCCGCCATTTGGCGTCGGCGGGGACCCGTACCTCGCCCATGGAGTCGTGCTCGATCCGGTACCGGCCGCTGTCGCCGCCGTCGTCGTTCATCGCCGTTGTCATCGTCATCCCTCCGTCAAACGTGAGCACTTGTCTTGTTCTGGCTATTCCCAAGCCTCCTACCCGCCAGTAAATACCTCGGGTAACACCCAAACCGGGGAGGCGTCATGAACGTCCTGCACCGCACCAGACCCAGCATCAGATGCGCCGTCGCCGTTGTCGCGGCGACGGCCGCCGCGCTCGTCGGCCTGACCGCGCCGACCGCGTCCGCGGCGCCCGCCGCCGCGGCCACCACCCCCCTCCCGCCCGAGCTCGAGAAGATCCGCGCCGCCGAGGCCACCAAGCTCTACGGGGACCCGGCCGAGAGGCCCCTCGCCGACCGCAGGACCGCTCTCGTCTCGCTCGGCGACAGCGAGATATCGGGGGAGGGCGTCGGCACCTACGAGGCCGGTACGAACGGCCCGGACAACTGGTGTCACCGCTCGCCCGACTCCGCCATCCACCGCACCGGGATCCCGGCCGACGTGACGTACAACGTCTCCTGCTCGGGCGCGTACACCGGCAACATCCGCATCGGCGGCAGCAAGCAGTACGCCGACGAGCTGGTGCAGAGCGACGCTCTCGCCGTCAAGGCGCGCAACACGAAGATCAAGATGATCGTGCTCGTCGCGGGCGCCAACGACGACCTCCAGTTCGGTCCCGTCATGACCGACTGCGTGACCCGCTACCTCACCCTCCAGGGCGCGTGCGAACCCACGTACGTGCCGGGCTGGCAGGCGAGGGTCGACGGGCTCGTGCCCAAGGTCGAGGCCACCGTCGCCGACCTGAAGACCGTGATGCGCGGCGCGGGCTACGCCGACCGTGACTACAAGCTCGTCCTCATGGGTTACCCCAGCCCCATCGGCCCTGACATCCACGACAACCCCGACTTCCACGGCAAGCTGCCCGGCGGCTGTCTCGGCTACGACTCCGACGCCGCCTGGGGCCGCAACGCGGCCGTACCCGCCTTCGAGCGCGGTATGCGCAGAGCCGCCCAGGAGTCCGGCGCCTTCTACCTCGACAACTCCCGCCTCTTCCAGGGCCACGAGGTCTGCATGGAGGAGGCCTGGGCCCGCGGCCTCTACGTGGACGTCTCCCATCCGTTCCCGCCCGACTCCAACTCCGTGCGCCAGTCCTTCCACCCGAACGCGCGCGGCCACGGCGCCTTCGCCTCCTGCCTCACCCAGCTCTACAACTCGGGCTACCGGGAAGCGGGTTGCGCCGATTCGGCCGGCACCGGCACCCCCAAGCTCTACAAGGGCGGCTGGGACGACGCGTACCGGCCACTGAGGAACGCGGGCACCGGCACGTGCGCCGACGCCGAGGGAGGAAGCAGCGCGAACAACACGGCCGTCATCGGCTGGGACTGCTCGGGGAACCGCAACCAGGGCTGGTGGTACGACACCGCCGGACGGTCCCTGCACACCGAGCTCACCCAGGACCGCTGCGTGGACGTCCCCGGCAGCGCCTACCGGGCGGGCACGGCCCTCGTCCTGTGGAACTGCCACGGCGGAACCAACCAGCAGTTCGTCCGCCAGGGCGACACCCTGCGTCCGGCCGCCGCGACGGGCCTGTGCCTGACCCTCGCCTCGGCGAAGGACGACGTACGGCTCCAGACCTGCGACGGCTCTGCGGGGCAGCGGTTCGCGTGATCTGTTCGTGGACAGCGCAGAGGCCGCCCGTCGCCGGGCCGGGGGGGGGGGGCCTCTGCGGCGCGCGCCCGGTCGTGGGCCAGGCCGGGCCCGCGCCGACCGCCGCGGGGGAAGCAGGGGGGCCCGC
>NZ_JBHJYS010000013.1:102204-285892 GCF_042270245.1 Streptomyces sp. NPDC055955
GCGCCGCCGCGTAGGACCCGCTACGCCACCCCCCGGGCGCGGGCTCGGCGGGGCAGCGGTTCGCGTGATGTGTTCGGGGCCAGCGCTCAGCCCGCCGGGCGCGGTCCGGCGGCCGGGCGGCCTCTGCGGCGCGCTCCAGGTGTTACGCGAGGCCGGGGCCGCGCACCGGGATGCTGGTGAACGTGGGCGCCGGGGCCGGGTCCTTGAAGAAGTCGTTGCCCTTGTCGTCCACGACGACGAACGCCGGGAAGTCCTCGACCTCGATCTTCCAGACCGCCTCCATGCCGAGCTCCTCGTACTCGACGACCTCGACCTTCTTGATGCAGTCCTGCGCGAGACGGGCGGCCGGGCCGCCGATCGAGCCGAGGTAGAAGCCGCCGTGCGCGTTGCACGCGTCGGTGACCTGCTGTGAGCGGTTGCCCTTGGCCAGCATGACCTTCGAGCCGCCCGCCGCCTGGAACTGCTCGACGTAGGAGTCCATGCGGCCGGCCGTCGTCGGACCGAAGGAACCGGACGCGTAACCCTCCGGGGTCTTCGCCGGGCCCGCGTAGTACACCGGGTGGTCCTTCAGGTACTGCGGCATCTCCTCGCCCGCGTCCAGGCGCTCCTTGATCTTGGCGTGCGCGATGTCGCGGGCCACGACCAGGGGGCCGGTCAGGGAGAGGCGGGTCTTGACCGGGTACTTCGTCAGCGCGGCGAGGATGTCGTCCATCGGCTGGTTCAGGTCGATCTTCACGACGTCGCCGGCCTCGGCGCCCTCGCTGAGGGTCTCCTCCGTCGTGTCCGGCAGGAAGCGCGCCGGGTCCGTCTCCAGCTGCTCCAGGAACACACCCTCGGCGGTGATCTTCGCGACGGCCTGGCGGTCGGCCGAGCAGGACACGGCGATCGCGACCGGGCAGGACGCGCCGTGCCGCGGCAGACGCACCACGCGCACGTCGTGGCAGAAGTACTTGCCGCCGAACTGCGCGCCGATGCCGATCTTCTGCGTCAGCTCGAAGACCTTCTCCTCCAGCTCCTTGTCGCGGAAGCCGTGGCCGAGCTCGGAGCCCTCGGCGGGGATCTCGTCCAGGTAGTGCGCGGAGGCGTACTTCGCGGTCTTCAGCGCGTACTCGGCGGACGTGCCGCCGACGACGATCGCCAGGTGGTACGGCGGGCAGGCCGCCGTGCCGAGCGAACGGATCTTCTCCTCCAGGAACTTCATCATCGAGTCCTCGTTGAGGACCGCCTTCGTCTCCTGGTAGAGGAAGGACTTGTTGGCCGAGCCGCCGCCCTTGGCCATGATCAGGAACTTGTAGGCGCCGCCGTCGGTCGCGTACAGCTCGATCTGCGCCGGCAGGTTCGAGCCGGTGTTCTTCTCGTCCCACATGTTCAGCGGGGCCATCTGCGAGTAGCGCAGGTTCAGGTTCTTGTACGCGTCGTAGATGCCGCGCGAGAGGGCCGCCTCGTCGCCGCCCTCCGTGAGCACGTTCTGGCCGCGCTTGCCCATGACGATCGCCGTGCCGGTGTCCTGGCACATGGGAAGCACGCCGGCCGCCGCGATGTTCGCGTTCTTCAGCAGGTCGAGCGCGACGAACTTGTCGTTGCCCGACGCCTCCGGGTCGTCGATGATGCGGCGCAGCTGGGCGAGGTGGGCCGGGCGCAGGTAGTGCTGGATGTCGTGGATCGCCTCTTCGGCGAGCTTGCGCAGCGCCTCCGGCTCGACCTTGAGGAACGTACGGCCGTCCGGCCCCTCGGCGGTCGAGACACCCTCCGTGGTCACCAGGCGATAGGGGGTGGTGTCCTCGCCCTGGGGGAGCAGATCGGTGTACGCGAACTCAGGCATCTCGCCCATTCCTCTTTCGGCCGTTAGCAGCTGGCATCCATTGGCAGCGCCAACCAGCGTAGAACCTGACGGTGCGGGCGGGCCTGTGAGGTAAGGCTCAGTTCCCACCGTCGCCCCCTAGTCGCGATCTATCGCGTTTGGGTACGCTGACCCGGTGGACCTTGAGAAGCGCCCCGAGCAGCCCGCGCCGCAGACCGATCTGCGTGCCTCCGACGCCGACCGCGACCGCACCGCGGACATCCTGCGCGAGGCCCTCGCCGAGGGCCGGCTCACGGCGGAGGAGCACGCCGAACGGATCGACGGGGTGTACCGCGCCAAGACCCACGCCGAGCTCGAGCCGCTCGTCAGGGACCTGCCCGGTGCCCACACCCAGCCCCGGCCCGCGGCCTTCGAGCCGGCTCCGAACCGCCCCGCCATGGGCGCGGTCCCGCCGGTCGCCGACGAGAACCTGGTCGCCGTCTTCAGCACCTCGGCCCGCAAGGGCCGCTGGCGCGTGGGCCGCAGGACCCACGCGTACGCGGTCTTCGGCAACATCGAGATCGACCTCAGCGAGGCGATCTTCGAGTACCGGCAGGTCGTGATCAAGGCGGTCTCCGTCTTCGGGAACGTGGAGGTCCGCGTCCCGGAGAACGTCTCGCTGCGCGGCAGCGGCGGCGGCGTCCTCGGCAACTTCGAGGTGGACACCCTCGACTCGGCCGACCCGGACGCGCCCGTGGTCTACGTCGACGGCATCGCGGTCCTCGGCAACATCGAGGCCAAGCCCAAGCGCGGCAAGCGCCTGCGCGATCTGCACGACCGCATGCGCAAACACCTCGACGGCTGACCCGCCTTCGGGGCGGCGGACGCACGGCACGGGCGCGGCGGCCCGGGACCGGGGGAACTTCCGTCCTTCGGAACTCAGTGCATAGGCGCGCACACAGCGGGTAGAGGTTGCTGCATCGTCGCTCGCTCGCGAAGCCGTCGTCAGGAGTAGACCGTGCTGCATCCGCCGCATCAGTCCCTGCAGGTCGCCGCCGTCCCCCCGCAGCGGGGGCCAGTGCGAGATCGGGACCAGGACGACCCGTGGCACACGGAGGCCGTGTGCAGGCGCGACGAAGCCGGCCTTTTCTTCGCCCCTTCCAAGGAGCCGACCGCGGCCCGCCTGTCCCGTGAGGAGGCGGCCAAGCGCGTCTGCGCCCGCTGTCCCGTGATGGTCGAGTGCCGCGAGCACGCGCTCCTTCAGCCCGAGCCGTACGGGGTGTGGGGAGGCCTCACCGCCGCCGAGCGCCGCGTGGTCCTCGCCCGCAGGCGCCGGCGCGAGGTCGAGCTCCAGAAGGCGACGAGCTCGGTCGACCAGATCCGCGCGGCCGGCTGACGACCCTCCCGCTACGCGAACGGGGCGCCCCTCCGCACAAAGGGGCGCCCCGTTCGCGTAGCGGGAGAAGAACCTGCCGGCCGCGACCTACTTGGCGCGGTCGAAGTCGATCGCGCTGTACGCGCGCAGCTTCGACAGCCGGTGCTGCGAGTCGATCTGACGGATCGTGCCCGACTTGGAGCGCATCACCAGCGAGGACGTCGTGGCGCTCTCGGCGCGGTAGCGGACGCCGCGCAGCAGCTCGCCGTCCGTGATGCCGGTGGCGACGAAGAACACGTTCTCGCCGGAGACCAGGTCGTTCGTCGACAGGACCCGGTCCAGGTCGTGGCCCGCGTCGATCGCCCGCCGGCGCTCCTCGTCGTCCTTGGGCCACAGCTTGCCCTGGATGACACCGCCCAGGCACTTGATGGCGCACGCCGAGATGATGCCCTCGGGGGTGCCGCCGATGCCCAGGAGCAGGTCGACGCCGCTGTCCTCGCGCACCGCGAGCACGGAGCCCGCGACATCGCCGTCGGAGATCAGCTTGATCCGGGCGCCGGCCTCGCGGACCTCCTTGATGATGCCCTCGTGGCGCGGCCGGTCCAGGATGACGACTGTGACGTCCTCGGGAGCGGCCCTCTTGGCCTTGGCGATACGGCGGATGTTCACCGCGACCGGGGCGTTGATGTCCACGTAGTCGGCGGCCTCGGGGCCCGCGACCAGCTTGTCCATGTAGAAGACGGCGGACGGGTCGAACATGGTGCCGCGGTCGGCGGCGGCCAGGACGGCGATGGCGTTCGGCATGCCCTTGGCGCAGAGCGTCGTGCCGTCGATCGGGTCCACGGCGATGTCGACCTCGGCGCTCGTGCCGTCGCCGACGCGCTCCCCGTTGTAGAGCATCGGGGCTTCGTCCTTCTCGCCCTCGCCGATGACGACGACGCCGTTCATCGAGACGGTGGAGACGAGGGTGCGCATGGCGCGCACGGCGGCGCCGTCCGCCCCGTTCTTGTCGCCGCGGCCGACCCAGCGGCCCGCGGCCATGGCCGCGGCCTCCGTGACGCGGACGAGCTCCAGGGCGAGGTTCCGGTCGGGAGCCTCCGCGGGGACTTCGAGTTCGGACGGAAGCTGGTGATGCTCGGTCATCGAGACGCACCTTTCTGATACGACGACGGCCGGATGAGGGTGATGGCCCCGACTCTATCGTCAGGCCGACAAAATGAGCAGAGGGCCCCACGTATGAGCAGACCGGGCCCACGTGCGGTGATCGCTCACGTACCTGCGACGATGGGGGCGTGGCAGGTACCAAAGGCAAGAAGACCGTGGGCAGTCTGGTCCTCTCGATGGGCGCGACCGTCATCGCGGCGGCAGGCATCTACGTGTTCGTCCCGCACGACGGCTCCGGCACGCCGCCGGTGAAGCGCGTGGACTACCGCGTGGAGCTGCTGACGGCTCGACGCGCCGCTCCGTACCCGGTGGCGGCGCCCGAGGGACTGGCGAAGTCCTGGAAGCCGACGTCGGTGCGATACCAGGACTCGAACTTCGACGCCTGGCACCTCGGCTTCCACGACGCCGACGGCCAGTACGTGGCCGTCGAGCAGTCCACCGAGAAGCCGTCGGCCTTCATCGACCGGTCGAGCCAGGGCGCCACCGAGACCAGCGTGACGCAGCGCATCGGCGGCGAGACCTGGCGGCGCTACAAGGGTGACCAGTACGACGCCCTGGTGCTCAAGGCCGACAAGTCGACAACCGTCGTGACCGGTACGGCGTCGTTCGCGCAGCTGACGAAGATGGCCGAGGCGCTGCGGACGAAGTAGGCGCTTGCGGGATCTCCGCGCAGGAGGTCTCAGGGATTTCGGCGGAGGGATCCCCGGGACTCCGGCGCACGGGAAAGGCCCCCCGGCTGCTGCCGGGGGGCCTTTCTTGTCCCGTGAAGTGTGCGGGAGCGCTCAGATCGTGGTGATGACCTGGTCGTGCTCCAGGCGCGGGGAGCGCGGGAACCAGGCGTCCTCGCCCGGCTTGCCGATGTTGATGACCATCAGCGGGGTGTGGTCGTCGTCCAGGAACTCCTTCTGGACGCCGGCGAAGTCGAGGCCGGTCATCGGGCCCGCGGCCAGGCCGGCGGCGCGGACGCCGATGATGAAGTACGCGGCCTGGAGGGTGGCGTTCAGCGCGGCGGCACCCTCACGGGCGGGGCGCTCGGCGAAGAAGACGTCCTTGGCCTGCGGGAAGTGCGGGAACAGCGCCGGGAGCTCCTCGTGGAACTCGTTGTCGGCGGAGAGGATCGCGACCAGCGGGGCGGACGCCGTCTTCGGGCGGTTGCCCTCGGCCATGTGCTGCACGAGGCGCTCGCGGGCCTCGGGGGAGCGGACCAGTGTGATGCGCAGCGGCGACTGGTTGAACGCCGTCGGGCCGAACTTGACCAGGTCGTAGATCGCCTGGACCTGCTCGTCGGTCACCGGCTCGTCGGTGAAGGTGTTCGCGGTGCGGGCCTCGCGGAACAGCAGGTCCTGGGCGGCGGGGTCAAGAACGAGAGACATGGATCAACCTTCTCGATACGTACGTGCTGGGGGGTGGCCGGTCCGTCGCGACGCTGCGAACGGATCATCCGATGCACACGACAGTACGTCAGTGCCGTTTAACATTCAACCAAAACTGGAAGCTCGTGACCTGCTTCACAAGGTCCGGACTGCTTCCGCCCGGCGCCGATCACCGCTTCTCGCCCCGCCGGGCGTGCGCAGGCCCCGCAGCTCACTCGTCCTCGTCCGCGCCCCCGTCCGGACCTGACTCCGCCAGCGCCGCGTCCAGGCGCGCCCGCGCCCCGTCCAGCCAGCGCCGGCACACCTTCGCCAGCTCCTCGCCCCGCTCCCACAGTGCGAGCGACTCCTCCAGTGACGTGCCGCCCGCCTCGAGCCGCCGGACGACCTCGATCAGCTCGTCCCGCGCCTGCTCGTAGCCGAGCCCGGCCTCGTCGGTCTTCGTGGTCATGCGTTCTCCTGGTTCCCGGTCTCGACCCGTACGTTCCCGTGCTCGACCCGTACGGTGAATTCGCCCTCGGCGACCCGCGCCCGCAGCACCTCGTCCGCCGCCACGTCGTCCGCGGCGCGCACGACGTCCCCGTCGCTCTTCTGCAGCACCGCGTAACCCCGCTTGAGGGTCGCTGCGGGGGACAGGGCCACCACGCGCGCGTGTGTGTGCGACAGCTCCGACTCGGCGCGGTCGAGGAGGTGACCGAGCGTGCGCCGGCCGCGCTCGGCCAGCGACGTCACCTGCTCCTCGCGCACCTCGATCATGCGGTGCGGGTCCTCCATGACCGGCCGGGCGAGGGCATGTCTGAGCCCGCGCTCCTCCCGGTCCACGAACGACTCGACGCTGCGCCGGGCCCGGTCCCGCAGCCACTGCACCCGCTCGTACTCCTCGCCGACGTCCGGCACGACCTTCTTCGCCGCGTCGGTCGGAGTGGAGGCGCGCAGGTCCGCCACGTGGTCGAGGAGCGGGTTGTCCGGCTCGTGGCCGATCGCCGAGACCACCGGCGTGCGGCAGGCGGCGACGGCCCGTACCAACTGTTCGTCCGAGAACGGCAGGAGGTCCTCGACGCTGCCGCCGCCGCGCGCCACGATGATCACGTCGACGTCGTCGAGCGCGTCCAGCTCCTTGACCGCCTGCACCACCTGCGGCACGGCGTGCACGCCCTGGACCGGCACGTTGCGCACCTCGAAGCGGACGGCGGGCCAGCGGTGCCGCGCGTTCTCCAGGACGTCCCGCTCGGCGGCCGAAGCGCGCCCGCACACGAGGCCGATGAGCTGCGGCAGGAACGGCAGCGCCTTCTTGCGCTCGGGCGCGAAGAGTCCTTCGCCGGCCAGGGACTTCTTCAGCTGCTCCAGCCTGGCGAGCAGCTCACCGACGCCCACCGGTCTGATCTCGGAGGCGCGCAGCGACAGCTGGCCGCGCGGCGCGTACCACTCCGGCTTCGCCTGGACGACGACGCGCGCGCCCTCGCTGACGACGTCCGCGACCGCGTCGAACACCTGCCGGTAGCAGGTGACGCCGACCGAGATGTCGTGCGACGGATCGCGCAGCGTCAGGAACACGACGCCGGCACCGGGGCGCCGGGACAGCTGGGTGATCTGTCCCTCGACCCAGACGGCACCGAGCCGGTCGATCCACCGCCCGATGAGCCGCGACACCTCCCCGACGGGCAGCGGGGCGTCCGCGGACGTATTCACAGCCATGCCGGTGAGCGTAGCCGCACCCACCGACAACGCTCCGTGACACGAAGGGGGTACGGGAACGGGGCGTGCGCCGGTGCGTGTGCCGCAGCCGGACGCCCCGTCAGACCGCCCGCCCGCCCCGCCGCCCCCTCTGCGCCACCAGCACCACGAGCCCCACCGCCAACCAGATCGCGCCCACCACCTGGGCCGTGCCCGACGCCTCCACGATCACCGCGACCGTGATGGCCGCGCCGAGCACCGGCACGAGCAGATGCCGCCACCAGCTGAAGGTCCCCCCTCCGCGGCGCACCACGAACCAGCCCACCACGCTCGCGTGCAGCAGCACGAACGCCGTAAGAGCGCCGATGTCCACCACGGAGACCAGATGGTCCAGGCCGTCGGCCCGGCGGGCGGCCCAGACAGCCGCGACCAGCGTCACCACCGCCGCGCACAGCAGCGCGACCCGCGGCACCCCGGAGTCCGTCCGCGCCAGCGCCTTCGGCAGCCGCCGGTCGCGGGCCATCGCGAACAGCAGCCGCCCGGCCGCCGCCTGCCCGGCCAGGGCCGCGAACGCCGCGCCGATCGCCTTGCTGACCGCGACCAGGTCGTGCAGCCACCCGCCGACCGAGACGTCGATCGCGTCGTAGAAGGCCGACCCCTGCTTCGCCGGGTCCGCGGCGAGCTCCGCCGACGGCACCGGTTCGAGGAGCGCCACGAGATACGTCTGGGCGATGAACAGCACACCCGCGAGCGCCAGACAGAAGAGCACCGCCCGCGCCACCTTCGCCGAGCCGCCCGTGACCTCCTCCGCGAACGACACGATCGCGTCGAAGCCCAGATACGAGAGCACGGCCACGGACACCGCGCCGACGACCGCCGACAGCGCGAAAGCGCCCTGCGACCCGTCCCCGGTCAGCGGCGACAGCCAGCCGCGCTCCGCCCCGTCACGCACGAGTACGACGACGGCCGACCCGAGGAACACGAGCAGCACGGCGATCTCCATCGCCAGGACCGCGAAGCCGACCCGGGCCGCCGCCCGCACGCCCCACAGGTTGAGGAGCGTGGTGATGATCACGGCCAGCGCCGTCCACACCCAGCGCGACACGGACGGCACCAGGGCGTTCATCGCGATCCCGGAGAAGAGGTAGGCGACCGCCGGGATGAGGAGGTAGTCGAGCATCGCCATCCACCCGGCGATGAACCCCGGCGCCTCACCGAGCCCCACGCGCGCGTAGGTGAAGACGGAGCCGGCCTGCGGGGCGACCCGCACCATCTGCGCGTAGCTGAACGCGGTGAACGCCATCGCGACCGTCGCGACGACGTACACCAGCGCGACGGCGCCGTGCGACCTGGCGTCGAGCGTGCCGAAGACGCCGACCGGGGCCATCGGGGCGATGAACAGGAGCCCGTAGACGACGAGGTCGCGGAAGCCGAGGCTGCGCCGCAGCGCTTCTTCCCCGGCGGGCGGCGGCCCGTCTTCCCCGGCTGGTGGAGCGGTGTGGGCGGACATCGGGCCTCCGTTTGTCGCGCACGGTGTCGCGCACGGGCCTTCAGTCTCGCCAAGCGGTGGATCTTTGACCTGTTGGACACGGCCTTACGATGGTGGGCATGACTGCTACGACTGGCCCCCGCCGCGTCCTGCTCGCCGCCCCCCGGGGCTACTGCGCCGGTGTGGACCGTGCCGTGATCGCCGTCGAGAAGGCCCTCGAGCAGTACGGGGCCCCGATCTATGTCCGCCACGAGATCGTCCACAACAAGTACGTCGTGCAGACCCTGGAGAAGAAGGGCGCGATCTTCGTCGAGCAGACCCAGGAGGTCCCCGAGGGCTCCATCGTGATGTTCTCGGCGCACGGCGTCGCGCCCGTCGTCCACGACGAGGCCGCGGCGGGCAAGCTCGCCACCATCGACGCGACCTGCCCGCTCGTCACCAAGGTCCACAAGGAAGCCGTCCGCTTCGCCAAGGAGGACTACGACATCCTCCTGATCGGCCACGAGGGCCACGAAGAGGTCATCGGCACCTCGGGCGAGGCCCCCGACCACATCACGCTGGTCGACGGCCCCGAGGACGTGGCGAACGTGGAGGTGCGGGACGAGTCGAAGGTCGTCTGGCTCTCCCAGACCACGCTCTCCGTCGACGAGACCATGGAGACGGTCGACGCCCTCAAGAACAAGTTCCCGAACCTGCTCTCGCCGCCCAGCGACGACATCTGCTACGCCACGCAGAACCGCCAGATCGCGGTGAAGAAGCTGGCCGAGGACGCCGAGCTCGTCATCGTCGTCGGCTCCAAGAACTCCTCCAACTCGATCCGCATGGTCGAGGTCGCCCTGGACGCCGGCGCGCCCGCCGCCCACCTGGTGGACTTTGCCGCCGAGATCGACGAGGCCTGGCTCGAGGGCGTCACCACCGTCGGCCTCACCTCCGGAGCCTCGGTCCCCGACGTCCTGGTGGACGGCGTACTGGAGTGGCTGGCCGAGCGCGGTTACGGCGACGTGGAGACCGTGAAGACCGCCGACGAGTCGATCACCTTCTCGCTGCCGAAGGAACTCCGCCGTGACCTGCGCGCGGAGGCCGCGGCGCTCGCGGGGAACGACTCGTCCGAGAAGTGACGCTGAGCCACTCGTCGTAACGTGGTGCCCATGCAGATCTTCGGCGTGGACATCGGCGGATCAGGGATCAAGGGCGCACCGGTCGACCTGGACCGCGGAGACCTGGCACAGGAGCGGTTCAAGGTCCTCACCCCGCACCCGGCCACGCCCGACGGCGTGGCCGACGGGGTGAAGCAGGTCGTGGAGCACTTCGGCACGCGGCCCGACCGGGTCGGCATCACCTTCCCCGGCGTCGTCACGGGCGGTGCCATGATCCGTACGGCGGCCAACGTCGACAAGTCGTGGATCGACGTCGACGCCCGCGCCCTCCTCGGGGAGCGGCTCGACGGGCTCCCCGTGACGGTCCTCAACGACGCGGACGCGGCCGGCGTCGCCGAGATGCACTTCGGCGCGGGCCGCGGCCGCAAGGGCGTGGTGCTGCTCCTCACCTTCGGCACCGGCATCGGCAGCGCCCTGTTCATCGACGGACAGCTCGTCCCGAACACCGAGCTCGGTCACCTGGAGCTGCACGGCCACGACGCCGAGAAGCACGCCTCGACGAAGGCGAAGGAGGACCACGACCTGAGCTGGGAACACTGGGCACACCGGGTCCGGAAGTACCTGGCGCACGTCGAGATGCTGTTCTCCCCCGAACTGTTCATCATCGGCGGCGGCGTGAGCCGCAAGGCCGACAAGTTCCTGCCCCTGATCAAGGGCATCAAGGCGGAGATCGTCCCGGCGCAGCTGCAGAACAACGCGGGGATCGTGGGGGCGGCGATGGCGGCGGCGCAGCAGAAGTAGCGGCGGCGCCGGGCGCCGGGAACGGACCGTGCGGCGCGGAGAAGGGCGCTCTGAGCCGTACTCCGCCGCAGGAGGCCCTCAGGCCGTACGCCGCCGGGGGCGCGGGGCCGACGTCACCTGTCGTCCTGCCACGCCCGGGGAGCCGGCGCGGGCCTGCGCGAGGGCTCGTCGGCGCGCCGCGCGCCGGGTCATGTGGCGGATGCCGCGCACGGTCACGACGAGTCCGGCGACGAGCGTGCCGCCGTAGAGCCAGCCGGCGTGCATCGCGAGGGCCGTCACCAGCCCCATCACCTGCCCGCCGAACCCGCCCGAGCCCCCGGCCACCGGCAGGATCCCGACGGCGAACCCGATCGGCACGGCGACGGGCGCGCTCACCAGGTCGGCGCGCCGCACCCACATCGCCGTGAGCGCGCTGACCAGCAGGAACAGCACCCCGTACACGGTGACCGAGCCGGTGAACAGCAGCGCGTCCAGGCAGGCGAGCGCGAACATCGTGGCCGTACAGAACAGCCCGCTGCCCAGGCCGGTGAGGCGCGGATCGGGGAAGCGGCGCAGCGCGAGGACGACCGGCGGCACGGGGCGCGGCGCCTTGCCGCCGCCCTTGCCCGACGCCCGGTACACCGTGCCCGAACCGGACCCGGAGGGCCCGTTGCGTCCGTCGCTGCCGCCCTGCGCCTGTGGAGGGAGCGGGGGCGTGCGGCGGGGCCGGTTGTGCGGGGCGCGCGGCGGAGTGCGACTGGGTTGATCCACCACACCAACTTAGGTCGGGTTATGTGTGGAATCAGCTCCGGGACACGCGGTTTCGCCGACCTTGGCCAAGCGTTCGATACGGCGCCGGGGGGTTGCGCGGCACGCCGTAGACTAGGGGTCCTCCATCCTCACGTACGGGAAGTCGCAACGTGTCGCTCACGATCGGAATCGTCGGTCTGCCGAATGTCGGCAAGTCGACCCTGTTCAACGCCCTGACCAAGAACGACGTGCTGGCGGCCAACTACCCGTTCGCCACGATCGAGCCGAACGTGGGCGTGGTCGGTGTCCCCGACCCCCGCCTCGCCAAGCTCGCCGAGGTCTTCAGCTCCCAGAAGACCCTCCCGGCGACGGTCGACTTCGTCGACATCGCGGGCATCGTGCGCGGTGCCTCCGAGGGGGAGGGCCTGGGCAACAAGTTCCTCGCGAACATCCGCGAGTCGGACGCGATCTGCCAGGTCATCCGCGCCTTCAAGGACGAGAACGTCGTACACGTCGACGGCAAGGTCTCGCCCAAGGACGACATCGAGACGATCAACACGGAACTGATCCTCGCGGACCTCCAGTCCGTCGAGAAGCAGGTCCCGCGTCTCCAGAAGGAGTCCCGTCTCCAGAAGGAGAAGGTCGCGGTGCTCGCCGCGGTCGAGGAGGCGCAGAAGATCCTCGAGTCCGGCACGACGCTCTTCGCCGCGGGCATCACCGCCGGCACGGAGAAGGGCCGCCTGCTCCACGAGCTGCACCTCCTCACCACCAAGCCCTTCCTCTACGTGTTCAACGTGGACGAGGACGAGCTGGTCGACGAGGACTTCAAGAACGAGCAGCGCGCCCTGGTCGCCCCCGCCGAGGCGATCTTCCTGAACGCCAAGATCGAGTCGGAGCTGATCGAGCTCGACGACGACGAGGCGCTCGAACTCCTCCAGTCGATGGGCCAGGAAGAGCCCGGCCTGGCCACGCTCGGCCGCGTCGGCTTCGACACCCTCGGCCTCCAGACGTACCTGACGGCAGGTCCGAAGGAAACGCGCGCCTGGACCATCAAGAAGGGCGCCACGGCCCCCGAGGCGGCCGGCGTCATCCACACCGACTTCCAGAAGGGCTTCATCAAGGCGGAGGTCATCTCCTTCGACGACCTGATGGAGACGGGCTCGGTCGCGGAGGCCCGCGCCAAGGGCAAGGCCCGCATGGAGGGCAAGGACTATGTGATGCAGGACGGGGACGTGGTGGAGTTCCGCTTCAACGTCTGAGCGGGGTGAGACAACACCACGTCGAAGACCTGGCGGACATGCAGGTCAAATGGGGTCGGCTCTTGCGGGAGCCGGCCCCTTGCCGTTTCCGTGCCGGGATGGTGTTGGGTGTCCTGATGGGCCGTCATCCATCGGGCTTCGCTGGTGGCGCTGCGAGCGAAGCCGGGGCGGGCTGTGGACGAGGCGTCCGGTATACGGACGCCGGTACGGCGTCGAGCCGGTGATCGACACGACTCCGCTGGAGTGAGGGCATGTACGAGTTCCATGGCTGGTTCGGTATCTCCGAGGACCCGTACGAGGACGACGCACAGTCTCTGAGGTCGGGTGTCGAGGAACTGCGCGCACGGATCGACGCGGTGCAGTGGTCCTCCAGCTGCAAGGTCGTGCTCGACGTCTTCAACGGGCTGCCCGTCGTCACCGCCGCCGGCCAGACCAACCACAAGGGCTACGAAGCCGAGCAGCTGGACGAACTGGTGGCGTACATAGCGCGCCGCTTCCCCGGCGCATGGGGGCTGCTCCACGACCGCTCCGACGAGAACGACATCCCGGACGCAGACAACGCGTTCCGGGTGCGCGTCGTGCGCAGGGGGGCCGTCGAGGAGCGGCTCGATCCCTTCCTGTCGCCGTGCAATCCGGTGATCGAGGACTGAACCCCGCGAGGCGCGCCGGGAGCCTTTCGGGCGAGGGGCCGGACCATCGCACACGGTCCGGCCCCTCACGCTTCTCCGGCGTCCGCGCCTTCTCCGGCGCATGGTCCGCTCCGCCGTCCCGAGGCCGTCCAGCGGCGCAGCGACGTGCTCACCCGCAGGTCGTCCAGGGTCCGCCTCTTCCGGGAGGCGGGCCCTGGTTCGTTGTCCGGGTGGGTGTGAGGGCCGGGCCCCGGCTCCGGTTCGCCGCGCGGTCCCGGCCCGCCTCGTCACCCCCGCTCGTTATGGTCAGTCCTGTGACGCACCCAGTACCGGCCACCCCGACCGCTCCCGCCCCCCTGGACCCCCTCGACCGGCGCATCGTCGCCGCGCTGCAGATCGACGGGCGGGCGTCGTGGCGGCGGATCGCGGCCGCGATCGGGGAGCCCGAGCGGAAGGTGGCGCGGCGGGGGCTGCGGTTGCTGGAGAGCGGGGACGTGGCCGTGCGGGGGCTCGTCGTACGGGGCGAGACCGTGATCCTGCGGATGACCTGCCGGCCGGGGTCGGTGCGCGACGCGGCCGTGGCGGCCGCCCGGCGGGCGGACTGCATCTTCTCGTACGCGCTCGCGGGCCCCGTCGACTGTGTGGCCGAACTCCAGTTTCCGCAAGGGCAGTTGGGGCCGCTGATGCTCGACGAGGTGCCCGCGCTGCCCGGCCTCTTCTCGCAGAGCGTTTCGCCGGTGCTGCGGTACTTCAGGACCGTGCACGAGTGGTCGCCGGGGATCCTCGACGCCGGGGAGATCGAGGCGCTCGGCGGGCCGTCCGGGATCGTCGACGAGATCGGGCTGCCCGAGGTCGAGGTCGGGCCCGAGGAGCGGGCGATCCTGGGGGCGCTCGCCGAGGACGGGCGGCGCACCCACGAGGACCTGGCCGCCGTCGCCGGCGTCTCCGTGGCGACCGCCCGCCGTCGCGTCGAGACGCTGACCCGCGACGGGCACGTGAGCATCCGGGCCGCCGTCGAGCCCGCGCTGCTCGGCCTCCCGGTCGAGGCGCTCCTGTGGATCAGGACCCGGCCCGACGAGGTCGAGAAGGTGGGCCGGCTGCTCGTCGAGTCGCCGCTCGTGCGGTACGCCGCCGTGGTCATGGGTGAGCACCAGCTCCTGGTCGACGTGACGCAGCCGTCGAAGGCCGCGCTGTACCAGTTCCTGACGGCCTCGCCCTGGGTGCGGCATGTGGAGGCCGTGCAGTCGCATCTGGTGGTCGACGCGTTCAAGCGCAGCGGCGTGGAGTTTCCGACGTCCAGTCGCTGACGTTCGTAATGCGACTGAAATCTTCATAGTCGCGAGGATGGCGTCTTAAAAGTTCATACATCTTTAGGTGTTGACTGAAAACGTCAGCACCTTCAGTGTGGTGCAGCACACGCGTCGCCGATTCCGCCCCTGGCCGGCCGCGCCTCTCTGCCCGCTGCCCTAGGACTGCCATGCCCGTTTCCACAGGTCCCGCCGATTCCGCTCCCGCCCGGGACGAGCTCTGCGCCCTCGACGCCGTCGACCTCGCGGCGCGCGTCCGTCGTGGTGAGCTGTCGTCCCGCGAGGTCGTCCAGGCCCACCTCGACCGCATCGAACGCCACAACCCCGCCGTCAACGCGATCGTGACCCTGGACCCCGAGGGCGCCCTCGCCGCGGCCGCCGCCGCGGACGAGCGCCAGGCGCGCGGTGAGGAACTCGGGCCGCTGCACGGCCTGCCCATCGCGTTCAAGGACACCCACCTCACCCGGGGCATGCGCACCACGCACGGCTCGCCCCTCTTCGCCGAGCACGTCCCCGACGAGGACGAGCTGCTCGTGCGGCGCATCCAGGACGCGGGCGCCATCCGCATCGGCAAGACCAACGTCCCCGAGTTCGCGGCCGGTTCGCACACGTTCAACCCCGTCTTCGGCGCGACCAGGAACCCGTACGACACGAAGCGGTCGGCGGGCGGCAGCAGTGGCGGGGCCGCGGCCGCGCTCGCCGCCGGGTTCCAGCCGCTCGCCGACGGCAGCGACATGGGCGGCTCCCTGCGCAACCCGGCGTCCTTCTGCAACGTCGTCGGTCTGCGTCCCACCCCCGGCCGCGTCCCCTCGCACCCGGCCGGCAACCTGTGGGAGACCCTCGCCGTCGCCGGGCCCATGGGGCGCACCGTCGCCGACACCGCGCTGCTGCTGTCCGTCATGGCCGGGCCCGACCCGCGCGTCCCGATCTCCCTGGAGGAGCCGGGCGCCGCCTTCCGCGCGCCGCTCGGGCGGGGCGCGGCCGGGCTGCGGGTGGCATTCGCGCCCGACCTCGGCGGGCGGGTCGCCGTCGACCGTGACGTGCGCGACGTGTTCGAGCGGCAGGCCGAGGTCTTCGAGGACCTCGGCTGCGTCGTCACCGAGGACTGCCCGGACCTGGACGGCGCCGAGGACGTCTTCCGCACGCTGCGCGCCCAGGAGTTCAACCAGGGCCTCGGCGCGCTCCTCGACAGCGACCGCGCCTCTCTGAAGGGCAGCCTCGTCTGGAACATCGAGGAGGGTCGGCGCCTGACCGGCGCCGACCTCGCCCGCGCGACCGCCGAGCACGCCCGCATCCACCTCGCGGCCGTCGGCTTCTTCCAGCGCTACGACGTACTGGTCGCGCCCGTCAGCCAGGTCACCCCCTTCGACGTGGAGGCGGAGTACCCGACCCTCATCGACGGGCAGCCGCAGCACACCTATCTCGACTGGATGCGTTCGGCGTACTTCGTCTCCGTCCTGGGCGCACCCGCCCTCTCCGTACCGGCCGGCTTCACCGGAGCCGGGCTCCCCGTCGGGCTGCAGATCGTCGGCCCGCCCCGCGCCGAGCGGACCGTGCTCGAGGTCGGCGCCGCCTACGAGGCCGCCACCGGGCACGGACGACGTCGCCCCTCCCTCCCGTAGCCGTACCTCCCGCAGCCGTATGGAGCCCTGATGAGAAAACCGCACGTGCTCTGGGCCCTCGTGCCCGTACTGGCTTTCCTCAGCACCCCGTTCCTGCCTTTCGTCAACGGTCCGTACCTCTGGTTCGGCATCCCCTCCGTCCTGGCCTGGTGCCTGCTGTGGACGGCCGGCACGACGGCGTCGCTCGCCCTCGTCGAACACTTCGCGCGCACCGACAACGACCGCGCCGACCGCGACGAGGCCGAGGAGGCCGCCGCATGAACACCACCATGGCCATCACTCTCATCGGCATGGTCTCCATCGCCGTCGTCGGCGTGAGCGGGCGCAGACCGCGCAAGGGGGAACTCGGTGAATGGACCGTGGGGAAACGGAAGTTCTCCACCTTCACCACCTGGTTCCTCCAGGCGGGCGAGGCGTTCACGACCTTCAGCTTCCTCGGCCTCGCCGGCATCGCCTTCGGCGGAGGCGTCGCCGCCGCGTTCGCCCTGTGTTACCTCGCGATCAACTTCGTCCTGCAGTACTTCACGGCGCCCCGGATGCGTGAACTCGGCCGCAAGGGCGGCTATCTGACGCAGGCCGACTTCTTCGCCGACCGCTACCGCAGCCCCCTGCTCGGCAAGGTCGTCGCCGTCGTCGGTGCCGTCTTCCTGCTGCCGTACCTCCAGCTCCAGATCACCGGGCTCGGCATGATCGTCCAGCTCGCCACCGGGAGCCGCACGGGCGGCAACCTCAGCATGGTCCTCGCGACCGTCCTCACCGTCGCCTTCGTCCTGTGGTCCGGGATCCGCGGCATCGCCCGCGTCGCCTACCTCAAGGACGCGCTGATGATCTTGGGGCTCGTGGTGCTGCTCATCGGCGTCGCGGTCTCCGTGCGGGGCGGCATCGGAGGCCTCTTCGAGACCGTACGGGACAGCCACCCGCAGCTTTTGACGTTTCATCAGGAAGGCTATGACGCGACGTTCTTCGTCACCGCCGTCATCATCTCGGGCATCGGCGGCGGGCTCGGCACCATGGCCCACCTGTGGCCGCCGGTCCTCGCCGCCGTCAGCGGGCGCGCCCTGCGCAAGAACGCCATCTGGCTGCCGCTCTACCAGATAGCGCTCGGCATCCCGATCATCGTCGGCTTCGCCGGAATCCTCATGGTGAAGCCGGGCTCGCCCGCGAACTCCGTCGCCCTCACGCTCGCGGGCCAGACCCTTCCCGGCTGGCTCGTCGGCCTCGTCGCGGTCGCCGCGGCCTCGGCCGCCATGGTCCCCTCGGCGGCCATCGTCGTGGGCATCTCCAGCCTGCTGTCCCGCAACCTCCTGAGCGCGCGCAACGAACGTACGCAGCTGCGTACCAACCACCTCTGCGTGGTCGCGGCCGCCGCTCTCGCCCTCGTGCTGGGCCTGACCAGGCCCGGACTCCTGTCCGACCTGCTGCTGCTCACCTACGGCGGCCTCACCCAGCTCGCCCCGGCGATCGTCATGGGCCTGGCCAGGAAGGTGCGTCTGGACGCCGTGCCCGCGCTGCTCGGCATCCTGGCCGGCGTCGGCGTCCTGATCTGGCTCACCTTCGGGGGCGTGGACGTCGGCACGGTCGACACCGGGCTCATCGCGCTCGTCCCGAACCTGGTGGTGACGGCGGTCGCCCAGCTCGTGGTGCGGTCCCGCTCCCTGGCTGCCGTGCCGGCCGAGGCCAACTGACCGGCCGCCGGGCGCCGTCGCGCGGTGTGGGGCCGCGCGCGGCGCCCGGCGGTCCGGGGCCTGCCGGTCGGGCGGCAGGCCCTACCTCACTCTCAACTCCTGCAGGGGCTCCGGCTTTTCGCCGTTCTCGGTGATACGGACGTACCGGGCCGTTCGCCCCGGCGCGAAGGCCCGCCAGGACGCCCCGTCGGCCGACGTCGTCACCGCGTACGCGCGCGTGCCGGTGACGTCCACCCCGGAGACCTGCACCGTCCGGCCGAGGTCGACCGTGAGGGAGGCGTGTGCGGTCGCCGGCTGCCAGGGGGTGACGGGATTGCCGTCCACCGCCGCCTCCGCGTACAGGCCGGGCTCCTCGGACGTCGCCGTCGCGGTGCGGCAGCGGGCCAGGTCCGAGGTGGGTTCGAGGTCGGGGCGCCGGGTGCGCAGGACGAGCCCGCCGCGGTCGACCGTGGCGCGCCCGGCGGGCGAGACGACGGGGAACGGCTCGCCCGCGGTCAGCCTGACCGTCGTACGCTCCGGCCCGATCGCGATGTCGTACGTGCGTCCGCGCCAGGTCAGTCCGCGCAGCGTCACGCCCCTGCCGAGCTGCGGCGGCAGCGACGGGTCCAGGCGCAGGGCGTCCTCCTCCAGCCGCAGGCCGGTCAGGCCGTGCGTGAACACCTGGAGGAAGCCCCCCTTCCCGGTCAGGAAGTCCTGCGCGGGCGTGCCCGCGAGCGGGTCGCTGGACCCCGCCTTCGTGCCGCGCGCCTCCGAGAAGAGCCCGAACGGCTCCCGGAAGAACGGCTTCGAGGCGCGCCGCAGGAACGTGTACGTGGCGCAGCCCGGCTCCCCGATCGACGCGGCGGCCACCGCGTTCACGGAGTCCGTCATCGCGGGCCCGTCCGGGTCGGTGTGCGCGACGTAGTAGTCCAGGGTCGCCGCCGCCGCGCCCTTCGGCATCGGCTGCCAGTCCAGCGGATACAGCAGCAGGACGGCGTCGGCCTGTTTGATCGTCGAGCCGTTGTATCCCTCGTACTGGAGGAAGATCTTGCGCCTGGGGTCGTACGGGATGCGGAGTCCGCCCGCGATCGCCGTCCACGCGGCCGGGGGTGCGGCGCCCACGAGCCGGGCGGCGCGGGCGGCGGAGCGCAGGGCCGTGGCCGCGACGGCGTTCGTGTAGACGCCGTCATCGACGCCGTTGCTGTACTCGTCGGGGCCCGCGACGTCCTTGATGGAGTACGAGCCGTCGGCGTTCTTCGTGACGCGTGAAGTCCAGTACTGCGCAAGGCCCTTGAGCAGCGGCCAGCCGCGTGAGCGCAGCCAGGCGCGGTCGCCCGTGGCCAGGTAGTACTGCCAGGCGGCGAGCGCGATGTCGCCCTGGAGGTGGTTCTGGGTGACGCAGTGCGGCGGGTACCAGCTCTGGCACTCCGTCCACAGGGCGCCGCGGCTCGCGCTGGTCCACGGGTACATGAGGCCCTCGACCGACGTCTTGAGGGCGTTGTCGGCGGCCGCCTCGCGTGTGCGGTAGCGGTATTCGAGGACGGGTCGCGCCAGTTCGGGCCGGTCGGCGAGCAGCGCGGGGAACATCCACGTCTCGGCGTCCCAGAAGATCATGCCCGCGTAGGCGTCGCCGGTGAGCCCGGCGGGCGCGACGCTGTCGCGACCGCCGGCGCGCACCGCGGTGAGGAGCCCGTACCGCGCGGCCCGCACCTGCTGCTGGAGCTCGGGCCGGTCGGGCACCTCGATGTCCGAGGTCCACAACTTCCGCCAGGAAGCGGAGTGTCGGCGGAACACCGCGTCCCATCCGGCGCCGGCCGCCTGCTGCGCGGCGCCGACGGCCGAGTCGTGCGGGGTGCGGGAGGTGAGAGCCGTGTCCACGCCGACGTACTTGGTGACGGTGTACGTGCTGCCCGTGGCGACGGAGAAAGTGGCGGACTGACTGTTCGTCAACGTATCGGTGCGGCCCGCCGCGCGGGTGCGGCCGGGGGCGCGCAGGGTGGAGGCGACGACGCCGTCCTCGCGGGTGCCGTCGGTGCGGAAGCCCACCGCCATCGTGCGCTTGCCCGCGGGGCCGCCGCCGGTGGGCGCGATCCGGCGGGCGCCGCGGCCGTCGATCCGGTCGGTGACGGTCGCCTCGCCGCTCCAGTGCGGCGTGACCCGCAGCCGCACGGCTCCGGTGTGCGGGTGGGAGCGGTCGGTCAGCACGTCGTACGTCAGGTCGGTGCGCCGGCCGTCCCTGTGCGTCCAGGTCAGCGACGTGCGGACGAACCCGCACCGCAGGCTGAGGGTCTGCCGGTAGTGCGAGATCCGGCTGCCGGGGCCGTACGTCTCGTCGCCCACCGTCAGATCGAGCGCCGTCCAGTTCGGCAGTGCGGCGACGGCCTCGCGGCGCGCGGTGTTCTCGGGGCCGCGCGCGTAGAGCCCGGCGGCGAACGCCCCGTCGTAGCGCGGTGTGTAGAGCGGCCAGCCGGTCCTGTCGCCGGGTTCGGCGTAGCCGGCGCCGGACGGCGGGACGCGCACGCCGAGATATCCGTTGCCGGTGTACGCGTGATAGGTGTTCGCGGGGTCGACGCGGGTGGTGGCCGGGGCCCAGGCGGGGTCGCCGGCGCAGGCCGCGGAGGCCCGGGCGGGGGAGCCCGCGCGCACGGGGGCGGGCGCGGGGGCGGGCGCCGCCAGGGCTGCACCCGGTGAGGCACCGAGCACCGCGAGCGCGAGGAGGGCGGTGAGGCGGGCGGGGGATCGGCGGGGTCGGGTCACGATCCGACGATGCGGGCGGTTGCGGACGGGAGCCGGGCAACCCGCGCCGGGGGTCCCACGGATGGCGGGGGTGTCCCCGCCGCCACCGGTCTCGACGGCCTGGCGTAAGGATTCCCTTACCCGGGAAAAGTCCCTGCGTGAAGGCGTGCGCTCGCGCATGTCATCACTTCGAGTGATTCTCTGGCCCTCGCTTGCGGCACACAACCCAGGGTTGCGACGCTGTTGCTGTCTGTCAATCTGACGGGTCGCCATGGGTCTGAGGGAGTGCAGCCAGTGACATTCGGTGAGCAGCCGGCGTATCTGCGCGTCGCGGGTGATCTTCGCAGGAAGATCGTCAATGGATCGCTGCCTCCGCACACCCGGCTCCCGTCACAGGCCAGGATCCGCGAGGAGTACGGCGTCTCGGACACCGTCGCCCTCGAAGCCCGCAAGGTGCTGATGGCCGAAGGGCTCGTCGAGGGGCGCTCGGGCTCGGGCACGTATGTGCGCGAGACGCCGGTGCCGCGCCGTGTCGCCCGCTCCGGCTACCGGCCGAGCAGCGGCTCCACCCCTTTCAAGCAGGAGCAGGCCGACGAGACGGCGCGCGGCACGTGGGACTCCCGCAGCGAGCAGGTCGAGGCGAGCAGCGTCATCGCCGAGCGCCTCGGTGTCCGCGCCGGTGACCGCGTGATGTGCACGAAGTACGTCTACCGGGACGCGGGGGAGGCCATGATGCTCTCCACTTCCTGGGAACCTCTCGCGGTCACGGGACGCACCCCCGTGATGCTCCCGGAGGAGGGCCCCCTCGGCGGCTGCGGTGTCGTCGAGCGCATGGCCGCGATCGACGTGATCGTGGACAACGTGACGGAGGAGGTCGGCGCCCGCCCCGGCCTCGCCGAGGAGCTCATGGCGCTCGGCGGAGTGCCCGGCCATGTCGTCCTCGTCATCCAGCGCACGTACTTCGCGTCGGGCAGACCGGTCGAGACGGCGGACGTCGTCGTCCCCGCCGACCGGTACCGGATCGCATACCACCTGCCCGTGAGGTGACCGATACGCGAACGCTCTGTCCGGGGCGCGTGACGGCGACTTAACCCCCGGCCGCCTCCCGTAACGCCGGGGCAATCACCGGCGGCCCCGCATTGTCATGCACGGCTCCTAACTTCCGTCCGTACCCGCAATCGGCCGGACGACAGGAACCCTCATGACGGACACGGTCACCCGTGACACAGAGGCAGCCCCGCCGCGGCGCAGCTACGCCAAGCTCGCCGCGGACGAGAGCCGCGAGGACTTCTCGCTGCGCTACGCGCCCCACTCCTACCGGCGCTGGTCCCCGACCATGGTCGCGTCCACCGCGCTCGGCGGCATCGCCTACCTCGCCGACTTCGCGATCGGCGCCTCCATCGTCTTCACCTACGGCTTCACGAGCGGGCTCGCCTCGATCCTGTGCGCGGCGACGATCATCTTCCTGACCGGCATCCCCATCGCCCGCGCCTGCGCCAAGTACGGCCTGGACATGGACCTCATCACCCGGGGCGCGGGCTTCGGCTACTTCGGCTCGACGCTCACGTCGCTCATCTACGCCTCGTTCACCTTCATCTTCTTCGCGCTCGAAGGCTCGATCATGGCGCAGGCCATGCACGAGGTCGTCGGACTGCCGCTGCCCGTCGGCTACTTGCTGACCACACTCATCGTCATCCCGATCGTCTTCCGCGGCATGGGAGCCCTCGCCAAGGTGCAGGCGTGGACACAGCCGGTCTGGCTCATCGGACTCGTGCTGCCCTTCGTGATCCTGGCCTTCCACTCGCCGGGCTCCTTCGGCGACTTCACCCACTTCGGCGGCACGGAGGGTGCGGGCAGCGGCTTCTCCTGGCTCGGCTTCGGTCTGGGCACCGGCGTCGCGCTCTCCCTCATCGCGCAGATCGGCGAGCAGGCCGACTACCTCCGCTTCATGCCGGCCAGGACCGAGGCGAACCGGAAGCGGTGGAATCTGGCCGTTCTCGCGGCGGGCCCCGGCTGGGTGATCATCGGCGCGGCCAAGCAGCTCGGCGGCGCGCTCCTCGCCTTCGTGGCCCTCGAAGCCGTCGGCAGGACCCATGCCCTGGAGCCCATCGCCCCGCAGGTCGAGGCGCTCAAGCCGTGGCTCGGCTCGGTTGCCCTGCCCGCCGCCGCGCTCTTCGTGGTCGTTTCCCAGATCAAGATCAACGTGACCAACGCCTACAGCGGCTCGCTGTCCTGGTCGAACTTCTTCTCCCGCATCACCCACCGCCACCCGGGGCGTGTCTGGTACATCTTCCTCAACCTCGCCATCGCGCTGACGCTGATGGAGATGAACATGTTCGCGGCCCTGAACAAGCTGCTGGGCTTCTACTCGAACGTGGGCATCGCCTGGATCGCGGCCGTCGCCGCCGACCTCGTCATCAACAAGCGGATCGGCTGGAGCCCGAAGTACATCGAGTTCAAGCGGGCCTATCTGTACGCCGTGAACCCGGCCGGTTTCGGCGCCATGGTGATCGCGTCGGCCGTCTCGATCGTCGCGTTCTTCGGGGTGTTCGGTGACTACGCGGAGGCCTTCTCGACGTTCATCGCGGCCGGACTCGCCCTGACGCTCTGCCCGTTGATCGCCTGGGCCACCAAGGGCAAGTACTACCTGGCCAGGCCCAACCCGGTGAACGGCCCCGGTGTCGAGATCGCCGACATCGCGGCGACCCACACGTGCAGTGTCTGCGAGACGGCGTACGAACTCCCGGACATCGCGGACTGTCCCGTCCTGTCGGGCCCGATCTGCTCGCTGTGCTGCTCGCTCGACGCGGGGTGCGGCGACGTCTGCCGCAAGGAGCCGCAGGCGGGTCCGGTGCTGATGCCCGTGCCGACGGTGCGTACCGGCTGACCGCCCGGGCCGGCGAACGTCCAGGGGGCGCACTCTTCACAGTGCGCCCCCTGCGTATTGGCTGGTTGCGTATCTCTTTGTGCCAATGCGTATCCGCTGCGTGAAGGTCAGGCGTACGCTCGGGCATATGCGGAGTGGGGTTTCCTCAGAAAGCGGGGCGCTGTGCGAGCCGGGGTCGGGGAGTGGAGGGGCGCGATGAACGAGGGCACGACCACACTTGTGTGGCTCGTCATACGCCAGGACGACAACGGCAACCGCTATCGCGTCGGCAGGTACGCGACCAGGGCGGAAGCCCAGAAGATCGCCGACAGTCTCGACGACCGCGGCCACAAGCAGCTCTACTGGGTCGAGCGCCTCGGCCAGGCGCAGAACGGCACCGGGCGCTGACGTTCCCGCCCGCGCCGTAGGCTCCGGCACATGACTGAACCGACCGTCGTCGTCGCCGCGGCCCTTCACGAGGGCGGCCGTCTGCTCGCCGCGCGACGCAGTGCGCCCCCCGAGCTCGCGGGCCGCTGGGAACTCCCCGGCGGCAAGGTCGAGCCCGGTGAGGACCCGCAGCGCGCTCTCGTACGGGAGCTGCGCGAGGAACTCGGGATCGGCGCGGAGCTCGTGGCGCCCGTCCCGGGGGAGTGGCCCCTGAAGCCCGGATATGTGCTGCGGGTGTGGACCGCGCGCCTGCTGTCCGGCCGCCCCCGCCCCCTGGAGGACCACGACGAGCTGCGCTGGCTCGGGCCGGACGAGGTCTGGTCCGTGGACTGGCTCGACCAGGACGTCCCCGCGGTGAAGGCGGTGCTCGCGGCGCAGCGGCCGTGATCCGTCCGCCGGCGGTCCTGTCCGCGGCGCCGGTCGTCGTGCCGCGGGTCGCCGCCGCCGTGCCGTCGGCCGGCGCCGTCGTGCTGCCGGTTGTGTCACCCGTCCCCTCGTCCGAAGTGCTCCGTTCGTGCCGCCCTTCGCGGAGTGTGCGTGTGAGACGGTAGCGCTCATGGCCGCCCGGGTATATGCCGATTAACCCTATGAAATCGGACGTGATCCGAAGGGGTGGACGGGGTTCTACTGCTGCCTGGGAAGTGATCGGCGTGTTCGACACCGACGGCGACGGGGAGTGCGCCGAGTGGGTCTTCCCCGAGGAACCGGGCACAGTCCGTTCCGCTCGCGCCGCGGTCCGCGGCCAGCTCGGTGTCTGGGACCTCGATTCGCTCGGAGATGTCACCGAACTGCTCGTCAGTGAGCTGGTGACCAACGCGCTCCGGCACGCTTCCGGCCCCATCGGTGTACGTCTCCTGCGGTCGGCGGAGCCGGCCGACACCCTGCGGGTGGAGGTCTCCGATCCCCTTCCGGATCCGCCGTTGGAGCGCGTCGCGGGTCCGGAGGAGGAAAGCGGGCGGGGGCTCCAGCTGGTCGCGGGGGCGGCGCGGCGATGGGGCACGCGGCCCGGTGACGCGGGCAAGACGGTCTGGTTCGAACTCTCGCTGCCGGGACAGCACTGACCGCGGCCGTCAGGGGTGGCCGGAACCTGCGGCCGGAACCGGTGGCATCGCGCCGGTTAAGAGCAACCCTCCCTGGTTAGGAGACAGGGAGCATGCTGATCGGCGAAGGGGCCGACCAGGAAAAGGCGCGGGACAGCCGCGGATCTGGTTGTCGTCCTGTTACGTGAGGACGGGCCAAAAAGCGTCGGGACCGTGGTGTGATCGTGAACACCGTGTTGCGCGGCTCCGTAGTGCTGGATACTGCGGGCAGCCGCTCCGGTGACCGGTGCCGGACGCGGTGAGCTGGAGGGGACGGTTCGCGTGAGCGAGATACCAGCGAAGGCCACGTCGTCCGAGGACACCTCGGGCGGGACGGCCGCGCGCGATGCGGCAGGCCCGCTCCGGGCCGAGACGTGGCAGAGCAGTCCGCCCGGCTCCATGTACGACTACATCAAGGTCGCCTCCTTCTCCATCGGACCGGACGGGCTGGTCGACCAGTGGAGCCGGCGCGCGGAGCAGCTCTTCGGTGTCCGTGCGCAGGAGGCCGTGGGCAAGGACCCCATCGAGGCCTTCGTCTCCACGGAACTGCGCGAGCGCGGCCACCGCAAGATGGCGGAGATCCTCGACGGCCGCGAGTGGACGGGCGTCGTCCCCTTCCGGATGCCCAGGGACCGGACGGCGGACGCGGGCGGAGCGGCGCCCGGCGAGCGCGATCCGCACGCCCCCGATCAGTCCGTCCCCGGTCAGCGGGGCCCCGCTCCGTATACGGAGGGCATAGCCGAGGTCTACGTCATGCCGACGGAGACGGAGTCCGGCGAGCGCGCCGCCGTCTGCATCGTCGTCGACGTCCGCGCCCTGCGCCGCATCGAGACGGACCTCGCCGCGTCGCAGGCCATTTTCGGCCAATCTCCTTTCGGCTTCCTGCTGTTCGGCACCGATCTGAAGGTGCAGCGGGCCAACCGGCCCTTCGCCGCCGTCTTCGGCGGCCGGGCCGACGACCACCGCGGCCGCACCGTCCACGACTATCTGCCCCGGGGCGAGGCCGAGCGCGTACAGGCAGCGCTGCGCCGCGTCCTGGAGAGCGGCGAGTCCGTCACCGACATGCAACTGGTCGGGCCCGCGCCCGACTCCGCCGAGCGCCGGCACTGGTCGATCAACCTCTACCGCGTGCACAGCGGCAGCGGCCGGCCCATCGGCGTCGCCGGGCTCGCCACCGACGTCACCCGGCGGCACGCCGCCGCCCGCGAGGCCGCTCACGCCCGCCGCAACCTCGCCCTCCTCAACGAGGCGGGGTCCCGCATAGGCAACTCGCTCGACCTGGAGACCACCGCCCGCGAGCTCCTCGACGTCGTCGTCCCCGGCTTCTGCGACCTCGCCTCCGTGGACCTCTACCAGGGGCTCCTCGCGGGCGACGAGTCGGCGCTCAACAGCCGCAGCCTCGCCGACGGCAGCGCCGAGCTGCGCAGGGTCGCCGCCGCGAGCGCCGTCGCCGACGTGCCGTACCTCGAAGCATCCGGTGGCGACGGGGTCGTCGAGGTCGGAGCCGTCCACCGCTACTCCTTCAACTCGCCCTGCGCGGACGCCCTGCGCACCGCCCGCCCCCAGTTCGTCCCCGCTGCGTCCGGCGGCCTCATCCAGTCGACGCTGGCCGTGCCGATGGTCGCCCACGACACCGTCGTCGGCCTCGCGCGCTTCGCCCGCACGAAGGGCAGCGAGCCCTTCAACGACCGCGACCGCGCCCTCGCCGTCGAACTCGCCGCCCGCGCCGCCGTCTGCATCGACAACGCCCGCCTCTACCGGCGCGAGCACGAGCGCGCCCTGATACTCCAGCGGTCGCTGCTCCCGCCGGACGACCCCGAGGCGTCCGGCCTCGACATCGCCTGCCGGTATCTGCCGGGCAACGCGGCCACCGAGGTCGGCGGCGACTGGTTCGACGTCATCGAGCTGCCGGGGCACAGGACCGCGCTCGTCGTCGGCGACGTCATGGGCCGTGGCCTGCGCGCCGCCGTCGCCATGGGCGAACTGCGCACCGCCGTAAGGACCCTGGCCCTCCTCGACCTCGAACCCGCGGAGGTCCTCTCCGCGCTCGACGAGATCGCCCGCGGCCTCGGCGCGCCCGGCAGCCCGTCGTCCCCGGCGCCCGGCCCCGGCCGCGGCGTCCAGCAGGCCACCCGCGCCGCCCGCAGAACCGGCGACGCCGACCTCTCCGAGGTCTACCTCGCCACCTGCGTGTACGCGGTCTACGACGCCGTGACCCGGCGCTGCACCTTCGCCAACGCGGGTCATCTGCCGCCCGTCCTGGTCGAGCCCGGCGAAGGGGCGCTCATGCTCGACGTACCCCCGGGCATGCCGCTCGGCGTCGGCGGGGAACCCTTCGAGGAGGTCGAGGTCGAACTGCCCGAGGGCTCACTCCTCGCCCTCTACACCGACGGGCTCGTCGAGTCCCGCGACCATCCCCTCGACGAGGGCCTCTCCGCGTTCCGCAGGGCCCTGGACGATCCCTCGCCCGCGCTCGAAGACGTCTGCGACCACGTGCTGACCACGCTCGACACCCACCACGGCGAGGACGACATCGCGCTGCTGATGGCCCGCGTGCAGGGCCTGCCGGCCGACGCCGTGGGCGACTGGACGCTGCCGCGCGAGCCGCGCTCGGTGGGCCGCGCCCGCGAGTTCGCCCGTGCCCAGCTGACCCAATGGGACCTGGAGCCGCTCGTCGACACGACGGAACTGCTGGTCAGCGAGCTGGTCACCAATGCCCTGCGGTACGGCGAGGGCGAGATCAGGCTGCGCCTGCTGCTCGACCGCACCCTCGTGTGCGAGGTGTGGGACGCGGGCCTCGTCCAGCCGCGCCGCCGCCGCGCGCGCGACACGGACGAGGGTGGCCGCGGGCTTCAGCTCGTCGGCCTGCTCAGCGCCTCCTGGGGCTCGCGCAGGACGCCGCGCGGCAAGACCGTCTGGTTCGAACTCCCGCTGCCGGACGGCGACTCGGCGGCCGTGGACCCGACGGAGGCGCTGCTCAGCCTGTACTGACCGGGCACGCCGCCTCCTCGCTCTAGGCGGACGTCTTGAGCGCCGCCAGGCGCGCCTCGATCTCCGCCGTGTCGCCGAGGCCCTCCAGCCGCTCGAACTGGGCGTCGAGCGACGAGTCGGCGAGCTCCTGCTTGCCCAGCGCCTTGGCCTCCTCGCGGCGCACCTTCTCCTCGAAGCGGCTCAGCTCGCTCGTCGGGTCGAGGACGTCGATGTTCCTGGCGGCGTCCAGCATCTGGTTCTGGGCCTGCGCCGTCTTGGCGCGCGCCACCAACTGGTCCCGCTTCGAACGGAGTTCGACCAGCTTCGTCCTCATCTGGTCGAGGCCGGACTTCAGCTTTCCGACGACCTCGCTCTGCGCGGCGATCGTCGGCTCGGCGTCCTTCGCCTCCTTCTCCGCGTTCAGCTGCCGCCCGAGCGCCACCTTGGCGAGGTTGTCGAACCTGTCGGCCTCCGCGGCACCGCCCGCCGCCCGCAGTTCGTCGGCCTTCTTGCTCGCGGCGAGCGCCTTGCCGCCCCACTCGGCGGCCGCCTCGACGTCCTCCTTGTGGTCCTGCTCCATCATCCGCAGATTGCCGATGGTCGTCGCGACGGCCTGCTCGGCCTCGGTGATGTTGTTCGAGTAGTCGCGGATCAGCTGGTCGAGCATCTTCTGCGGGTCCTCGGCTCCGTCCAGAAGGGCGTTGATGTTCGCCTTCGCCAGCTGGGTGACGCGGCCGAGAACGGTCTGCTTGGTCATGAGAGTGCTCCTTGTACGAGGGAGATACGTGGGGAACCGGGTGGATGCCGCCGGGTCAGAACCGTCCGCCGCCGCCCCTGCGGCCACGGGTGTCGCCCCCGCCGAAACTCCCCGGACCGCCGCCGCCGAACCCGCCCCCGAAGCCACCGCCCCCGCCGAACCCCCCGCCGGACCGCCCGCCGCCCAGGAGTTCGCCGAGGATGATCCCGCCGAGCACGGCGCCGCCCACGCCCCCTCCGCCGCGCCCGCCCCCGCCGCCGTACGGATTCCCGAAGGACCGCACGTCCTGCTCGGCGAGCTGCTGTGCCTGCCGGGCCAGCGCGTCGGCCCGCTGGGCGCCGGCCAGGGCGGCGGCGGGATCGGCCTGCGCCGCCGTCCGCACGTACTCCAGATGCCGCTGGGCCTCGGCCAGGCGCGTGCGGGCCTGGCTGCCCACCGCCCCGCGGTGCGTGGTGATGAAGTCCGACGCGGCGCCGACGCTGCTGCGGGCCGTGAGTTCCGTCTGGTCGAGCAGGGAGCGCGCGCGGGCGGTGCCGGACTCGCGTGCGCGGGCCTCGGCCAGGGACGCGTCGAGCGCCGAGTCGGCCTCCTCCACACGGCGCAGCGCGTCGATCGGGTCGTAGGGGCCGGCGGCCATCTCCTTGCGCACGCCGGCGGTGACGGTCTCCACGCGCGCGACGCGCCCGCGCAGACCGGCCGTGGACGCGCCCTCGGTCATGCTCATGCCGTCCAGGAGTCCGTGCGCGTCCGCGAGGTCGGTGTCGGACTCGGTGAGCGCGGCCGGCAGTTTCCCGGCGGCCTCGGCCAGTTCCCGGCCGCGCCGGTCGACCGCGTCCACGAAGGTGCCCGCCTGGTCGACGGCCGACTCGGCGGCCCGCAGGAACACCGCGGCCCTGCCGTTGTCGCCCGCGTCGACGCAGCTTCGCGCCTGTCCGAGGTTCGTCGTGGCGAACACCAGCCGGTCCTTGGCCTGCTCGATGTGGCCCGCCACGGGAAGCAGGGCGGACGGCGCGTAGCGGGAGCCGAGCGCCGCCAGCGTCTCTTCGGCCGTCGTCGTGCGGGCGGCCAGGTCGCGGGAGGTGAGCTCCACGTGCGCGAGGGCCTCGGGCGCGGTGCGCTCCAGGGCCCGCAGCCGGTCGAAGCCCGCGGCCTCGGCGTCGAGCCTGCGCCCCGCCTCGGTGCAGCGGGTGATGATCTCGTCCAGCATCTGCCGCTTCGTCGCGTCGTCCTCGGGGCGCTCGTCGTCGAGCTGCTGGCGTAGCCGGAAGGCCGCCGTCAACTCCGACCGGGCATACTCCACCGCCTCGGTGAACGGCTTGACGGCCTCGTCGCCGAACTGTGCGGTGGCGAAGCCGAGTTCCTCCGTACTCGTGCGGATCGCGTCGTCGCTCTCCACCAGCATCTGCCGGGCCCGCCTGTCCAGCTCGGGCAGCGGCGTGACCTTCGGTCCCGTGCGCCCGCCCCAGCCGCCGCCGGGCGTGGTCCGGGTCCGCGCACGCCTCTTGCGACGGGTGTACGTGAACGCCGCGAGGGCGCCCGCGCCGCCGACCGCGATGAGGGGCAGGGCGAGGTCGGCCGCGCTGGGCCTGGTGTCCGAGCCGCCGGGGTCGGCCGGACCCGGGGTGACGGTGGGGACGGGGACGGGGCGGCCCGCGAGCGTGGCGGCGATGCCGTCGGCCGCTCCGATCCCGGCGCCCGCCCAGTCGTTCCTGCGCAGCGGCGGTTCGATCGCGGTCTGCGCGACATTCTTGAGCTGCGCGTCGGTGAGCTGGGAGTCCTGGTCGACGGAGTAGGCGTACTGCCGGTCGTGCGTGGCGACGGCGAGGAGCACGTCGTCGAGGCCGAGGCCGTTCTTGGCGGAAGTGTCATCGGCCCAGTCCTGGGGGGAGCGGCCGGAGAAGTCGCGTACGTAGACCACGAAGAGCTGAGTGTGGTGCCGGCTGTCGAGCGAGTCGAGGGCCGAGGCGACGTCGGGCTCACGGTCGCGCAGAGCATCCACCTTGTCGGTGATCTGGCCGGTCCTCGACAGAGTGACGGGGTCGTCGGCCCCGGCGGTCGTGGCGGGCAGAAGCGCCCAGCAGAGCGCGAGCACGGCGGCCACGGCCGGCCGCGCGGCTATCCGTACCGGACGGGGGCGACTCGGAGGCGGCGTCACAGTTGGGAGCGTATGACCGGATCTGGGGTACCGCGACCGGGATCGACACGATCCGGTTGTGCCGAATCCGCATTGTTATCGCCGGGCCTTCCGGCAAAACCGCTGCTCACCATAGGTTTCCGGGATGGAGAACGGACCCTGGGCCGCAGGCGGAGCGATCAGCGAACCGGAGCTTGTCGGGTCCGGCCCCGCGGCCGCCGCGCACCGCCCCGAGCTCCTGCCCGTCTCACGGCGGCGGCGCCCCCTCGGCGCGCTGCTCGTCGGCGCGCTCGCCGCGTCCGCCGTCTGGGGCGCCGGACTGTACGCGTTCGGCGCGCAGGGCCCCGACCTGAGGGGCTACCGGGTCAGCGACCGCCTGTGCTCCCTCCTCGCGATGCCCCACCTCGCCACGGTCTTCGACCGCGGATCGCGCTGGCAGTCCACGCGGAGCAGCAGTGGGGCGGTGGACACGGCGGACTGTTCGGGGGAGCTGGAACGGAAGGAGGGCACCGGGCGGGCCGCCACGATCACGGTGTCCATGGTCCTGCACAAGCGGACGGACCCCGGCGCGGAGTTCGACGCGGCGCGCACGACGGCCGCCGAGCGGATCCCGGGCCGCACCGAGGTGCGGACGGCGAAGGGCCTGGGCGACCGGGCGTACACGGTCGTCCACGGCCGGACGGCCACGGTCCATGTCCTGGACGGCGACGCGGAGTTCACTCTGAGCGTCAGCACCGCACCGGCCGGCGGTCGCGTCACACCGGAGCGGCTGCGGCCGCTCGTGGCGGGCGACATGGGCGCGCTGATGCGCCGGGTGAGCGCTCCGTAGCGCCGCGCGGTCTCACGAGGGCGACCTGCGCCGGATCTTGTTCCCCAGCCACACCACCGGGTCGTACTTGCGGTCGACCGCCCGTTCCTTCAAGGGGATCAGGGCGTTGTCGGTGATGTGGATGCCCTCCGGGCAGACCTCCGTGCAGCACTTCGTGATGTTGCAGTAGCCGAGCCCGTGGTCCTCCTGGGCCGTGCGCTTGCGGTCGAGGCCGGAGTCCGAGGCCGCGTCGAGGGGGTGCATGTCCAGCTCGGCGACCCGCATCAGGAAGCGCGGGCCCGCGAAGGCCGCCTTGTTCTCCTCGTGGTCGCGCACCGCGTGGCACGTGTCCTGGCACAGGAAGCACTCGATGCACTTACGGAACTCCTGCGAGCGGTCCACGTCCTCCTGCTGCATGCGGTACTCGCCCGGGCCGACCCCCGCCGGCGGGACGAACGCGGGGATCTCGCGGGCCTTCGTGTAGTTGAAGCCGACGTCCGTGACCAGGTCGCGGACCACGGGGAAGGCGCGCAGCGGCGTCACCGTGATGACGTCCTCACGGTCGAAGACCGACATGCGGGTCATGCACATCAGGCGGGGCCGGCCGTTGATCTCCGCCGAGCACGAACCGCACTTGCCCGCCTTGCAGTTCCAGCGGACCGCGAGGTCGGAGGCCTGGGTCGCCTGGATCCTGTGGATGATGTCGAGGACGACCTCGCCGTCGTTCACCTCCACGGAGAAGTCCGTCAGGTCGCCGCCCTCGGCGTCCCCGCGCCAGACCCTGAATCGCGCTTCGTACGAACTCACTCGTACAGCTCCTCTTCGGCGAGGTACTTGACCAGCTCTTCCTTCTCGAAGAGGGCGAGCAGGTCCGGGCGGATGGGCTCGGTGGTGTCGCGCACGAGGTCGATCTGGCCCCGGACCGGGTCCGTGGCCGCGAGGCCGCCGGTCGGATCGACGAGGCGGCACAGCAGGTTCGTCCGGCGCCAGCGGCGGTCCATCGTCGGATGGTCCTCGCGTGTGTGACCGCCGCGCGACTCCGTGCGCTCCAGGGCGGCCCGCGCGATGCACTCGCTGACGAGCAGCATGTTGCGCAGGTCGAGCGAGAGGTGCCAGCCGGGGTTGAACTGGCGGTGCCCCTCCACCCCGGCCCGCCGCGCCCGCGTCCGCAGCCCGGCGAGCCGGTCGAGCGCCTCGGCCATCTCCTCCTCGCGGCGGATGATGCCGACCAGGTCGTTCATCGCCTGCTGGAGTTCCTGGTGGAGCGTGTACGGGTTCTCGGCGACGCCCCCGTCCGCGGGACCCTCCGCGGAGAACGGCCGCAGTGCCTCCGCCGCCGCCGTGTCGACCTGGTCCGCGTCGATGGCCGGGCGCTCGTCGAGCCCGGCCGCGTACTCGGCCGCGTGCAGCCCGGCGCGGCGGCCGAAGACGAGGAGGTCGGAGAGCGAGTTGCCGCCGAGACGGTTCGAGCCGTGCATGCCGCCCGCCACCTCGCCGGCCGCGAACAGGCCGGGGACACCGCGCGCCGCCGCCGTGTCCGAGTCGACGGCGATGCCGCCCATCACGTAGTGGCAGGTCGGACCGACCTCCATCGGCTCGGCCGTGATGTCGACGTCCGCCAGCTCCTTGAACTGGTGGTACATCGACGGCAGCCGGCGCCGGATGCGCTCGGCCGGCATGCGCGTGGAGACGTCGAGGAAGACACCGCCGTGCGGGGAGCCGCGGCCCGCCTTCACCTCGGAGTTGATGGCGCGCGCCACCTCGTCGCGGGGCAGCAGCTCCGGCGGGCGCCGGTTGTGGTCCGGGTCGTCGTACCAGCGGTCGCCCTCGTCCTCCGACTCGGCGTACTTCTCCTTGAAGACGTCGGGGACGTAGTCGAACATGAACCGCTTGCCCTCGGAGTTGCGCAGGACCCCGCCGTCGCCGCGCACCGACTCCGTGACGAGGATGCCCTTCACCGACGGCGGCCAGACCATTCCCGTCGGATGGAACTGCACGAACTCCATGTTCAGCAGCGGCGCCCCGGCGAGCAGCGCCAGCGCGTGGCCGTCGCCCGTGTACTCCCACGAGTTCGACGTCACCTTGAACGACTTGCCGATCCCGCCCGTCGCCAGCACCACGCTCGGCGCCTCCAGGACGAAGAAGCGGCCGCTCTCGCGCTCGTAGCAGAACGCGCCGGAGACGCGGTCACCGTCCTTGAGCACGCGGGTGACCGTGCACTCCTGGAAGACCTTGAGGCGCGCCTCGTAGTCGCCGAACTCCTTGTGGTCCTCCTGCTGGAGCGCCACGATCTTCTGCTGGAGCGTGCGGATCAGCTCCAGGCCCGTGCGGTCACCGACGTGCGCGAGGCGCGGGTACTCGTGGCCTCCGAAGTTGCGCTGCGAGATCCGGCCGTCCGCCGTCCGGTCGAACAGGGCGCCCCAGGTCTCCAACTCCCATACGCGGTCCGGTGCTTCGCGTGCGTGCAGCTCGGCCATCCGCCACTGGTTGAGGAACTTGCCACCGCGCAGCGTGTCGCGGAAGTGGACCTGCCAGCTGTCGCCGGAGTTCACGTTCCCCATGGCCGCGGCGATGCCGCCCTCGGCCATCACGGTGTGCGCCTTGCCGAAGAGGGACTTGCAGATCACGGCCGTACGCGCGCCGCGCTCGCGCGCCTCGATCGCCGCGCGCAGGCCGGCGCCACCCGCCCCCACCACGACGACGTCCCACTGCTGCCGCTCCACTTGAGACATCAGAAGTGCCACCCCATCTAGAAGAAGCGCGGATCGTCGAAGGCGCCGGACGCCAGCAGGAACACGTAGAAGTCGGCGAGCGCGACGCTAATCAACGACGCCCAGGCGAGCAGCATGTGACGGCTGTTCAATTTTCCGACCCACTGCCACATCCGGTAGCGCACCGGATGCTTGGAGAAGTGCTTGAGCTTGCCGCCGACGATGTGCCGGCACGAGTGGCAGGACAGGGTGTACGCCCAGATCAGCGTGATGTTCAGAAGGAAGACGAGCGTGCCGAGACCCATGTGACCCCACTCGTACTGCTCGTTGCGGAACGAGAGCACCGTGTCGTAGGTCAGGATTCCCGCCACGAGGATCGCCGCGTAGAAGAAGTAGCGGTGGATGTTCTGCAGGATCAGCGGGAAGCGGGTCTCGCCCGTGTACTTCTTGTGCGGCTCGGCGACCGCGCAGGCGGGCGGTGACGCCCAGAACCCGCGGTAGTAGGCCTTCCGGTAGTAGTAGCAGGTCAGCCGGAAGCCGAGCGGGAAGATCAGGATGAGCAGCGCGGGGGACAGGCCCCACCAGCTGCCGAATATCTCCCAGTTGGGGCCCGCGTGCATCGGCTTGCAGTTCTCCGCGATGCACGGGGAGTAGAACGGCGAGACGTACGGCGCGTGGTAGTAGTCCGCGTTCGCGAAGGCCCGCCACGTCGAGTAGACGATGAAGGCGAGCAGCCCCGCGGCGGTACTGGCGGGCGCCAGCCACCAGCGGTCGGTGCGCAGGTGCCCGGACGCGATCGCGGCGCGCGTCCTGTCCCGGACGCCGTGCGCGCCCGCTTGGTGATGGGGTTCCGTGCCGGTGGCCAACGAAGCCTCCGCTCAGAGGGTCAGGGGGCGTGCCGGTCCCGGGCGCCGAGTCCTTCGTCGTCCGAGTCGGTCCAGAGCGTGCTGTCGTACGGGGTGTCGGGGACGGGCACGAGTTCGGGGCGGCGCGGTGGCGGCGGAGCGGCGGCGGCCGACCGCAGCAGCGCGACGCTCTCGCGCAGATGGTCGGCGTCGGTGCGTACGCGCCGTACGTCGAGGCCGCCGTCGAGCTGCCGCTCCAGGCGCCCCACGGTCCGGCACAGCTCGTCGAGGCAGCGCTCGGCTGCCGCCAAGTCGTCGTTCAGGGACATGACTTGCCCTCGCTTCCGCTGGTGCGGCGGAGATGCTCATGCGCCTGCGAGTGTCGCGCGTCACATCACGCCTTGTGAAGGGATCTGCGCGGATTGCTGGAGTGCGGGGCTCCGTGCGCCCCCCTTCGGGGGTGGCGCATCGGAGGGTGGGGCGCTGGGGTTTCGCCGCCGGGCGCGGGGCCGTGAGGCCTGTCGCGCGGTTCCCCGCGCCCCTGACGGGGCCGTCATTGGGCCGCACGAGTGGGGTTCCGGCACCGCAGCGCCGTGTCTGCGACCGCCTGCTCGCCCCGTCCCCTTCAGTGGGGCGATAGATGTGATCAGCTCCATATACCGCCATACGTGATCAAACCCGGCCCGGTCCTGGCAAGCGGGCGGCCGGGCTAGCCCCGGAGGTACCCGTGATGTCCCATGACGGCGCCACATCTCGCCCCGCCAGGCGTCCGGCGCGGCGTCCCGTCCTGCGCTCGGCCGCGTTCCTCGTCTCGGGGGCGCTCGCGGTGACGGCCCTGGCCGGCTGCAGCTCGGACGACGACCAAGCAGAGTCCAGCAGTCCGGCCGCCGCCCAGGACATCGCACCCGCGGCCCGCGGCGACATCGCCGACGGCGGAACTCTGCGCTGGGCGCTGGACACGCTGCCGGGGACTCTCAACTCCTTCCAGGCCGACGCCGACGCGGGCACGTCCCGCGTCGCCGGCGCCGTGCTGCCCTCGATGTACCGGCTCGACAACCAGGGCAGGGCGGTGCGCGACCCGGACTTCCTGGAGAAGGCCGAGGTCATCCAGCGCGAGCCCAAGCAGGTCGTCCTGTACAAGCTGAACCAGCAGGCGGTGTGGAGCGACGGCCGCGAGATCGGCGCCGCCGACTTCGCCGCCCAGTGGCGCGCGCTGTCCGGCAAGAACTCCGCGTACTGGACGGCCCACAACGCGGGCTACGACCGCATCGAGAAGATCGAGCGGGGCAAGAACAACCTGGAGGTGCGGGTCACCTTCGCGAAGCCGTACGCGGACTGGCGCTCGCTGTTCTCGCCGCTGTACCCCAAGGAGGTCATGGGGACTCCGGACGCCTTCAACGAGGAGGCCAGGCGCACGCTCAAGGTCACCGCCGGTCCCTTCTCGATCAAGGGGATCGACCGCGGCGCCAAGGACATCACGCTGGTGCGCAACCCGCGCTGGTGGGGCCGCCAGGCCAAGCTGGAGCAGCTCGTCCTGCGGGCCGTGCCCCGCGAGGACCGCGCCGACGCGCTCGTCGCGGGGAAGGTCGACCTCGCCGCCGTCGACCCGGAAGAGGCCTCCCGCATCACCCTCGCCGACCGTGACAAGGGTGCCTCGGGCCCGCTCGCCCACGGCCCCGGCGCGCTCACGCCCGCCCAGGCGATGCGGTCCTGGGCCGTCGCGCACGGCGAGGACGAGGACGCGGCCGACGCGGAACTCGACGCCCGCGCGAAGACCCGCAAGGCCGCGGGCAAGTACGAGAAGGAACAGTCGCGCCTGGAGGGCTACGTCCTCCGCAAGTCCCTCGAGCCCGCGTTCACGCAGCTCGCGCTGAACGGCTCCGTAGGTCCCCTGGCCGACGAGCGGGTGCGTCGCGCCGTCGCCCGCGCCATCGACCGCAAGAAGCTCGCCGAGGTCGTCCTCAAGCCGCTCGGACTGCCCGCGAACCCCGTCGGCAGCCACCTCGCCCTCGCCGGGCAGCAGGCGTACGCCGACAGCAGTGGTGCGCTCGGCAGCCAGGACACCAACGAGGCCCGGGCGCTGCTCGCGGACGCGGGCTGGGTGTCGGGCGGTCCCCTGAAGAAGGAGACCGCGACGACCAAGCCGAAGACGGCCGGCAGCGAGGCCGACAGCGAGGCCGGCAGCGAGGGCGAGAAGAGCAGGACGGGCGCGGAGGACAAGAAGGCCGAGGACAAGAAGGGCGCCGGCTCCGACTCGGACGACGGCACGTACATCGTCGGCGAGAGCGACCAGAAGCCGGGCGACCGGCAGCCCCCGCTGCTCGACCCCGGGCGCACCGCCGCCTACCAGTACGCCGCGCTCCTGCGCCAGGCCGACGCGCGGAAGCTGCGCGGGGCCGACAAGGAGAGGAAGCACGCGGATCAGTACGCGAAGGAGGCCGCTCGGGGTGGCGCCCCGGGCGCGTACGCCCCGAAGGGGACGGCCGCGCCCGCCGGCGCCCCCGCCGGGCCGCTCGCCAAGGACGGCAAGCCGCTGACGCTGCGCTTCGTGCTCCCGTCGGGCCCCGGCTCGGACTCGCTGCGCGCGGTCGCCGACCGGATCTCGCAGATGCTGGAGAAGATCGGTATCCGCACGGAGACGTCGAAGGTCACCGACGCCAGCTACTTCAAGGACCACATCGCGTCCGGGCAGTACGACATGGCGCTCTACTCGTGGCCCGCGTCGGCCTTCCCGGCCACCGACGCCCGCCCGATCTACGCCAAGCCGGTGCCGGCGGCGGACGGCACGCTCACGGTCGAGCAGAACTACACCCGGGTCGGTACGGACCACATCGACCAGCTCTTCGACCAGGCGATCGGTGAGCTCGACGAGGGGGAGGAGCGCTCCCTGGTCAAGCAGGCCGACGCCCGTATCTGGGCCGCAGCAGGATCGATTCCTCTCTACCAGCGCCCGGAGCTCGTGGCCGCCCGTCGCAACATCGCCAACGCGGGAGCCTTCGGCTTCCAGACGCCCGACTACGAGGACATCGGCTTCCTGAAGGCGGGTGCGCGGCCGGGAGCCGAGCCGAACGCCTCCGGCAAGGCGCACTCCTCCGCGAGCCCGGCCGGGAAATCGTCCGAGGAGCCGTCCGGGAAGCCGTCCGAGGAGACGTCCGACGAGTGACGCACATCGCACCCTGAGCGACTCCGAGAGCCCCTGGGGGATCGCGTGGAAGATCACCCAGCTCAGATCTCGCTCAAGTCCCTTGCCCGCCGCTCCCTCCGGCGGGCAAGGTTCGTACCACCACTGACCTGCGGTTTCTCAGAGGCGCCCCCCACGCCTCTCCGCGACGTTCACTCACTGTGCATCCTTGACCCCAGGGCCCCAGAAGGCCTACCCGGCCGAAGCCACGTACGATGGGGTGAGGCCGTGGCGTGTCCAGCCCGGCAGGGCGCGTGTACGAAGAGACGTACGCGCAGCCGTCCACTCACTCCGGGAGTACGCCGCAATATGGCCACGCGCCACGACATCCGAAACGTCGCCATCGTCGCTCACGTCGACCACGGCAAGACGACCATCGTCGACGCCATGCTCAAGCAGGCCGGCTCGTTCGCCGCGCACGCCGCCGAGTCGCTCGACGATCGCATGATGGACTCGAATGACCTGGAGCGTGAGAAGGGCATCACGATCCTGGCCAAGAACACGGCGGTGAAGTACCACCCGAAGGATGGCGGCGACGTCATCACGATCAACATCATCGACACCCCGGGCCACGCCGACTTCGGTGGCGAGGTCGAGCGTGGTCTGTCGATGGTCGACGCCGTGGTCCTGCTCGTGGACGCCTCCGAGGGCCCGCTCCCGCAGACCCGCTTCGTGCTGCGCAAGGCCCTCCAGCAGCGCCTGCCCGTCATCCTGTGCATCAACAAGACGGACCGTCCCGACTCGCGCATCGACGAGGTCGTCAACGAGACGTACGACCTCTTCCTCGACCTGGACGCCGACGAGGACCAGATCGAGTTCCCGATCGTCTACGCGTGCGGCCGTGACGGCATCGCCTCGCTGACCAAGCCGGAGAACGGCACTGTCCCCTCGGACTCCACCAACCTGGAGCCGTTCTTCTCCACGATCCTGGAGCACGTCCCGGCTCCGACGTACGAGGAGGAGGCCCCCCTCCAGGCGCACGTCACCAACCTGGACGCCGACAACTTCCTCGGCCGTATCGCGCTGCTGCGCGTCGAGCAGGGCGAGCTGCGCAAGGGCCAGACCGTGGCCTGGATCAAGCGCGACGGCACGATCTCGAACGTCCGCATCACCGAGCTGATGATGACCGAGGCGCTCACCCGCAAGCCCGCCGAGGTCGCGGGCCCCGGTGACATCTGCGCCGTCGCCGGTATCCCCGACATCATGATCGGCGAGACCCTGGCCGACCCGGAGAACCCGGTCGCGCTGCCGCTCATCACGGTGGACGAGCCGGCCATCTCCATGGTCATCGGCACGAACACCTCGCCGCTGGTCGGCCGTGGCGGCACCGGCAAGGGCGCCCAGGCCAAGTCCGCGGTCAAGGACCGCAAGGTCACCGCCCGCCAGGTGAAGGACCGCCTGGACCGCGAGCTGATCGGTAACGTCTCGCTCCGCGTCCTCGACACCGAGCGTCCCGACGCCTGGGAGGTCCAGGGCCGTGGTGAGCTCGCGCTCGCCATCCTGGTCGAGCAGATGCGCCGCGAGGGCTTCGAGCTGACCATCGGCAAGCCGCAGGTCGTCACCCGTGAGGTCGACGGCAAGACGCACGAGCCGGTCGAGCGCCTCACGGTCGACGTGCCCGAGGAGCACATGGGCGCGGTCACGCAGCTCATGGGCGTCCGCAAGGGCCGCATGGACAACATGTCGAACCACGGCTCCGGCTGGGTCCGCATGGAGTTCGTCGTGCCGTCGCGCGGTCTCATCGGCTTCCGTACGGAGTTCCTGACGAACACCCGCGGTACGGGTATCGCCCACTCCATCCACGAGGGCCACGAGCCGTGGTTCGGCACGCTGACGACCCGTAACAACGGCTCGCTGGTCGCCGACCGCGCCGGTGCCGTCACCGCGTTCGCGATGACGAACCTGCAGGAGCGTGGCGTGCTGTTCACCGACCCCGGCACCGAGGTGTACGAGGGCATGATCGTCGGCGAGAACTCGCGCGCCGACGACATGGACGTGAACATCACCAAGGAGAAGAAGCTCACCAACATGCGCTCCTCCTCCGCCGACTCCTTCGAGGCGATCGTCCCGCCGCGCAAGCTCTCCCTGGAGCAGTCCCTGGAGTTCTGCCGCGACGACGAGTGCGTCGAGGTGACCCCGGAGGCCGTCCGCATCCGCAAGGTCGTCCTGGACCAGAAGGAGCGCGGCCGCACGGCCTCGCGCGCCAAGCACGGCTGATCCCGAGACAGTTGGGCCCGGGCTCCCCTTCAGGGGGGCCCGGGCCTTTGTCGTATGTCCTGCGCCGGGAGGTCCCCGCAGGAGTTTTTACAGGATCGTCGCCCGCACCAGGTGGTACTTCACTACCCTCGTGGCATCCTGGACGCGTTCCCGCGCGATCCACGCGCGTTGATCCGCCTGCCGAGAGTCTTCCCACAGCCCTGCGCAAGGGCTCGTGATGTGCAACTCGTTTTCCCGAGGCGACGTCCGGAATCCGGACACCTCTGACCGATAGATGTGTAACGAGTCCGTTTCGCAGGGATCTATCTAGGATCAGTTTGTCCGGATTTTGGGCTAAGTACGCATCAGGTGTGATCGAACCGAGACCAAAAGACTGTGGTCGGTCCGATTCTGATGCCAGATAGTTGAGCGCGTAGAGCTCGGGTCAATGGGTCACGCACTGTGGGGAGTGCCGACTCGCGAGCACACTGAGGCACTTTCAATCCTCGCCGTCAGGGGTGTCGGCCAGGTGGCATGTGCCTCCACTTGTAGTGAACAAAAGTGGACTCATGAGGAGGAACCCATGCGAGGTGCCACAAGCGCCATATGGGTCGCGTCGCCCCGGATGGCAGGTACAGGACTCGCGGGCAGTGGCTCCGTGGTCGGCACGGCGCTCAAGCGCCGCGACAGTCTCTGACGGCACGGCCTGCCCGGTCGGGTCAGGTTCCCCCGGGGTGAGTTCACCCCAGTCGTAGCTCAACCGCGCGCATCCGGCCTCGGGTTGCCGTGTACCGCCCGTAGGTCGTCGTACCCCCTGGTGGCAATCCAGCTGGAGTGGCGTACGCCGTGCGACGGCCGTCGGTCCGGTGCTCCGTCCCACAGGGAGGAGCCCGCCGTGTGCCGACGACCTCCAACACCTGTGAAATGGACGAATCATGACGAGTCCAATCGAGATTGAGGGCGCCGAGACCTCTTCCGCCTTGGACAAGGACAGCGCGCCGCAGGCTGACGCGAAGGAGCCCAAGAAGCTCGAGGGGCGCAGCCCCGGACAGCTGATGTGGCGTCGCTTCAAACGGGACAAGACGGGCGTCGTCTCCGCCTTCGTCGTCCTGTTCTTCTTCCTGATAGCCGCGCTCGCGCCGGTCATCGCGAAGGTGTACGGCAAGGACCCGTACACCTTCTACGGGCAGGACGACCCCACACTCCTCAACGAGTTCAACCTGCCGGCCGGTCCCAACGGCGGTATCTCGCCCGAGCATTGGTTCGGCATCGACCCGAACTACGGCCGCGACGTGTTCTCGTACCTGCTCTACGGCATGCGTACGTCGCTCTACACGGCGCTGCTGGCCACGATCGGCATCGTCATCGTGGGCGTGCTCATCGGTCTCGTCTCCGGGTACTTCGGCGGCAAGATCGACTACTGGCTCGGGCGGCTGACCGACTTCATGCTCGCCCTGCCCAGCCAGCTGTTCATGGTCGCGGTGATGCCCGTCGTGGTCACGGTGTTCGTGGCGCCCGACGAGGAGACCCCGGTCTACATCCGCTTCCTCGCCATCCTCGGCGTGATGTGGCTCCTCACCTGGATGAGCCTGTCCCGTCTGGTGCGCGCCGTCACGCTCTCGCTGCGTGAGCGCGAGTTCGTGGAGGCGGCGAAGGTCGCGGGCGCCTCGCCCTGGCGGATCATCCGCAAGGAGCTGCTGCCCAACCTGATCACGCCGATCATCGTGCAGGGCACGTACCTGCTCCCCAGCACCATCCTCTCGGTCGCCTTCCTGTCCTTCGTCGGCGTCGGGTATCAGGACCCGACCCCCGACTGGGGCCTGATGTTCGCCACCGGCGCGAACATCTACGAGCAGGACCCGACCTACATGTTCTTCCCGGGTGTCGCCATGGTCGTCTTCTTCGTGGCGTTCAACCTCCTCGGGGACTCCGTCCGGGATGCGTTCGATCCCAAGACGGGTCGCTGAACCCAGCCCCCGAGGGGGAGCTGCCACCCGGGCGCCGGCCCACACCGGATGCGCCAGGCAGCACCAAAGGATCACTACTCACAGGCAGGTGGATCTAACTCCATGAGCATCCTTCGTACGCGCACGGCGCAGGCAACGGTCGTCGCGGTGACCGCCGGCGCGCTGGCACTCACCGGCTGCAGCAGTGGCAGCAAGAGCTCCGACAAGCCCGCGGGCAAGTCCCAGAAGGACGCCCTCGCGCAGGCCAAGCCGGTCGTCATGGGCACCGCCCAGCAGTCCGTCGGCCCCGCCAAGGAGGTCCCGGGCGCCCGTAAGGGCGGCACGATCCAGGTCTACCAGGAGACGGACTTCTCCCACCTGGACCCGGGGCAGATCTACGTCTCCGACGGTGGTCTCCTGTCCAAGCTCCTCTACCGTGGCCTGACCACGTACGTCGAGGACGACAAGGGCAACTCGACGGTCGTCGGTGACCTCGCCACCGACGCCGGCAAGTCCTCGGACGGCGGCAAGACCTGGACCTACACGCTGAAGGACGGCGTGAAGGACCAGAACGGCAACGTCATCACGTCGGGCGACATCCGCCACACGTTCGAGCGCCTGTACGCCTCCTTCGAGACGGACGGCCCGACCTACGTCCAGCAGTGGCTGTCCGGCACGGGCACCAAGTACCGCAAGGCGTACGCCGGTCCGTACAAGGGCAAGCACCTGCCGGACTCGGTCATCGCGACCCCGGACGACAAGACGATCGTCTTCCACTTCCTGAAGCCGCAGACGGACACGCCGCAGGCGATGGCGATGGCCGCCTACTCGGTCGTTCCCGAGAAGACGGACACCAAGGAGAAGTACGACCAGGCGCCCGTCGCGACCGGTCCGTACAAGATCTCGGACTACAAGTCCGGCAAGAGCATGAAGCTGGTCCGCAACACCAACTGGGACCCGAAGACGGACCCGATGCGTCACCAGTACGTCGATGGCTTCAACATCGACTACAACCAGGACAAGGCCACGCAGACCAAGACGATCCTGGCCGACCGTGCCGAGGCCAAGAACGCCATCATGTTCACCGGCCAGATCGACGCCACCCAGCTGCAGAAGATCACCACCGACAAGGCGGTCATGAAGCGCACGGTGCAGGGCTACGCCCCGTACGTGTGGCAGCTGAACTTCAACATGGACCGCGTGAAGGACAAGCGCATCCGTGACGCCATCGCCCTGGCGATGCCGGCCACCGCGGCCGGCCGCGCCGACGGTGGTGCCTACGGCGGCGAGCCCGCGACCAGCCTCATGTCGCCCACCACGCCGGGCTACGACAAGACCTTCGACCCGTTCAACCGGATCAAGAAGCCGAACGGTGACATCGCCGCGGCGAAGAAGCTGATCGACGAGGCCGGCGCCAAGGGCAAGAAGCTCGTCTACGCGTACGCCAACACCCCGGTGCGTACCACCCAGGCGAACCTCATCATCAACAACCTGAAGCGCATCGGTCTCGACATCCAGAAGAAGGAAGTCGACGCCGCGACCTGGTACGAGCAGATGGGCAAGGTCAAGAACGGCTTTGACCTCTACATGACCGGCTGGGGTCAGGACTGGGCGTCCGGCAACACCGTCTTCCCGCCGTCCTTCGACGGTGCGCAGATCCAGGACGGCGCGTCGAACTACTCGCACACGAACGACAAGCACGTGAACGCCGAGATCGCGCGCATCCAGACGATCACGGACACGGCCGAGGCGGCCAAGGAGTGGGAGAAGCTCTCCCAGTACATCAGCACCAAGATCAACCCGGCTGCCCCGATCTACTACACCAAGGTGTTCCAGATCGCCGGCTCCAACGTCGGTGGCCTGCGGTACTCGACGGTGACGAGCTACACCGACCCGACCGCGGTCTACCTCAAGAAGTAGTCAGTACAAGGCAGTTCCCGGGGATGAGGGCGCGGCGGTGCCCTCATCCCCGGGTCGCCGGCTCCCTCCTGGCCTCCCACCGCCGCCGTCCTGAGAGCAGCTCATTGCCATGCTTCGATTTCTCATACGCCGGACGCTCGGCGCAGCACTCATCCTCCTGCTGATCAGCGCCTTCACGTACTTCATGTACTTCGCCATCCCACAGGACCCGGCGACGCTCGCATGTGGCAAGAACTGCACCCCGGATGCGCTGGCGCTCATTCACAAGAACCTCGGCCTCGACAAGCCGGTCCCCGTGCAGTACTGGGACTACCTCACCGGCATCTTCGCCGGACGTGACTTCGCGGTGGGCCACTGCTCCGCGCCCTGCTTCGGCGTCTCGTTCCGCAACAACCAGATGGTGTGGGACACCATGATGGACCGTCTCCCGCTGACGGTCTCCCTCACCTTCGGCTCCCTCATCGTCTTCCTGGTCGCCGGTCTCGGCGCCGGCCTGCTGGCCGCCCGCTTCCGCGGCACCTGGCTCGACAAGACCTTCAGCGGCGCCTCGCTGGTCACCAGCTCGTTCCAGATCTACTTCATCGGCCCGGTCGTCATGGGCCTCCTGGTCTTCAGCACCGGCTGGCTGGACAAGCCCAAGTACGTGCCGATCAGCGAGAATCCGTGGGGCTGGTTCATGGGCCTGCTGATCCCCTGGATCGTCATGGCGACCATCTTCACGGCCAACTACACCCGTATGGCCCGCTCCTCGATGATCGAGCAGTTGCAGGAAGAGCACGTCCGAGCTGCCAAGGCCAAGGGCATGAGCAGCCGTTACGCCTTCTTCCGCTACGCCTGGCGCGGCTCGCTCATCCCGATCATCACCATCCTGGGCATGGACATCGGCGGTCTGCTCAGCGGTGGCATGGTCACCGAGCTGACCTTCGGCCTCGCCGGCATCGGCCGTCTCGCCCGTGACTCGGTGATCGGCAAGGACCTTCCCGTCCTCATGGGCGTCATGATCCTCAGCGCCGCTTTCATCATCGTCTGCAACATCGTCGTGGACGCTCTGTACGCCGTCGTCGACCCGCGCGTGCGTCTGTCCTAGGAGAACGACCGTGACCACACACACCAAGACCGAGGACGCCCCGGCCACCACCGGCGGCGACGCGTTCCTCTCGGTACGCGACCTGAAGGTGCAGTTCTCCACCGAGGACGGCATCGTCAAGGCTGTGGACGGGCTCTCCTTCGACATCGAGCGCGGCAAGACGCTCGGCATCGTCGGCGAGTCGGGCTCCGGCAAGTCGGTGACGAACCTGACCGTGCTCGGCCTGCACAACCGCAAGAGCACCCACGTCGAGGGCGAGATCCTCCTCGACGGCAAGGAACTGATCACCGCCACCGAGCCCGAGCTCGAACAGCTCCGCGGCAACAAGATGGCGATGATCTTCCAGGACTCGCTGACCGCCCTGTCCCCGTACTACACGGTGGGCCGGCAGATCTCCGAGCCGTTCCGCAAGCACACCGGGGCCAGCAAGAAGGAGGCCCGGGACCGGGCCATCCAGATGCTGGAGAAGGTGGGCATCCCCCACCCCAAGCAGCGGGTGGACGACTACCCGCACCAGTTCTCCGGCGGTATGCGCCAGCGCGCCATGATCGCCATGTCCCTGGTCTGCAACCCCGACCTGCTGATCGCCGACGAGCCGACCACCGCGCTCGACGTGACCGTCCAGGCGCAGATCCTCGACCTGCTCAAGGACCTCCAGCAGGAGTTCGGCTCCGCGATCATCATGATCACCCACGACCTCGGCGTCGTGGCGAACATGGCCGACGACCTGCTCGTGATGTACGCGGGCCGGGCCGTGGAGCGCGGCTCCGTGCGCGAGGTGCTCAAGTCGCCCGAACACCCCTACACCTGGGGGCTGCTCGGCTCCATGCCGCGCCTCAACTCGGACGTCGACGAACCGCTGCTGCCGATTCCCGGCTCGCCGCCGTCGCTGCTGAACCCGCCGAGCGGCTGCCCCTTCCACCCCCGGTGCGCGTTCACCGACAAGGTGGCGGGCGGCAAGTGCAAGGGCGACAGGCCCACGCTGCCGGCCGACCGCGGCTCTGCCTGCCACCTGACGGCAGATCAGAAGCAGCAGGTGTTCATCGAGACGATTCAGCCCCGGCTGGGCTGAGCTGAAACCGGCGACTGGGGCATGACCATGAGCGAGAACAACCAGACCACCACGGCGGTCGCGGAAGCGATCCCGCAGCAGCGGGACGCGGACAGCGCACCGCTCCTCCAGGTCAAGGACCTGACGAAGCACTTCCCGATCAAGGGCGGCTTCCCGATCCGGCGGACCATCGGCGCCGTCAAGGCCGTCGACGGCGTCTCCTTCGACGTCTTCCGGGGCGAGGCCCTCGGTCTCGTCGGCGAGTCCGGCTGCGGCAAGTCGACGACGGGCCGTCTGCTGACCCGCCTGTACGAGCCGACCAACGGCACGATCACGTACAACGGCCAGGACATCAGCACGGCCAACCGCAAGCAGCTGGCGCCCATCAGGTCCGAGATCCAGATGATCTTCCAGGACCCGTACGCGTCGCTGAACCCGCGTCAGACGGTCGGCTCGATCATCTCCGGGCCGATGGAGATCAACGGCATCAACCCGCCCGGCGGCCGCGAGGCGCGCGTGCGGGAGCTGCTGGAGATCGTCGGCCTGAACCCGGAGCACTACAACCGCTTCCCGCACGAGTTCTCGGGCGGCCAGCGGCAGCGCATCGGCGTGGCCAGGGCCGTGGCCCTCGAGCCGAAGCTGATCGTCGCGGACGAGCCGGTCTCCGCGCTCGACGTGTCGATCCAGGCCCAGGTCGTCAACCTGCTGCAGAAGGTGCAGCGGGAGATGGGCATCGCGTTCGTCTTCATCGCCCACGACCTGGCCATCGTGCGGCACTTCTCGCAGCGCGTCGCGGTGATGTACCTGGGCAAGATCGTGGAGATCGCCGACCGCGACTCGCTCTACAACCGCCCCCGTCACCCGTACACGCACGCGCTGATGTCGGCCGTGCCGGACGCGGACATCGACGCGGCGAAGAAGGAGCGGATCCGCCTGGAGGGCGACGTCCCCTCGCCGATCTCGCCGCCGTCCGGCTGCCGCTTCCGCACCCGGTGCTGGAAGGCGCAGGACAAGTGCGCCACGGAGGAGCCGCCGCTCGTCCAGATCTCCGGCAGCCGAGAGGGCCACCTCACGGCCTGCCACTTCCCGGAGGACCCGACGACCGAGGACCGCGGCGAGGACATCGTGCTCGACCCGGCCCTCGCGGCCCTCGAGGACGAGTCCGGCCAGGACGCCTGACCGTCCGCGCCACAGCCGACCACGGCCCGTCACCGGTGACACACCGGTGACGGGCCGTCGGCGTGTTCCGGGCCGGTGGCCGTGGCGGTCACGGCGTGGGCGATGATCCAGGAACGAGCGGGCGAGGGAGAGGGGCGGCACATGCTGGACGACCTCGGTGAGCGGTGCGCACGGGCGATGGCGGAGCACGGGTGCCCGTCCGTCTCGGTCGCGGTCGCGGTGCGCGGCGAGGTGATCCTCGCCCAGGCGTACGGGCTTGCCGACACCGGCGGCACGGGGATCCCCGCCACCGCGCACACCCCGTACGCCCTCGCCTCCGTCACCAAGCCGGTCACGGCCGCGGCGGTCTGCGTCGCGGCCGACGAGGGGCTGCTCGGACTGGACACACCGGGACCGCTCGGCGCGACCCCTCGTCAGCTCCTGCGGCACCGGGGCGGGCTCGGCGCGCACTACGACTTCCACTACGGCGAGGAGGGCGAGCCGACCGTGGACGCGGAGCCGTACACGAGGCTCCACCGCGCGCCCGGCTCCGGCTTCGAGTACGCGAACCTCGGCTACCGGCTCCTCGGCCGGCTCCTGGAGGAAGCCACCGGACAGGACCTCGCGACATACGCCCGGGAGCGGGTCCTCGGGCCGCTCGGGCTCGACGGCTTCCGCATCGCCACGGCCTGTCCGGCAGCCGCGACCCGCTACACCTCCGACGGGCGCCCGTACCCGGAAGGCCTGCGCACCAGCCATCCCGGCGCCACGCTCGGCTGGGCGACGGCCCCTCAGCTCGCCCTCTTCGCCCAGTCGTGGCCGCGGCTCCTGAAGCGGGGGACGGCCGCCGAGGTCCTCGACGCCGTCCCGATCGGCGAGCACCTCGGCTACGGCCTCGGCTGGTGCGTCTCGCGCGGCGAAGGACCCCTGCTGGTCAGCCACGGCGGCGGCATGGGCGGCGTGGCGGCGATGGCGGTGTCCGCGCCGGAACTCGGTCTGTCCGTGGCGGTCCTGACGAACACGACGGCGAAGGCGGCCCGCGACGCGGTCGTCGACCACGTCCTCGGCGAGCTGGTGCCCGGCTTCGCTCCCGAACTGATCTCCCCGGTGTTCTCCGTGCCCGCGCTCCCCTTGACCCTGGAGGAGGGGGAGTGGGCGGGCCACGCCTCGACTCCGGAGGGCGAGGTCCCGCTGCGGCTGCGGATCCTGCCGGGCGCCCGCGCCGCACTCACCACCGGTGGGGAGAGCGCCACCGCGCCCGTCGAAGCCACGGCCACGCTCGCGCTGCGCGGCTCCTTCCCCGTGCAACTGCCGACCGCCGACGCCCGGGTCGGCAGTCCCGTGCTCGGTCTGGAACTGCGTCCGGACGGGCAGCGGCTGACCGGAGTGGCCCGCGCATACAAGGAGGGTGACCGAGAGGGACTGCTCGGCAATCTGCTGACCCACCCGTGCGAACTGGGGCTCGTACGGGCGGGCTGAAAGTGCGTTATGTCTCCGTACGGACGATATTTGGGCCTAAGTGTCGTAAGGCGCCGACCCAGAAGCACTCCGAGGAGGCACTCCATGCGTGGAGCCACGCACGCCAAGTGGGCCGTATGCGCGGTGGCCGTCGCTCTCGCCGCGACGGCCTGTGGCGGTGGGGGCGGCAGTGGCGGCGGTGGCGGCGACGGCTCGGGGGTCGTCCGTTCGTCCTGGGGTGACCCGCAGAACCCGCTGGAGCCCGCGAACACGAACGAGGTCCAGGGCGGCAAGGTCATGGACATGATCTTCCGTGGCCTGAAGCGCTACAACTCGAAGACGGGCGCCGCCGAGAACATGCTCGCGGACAAGATCGAGACCACGGACTCGGTCAACTTCAAGATCACGATCAAGGACGGCTGGACGTTCTCCAACGGGGAGAAGGTCACCGCGCAGTCCTTCGTGGACGCCTGGAACTACGGCGCGAACCTGAGGAACAACCAGAAGAACGCCTACTTCTTCGGCCAGATCGACGGTTACGACAAGGTCCACCCCGACTCCGGCAGCCCGAGCGCCACCAACCTGTCCGGGCTCAAGGTCACCGGCCCCCTCACCTTCTCGGTCAAGCTCAACCAGAAGTTCTCGCTGTGGCCCGACACGCTCGGCTACGCGGCCTTCGCCCCGCTCCCCAAGGCCTTCTTCGAGCACCACGACGCGTGGGTGAGCAAGCCGGTCGGCAACGGCCCGTACACGATCGAGAACTACACCAAGGGTTCCCAGATGTCCCTGCGCAAGTGGGACGCCTACCCGGGCACCGACAAGGCGCAGAACGGCGGCGTGGACCTGAAGGTCTACACCGACAACAACACGGCGTACACCGACCTGACGGCCGGCAACCTCGACCTCGTCGACGACGTCCCGGCCTCGCAGCTCAAGAACGTCAACGCCGACCTCAGCGGCCGGTACATCAACACCCCCGCCGGCATCATCCAGACGCTCGCCTTCCCCTTCTACGACCCCGCGTGGAACAAGGCGGACAGCGACAAGGTCCGCAAGGGCCTGTCGATGGCGATCAACCGCAAGCAGATCACCGAGACGATCTTCCAGAAGACCCGCACCCCGGCCACGGACTGGACCTCGCCGGTCCTCGGCAAGGACGGCGGCTTCCAGGACGGCCTGTGCGGCGCCGGCTGCGACTACAACCCCACCGAGGCCAAGAAGCTGATCCAGGAGGGCGGCGGCATCCCCGGCGGCCAGGTGAAGATCGGCTACAACGCCGACACCGGCAGCCACAAGGAGTGGGTCGACGCCGTCTGCAACAGCATCAACAACGCGCTGGGCAACGACAAGGCCTGCGTCGGCCTGCCCACCGGCACCTTCGCCGACTTCCGCAACAAGATCACGCAGAAGAAGATGACGGGCCCCTTCCGCGCCGGCTGGCAGATGGACTACCCGCTCATCCAGAACTTCCTGCAGCCGCTGTACTACACCAACGCCTCGTCCAACGACGGCAAGTGGTCCAACAAGGAGTTCGACAAGCTCGTCGACCAGGCCAACGCCGAGTCCGACCGCGCCAAGGCCGTCAAGATCTTCCAGCAGGCCGAAGGCGTCGTCAGGGACAACATGGCGGCCATCCCGCTCTGGTACCAGAACGGCAGCGCCGGCTACTCCGACAGGGTCTCCCACGTCGCCCTCAACCCGTTCAGCGTTCCGGTCTACAACGAGATCAAGGTCAGCTGACGCCCGGGGAGCGGCGGTCCGGCGCCTGAAGGGCGGCCGCTCCCCCCGATTCGGGAGCCCGTATGGGACGTTATGTGATCAGGCGTCTGCTGCAGATGATCCCCGTCTTCTTCGGCGCGACGCTGCTCATCTTCCTGATGGTCAACGTGATGGGCGACCCCATCGCGGGACTGTGCGGCGACAAGCAGTGCGACCCCGCCACGGCCGCCCAGCTGGAGAAGGAGTTCGGCCTCGACAAGCCCGTCTGGCAGCAATACCTGACCTACATGGGGAACGTCTTCACCGGCGACTTCGGCACCGCGTTCAACGGCCAGAAGGTCACCGAACTGATGGCGACCGCCTTCCCCGTGACGATCCGCCTGACCATCGTGGCGATCCTCTTCGAGATCGTCATCGGCATCTCGCTCGGCGTCGTCACCGGCCTGCGCCGCGGACGTCCCGTCGACACCACCGTGCTGCTGCTCACCCTGGTCGTCATCTCCGTCCCGACCTTCGTCACCGGTCTGCTCCTCCAGCTCCTGCTCGGCGTCGAGTGGGGGATCATCAAACCCGCGGTGTCCACGGAGGCGACGTTCTCCGAGCTGATCGTCCCCGGCCTCGTGCTCGCCTCGGTCTCCCTCGCGTACGTCACCCGGCTCACCAGGACCTCGATCGCCGAGAACCGCCGCGCCGACTACGTCCGTACGGCCATCGCCAAGGGCCTGCCGCGCCGTCGCGTCATCGTCCGGCACCTGCTGCGCAACTCGCTGATCCCGGTCGTCACCTTCATCGGCACCGACATCGGGGCCCTGATGGGAGGCGCCATCGTCACGGAGCGGATCTTCAACATCCACGGCGTCGGCTACCAGCTCTACCAGGGCATCGTCCGGCAGAACACCCAGACCGTCGTCGGCTTCGTGACCGTGCTCGTCCTCGTCTTCCTGGCGGCCAACCTGATCGTCGACCTCCTGTACGCCGTACTCGACCCGAGGATCCGCTATGCCTGAACCCGAGCCGCCGGAGCCCTACACATCCGGCGGGGGACGTGTCCCGGAGGACGGAGGAGCCATCGCCGCGACGGGCGCGGGCGGCGCCATGGACCTCGCCACCAGTGAGGGGACGACCTTGGAGAAGACTCCGGGCGGCCCCGAAGGCACGGGACCCGCGGGCAGGCCGAGAAGCCTCTGGTCGGACGCCTGGCGCGATCTGCGGCGCAACCCCGTCTTCATCATCTCGGGCCTGGTCATCGTCTTCCTCGTGATCATCTCGATCTGGCCCTCGCTGATCGCCTCCGGCAACCCGCTCTCCTGCGATCTCGCCAAGGCCCAGGAGGGCTCCCAGCCCGGCCATCCGTTCGGCTTCAACGGCCAGGGCTGCGACGTCTACACGCGCACCGTGTACGGCGCCCGCGCCTCCGTCACCGTCGGCGTCTGCGCCACCGTCGGCGTCGCCCTGCTCGGCAGCGTCCTCGGCGGACTCGCCGGGTTCTTCGGCGGGGCGTGGGACGCGATCCTGTCCCGCATCACCGACATCTTCTTCGCCATCCCCGTCGTCCTCGGTGGCCTGGTGCTCCTGTCCGTGGTCACCAGTTCCACCGTCTGGCCGGTCATCGGGTTCATGGTGCTGCTCGGCTGGCCGCAGCTCTCCCGCATCGCCCGCGGCTCCGTCATCACGGCCAAACAGAACGACTACGTGCAGGCGGCGCGGGCGCTCGGCGCCTCCAACTCCCGGATGATGCTGCGGCACATCCTGCCCAACGCGATCGCGCCGGTCATCGTCGTCGCCACCATCGCGCTCGGCACGTACATCTCCCTCGAAGCGACGCTCTCGTACCTCGGCGTCGGTCTGAAGCCGCCCACCGTGAGCTGGGGCATCGACATCTCCTCGGCGTCGCAGTACATCCGCAACGCCCCGCACATGCTGCTCTGGCCCGCCGGCGCCCTCGCGATCACCGTGCTCGCGTTCATCATGCTCGGCGACGCGGTGCGCGACGCCCTCGACCCCAAGCTGAGGTAGGCGCCCATGCTGCTCGAAGTGCGCGATCTGCACGTGGAGTTCCGGATGCGGGACGGGGTCGCCAACGCCGTCAACGGCGTCAGCTACACCGTCGACGAGGGCGAGACCCTGGCCGTGCTCGGTGAGTCGGGGTCCGGCAAGTCCGTGACCGCGCAGGCGATCATGGGCATCCTCGACGTCCCGCCCGGAAAGATCACCGGCGGCGAGATCCTCTTCCAGGGCGCGGACCTCCTCAAGCTCAAGGAGGACGAGCGGCGCAAGGTCCGCGGCGCGAAGATGGCGATGATCTTCCAGGACGCGCTCAGCTCCCTCAACCCCGTGCTGTCCGTGGGCGAGCAGCTCGGCGAGATGTTCACCGTCCACCGGGGGATGTCCCGCAAGGACGCCAAGGCCAAGGCCGTCGAGCTGATGGACCGCGTCAGGATCCCCGCCGCCAAGGAGCGGGTCGGCCAGTACCCGCACCAGTTCAGCGGCGGTATGCGCCAGCGCATCATGATCGCGATGGCGCTCGCCCTGGAACCGGACCTGATCATCGCCGACGAGCCCACCACCGCCCTCGACGTCACCGTCCAGGCCCAGGTCATGGAGCTGCTCGCCGAACTCCAGCGCGAGCTCAGGATGGGCCTCATCCTCATCACGCACGACCTCGGCGTGGTCGCCGACGTCGCCGACAAGATCGCCGTCATGTACGCGGGCCGCATCGTCGAGACGGCGCCCGTGCACACGATCTACAAGGCGCCCGCCCACCCGTACACCAAGGGCCTGCTCGAATCGATCCCGCGCCTGGACCAGAAGGGCCAGGAGCTGTACGCGATCAAGGGCCTGCCGCCCAACCTGATGCGGATCCCGCCCGGCTGCGCCTTCAACCCGCGCTGCCCGATGGCCCAGGACGTGTGCCGCGCGGACGTTCCCCCGCTCTTCGAGGTGAGCCCGACGCGCCGGAGCGCCTGCTACTTCTGGAAGGAGACGCTCGATGGCTGACCTGGCGAAAGAGGCGCACGCCGCCGCCCCCGTGCCGGCCCGCGAGCCGATCCTGGAGGTCAGCGGGCTGGTCAAGCACTATCCGCTCACTCAGGGGATCCTGTTCAAGAAGCAGGTCGGCGCGGTCAGGGCCGTCGACGGCGTCGACTTCGTGCTCGGCCGGGGCGAGACCCTCGGCATCGTCGGCGAGTCCGGCTGCGGCAAGTCGACCGTCGCCAAGATGCTGGTCAACCTGGAGCGGCCGACCGCCGGGGAGATCAAGTACAGGGGCGAGGACATCACCAAGCTGTCCGGGCGTGCCCTCAAGGCCGTCCGCCGCAACATCCAGATGGTGTTCCAGGACCCGTACACGTCCCTCAACCCGCGCATGACGGTCGGCGACATCATCGGGGAGCCGTACGAGATCCATCCCGAGGTCGCGCCCAAGGGCGACCGGCGCCGCAAGGTGCAGGACCTCCTGGACGTCGTCGGGCTCAACCCGGAGTACATCAACCGGTACCCGCACCAGTTCTCCGGCGGCCAGCGCCAGCGCATCGGCATCGCGCGCGGCCTCGCCCTGCGCCCCGAGATCATCGTCGCCGACGAGCCGGTCTCCGCGCTCGACGTCTCCGTGCAGGCGCAGGTCATCAACCTGCTCGACAGCCTCCAGAACGAGTTCGACCTCAGCTACGTCTTCATCGCCCACGACCTGTCGATCGTGCGGCACATCTCCGACCGGGTCGGCGTCATGTACCTCGGGCGGATCGTCGAGATCGGCACCGACGAGCAGATCTACGAACACCCCACGCACCCCTACACGCAGGCGCTCCTGTCCGCCGTGCCCGTCCCCGACCCGGAGGCGCGCGAGCACCGCGAGCGGATCATCCTCACCGGCGACGTGCCGTCCCCGGCCAACGTGCCCTCGGGCTGCCGGTTCCGCACCCGCTGCTGGAAGGCGCAGGAGCGGTGCGCACTGGAGGTGCCGGCGCTCGCGGTGCCCGCCGTGTTCCGCATCGGGGACTCACCGGCGAAGCACGACTCGGCCTGCCACTTCGCCGAGGAGAAGCACGTCGTCCCCACCGAATAGGCGTCCGTGTCACGACAAATACACATCAACTTCGTTAACACACAGGCAACTTGGCCGTCGCGGCACCGATATACGAACGCGTCAGGCTGAACAGCGTACGGCCGTGCGGGTGCCGTGGACCGGCCGGGGCGCGCCATGTCGCCCCGGCCGGTCGCCTGTCTAGGCCGGCCCCAGCGAGCGCTTCAGGAAGTCCACCTGGAGCAGCAGCAGGTTCTCCGCGACCTGCTCCTGCGGCGTCATGTGCGTCACGCCCGACAGGGGCAGCACCTCGTGCGGGCGGCCCGCGGCGAGCAGCGCCGACGACAGCCGCAGACTGTGCGCCACCACGACGTTGTCGTCGGCCAGGCCGTGCACGATCATCAGCGGCCGGTGCTGCCCCGCCGCCGCGGCCAGACCGTCGTCGGTGACCAGCGAGTTCTTCTCGTACACCTGTGGCGAGGCCTTCGGGTCGCCCAGATAGCGCTCCGTGTAGTGGGTGTCGTAGAGCCGCCAGTCCGTGACCGGGGCGCCCGCGATGCCCGCGTGGAAGACGTCCGGGCGGCGCAGGACCGCGAGCCCCGCCAGATACCCGCCGTACGACCAGCCGCGGATCGCCACCCGGTTCAGGTCGAGCGGGAAGGCGTCGGCCAGCGCGTGCAGCGCCGTGATCTGGTCGTCGAGCGTGAGCGTGAGGTCGTCGCGGATCGCCTTCTCCCGGGCGGGGGAGTGGCCGGGAGTGCCGCGGCCGTCCGCGACGACGACCGCGAAGCCCTGGTCGGCGAACCACTGCGACGTCAGATGCGGATTGTGCGCGGCGAGCACCCGCTGCCCGTGCGGGCCGCCGTACGGGTCGAGCAGTACGGGCAGTGGCCCGTCCCCCTCCTCGTACGAGGAAGGGAGCAGGACGGCGCACGGGATGCCGGCCGCCTCCGTGAGCGTCAGGCGAGGGCTCAGCGAGGGGCGCTCGGCGTGCGAGGCGACGGTCGCGATCTGCTTGCCGTCCCGCATCACCCGCACCCGGGTGCCCGGCTCGTCGGTGCGCGCGGACGCCAGGACGGTCACGCCGCCCGCGCGCACCGCGGAGTGCACGCCCGGCCCGTCCGAGACGCGTTCCACGCCCAGCTCGTTGACCCGGTACACATGCACCTCACCGGTCTCCCGGTCCGGCGCCGCCGAGCCCGCCGAAGCCGAGACGAGCACATCGCTCTCCCCCACGTCCAGGACCGCTCGCACATGCAACTGCGGCCCGGTCAGCGGCCGTTCGCCGACCGCGAGGACCCGCGCCCCGCCCTCGTCCGCGATCCGCACGAGCTGCCCGCTCGGCGACCACGACGGCACACCGGGGAACAGCTCCAGCCACTGCCCGTCCTCGTCGGCGTGCACCATGCGCGTCGAACCGTCCTCGACGTTCACCGCGAGATACAGCTCACTGAGCTGGTCACGGGCCTGTACGAGGATCAGCGGCGCCCCGTCGGCCGACCAGTGCACCCGCGCCAGATACGGGTACCTCGCCCGGTCCCACGACACCTCGGTGCGCGACCCGTCCAGGCCGATGACGAAGAGCCGCACCTCGGCGTTGGGCGTGCCCGCTGCCGGGTACGCGTTGCGGGCGGGCTTGCGGTCCGGGTGCGCCGGATCCGCGATCCACCAACGCCGCACCGCCGCGTCGTCCGCCCGGGCCACCAGGAGCCGGTCCGAGTCGGGCGACCACCAAAAGCCCCGCGAGCGGCCCATCTCCTCGGCCGCGATGAACTCCGCGAGCCCGTACGTGACGGTCGACGCCTCGTCCTGGCCCGGACCGGCGAGCGCCCGGTCGCCCTCGCCGTCGGCGCCGACGACGCGCAGGGCGCCCCCGGACACGTACGCGACCTGGCGGCCGTCCGGCGAGGGGCGCGGGTCGATCAGCGGACCGTGACGGGCGGGCTCGCGGAGTTCACGGGTCGTGCCCGCGCGCAGCTCCGCGGTGAACAGCCGACCCGACAGCGCGAACGCGGCCAGCTCCACGGCCGCGTCCGTCGCATACGCGACGATGCCCGCCGCGCCCTCGCGGCTGCGCTCGCGGCGCGAGCGCTCCTCGTCCGAGAGGTCCTCCTCGGCGCCGCCGAGGAGGACCCGCGGATCGGCGGCGATCCGCTCCTCGCCGGACGTCACGTCCAGGACCCACAGCGCGTTCGCCCGATCGGTACCGGACCCGGACCGCAGGAAGGCGACGCGCTCGCCGTCGGGCGCCACCGTGAACGCCCGTGGTGCGCCGAGCGTGAAGCGCTGGGTGCGGGCGTGCTGGCGCGGAAAGGAGAGAGGCTCGGTGGTCATCCCCCGACCTTATGGGGCCGTGCGACCGTGCGCCCCCCTTGCTGCCGTGCACCGACTCATGCGTCCGGACGGATAGTTATGATCCATAGCGCTGCGTGGGTAAGAAATGCTCGGCTACCGCGTGGCGTACGGCAGTTGGACTCGGATCAAGGGAGGTGGACCGCTGTGGCACTCTCGATCTCGGCAGTGGTGCTGTTCGCGATCATCGTCTTCATCCTGATCAGGAAATCGGGTCTGAAGGCCGGGCACGCGATCATCTGCGTCCTCCTCGGGTTCTACCTCGCCAGCTCCTCCATCGCCCCCACCATCAGCGAAATCACGACGAACGTCGCGGGCATGATCGGCGGGATCAAGTTCTAGTCGCGCCGTCGGGAGTCCTAGGCTGGGTCGCATGACGGAACTGCCCGACCGGCGTCTGCTCCTCGTGCACGCGCACCCCGACGACGAGTCGATCAACAATGGCGCCACCATGGCCAAGTACGCGGCCGAAGGTGCCCACGTCACCCTGGTGACCTGCACCCTCGGCGAGGAGGGCGAGGTCATCCCGGACGTACTCGCGCACCTCGCCCCGGACCGCGAGGACATCCTCGGCCCGCACCGCATCGGCGAGCTCACCGCCGCCATGGAGGAGCTCGGGGTCACCGACCACCGCTTCCTCGGCGGCCCCGGACGCTTCCGCGACTCCGGGATGATGGGAGCCGAGCAGAACGACCGGTCGGGCGCCTTCTGGTCCACCGACCTGGACGAGGCCGCCGCGTATCTCGTCGAGGTGATCCGCGAGGTCCGTCCCCAGGTCCTCGTCACCTACGACCCGGACGGCGGCTACGGCCACCCCGACCACATCCAGGCCCACCGCGTCGCCATGCGCGCTGCCGAACTCGCGGCCGAGCCCGCGTTCCGCCGGGACCTCGGCGACACCCACACCGTCGCGAAGATCTACTGGAACCGGGTGCCCAGGTCCGTGGCCGAGGAGCGCTTCCGGTGGCTGGCCGGCGTCCTCGGCTCGACCCCGTACAAGGCCGCGGCCGAGATCGGCGACGTGCCGGGCGTCGTCGACGACGAGCGGGTCACCGCCGAGATCGACGGCAGGGCCTTCGTCGCGGCCAAGACGGCCGCGATGCGCGCCCACGCCACCCAGGTCGAGATCGCACCCGGCGGCGAGCCGGTCTTCGCCCTGTCGAACGGGCTCGCCCAGCCCGTCTTCGACGTGGAGTATTACGAGTTGGCGCGGGGCGAGGCAGAGGCGCCGTACGAGACGGACCTGTTCGCGGGAGTGGTGGCGTGATGAGTGGCGCAGGCAAGTCGGGCAACCCGGCCAAGTCCGGCCGGGCGGCGGCGTCGAGCGGCGCCGCGAAGCCCCCGGCCGGCCCGCCCGTCCAGCCGATGGGGGCCGGACTCGACGCCGGACACGTCGCCGTACTGGCCGGGCTCCTCGTGCTCGGCGTGCTCGTCGGAGTGGCCGGTTCCCTCGTCCAAGGGGGCCTCTTCCCGGGCGGGTTGCTGCTCGCGCTGCTCGGCGCGGCCGGCGCGTTCCTCGGCGGGGCGCGGGCGACGGGCACCAGGGGAGGGGCCGTCGCACCCGCCGTGGGCTGGGCCGTCGCGGTCATCCTGCTCACGGCGAGCCGGCCCGAGGGCGACTTCCTCTTCGGTGCGGGAACCGGCTCCTATCTGTTCCTTCTCGGCGGGATGGCCATCGCTGTGATGTGCGCCACCCTTGGTCTGTCCCGGCAACCACCGGGGCCCGCCGCCCGACTTGGGAAGTGACGTACCACTTCGGCCCGTGCCCCGCACGGGTTTCGTCGGCGGTCACCGGATGCGTTCCGGCCGCGGCCAGTATGGTGGTGCGCGCCGCCGGGCAGCCCGCGTGAGGTCGAGACGGGCGGCGGAGCCAACCGGGAGAACCTGCTTTGAGCCGTGAAACTGACAGTTCGTCCTCCGGGCCCCAGGGGCGCGGCGGTGCCGCGTACCCCTCGGGGACGCCTCCGTACGGCACCCCCGCCCAGGGCTCCGGTCCCGGCGACGGTGCGCCCGGCGATGCCGGGCAGCCCGCCGAGGGCCGGCCGGTCCCCGAGGAACGCAAGACGGAGACCACGCTGACGACGCGGATCCGGATCAACATCCCCGGATCGCGCCCCATCCCGCCCGTAGTGATGCGTACGCCCATGAGCGACGTGGACGCGGGACCCGCCACCCCGGACCCGGCCGCCCCGCCGGCCCCGGCACCTCAGACCCCCACCGCCCCCGCCCCCCGGACACCTCCTTCGGGTGACGGCCAGAGCGCACCGGCCGCGGAGGAGAAGACGAGCAGCTGGTTCGCGCCGCGCAAGTCGGGCCCGCCCCAGGCAGGCGCCTCCTCCGACAGTCCCGCTCCGGGCAACTCCGGTGCGGTGCCCGGCCCGTCGGGCGGCTCCGGCGCGTTCGACGTGTCGGGCGCGGTGGCGGCCGGGCCGCTCGGCGGCACCACGTCGCAGGGCCGCCCGCCGCAGCCCGGGAACTCCGGCGACCCGCACCGCGGCGACCTTCCCTACTTCGCAGGAAACGCCGACGGCTCGGGCCCCGGCGTCCCCCCGCGCGGCCCTTCGGGCCCGACCACGGGACCCGCGGGCGGCGACAGCCCGATGGCGCGTCCCGGCGGCGACAGCCCGATGGCGCGTCCCGGCGGACCTGCCGGTGGCCCGCCCGGCGGTCAGCGGCCGCCGCAGATGAGCGACGACACGGCGATCCTCACGCCGCAGAGGCCCGCGCCCGAGCCGGGCCCGGGCGGCCATGTCTCCGGCGAGACGCTCACCAGCGGCATCCCGGTCGTCACACCGGGCCCCGGCGGACCGAACGCGCCGTTCGGTCCCGGCGGCCCGCGCCCCGACGGGCCGCTGCCGCACACCCCGCCGAAGCTCCCCGACCCGGTCGGCCAGAGCGCCCCGGCCGCGCCCCGCAAGAAGAAGGGCCGCAACAAGCTCGTCCTCGTGGGCGCGGGCGTCGTGGGCCTCGCCGGTGTCGCGTACGGCGCCGGTCTGCTGATGAACCACTCGGACGTGCCGAAGAACACGACCGTGCTCGGCGTCGACATCGGCGGCGGCACCCGTGACGAGGCCGCGGCCAAGCTCGACACCGCGTTCGGCAAGCGCACCACCGACCCGCTCCAGCTGTCGGTCGACGGCAAGTCCGTGCCGCTCAGGCCGGACCAGGCGGGTCTGAGCCTGGACAGCACGGCGACGGTGGCGGCGGCCGCGGGCAGCGACTACAACCCGGTCTCCGTGATCGGCTCGCTGTTCGGCAACGAGCGCATCGTGGAGCCGGTCATGCCCGTCGACGACGAGAAGCTCCAGGCCGCCCTCGAACGGGCCGCCGGCGGCGCCGATTCCGGCGACGGCACGATCAAGTTCGTCCCCGGCAAGGCCATCGCCGTGTACGGCAAGACGGGCAAGGGCATCGACGTCGCCCGGTCCTCCTCGTCCGTCGAGGAGGCGTACCGCACGCATGTGGAGACGGGCGCCTCGCGGCCCGTGCCGATGGCGACGACGACCCGCAAGCCGACCGTCCCCGACGCCGAGGTCGACCGGATGATGAAGGAGTTCGCGGAGCCGGCCATGTCCGCGAACGTCGTCATCAAGGCGGGCAACGCACAGATCCCGTTCGGTCCCGCCAAGTCACTGCCGCAGATCCTCAGCGTCAAGGCCGTCGACGGCAAGCTCGTCGAGTACTACGACAAGGCCGCTCTGAAGAAGCTGTACGGCAACACGTTCGACGGCGTCCTCATCACGCGCGGCACCGGCAAGAAGACGCCGGTGACGCCCGAGGACGTCATCGGCGTGATGCGGCAGGCCCTCAAGGGCAAGACACCCGCCGAGCGCACCGGGGTCATCGAGACCAACCCGGGATGACCGGTAGGCACGTCGCACACCGGGCGGGTCCCCTCACGGGGGCCCGCCCGCCGTGCTGCCGCCCGCGGACATGACATCTGTCATCCCGGACTCCGGCTTCCCGACACTGCCGGGCGGCCACCCCCACCCGCCACCATGGGTTCCATGACAACGACAGCACAGGCCACCGAGGTGGTCAGCTTCGAGCGGGTGAGCAAGAGCTACGGGGACGTCAGGGCCGTGGACGGGCTCACCCTCGATCTGCACCGGGGCGAGACCGTCGCCCTCCTCGGCCCGAACGGCGCGGGCAAGTCGACCACCCTCGATCTCCTCCTCGGCCTGCGCCCGGCGGACACCGGGACCGTCCGCGTCTTCGGCACCAGCCCCCGGGACGCGATCGTCCAGGGCCGCGTCGGCGCCATGCTGCAGAGCGGCGGCCTGATGGACGAGGTCACCGTGGCCGAGCTCGTGAAGCTCGCCTGCGCCCTGCACCCCGAGCCGTACAAGCCGGGCGACGTGATGTCCCGGGCGGGCATCGCGCAGATCGCCGACCGCAAGGTCAACAAACTCTCCGGCGGCCAGGAGCAGCGCGTCCGCTTCGCCCTCGCCACCGCCGGGGCCAACGACCTCATCGTGCTCGACGAGCCGACCACCGGCATGGACGTCTCGGCCCGCCAGGCGTTCTGGGCCACGATGCGTGAACAGGCCGACCAGGGCCGCACGGTCCTCTTCGCCACGCACTACCTGGAGGAGGCCGACGCGATCGCCGACCGCGTCCTCGTCCTGCACCGCGGCCGCATCCTCGCCGACGGCACCGCCGCCGAGATCAAGGCCAGGGCGGGGGCCCGCAAGATCGCCTTCGATCTGGAGGGCGACATCGACGAACAGGCCCTGCGCGCCCTGCCGTTCCTCACCACCCTCGATGTGTCGGGCCGCACCGTGCGCCTCCAGTCGAGCGACGCAGACGCCACCGTGCACGCCCTGTACGGACTCGGTGTCTACCCGCGCAACCTGGAGGTCGCGGGCCTCGGCCTGGAGCAGGCCTTCGTAGCCATCACCACGGCCGAGGAGGCCAGGACGTCATGAACAGCCTGATCAAGCTCGAGATCACCCGAGCCCTGCGCAACAAGAAGTTCCTGTTCTTCTCCGTCGTCTACCCGTCGGTCCTGTTCCTGCTCATCGCGGGCAGCTCCGACAGCTCGACGATGGTCGACGGCACCGGCCTGAACCTCGCCGCGTTCATGATGGTGTCGATGGCGTCCTTCGGCGCCCTGACCGCCGTCCTCATGGGCAACAGCGAGCGCATCGCCAAGGAGCGCGAGAGCGGCTGGGTACGCCAGCTGCGCCTGACGACGCTCCCCGGGCGCGGCTACGTCCTCGCCAAGACCGCGAGCGCCGCCGTGGTCAGCCTGCCGTCCATCGTGGTCGTCTTCGTCGTGGCGGCCGTCACCAAGGGCGTACGGCTCGACGCCTGGCAGTGGCTCGCCCTCGTCGTCGCGATCTGGGCCGGCAGCCTGTGCTTCGCCGCGCTCGGTGTCGCCATCGGCTACCTCGCGACCGGCGACGCCGTCCGCCCCATCACGATGATCGTCTACTTCGGTCTCTCGATCCTGGGCGGCCTGTGGTTCCCCTCGACCGGCTTCCCGCAGTGGCTCAGCGACATCGCGTCCTGGCTGCCCACCCACGCGTACGCTGCCCTGGGCCAGGCCATCGAGCTGGGCAACGCCCCGCACGGCAAGGACGTCGCGCTGATCATCGCCTACTTCCTGGTCTTCGCCGGCGGCGCGGCCTGGCTGTACCGGAAGGACACCCTGAAGGCGTGAACGCCAAGACGCCGGACGAGATCAGGCTCACCGGCATGGGGCAGTCGCCCCGCAACCGCCGTGAGGCCCTGCGCAAGCTGCTGTGGATCGGTATCTGGCTGGTCTTCATGGCGGATCCGATCGACGACCTCGTCAACGGAGATCACACGGCCTGGGCCACCGCCCTCGGCTGGCTCGGCCTGGTCGCCTTCGTCGGCGTCTACCTGGCCCTCGTCTTCCGCCACACGGCCCGCGCCATGCGCCTTGGGCGGCTGGCCGCGATCCTCGGGGCACTCGCCGCGGTCGGCGTCGTCATGTCCCTCACGCTCGGCGCCCCGTGGCTCGTCCTGTTCGTGTACGTCTCCGTGTCCTGCGGGGCGGTACTGCCCATGCGGTACGCCCGCTGGACGATCGTCGCGGTCACGGCCGCGATGGTCCTCCTCGGGATCCCGCTCGGCCGCGGCTGGGACCTCGGCCTGGTGGTGCCCGCCCTCCTCGGCGGCTTCGCGATGACGGGCGTACGGCAGCTCGTGCGCACGACCGTCGAACTGCGCAGGGCACGCGCCACCGTCGCCCAGCTCGCGGCCAACGAGGAGCGCCTGCGTCTGGCCCGCGACCTGCACGACCTCCTCGGGCACTCGCTCTCCCTGATCACGCTCAAGAGCGAGCTCGCCGGCCGTATGCTCCCGGACCACCCCGAGAAGGCGGCCCAGCAGGTCGCCGACATCGAGCAGGTCAGCCGTCAGGCGCTCGTCGACGTGCGGGAGGCCGTCACCGGCTACCGGCGCCCGCGTCTCGGCGCCGAACTGGCCGGAGCGCGCGCCGCACTGGCCGCCGCCGGCATCGAGGCCGAGGTCCCCGCGGACGCGCCCGACGACCTGCCCGCCGAACAGGAGGCCGCCCTCGCCTGGACCCTGCGCGAGGCCGTCACCAACGCCGTACGGCACAGCGGCGCCCACCGCTGCACGGTCGGCATCGCCCACCGCCAGACCCTGGACGGCCCCGTCCTGGAGCTCAGGGTGGAGGACGACGGGGCCGGTGCCGCGGCGGGCGGCAGCGGCGTACCCGGCAACGGCCTGACGGGCCTGCGCGAACGCGTGGAGGGTGTCGGCGGCACCCTGGAGGCGGCGCCCGTGCGGGACCGCGGGTTCCTGCTGGTGGCCCGGGTGCCCCTGGGCTCCGTAGGATCCGCCGCATGAGCGCTCAGATCAAGGTCCTGCTCGCGGAGGACCAGTCGATGGTGCGGGAGGCCCTCGCGGCGCTCCTCGGCCTCGAACCCGACATCGAGGTCGTCGCCCAGGTGGCGCGCGGCGACGAGGTGCTCGAGGCGGCCCGCGCACACGGCCCCGACGTGGCGCTCCTGGACATCGAGATGCCCGGCATGACGGGCATCGAGGCCGCCGCCCAGCTCAGCGAGCACCTGCCCGCCCTCAAGGTCGTCGTCCTCACCACGTTCGGCCGCCCCGGCTATCTCCGCACGGCGATGGAGTCCGGCGCCGACGCGTTCCTCGTCAAGGACGCTCCCGCGGCCCAACTCGCCGAAGCCGTACGCAAGGTGCTCGCCGGCGAGCGCGTCATCGACCCCACCCTCGCGGCCGCCGCGCTCGCCGGTGGCGCCAACCCGCTGACCGACCGCGAACGCGAGATCCTGCGCGCGGCGGCCGACGGTTCGACCAACGCCGAACTGGCGGCGGCCCTGCACCTGTCGCAGGGCACGGTCCGCAACTACCTCTCGACGGCCATCCAGAAGCTCGCCGTGCGCAACAGAGCGGAAGCGGTACGGATCGCCCGTGAGAAGGGCTGGCTGTAGCCGGTCAGTTGAGCATCGCCCGGGCCGCCCGCGCCTGCGCGCGCACCGTCTCGGCGGCCGGGGCGTCCACGGCGCCCACCACGTCCGCATACGCGTCCAGCTCCGCCGCCCCCGCGAGGAAGTCCCCGCTGCGGACGAGGAGTTGGGCCCGCGCGTAGCGCAGCCGGGCCGGGTGCGCGGGCAGCAGCAGCGACAGCTCGACGGCCCACAGCGCCACGTCCGACCGCTCCGGCCGCCGGGCCGCCCACGCGCCGATGTTGTTCAGGATCCGCAGCACGACATCCAGCGGATCGGCCGGCTGCAGCATCGCCGCGTTCAGCGGCGCCCCCGTCGCACCGGCCACGAGCAGCTCCGCGTCCGCGCCCGTCAGGACCCGGCCCCCGTCGAACGGGTCGGCGAGCACCTGATCCTCCGCGGGGCCGAACCCGACCACGAAGTGCCCCGGCAGCGCCACCCCGTACACCGGCGCCCCCGCCCGCCGCGCGACCTCCATCCACACCACCGACAACAGGATCGGCAGCCCCCGCCTGCGCCGCACCACCTCGTGCAGGAGCGACGACTCCAGACGCTCGTAGTCGCCCGGCGTGCCACGGAAACCGCAGCGGGCGCCCAGCAGCCCGGCCAGCGCCGTCGCCCACGCCAGCGGGCCGCCGGGCCGGAACGGCACCTGCCCGGCGAGCCGGTCGAGGTCCATCTGGACCGCGTCCATCCCGGCCTCGTCGAGCGAGCCGTCCGCCTCGGCGGCCACCAGCAGGCACAGCTGCGACAGATCGGGCCGCTCCGCCCTGGCCTCCTCGGCGAACCGCCGGCGCAGCTCCTCGGAGCGGGGTGAGATGTGGGGGGACATACGTGCCTCGCTCAGTGCCCGGCCGGGTCCGGGTCCGGTTCCGGTGCGCGGTAGTGGTGATACGCGTGGTGCGCGGCGAAACCCAGCCGCGCGTACAGCGCCCGAGCCCCTTCATTGTCCGCCTCCACCTGGAGCCAGGCCGCCGACGCGCCCTCCTCCAGCGCGCGCCGCGAGAGCGCCGTCATCACGGTGGACGCCAGGCCCTGGCGCCGCCGTGACGGAGCCACCTCGACCGCGGCGAAGCCGGCCCACCGCCCGTCCACGACGCACCGCCCGATCGCGTCGGGCTCCCCGCCCTCGCCCGGCACGGTCGCGAACCACACCGAGGGTCCGGAGGTCAGCACCTTCAGGGCCACCTCGCGCGCGCCCTTGCGCTGATACCGGCCGAGCCACGCCTCGCCCGGCTCCCGCGTCAGCTCGACCCCGTCGCCGGGGTCCGCGCCGTCCGCGACCGGCGCCAGCCCGCCGACCCACATCTCCGCGCTGACCTCACGCACCCACTCCCGCTCCTCCAGCTCCGCGCACAGCAGCTCCTGCGTGCCCTCGGCGCCGGTCGCGGTCTGGATGTACGCGGGCAGTCCGCGCCGCTCGTACCAGGCGCGGACGCGGGCCAGCGCCTCGTCGAGGGGGAGCCCAGGATCACCCAGTGGCAGAACCGAGTTGGCCCGCCGGGTGAACCCGGAGGCAGCCCGCAGCTCCCAGTCGCCGAGCCGCTCGCTCTCCACCGGCTGCCACGCGCGTGCGGCCGCCCGCGCCAGCTCCTCGTACGACGCGGCGGGCCCGCGGCGCCGGGCGGGCGCGGCCGGCACGACCTTCCCCGCGACCAGTGAAGATTCCGGAATGCGGACCTGCTCGCCGCCCCGCTTTGTGATGAGCAGCACACCATCGGTCCACGATGTGAGAACTCCGACCGTGTCGGTGAACTTCGCACCCGGCGAGCTGCCCTCGGTCAGCCGTCGCACAGACACGCGTTTTCCCACGTCAGAGGCCGTCAAGCGAACCTCGAGCCGTCCGCCCGCAGTGAATTCCACAGCTCCGCCCACCCCTCCTGTTCGGATCATGCCCAGGAACGGAGATACTAGGTGCGGGCATCGACGACGCCGCGCTCCCGCGCGCCACGCGGACGGAGCCGCAGATCGGCCCGCCGCGCCCTATCGAGGAGGAACGACAGCGTGACCTACGTCATCGCGCAGCCTTGTGTCGACGTGAAGGACAAGGCGTGCATCGAGGAGTGCCCGGTCGACTGCATCTACGAGGGCTCCCGGTCCTTGTACATCCACCCGGACGAATGCGTCGACTGTGGAGCCTGTGAGCCGGTCTGCCCGGTCGAGGCGATCTTCTACGAGGACGACACTCCCGAAGAGTGGAAGGACTACTACAAGGCGAACGTCGAGTTCTTCGACGAGCTCGGTTCGCCCGGCGGCGCCAGCAAGCTCGGCCTGATCGAGCGCGACCACGCCTTCATCGCCGCGCTTCCGCCGCAGAACCAGTAAGCGGGCCGCATATCGCGCCGCCCCGGTCCCGTACGGCACGCCCGCCGTACGGGACCGAGGCGTTTGCCCAATGCGCATGCACGTACGAAAGAAGTGAGCCAGGTGTCCGCAGTCTCCGACCGCCTTCCCACGTTCCCCTGGGACAAGCTCGAGCCGTACAAGAAGACGGCCGCCGCCCATGAGGGCGGGATCGTCGACCTCTCCGTCGGCACGCCGGTCGACCCGGTGCCGGAGCTGATCCAGAAAGCGCTGATCGCGGCCGCGGACTCGCCGGGCTATCCCACGGTGTGGGGCACGCCCGAGCTGCGGGACGCACTCGTGGGCTGGAGCGAGCGGCGCCTCGGCGCGCGCGGGTTCACCCACCACAACGTCCTGCCGATCGTCGGCTCCAAGGAGCTGGTGGCCTGGCTCCCGACGCAGCTGGGCCTCGGCCCGGGAGACAAGGTCGCCTACCCGCGCCTGGCCTACCCGACGTACGAGGTCGGCGCCCGCCTCGCCCGCGCGGACCACGTCGCGTACGACGACCCCACGGAGCTCGACCCGACGGGGATCAGGCTTCTGTGGCTCAACTCGCCCTCGAACCCGACCGGCCGCGTCCTGTCCAAGGACGAGCTGACCCGGATCGTCGCCTGGGCGCGCGAGCACGGCATCCTCGTCTTCTCCGACGAGTGCTACATCGAGCTCGGCTGGGAGGCGGACCCGGTCTCGGTCCTGCACCCGGACGTCTGCGGCGGCTCGTACGAGGGGATCGTGTCGGTCCACTCGCTCTCGAAGCGGTCGAACCTCGCCGGCTACCGGGCCGCCTTCCTGGCCGGTGACGCCGCCGTCCTCGGCGACCTGCTCCAGATCCGCAAGCACGGCGGCATGATGACGTCCGCCCCGACGCAGGCGGCCGTCGTCGCGGCGCTCGGTGACGACGAGCACGTACAGGAGCAGCGCGGGCGCTACGCGGCCCGCCGCGCGGCCCTGCGCGAGGCGCTGGTCGGGCACGGCTTCCGCATCGAGCACAGCGAGGCGAGCCTCTACCTGTGGGCCACGCGCGACGAGTCCTGCTGGGACACCGTGGCGCATCTGGCGGAGCTGGGGATCCTGGTCGCGCCCGGCGACTTCTACGGTCCCGCGGGCGACCGGTTCGTGCGCGTGGCGCTGACGGCGAGCGACGAGCGCGTGGCCGCGGCCGTCGAGCGTCTGAGCCGGGGCGTCTGAGCCGGAGCGTCTGAGCCCGGGGTCCTGAGTCGAGGCGTCTGGAGTCAGAGCTTCTGGAGTCAGAGCTTCTGAAAGGTGCCTGAGCCGGGGCGTCCGCGGGACAGCTCACGGCACAGCGAAGGGGGCGGGGAGCCTGTCGTCACAGGCTCCCCGCCCCCTCTCACTCTCGCCGGGTGCCGGATGCTCAGCCGAGCGGCAGGCCCTGCGTCGGCAGGTCGCCCGTGGCGGGGAGCGCGCCGGTGGGCAGGCCGCTGCCGAGCGCGCCGGTCGGCACACCGCCGTCGGTGGCCGCGCCCGCGGTCCGGCCGAGCACGTCACCGGCGCTGCCCGCGACGTCACCGGCAGCCTTCTGGGCGGCGGGGGTGGCCGTCCTGGCGCTCCGGCCCACGGCCTTGCCGGCGGTCGGCACGGCCTTCTTCACGGCCTTGCTGCCCGCGTCACCAGCGAGGCCGCTGACGTTCTTGGCGGCGCCGTCGACGGTGTTGCCGACGTTCGCGCCGTCGAGCGCGGTGAGGCCGCCCACGTTCGGGGTGGCCGGGAGGTCTACGGCGCTCGCGGATCCGGCCGCTCCGACCACGGGAGCCGCTCCCGCTGCGATCAGCAGCGCGGCACGGGCGATCCGGCGGGTCAGGGGGAGGGACATTGATGCTCCTTAGACGGGAGAGAACGGTGGTGTCAGGCGCCGGGCACCCGGCGCTCGGACGCAGTGACTACCGCTCGAAGGTCGCGAAGGTTTCGCTCCCGCAACATAAAGAGTTGGCAATGTGTCGCATTATCATCTGCGGCGAAAAACGGGCAAACGCCTCGCCCGTCGCACGGTCGTAAAACGCCTACGCCCCTTTGCCCGCAAGGGATTTCCGCATATGCCCACGGGCCCTGCGAAGAACCGTGCGGGACGTCGCCCCCGGATGACGTACATCGCCCGATCGAGCTATCAACCGCACTACTGCGCGGTCACGATCCGGACCTCTCGCAGGCCCTTCTCGACCCCTGCCGCGGCCTGCGCCGCGGCCCCGCTCCATCTGCCGCCGTCGTCGCCCGCGGTCCAGTCGCGGCCCGCGTAGGACACCCGCTCGATGTGCAGGGCCGACGAGTTCGCCACCGCCCAGTGCGCCAGCTCCCAGCCGCGCTGCTGCTCCGCGCCCTCGGCAGAGTCCACCGCGGCGGGCACCGGGACGGTCACGTCGTGCCCGTCCGCGCCGGCCTCCGGCGACACCTCGCGCCCGAAGTCACGCACCAGCGCAGCCCGCACCTTCGCCGGATCGCCCGGCTTCCTGACCTCCGTGCCGCTCGGCCGGCCCTCGCAGGTCAGCGACGCGCCCGCCCGGCCGGTCAGCGCCGCGGCGAGCAGCGTGGCGTCCGGCTCGTGCTTCGCGTACGCCTGCGGATAACCGCTGCGCTGCACCCGCTGCGCGGCGACCGTCAGGGGCAGCCGCGAGTAGCCCGGGATCTTGTCCAGATGCTCGTAGAACCGCCCCGCCGCGTACACCGGGTCCATGATCTGCGCCTGCGTGCCCCAGCCCTCCGAAGGGCGCTGCTGGAACAGGCCCAGCGAGTCGCGGTCGCCGTGATGGATGTTCCGCAGGCCCGACTCCTGGAGCGCGGTCGCGAGGGCGATCGTGACGGCGCGCTCGGGCATGCCGCGCGAGGTGCCGACGGCCGAGATCGTCGCCGCGTTCACCGCCTGTTCGGAGGTGAACTCGTAGGTCGCGCCGTCGCCGTTCCCCGACACGACCGTGCAGCGTGGGGCCGGTCTGCCGCCCGAGACGTACTGGACCACCAGATACGCGGCGACGGCGAGCAGCACCACGACGGCCGCCCCGATACGGAGGAGGCGGCCGCGCCGGACGAGGGTGGGGGGCTCAGGCACGCGTCAAAGGTACTGGAGGCCACCGACAGGGCCCGCGGCCGCCGGGCATTAGGGTCGACTCCATGGACCTCACCGCCCTTGACCTCACGCGGGACGCCGCGCTGCTCACCGCCCAGCTGGTCGACTTCGCGTCGCCGAGCGGGCAGGAGAAGCCCCTCGCCGACGCCATCGAGACGGCCCTGCGCGCCCTGCCGCACCTCACGGTCGACCGGTACGGCAACAACATCGTCGCGCGGACGAACCTGGGCCGCGCCGAGCGGGTCGTTCTCGCCGGGCACATCGACACGGTCCCGATCGCGGACAACGTCCCCTCGCGCCTCGACGAGGACGGCGTCCTGTGGGGCTGCGGCACCAGCGACATGAAGTCGGGCGTCGCGGTCCAGCTGCGCATCGCGCAGACCGTCACCGAGCCCAACCGCGACCTCACGTTCGTCTTCTACGACAACGAAGAGGTCGCCGCGCACCTCAACGGTCTGGGACACGTGGCGGAGGCCCACCCCGACTGGCTGGAGGGGGACTTCGCGATCCTCCTGGAGGGCACCGACGGCGAGGTCGAGGGCGGCTGCCAGGGCACCCTGCGCGTCATCCTGACGACCAAGGGCGAGCGGGCGCACTCCGCTCGCGCGTGGATGGGCTCCAACGCCGTCCACAAGGCCGCCCCCATCCTCGAACGCCTCGCCGCGTACGAGCCCCGCAAGCCCGTCGTCGACGGACTCCAGTTCCACGAGGGCCTCAACGCCGTGCGCATCGAGGGCGGCGTCGCCACCAACGTCATCCCCGACGCCTGCTCGGTCACCGTCAACTTCCGCTACGCGCCCGACCGCAGCGCCGAGGAGGCCGAGGCCTTCGTCCGGGACTTCTTCGCGGGCTGCGACATCGACGACTACGTGGTCGACGACCACACCGGCGGCGCGCGCCCCGGCCTCGACCACCCGGCCGCCGCCGCCTTCATGGCGGCCGTCGGCGGCAAGGCCCGCCCCAAGTTCGGCTGGACGGACGTCTCCCGGTTCAGCGCGCTCGGCGTCCCCGCCGTGAACTACGGCCCCGGCGACCCGATCTTCGCCCACAAGAGGGACGAGCACGTGGACACCCGCAAGATCCTCGCCGTCGAGGAACGACTGCGCTCCTGGCTCACGGCCTGACACTCCGAGGTCCCCCGTACGTAACCCGCGTAGACCTACCCTTGCTGCACGTACGCAGTGGAGGGAGCAGCGAATGAGCAACCCCGAGGGCAGGAAGCGTCCCAAGGAGCAGCGGCTCGGCCCGGTGATCCGTCGCCGCGACCAGGTCCAGGCGGGCACCACCGACCAGCGCCTCCTCGACTCCGAAGGTCCCTCCGAGTGGGTGCACACCGACCCCTGGCGGGTCCTGCGCATCCAGTCGGAGTTCATCGAGGGTTTCGGCACGCTCGCCGAACTCCCGCCCGCCATCAGCGTGTTCGGCTCGGCCCGTACGCAGACGGACTCGCCGGAGTACGCGGCCGGAGTCGCCATCGGCAAGGCGCTCGTGGAGGCCGGGTTCGCCGTCATCACGGGCGGCGGCCCCGGCGCCATGCAGGCCGCGAACCAGGGCGCCGTCGAGGCCAGGGGCATCTCCGTGGGCCTCGGCATCGAGCTGCCCTTCGAACAGGGCCTCAACCAGTACGTCGACCTCGGCCTGAACTTCCGCTACTTCTTCGTCCGCAAGACGATGTTCGTGAAGTACGCGCAGGGCTTCGTGGTCCTGCCGGGCGGCCTCGGCACCCTGGACGAGCTGTTCGAGGCGCTCACCCTCGTCCAGACCACGAAGGTCACGCGCTTCCCGATCGTCCTGTTCGGCACGCAGTACTGGAGCGGCCTGGTCGACTGGCTGAAGAACACCGTCATCGCCCAGGGCAAGGCCTCCGAGGCCGACCTGCTCCTCTTCCACGTCACGGACGACGTGGAAGAGGCGATCACCCTCGTGACCAAGGAAGTCGGCAAGTAGGGCCCTGAGGACAGGCGCCTACGCGAGCCCTCGGCGGGCGACCGCCGGGGGCCGGTGGCCCGCGATGGCGGCCACCATGTCGAGCACCTGCCTGGTCTCGGCCACCTCGTGGACCCGGTAGACCTGCGCGCCCAGCCACGCCGACACCGCCGTCGTCGCAAGGGTCCCGATCACGCGCTCCTTGACCGGCCTGTCGAGGGTCTCGCCGACGAAGTCCTTGTTCGACAGGGACACCAGGACCGGCCAGCCCGTCTCCACCATCTCGCCCAGCCTGCGCGTCGCCTCCAGGCTGTGCCGGGTGTTCTTGCCGAAGTCGTGCCCCGGGTCGATGAGCACCGACTCACGCGGCACCCCCAGCGCCACGGCCCGCTCGGCGAGCCCCACCGTCACGTCGAGGATGTCCGCCATCACGTCGTCGTACGCGACCCGGTGCGGGCGTGTACGCGGCTCGGCGCCGCCCGCGTGCGTGCAGACCAGGCCCTTCCCGTACCGCGCCGCGACCTCCGCCAGCTTGGGGTCGACGCCGCCCCACGCGTCGTTCAGGACGTCGGCGCCGGCCTCGCAGACCGCCGCGCCCACGTCGTGCCGCCAGGTGTCGACGCTGATGACGACGTCCGGGAAGCGGCGGCGCACCTCGGCCACGAAGCCGACCGTGCGGCGCGCCTCCTCCTGCGCGCTCACCTCGTCGCCGGGGCCCGCCTTGACCCCGCCGATGTCGATGATCGCGGCGCCCTCCGCCACGGCCTGTTCGACGCGGGTGAGCGCGGGCTCGTCGTGGAACGTCGAGCCCTGGTCGTAGAACGAGTCAGGGGTCCGGTTCACGATCGCCATGATCACCGGCTCGTGTGCGCCGAACTCGCGCGGGCCAAGCCTGAGCATCCCCTGTGACTCTCCTTGTGACTGCTGTGAAACCTGTCGACCGGTCGCCTGCGACCTTAACTGTCACACCCTCATGGCACGATCGGACCCTGACAGTTTCCGGACCGGGATCGGGACCGGATCCGGGCTTCGAGCCAGGGGACAGCGAAGATGGTCATGTTCTTGTTTCTGGTCGTCGCGCTCGTCGTGGTCGTCGGCGCGGTGACGCTCGCCGTGCTCGGCGGCGGCGAGAGCGGGGCGCTCCCGGAGGCGCCTCCGGAGCAGTACGCCGACCCGCTGCCCCACGACCGGCCGGTCGGCCGAGCCGACGTGGAGGCCCTGCGCCTGCCGGTCGCGCTGCGCGGCTACCGCATGGCGGAGGTGGACGACGCCCTCGGGCGGCTCGGCGCCGAGCTCGCCGAGCGGGACCAGCGCATCGCCGACCTCGAGACCGCCCTGTCGGGGGCGCGGGCCCAGCTGCGACCCCAAGGACCCGGTTTCGGCCGGCACCCCGGAGAGGACCACCGGTGAGCGACGAGAGCGCGGGCGGCGCCGTACCGGGCCCGGACGGGGCGCTGCGCTGCCCGTGGGGCCTGTCCACCGAGGACTACGTGACGTATCACGACGAGGAGTGGGGCCGCCCGGTCCACGGCGACGACGCGCTGTTCGAGCGGGTCTCACTGGAAGCCTTCCAGTCCGGCCTGTCCTGGATCACGATCCTGCGCCGCCGCGAGGGTTTCCGCGCCGCGTTCGCCGGGTTCAAGATCTCTGACGTGGCCGCGTTCACGGACACCGACCGCGAGCGGCTCCTCGCCGACGAGGGCATCATCCGCAACCGCGCCAAGATCGACGCGACGCTGGCCAACGCGCGTGTGCTCGCCGACTGGCCCGAGGGCGAGCTGGACACCCTCATCTGGTCGCACGCCCCCGACTCGGCCGCCCGCCCTGCGCCGCGCGTCATCGGCGACGTGCCCGCGATCACGGACGAGTCGACGGCCCTGTCCAAGGCGCTCAAGAAGCGCGGCCTGCGCTTCGTCGGCCCGACGACGGCGTACGCGCTGATGCAGGCCTGCGGCCTGGTCAACGACCACCTGGTGGACTGCGTGGCCCGCGAGCGCTGAGGACAGGCCTCAGGCGCGCCCCGGGCCGCGCACGCGCCCTACCGGCCCAGGTACTTGGGCTTCTCCTTGGCGATGAACGCCTGGACCGCGATGGCGTGGTCCTCCGACGCGCCCGCCCTCGACTGGAGTTCGTCCTCCTTGTCGAGGGACTCGTCCAGGGTGTGCCCCGCCGCGAAGGCGAGGGACTCCTTCAGCGCCGCGTACGCCAGCGTCGGACCCTCGGCCAGCGAACGCGCCAGCTTCTGCGCCTCCGCGGCCAGTTCGGCCGCGGGCACGATCCGGTTCGCGATCCCGAGCTCGTACGCCTCCTGCGCCTTCAGCGAGCGCGGGAACAGCAGCAGGTCGGCGGCGCGGCCGGGGCCCACGACGCGCGGCAGCGTCCAGGAGACACCGGAGTCCGCGGTCAGGGCCACACCCGCGAACGACGTGTTGAAGGCCGCCGTGTCCGAGACGATCCGGTAGTCGGCGGCGAGCGCGAAGCCGAAACCGGCCCCGGCGGCCACACCGTTGACCGCGGCCACGACGGGCTTGGGCATCTGCGTCAGGGCCCGGAGGATCGGGTTGTAGTGCTCGCGCACGGTGTTCATGGTGCGGCCCGTGCCCGCCTCGCGGTCGGCCATCAGGGAGCCCACGTGCTCCTTCAGGTCCTGGCCCACACAGAACGCGCGGTCGCCCGCGGCGGTGAGCAGCACGGCCCGTACCGAATCGTCCGCCGCGGCCGCCTGTGCCGCGTCCCGGAAGGCGACCTTGGACTCGGTGTTCATCGCGTTCATCGCCTCGGGGCGGTTGAGCGTGATGGTCGCGAGCCCGTCGCTCACCTCGTAGAGAACGCTGTCGGCCATGGATCCCCTCCAACTGATGCGGCTCGGTCGTCGTCAGTGCTCAGCATGACGGAGATCACGGTCCGCGGCGGGGCCCGGGCATGTGACCTGCGTCAAAGAAATATGTCTCGGGGGAGTCGTGAAGGAGGCGCAGTATCGCAGCCACATCGCCGAATTGAGTGGTTTTGCTCAAGCGCGTTGTGCAAGCGATACGGACCGAAGTTGGTCATCGGGTCCCGCGATGCGGGATAATGGCCAAGAAGCAATGTGTTCGATGCCGGTGACACCTGGGTTGTCGGCTGCGATGAGCTGGTTTCAGGAAGGGGAACGAGCATGGCGGCCATGAAGCCGCGGACGGGCGACGGCCCGCTCGAGGTGACCAAGGAGGGGCGGGGCATCGTCATGCGCGTTCCGCTCGAAGGCGGCGGTCGGCTTGTCGTCGAGCTGACTCCGGACGAGGCCGATGCACTCGGCGATGCCCTCAAGAAGGTCGTCGGCTGACGCGGAAGCGACCATACCTGTCGACTGCCCCGGTACCGCAAGCGGTGCCGGGGCAGTCGTGTATCCGCAGGTCAGACAGCATGCGGCAGCGTTTTTCGCGAGGCCTGGGACGCGGCGTCAGCGCTTGACGGCGCAGAGCAGCCCGTCGCCGACCGGCAGCAGCGAGGGCACCAGGTCCTGCGCCTCGCGCACCGCCCGCAGCAGCTCCCGCATCCGCAGGACCTCCACCGGCTGGGGGCCCGAGTCGACCGTCCGGCCGTCGGCGAAGACGCCCTCGAAGCAGACGAGCCCACCAGGTCGCAGCAGGCGCAACGATTCAGCGAGGTAGTCGAGGCACTCGGTGCGGTCGCCGTCGCAGAAGACGAGGTCGTACCCGCTGTCGGCGAGCCGGGGCAGCACGTCGAGGGCGCGTCCGGGGATGAAGCGCGCGCGATTGCTCGCGAATCCCGCGGCGCGGAACGCCTGCCGGGCGAACTGCTGCCGCTCCGGCTCCGGATCCACCGTGGTCAGGACGCCGTCGGGCCGCATGCCGTGCAGCAGATGGATTCCGGACACCCCGGTCCCCGTGCCGATCTCGGCCACCGCCTTGGCGCCCACGGTGGCAGCGAGCATCCGCAGCGCGGCGCCCGCGCCGGGCGACACCGGGCGGGTGCCGGCCTCACGGGCCCGGTCCCGGGCCCAGCGCAGCGCGTCGTCCTCGGCGACAAAGGCGTCGGCGAACGCCCAGCTCGTCTGCCGGTTGCCGGTAATGGCCCTCTCCTGTCCCCGTGGTTGCCTGCGCGTGACTGTATCCGTTGGTGGCGGGAACTCGCAGATGGGACCGGGCGTTTAAGGGGGCAGGGGAAAACGGCGTGGGAATGAGCACGGGGGTGGCCGGTGGATCGACAGAGCAATCAGCGCAGGCGAGGCGCCCGGCGCCCTCAGGCAAATCTCAGTAAAAACACTTATCCGGAGCTAACGGGCGAGGTGGCTATGGTAGGGGCTCCACTGGACACCACCAGAGCCGATAGGGGAGGTGCGGCTGCGCCTGTGGATCGGGGAGGAGTGCTGCGGCGCTTTCTCAGGTCGGCGGGTGAGCCGAAATCCGTGACCAACACCGCTGACCGTTCCGACGCCGTCCGTTCCGCGCAGACCGCGACCTTTGCCGCTGACGCGGAATCGCAGGCGTGGACTCCCCCGACCTGGGAGGAGATCGTCAGCACGCACAGCGGCCGGGTCTACCGCCTCGCCTACCGCCTGACGGGTAACCAGCACGACGCCGAGGACCTCACACAGGAGGTCTTCGTCCGCGTCTTCCGCTCGCTGTCGACATACACGCCCGGCACCTTCGAGGGCTGGCTGCACCGCATCACCACGAACCTCTTCCTCGACATGGTGCGCCGCAAGCAGCGCATCCGCTTCGACGCACTCGGCGACGACGCGGCCGAGCGCCTGCCGAGCCGCGAGCCGTCGCCGCAGCAGGTCTTCCACGACACGCACTTCGACGCGGACGTCCAGCAGGCGTTGGACACCCTCGCGCCCGAGTTCCGTGCGGCCGTCGTCCTGTGCGACATCGAGGGCCTCTCGTACGAGGAGATCGCCGCGACCCTGGGCGTCAAGCTCGGCACGGTCCGCAGCCGGATCCACCGTGGCCGCTCGCAGCTGCGCAAGGCCCTGCAGCACCGGTCGCCGAAGGCCCGTGCCGAGCGTCGCTCGCTCGCGACCACGGGTGTTCCCGCGCTTGGAGGAGGGGGCGCGACCGCGTGAGTGGATCACGTCCGAACCCCGCCGAGCGACAGCTCTCCGAGCAGCATCTGGGAGACCGGCTCGCCGCCCTGGTCGACGGTGAGCTGGGCCATGACGCCCGCGAGCGGGGCCTCGCCCATCTGGCCACCTGTCCGAAGTGCAAGGCCGAGGCCGACGCGCAGCGGCGGCTGAAGAGCGTCTTCGCCGAGGCGGCACCACCGCCCCCCTCCGAGAGTTTCCTGGCACGCCTGCAGGGGCTTCCCGGGGGAGGTGACGACTCACACGGCGGCGGCACCCCGTTCGGCGGGGGAGGGCTCGGCGGCAGAGGCTTCGGGAACGGAGTCTTCGCGGTAGACCCCGAACCCTTCGGCTACGCCCCGACCGGCCGCCACAACGCACTGCTCGCCAGCGCCCCGGCCGCGGAGCGCGGCTTCCGCATCCATGAGGTCGGCCGCGGCGACACCGACCGCGCGGCCTCGCGTGGGCGCCGCTTCGCGTTCGCCGCCGCCGGTGCGGTGTCGCTCGCCGCGATCGCGCTCGGCGGCGTCTCGACCGGCATTCCCGCCGACACGGGCGGTGACGTCCGGGGCGGCGGTTCGGGCAGCAACGCGACACCGCTGCGCAGCCAGAGCGCCGGTGTCTCCACGGCGGCCGAGTCGCAGCGCCGCCGGAACCTGTCACCGATGCTCGGGCAGCGGGCGGGCGGCGCGCTGAACGCGCCGGTCGCCGCCACGGAGTCGGGCGCGCCCCTGCTGTCCGGCATGGCCACGCAGTCGGGGGCGCAGAGCGCCGTCTACCCGCTCGCGGCCCCGCTCCTCAGCGGGACCCGGCCGCTGTCTCCGCTGATACGTCCCGCCGCATCCGTCCCCGCAGTGCCCCTGTCCGGCGTCGGCACCGCTTTCGAAAGCCCGGGGCAGGGCCCGGAGTCCAGCCCCGGGTCAAGCCTCGCGGCGGCCCCCGCGGTGTCGTCCTCCGGCACGCCCACGGCCTCCGCCCGCTGACGCCTCCGCCCGCCGACCCTGCCCTCTGCGCGCCGGTCCGCGAACCTGGTTGAATCCATGGTGAGCGGCCGCGCCCGGGCGATCCCGGGGTGCGGCGCCGAGGGGCGGTCCGACTGGGGCGATCGCCGTGTGGCTGCCCGCGGGTCGTTGCCGCGGGCCAGGTGTGGGGAGAGCGGCGGAACATGGACGAGGGGAAGCCCACGAAGGCGAAGTGGTGGAGCCGCCCCCGGCCGACCGGGGGCGCTCCGCGCGACGACGGGGACTTCGAACTGGCCGAGCCGGCGCCCGCGCCCGTGGTGTCGGGCTCAGGGGATGGGGCCGATGCCGCAGAGACCCTTGCCGGGAACGGTGGGGGCGTGGGTAACGGGGCGTCGGATGCGAGCGCCGGTGCCGGTTTTCGTGACAGCTCTGCCGTTGCCGATGCGGTGACCGACGAAGCTCCCGGTGGGCCCGCGCAGGTGGCCGGTGCTGTGGTGGGCGGGGCCGAACCCCCGCGGGCTGCCGATGCCGTGGTTGCCGAGGTCGATCCTGCGGAGGTGGCCGGTGCTGTGGTGGGCGGGGCCGAACCTCCGCGGGCTGCCGATGCCGTGGTCGCCGAGGTCGATCCTGTGCAGGTGGCCGGTGCTGTGGTGGGCGGGGCTGAATCCGCGCAGGTGGCCGATGTCGTGGTGGGCGGGGCCGAACCTCCGCGGGCTGCCGATGCCGTGGTTGCCGAGGGATCCGCCGGGGCGCCCGGCGAAGCCGTGACGGTTGATCAGGGTGCCGCGCAGCAGGAGCGGCCGCGTCCCCTGCACGCCCCGGACCCCTACGGCACGCCGCCTTACGGTGAGCCAGGGCCCTGGGCTCCCGCGCCGCCGGTCCAGCACCCGGCCACCGCAACGCCCGCGCAGGGCACGGCCATGCCGGCCCCGGCCCACGGCGCGCCCGTGCCGCCGGGCCACGGCACCGCCCCGCCTCCGTACGCCGGCGGACCGATACCCCACGCCGCCCCGTACGCCCCGCACCCGGCGGATCAGGCGCCGGTGCCCGTCGAAGCGCAGGCCCACCCTGCGGCACCGCCGCTCGCGGGCGGCTCGGTGGGGCCCGGCGCGGTGCCGGGCGGGCCCGGGCTCAACCCGCCCCCGCCCGGAGGGCCCTGGCAGCGGTACGACCCCTGGAACGCGCCCGCGCCCGCGGACAAGCGGCGGCGTGGGACCAAGCGGGGGCGGCGGCTGCTCGTCGTGTGGACCGCCGTGGTCGCGCTCGTCGCGGGCGGGATCGGTGGCCTCGTCGGCACGTATCTGGAGCGGGACGGCTCGTCCGCCGACGTGGAACTGCCGCAGGCCGACACCGAGTCCGTGAAGCGCGACCCCGGCAGCATCGCCGGTATCGCGGCCCGCGTCCTGCCGGGCGTCGTCACGATCCACGTCAGCGGTTCCGACACCCAGGGCACCGGCACCGGCTTCGTCCTCGATTCCCAGGGCCACATCCTCACCAACAACCACGTCGTCGAACCTGCCGGCAGCAACGGTGACATATCGGTCACCTTCAGCGGAGGCGAGACCGCCAAGGCCGAGGTGATCGGCCACGACTCCGGCTACGACCTCGCGGTCGTCAAGGTCACCGGCGTTCGCGGGCTCAAGCCCCTCGCCCTCGGCAACTCGGAGAACGTCCGGGTCGGTGACCCCGTCGTGGCCATAGGCGCGCCCTTCGACCTGGCCAACACGGTGACCTCCGGGATCATCAGCGCCAAGGAGCGGCCCATCACGGCGGGCGGCGAGAAGGGCGACGGCAGCGACATCAGTTACGTCGACGCGCTGCAGACCGACGCTCCCATCAACCCGGGCAACTCGGGCGGCCCGCTGGTCGATGCGCAGGGCCGCGTCATCGGCATCAACAGCGCCATCCGCTCCGCCGACAGCGGCTCGGACCTGGAGGGCGGCCAGGCCGGCTCGATCGGCCTCGGTTTCGCCATCCCCGTCAACCAGGGCAAGCGGGTCGCCGAGGAGCTCATCAACACGGGCCGCGCGACCCACCCTGTGATCGGTGTCACGCTCGACATGGACTACTCGGGTGACGGAGCCCGTGTCGCGACGAAGGGCAACAACGGCGGTTCGCCGGTGAATCCGGGCGGCCCCGGTGCCAAGGCCGGGATCGAGGGCGGCGACGTCGTCACCGCGGTGGACGGGGCGCGTGTCCACTCCGCCGAGGAACTCATCGTCAAGATCCGGTCCCACCGGCCCGCGGACCGCCTGGCCCTGACCGTGGAACGGGGCGGCAAGGAGCGCGAGGTCAGCCTCGTCCTCGGCTCGGCGGACGGCAGCTGACAGGGCACGGCGGCATGCGACGAGCGCCCCGCCGCGGTGCCGCCCCGCCTCCCGGGGGCCGGGCGGGACCGCGGTGAGGCGCCCGGCGGCAAGCGCTTGTGCGACGGCTGAGCCCAGACGTGGCCCAGTGGCTACCGGACGGACAGCAACGCCGGGTACCGTGGACCCGGTCCGGAACCCGGAAGACCTGCCACGGAGATCTGCTGCGGGCCTGAGGACACGCTAGGAGCGCAAGGTGTTCAACGACATAGGCCCACTCGAGCTGCTGACGCTCGTCGTCCTCGCGGTGCTCGTCTTCGGCCCGGACAAGCTGCCGAAGGTCATCCAGGACGTGACGCGCACGATCCGGAAGATCCGAGAGTTCTCGGACAGCGCCAAGCGGGACATCCGTGAGGAACTGGGCCCGGAGTTCAAGGACTTCGAGTTCGAGGACCTCAACCCGAAGACGTTCATCCGCAAGCAGCTGGACAACGACGAGCTCGGGCTGAAAGAGATCCGCAACGGCTTCGACCTGAAGAAGGAGATGGCCGAGGTCACGGAGGCCGTGCAGAGCGTGGACGAGGCGTCGTCCGGCTCCGGAGCCGCCGCCGCGTCGTCCGGTTCGGCTCCCGCCAAGATCGACATGCAGAAGAAGCCGGAGAAGCCGGCGGCGGACGACCACCCGCCGTACGACGCCGACGCGACCTGAGACGTCCCGGCCCGCTGCCCGGCGACCCGCCGCCCCGCGTACCTGCCGGAACCCGGGGTCGCGTACCGGGGTGTGGCATCCTGCCTTGTTGTTGCGCGGATCGGTGGCGAGGACGCCCGAGGGGGGTGGGCCGCCGCGGTCCGACTGAGCGAGGAGGCGGCCGGGTACATGGAGACGACGAGTCGGGTAGGCGCGCAGGCGCCCGCGGCGGAAGGGACCCCCGAGGTCCTGACGGCCCGGCGCACGGTCGACGGCTACCTGCTGGCGCCCTTCCCGTGGTACGGCCTCGACGAGGCGTACACGGGGCCGCGTTGGCTGATGCAGGTCGGCACCTCGGCGGAGGGAGCCGTGGAGCACGGTTCCATCGGGCACGGGGACGAGCCCACCCTGCGGAGCGAAGGCGCGGAGGACAAGGAGCGGTTCGCGGTCGTCGTGACCGTGGCGGCCAACCCCGTCCGGCGCAGCGCCGACGGCACGGGTGTCCTGGAGGCGACCTCGGTCTCCTCGGCGGCCTGGCTCGCCGGGGTCGGCCTGCTCAACGTCACATGGCCGGGCCAGATGGACCACACCCTGCGCGACGACTGGCTGGACCAGCAGACCGAGACGGCGTGGGTCCTGGCGGACGACCTCGAGGGCGAGGACTGGACGATGCTGTCCCTGCCGGTGGACGGCGTCCCGACGCCGTTCCACTACCGGGAGTCGGAGTTCGGCTGGGTCCTCGCCGGGTCGACGCAGGAGGGCGTGCACCTGGGGGCGTACGGGCGCGGCATGAGCGCGTACGGTCTGGGCTTCTCGATGATCAAGGACATCGGCGCCTACGAGGCGTAGCGGTTCCGAGTACGCCGATGGGGCACGGTCGCGATGACCGTGCCCCATCGGCGTACTCCCTGAAGGTCAGAACTTGTTGCGCGGGGTGATTCCCAGCGACATGCCCGACAGGCCGCGCTGGCGGCCGCCCAGCTTGCCGGCGATGGCGCGCAGGGCCGAGCCCGCGGGGGAGTCGGGGTCGGAGAGGACCACCGGCTTGCCCTCGTCGCCGCCCTCGCGCAGCCGGACGTCGATCGGGATGGAGCCGAGGACCGGCACGTTCGCCCCGGTCGTCCTCGTGAGGCCCTCGGCGACGCGCTCGCCGCCGCCCGTGCCGAACACGTCGACCATCTCGTCGCAGTGCGGGCACGGCAGGCCCGCCATGTTCTCGACGACGCCGACGATCTTCTGATGGGTCTGGACGGCGATGGAGCCGGCGCGCTCGGCGACCTCGGCAGCCGCCTGCTGGGGCGTCGTGACGACCAGGATCTCCGCGTTCGGGACGAGCTGCGCGACGGAGATCGCGATGTCGCCCGTGCCCGGCGGCAGGTCGAGGAGCAGGACGTCCAGGTCGCCCCAGAAGACGTCGGCGAGGAACTGCTGGAGCGCGCGGTGCAGCATCGGGCCGCGCCACACGACCGGCGCGTTGCCCGGGGTGAACATGCCGATCGAGATGACCTTCACGCCGTTCGCGGACGGCGGCATGATCATGTTCTCGACCTGGGTGGGACGGCCCTCTGCGCCCAGCATGCGCGGCACGCTGTGACCGTAGATGTCGGCGTCCACGACGCCGACCTTCAGACCGTCGGCGGCCATCGCGGCCGCGAGGTTCACCGTCACCGAGGACTTGCCGACGCCGCCCTTGCCGGACGCCACCGCGTACACACGGGTCAGTGAGCCGGGCTTGGCGAAGGGCACCTCACGCTCGGCCGTGCCGCCGCGCAGCGCCGCGGCGAGCTCCTTGCGCTGTTCGTCGCCCATCACGTCCAGCGTGACGTCGACGCGCGTGACGCCTTCGACGGCCGCGACCGCGTCGGTCACGCTTTTCGTGATGGTCTCGCGCATGGGGCAGCCGGAGACAGTGAGGTACACGGTGACCGCGACCGCGCCATCCGCGCCGATCTCCACCGATTTGACCATCCCCAGCTCGGTGATGGGTCGCTGGATCTCGGGGTCGTTCACCGTCGCCAGTGCTTCGCGCACCGCGTCTTCCGTAGCCATACGCCGATAGTACGGCGCGGTAACCCTTGTCCGGAAAGCCTTGTCAGCGGTCGTCTACGTCACGTCCGTGACCTGCGTCGGGCGCGGAGCCGGCCGGGAAGGCCACACGCTGGTCCTCCAGCTCCTTGAGCAGGTCGTGGAGCTCGGAGCGGATCCAGTCGCGGGTGGCGACCTCGCCGAGGCCCATCCGCAGGGCGGCGACCTCGCGGCTGAGGTATTCGGTGTCGGCGATGGAGCGCTCGTTCTGCTTGCGGTCCTGTTCGAGGTTGACCTTGTCCCGGTCGTCCTGCCGGTTCTGCGCGAGCAGGATGAGCGGAGCGGCGTACGAGGCCTGGAGCGAGAGCATCAGGGTCAGGAAGATGAACGGGTACTGGTCGAAGCGCAGGCTGCTCGGCGCGGTGACGTTCCACACCACCCACGCGATGATGATCACCGTCATCCAGACGATGAACCGGCCCGTGCCCAGGAAGCGGGCGATCCGCTCCGAGAGCCGTCCGAAGGCCTCCGGGTCGTAGTCGGGCAGCAGCTTGCGGCGCGGGGGGCGCGGCAGGTCGAGCCGGAAGCGCGGCGCCCGCGCCGCCTCGGGGCGGCCGTCCCGCTCGCGCTCAGCCGGCGCCATGGTTCACCTCCGCGTCGGCCAGGTGGAACTCCTGCTCGCGCCAGTCCTCCGGCAGCATGTGGTCGAGGACGTCGTCCACGGTGACCGCGCCGAGCAGCGAACCGCTCTCGTCGACGACGGGCGCGGCCACCATGTCGTACGTCGCGAAGAACCCGGCGACGACCGGGAGCGCGGCGGACGGCGCGAGGGCCTGGAGGTCCTCGTCGAGCATCGAGGACACCAGCGTGTACGGGGGATCGCGCAGCAGCCGCTGGAAGTGCACCGTACCGAGGTACTTGCCGGTGGGCGTCTCGTCGGGCGGGCGGCACACGTACACCTGCGCGGCCAGCGAGGGGGAGAGGTCGGGGTTGCGGACCCGGGCCAGCGCGTCGGCGACGGTCGCGTCGGGCCGCAGCACGATCGGCTCGGTCGTCATCAGACCGCCCGCGGTCTTGTCCTCGTACGCCATCAGCCGCCGCACGTCGGCAGCGTCCGAGGGCTGCATCAGCGCGAGCAGCCGCTCCTTGTCGTCCTCGGGCAGCTCGCCGAGCAGGTCGGCGGCGTCGTCCGGGTCCATCTCCTCCAGGACGTCGGCGGCGCGCTCCTCCTTGAGCTTGCCGAGGATCTCGATCTGGTCGTCCTCGGGCAGCTCCTCGAGGACGTCCGCGAGGCGCTCGTTCGTGAGGGCCGACGCGACCTCGGCCCGGCGCTTGGGGGAGAGGTGGTGCAGAACGTTGGCGAGGTCGGCCGGGCGCAGTTGCTCGAACGTGGCGAGGAGGTTCTCGGCGCCCTGTCCGTGCTCCTCCAGCGAGAACCCGTCGACGGCCGACCAGTCGACGGTGAGCGTCTCGCCCTTGGCGCGGCGGAACGCGCCACCGCTCCTGCCCTTGCGCACGAAGACCCGGTCGATCTCCCAGTCCCTGCGCGCCGGCAGCTGCTGGACGGAGACGTCCAGCACCGTCACCTCCTCACCGGACTCGACGAGCCGCACCCGCCGGTCGAGCATCTCGCCGAGGACGAGCCGCTCGGTGGGCCGCTGCTCGAAGCGCCGCACGTTCAGTACGCCGGTGGTGATGACCTGGCCGGACTCGATGCCGGTCACGCGGGTCATCGGCAGGAAGATGCGGCGCCGTGTGGAGAGCTCCACGACGAGCCCGAGCAGCCGGGGCGGGCGGCGGCCGACGCGCAGCATGGCGACGAGATCGCGGACGCGCCCCACCATGTCGCCGTTGGGGTCGAAGACGGCGATGCCGGAGAGGTGCGAGACGAAGATCCGGGGGGCGCCTGCCGCCATGCGCCGCGCCTCCTTTACGTCCTCATGTGTCCTGAAGGTGTGTTTCAGGCTAGCCCGTCCCGGTCCCGTGCGCCTTTGCGCTGCGTCCGGACGGACTGGCTCCGTTCACCGCAGGTGACACGGGTACGCTGCCGTTCTGCCGCCGAGCAAGACGTCGTACGAGAGGTAGCGCGAGCCGTGACCGTACTTCCCCTGGCCCGCCGTTCCGCTGGGATCTTTCTGGTGGGAGTGATGTGCCTCGGGCTCGCGGCATGCGGCGGCGAGGATCCGGACGCGGGCACGAACGGCGTCGCCAAACTGACCGCCCCGAAGATCCAGAGCCGCACCGTCAGGGCCGCGCAGGGCGCCGGGGCCGTCCGTCTGTCCGGCACGGTCGTCAGCAGCGGGCACTCGTACAAGATCGACATGCGGCTCAAGGACGAGGGCGGCACGGGATCCGTCACGACCGGCGGCCGGACCTTCCAGTTGCTGCGGGTCAAGGAACATCTGTTCCTGAAGGCCGACGCGGACTTCTGGACGCACGAGGACGGCAAGGGTTCGAGCGGCGCGGCGCAGGGGGGCACGGCCGCCGCGGCGGACAAGCTCGACGGCAAGTACGTCAAGGTCCCGCAGGGTGACCCGGCCTACAAACGCCTGAGCGGCTTCACCGTCAAGGGCGCGCTCCTGGACGGACTGCTCACCCTGCACGGCAAGGTGGAGAAGGGTGACCGGGGTTCGGCGGGCGGCGTACGCACGGTCGAACTCACCGGCGACAAGGGCTCCGGCGGCACTCTCGACGTCTCCCTCGAGGGCACCCCGTACCCGCTGCGCCTGGAGCGCGCGGGCGGCGCCGGCACGCTCCAACTCACCGACTGGGGCAAGGACTTCACGCTCCGCGAGCCGGGCAAGGACGACACGGTGGACTACGGGGCCCAACTCCCGGCGTCCTGAGTCACCGAGGCCGGCTCGCCCTACTTCCCGCGCCGCTTGCGGCGGAGCAGGAGGCGGGGGAGCGCCGCGGGGGCCTCGCGGCGGGTGGTCGCTTCCGTGGCGACCGGCGCCGCGGCCAGCGCATCGGACGACGGCGGGAGCGTCGCCCCCGTCGGCTCCAGGCGGAGCACCCGGCACTCGTGTGCCCAGCGCTCCGGCATCGCCTCGCCGTCCGGCGCGTTCAGGCGCTTGCCCTTCAGCTCGGCGACGGCCGCCTCCCACCCCTCGGAGCGCGGGGCGAGCTCGACGACCCTGGCCGCCCAGCCCACGAGGCGCCCGCCCTTGTCCTTGCTGCGCACGGTGACGGTCGCGGCCCCGCCGTCGGTGAGGCCGGGCAGGGGCTGCTCGCCGGGCCCGTCACCGACCAGGTTGGCCGCGCCCTCGTGCCACACGTGCCACAGGGCGCGCTCGGGGCCGAAGGTGCCCCGGACCCAGATGAGGCCGGACTTCTTGGTGGCCTCCTCGACGAGGGCCTGGTCCATCAACGAGGGTGTCGCGGAGCGGCTCGTCGAGGGGCGCTCGTCGGGAGAGGGGCTGGCCTGATCCGTCATGGGCGCCAGCCTAGAGCCTGTCCGTCGGCCGTTCAGAGCCACCCGTTGCGCTTCAGGATGCGGTGGATCGCGAAACAGGCGCCCACCGTGACGCCGAGGACGAGCGGGTAGCCGAACCGCCAGTGGAGCTCCGGCATGTGCTCGAAGTTCATGCCGTACACGCCGCAGACCATCGTCGGCACGGCGATGATCGCCGCCCAGGACGTGATCTTGCGCATGTCCTCGTTCTGCGCGACGGACGCCTGCGCGAGGTTGGCCTGGAGGATGGAGTTGAGCAGTTCGTCGAAGCCGACGACCTGCTCCTGCACGCGCGCGAGGTGGTCGGCGACGTCACGGAAGTACTTCTGGATGTCCGGGTCGACGAGCCGCATCGGCCGCTCGCTCAACAGCTGCATGGGCCGCTGGAGAGGGGCCACCGCCCGCTTGAACTCGAGGACCTCGCGCTTGAGCTGGTAGATCCGCCCGGCGTCGGTGCCCCGCGGAGCTCCCTTGCCCGTCTGCGAGAAGACGTCCGTCTCGACCTCGTCGATGTCGTCCTGCATCGCGTCGGCGACGGCGAGATACCCGTCGACGACGTGGTCCGCGATGGCGTGCAGGACGGCGGACGGGCCCTTGGCGAGCAGCTCGGGGTCGTCCTGGAGCCGGTGCCGCAGCGCCCGCAGCGAGCCCTGGCCGCCGTGCCGGACGGTGATGAAGAAGTCCCTGCCGGTGAAGCACATCACCTCGCCGGTCTCCACGACCTCGCTCGTCGCGGTGAGTTCGGCGTGCTCCACGTAGTGGATGGTCTTGAAGACCGTGAACAGGGTGTCGTCGTAGCGCTCCAGCTTGGGGCGCTGGTGGGCGTGCACCGCGTCCTCGACGGCGAGCGGGTGGAGCCCGAACTCGGCGGCGATACCAGCGAATTCGGACTCGGTCGGCTCGTGCAGACCGATCCAGGCGAAGCCGCCGTCGCGGCGCGCCTTGAGGATCGCGCCGCCGGGCGTCAGGCAGTCGCTGTCGTGGACGCGGGCGCCGTCGCGGTAGACGGCGCAGTCGACGACGGCCGTGGACGTCGACGGGTCGCGGGTGGTGTCGTACGGGGCTGACGTGCTGCCGGTCTCGCGCGGCGCGGGGCGGACGGCGGCACGCAGGTCACGGATCATCGACATGGGCAGGCTCCTTCGCGGGCGGGAGCCGCCGGAGGCCATACGGGTCGGCGCTAACCGGAATGAGGACGTTTTGACTGCGGATCCTGTGTGCACGTCCACAAAGCGGGGAGCACCGCACCGGCGCGGTGGCGGCTTCGCTACTGATTCAGATCAGGCGGAAACGAAGTGCTCTTCCGTGGTGCGCAGACAGACTCGAGCGTGCGCGGAAAGCCGGGAAAACGCGGCTCAGTGGCCGGAAGAGCGGGTGGTACTGCACGGTCGACTTCGGTCCATTGCAGCCCCACCTCCTCCAGCCGGTCCCCCGTGAGGGACGACGTCTCATCCCTCGCAGGGGACGCATGTAGGTCAGGGGCTCGAAAGCGACGCTTGGCGTGCTGCCCCGACCAGCGGCCAAGACTATCAGCCGACTGAAGAAGCAAGCCCACCCTTTACCCATTGGATGCGAGTTCTATGCTCGCGGCATGGGAGATGTTCTTGCTCTGGTCGAGGCCCGGCTGCGTACGGCCCTCGGTGAACCGGACGCGCGCGCCGCGGTCACGTTCCTCGGCACCGATCGCATCGAGGTGCTGCGCTTCACGGACGCGGCGGACACCGGCCTCGTGCGCTACGCCACGCTCGGTATGTCGGCCGCCCCCATGGCCGACCCGACGTCCGCGCTCGCCGACCCGCTCAAGGGCCCGCGCGCGGAACTCGTGCTGTCGATCCGCGTTGGTCGCGCCGACACCGACAAGGTGCTGCGCCCGCTCGCCGTGCTCGCCGCGTCGCCGCAGGTCGAGGGCGTCGTCGTGGCCGCGGGCGCCTCGCTCGACGTGGGTGAACCCCTATGGCCCGGCGCCCCGTTCACGTCCGTGCTCGTCGCGGAGTCCGGAGGCCTCGTGGAGGATCTCGAACTGGACTCTCCGCTGGATCCCGTACGGTTCCTGCCCCTGCTGCCGATGACGCAGAACGAGGCGGCGTGGAAGCGGGTGCACGGCGCGGCCGCTCTTGAGGAGAAGTGGCTGAACAGCGGAACGGACCTGCGCGATCCGCTGCGCAGGTCCGTGTCCCTGGACCAGTAGGGGTCAGTTCGCGAAGACGGAGATCCCGTCCTCGCCCGCGTGCTGCGGCGCCAGCTCCTCGGCCTCGTGGGTGAGGGCGCTCCTGCGCACCCACACGACGACCGCGCCGAGCAGCGCCGTGATCGCGGCGACCACGAACGGGATGTGGAGGTCGGTCCACTCCTCGATCTTCGGCGCGAAGTACGGCGCGGCCGCGGCGGCGAACCAGCGGACGAAGTTGTAACCGGCGCTCGCCACGGGCCGCGGCGCGTCCGAGACGCCGAGCGCGAGCTCCGTGTACACGGTGTTGTTCACGCCGATGAAGGCGCCCGACACGATCGTGCAGACGATGGCGGCGGTGTGGCCGCCGTACCCGAGGACCAGGACGTCGGCGGCGAGCAGGACCAGCGAGCCGCCGAGCACCTTGAGCGACCCGAAGCGGGCCTGCATCCGCGGCGCGACGATCACCGAGAAGAACGCGAGCAGGACGCCCCAGGCGAAGAAGACGCCGCCCGACTTGTACGGGGTCATGTTCAGGACGAACGGCGTGAAGGCCAGGATCGTGAAGAACGTGTAGTTGTAGAAGAAGGCCGAGACGGCGGCCGAGGCGAGCCCGCCGTGGCCGAGCGCCTTGAGCGGATCGAGGATCGAGGTCTTCCTCGCGGGCCTGGGCTGTTCCTTCAGGAACGCCGTGATGCAGAGGAAACCGATGGCCATCAGGGCCGCGGTGCCGAAGAACGGGTAGCGCCAGCTGGCGTTGCCGAGCAGCGCGCCGACCAGCGGGCCGCAGGCCATGCCGAGGCCGAGCGCGGACTCGTAGAGCAGGATCGCGGCGGCCGAGCCGCCGGCCGCGGCGCCGACGATGACGGCGAGGGCCGTCGAGACGAACAGCGCGTTGCCGAGACCCCATCCGGCGCGGAAGCCGACGAGTTCACCGACGGAGCCGGAGGTGCCGGCCAGCGCGGCGAAGACCACGACGAGCGCGAGCCCCGCGAGCAGCGTCTTCCTGCCGCCGATTCGGCTGGAGACGAATCCGGTCACGAGCATCGCGACGGCGGTGATCAGGAAGTACGAGGTGAAGAGCAGGGAGACCTGGCTGGGCGTCGCCTCGAGGCCCTTGGCGATGGAGGGCAGGATCGGGTCGACGAGGCCGATGCCCATGAAGGCGACGACGGATGCCCCGGCGGTCGCCCAGACCGCCTTCGGCTGACGCAGCAGGCTGGTCGCCCCTGCGTCCAGCGTGTCCCCTTCGGCGGGACCTCCCGCACTTCCGGTACTGCTGTGGCTCATGCCGGTTCCTCGCATTCCTGTGTCGTTCGCGGTTCGCGCGGTGTCGTTCGCGCGGGGACCGCCCGCGTTCCTCGGTGACCGTGAGCGATCGTTGGCGTATACACATAATAAATTAGCTCGGCTAACTAATGCAAGCTACATCTAGTTTTTCCGGTGAGGTCCGGTCGGACCCGGCCCTCGGACGGGTGATCGTCCTTGACGGAGCGGGAGACGGGGAGGACCGTTGGTCCCTATGAGGGGCGAACCCAGTTGCCCGAAGTGTGGTGGCCGGGTCAGGGCTCCCGGCCTCTTCTCCGACTCCTGGCAGTGCGAAGCGCACGGGGCGGTGCATCCGATGCAGCCCGTGATCCCGCCCAGCGTCGAGGCGCTCAGCGTCGTCGTGCACCGCGCCGAGGTGCCGGTGTGGATGCCCTGGCCGCTGCCCGTCGGGTGGCTGTTCACCGGGGTGGCCAGCGCGGGCGACGACCGCACGGGCGGCAAGGCGACCGCGGTGGCCTGCTCGGGCCCCGGGCCGCTCGGCGGCGTGGGGGAGATGCTGTTCGTCGCGGAGGAGCTCGGTGTCGGCCTCGGCGCCCGGTACGCGGGCATCGACGGCCCCGACCCCGGCCCGCACATGACCGTCGAGAAGCCGCCCCAGGCCAAGGTTCTGGCCGCCGGACGCCCGACCCCGATGTGGCACGTCGCCGGCACTCCGGACGACCGCGCGGCCTTCGCGGGCGAGGCGCGCGGGCTGTGGGTGTGGGCGATCGTGTGGCCCGAGCAGACCGGGCTCCTGATGTACGACGAGCTGGTCCTGACCGACCTGCGCGACGTGGGCGCCGAGGTCGATCTGGTGCCCTGCGGCGCGCTGTCGCCGCGCATCCTGACGTAAGGGGTCATACCGGGAGACGAGGGTGACGGGATCGCTCCGGATCCCCGTTATCCTTGAGCGACCCCTTCCGTCCGTTCAGAGCCTGGAGTACGCGCGTGCGCATCGATCTGCACACCCACTCCACCGCCTCCGACGGCACGGACACCCCGGCCGAGCTGGTCCGCAACGCGGCCGCCGCCGGTCTGGACGTCGTCGCGCTCACCGACCACGACACGAGCCGTGGGTACGCGGAGGCCGTCGCCGCGCTGCCGGCCGGACTCACGCTCGTCACCGGCGCCGAACTCTCCTGCCGCCTCGACGGCGTGGGCCTGCACATGCTGGCCTACCTCTTCGACCCCGACGAGCCCGAGCTGCTGCGCGAGCGCGAGCTCGTACGGGACGACCGGGTGCCGCGCGCGCGGGGCATGGTCACCAAGCTCCAGGACCTCGGCGTGCCCGTGACCTGGGAGCAGGTCGCCCGCATCGCCGGCAGCGGGTCCGTCGGCCGTCCGCACGTCGCGGAGGCACTCGTCGAACTCGGCGTCGTCGGCTCCGTCTCCGACGCCTTCACGCCCGACTGGCTCGCCGACGGTGGGCGCGCGTACGTCGGCAAGCACGAGCTCGACCCCTTCGACGCGATCCGCCTGGTCAAGGCCGCGGGCGGGGTCACCGTCTTCGCGCACCCGGCGGCCGTCAAGCGCGGGCAGGTCGTGCCCGAGTCGGTGATGGCCGACCTCGCCGCGGCCGGACTCGACGGCATCGAGGCCGACCACATGGACCACGAACCCGCCACGCGGGCCCGCCTGCGCGGCCTCGCCGCCGACCTCGGCCTCCTGGCCACGGGCTCCTCCGACTACCACGGCAGCCGGAAGACCTGTGTGCTCGGCGAGTTCACCACCGACCCCGAGGTGTACGGGGAGATCACGCGCCGGGCGACCGGGGCGTTCCCCGTCCCCGGGGCCGGCGGAACCACCGCGTAGCCGCGCCCTGCCGCGATCCGGCGGGCCGCTCCCTTCACGCCCCGGTGCGGGCTCACGCACCGCACCCCCACGCACGACGCGTCCCGGCTGATCCCGCGGACCCCACTCGCAAGGCCACACCCGTGTTTGATGTCGCTGTCTTCGGATCCCTTTTTCTCACGCTATTCGTGATTATGGACCCCCCTGGGATCACCCCGATCTTCCTCGCGCTCACCGCGGGCCGGCCCGCCAAGGTGCAGAAGAGGATGGCCTTCCAGGCCGTCTGTGTCGCCTTCGGGGTCATCGCGGTCTTCGGCCTGCTGGGCCACCAGATCCTCGACTACCTGCATGTCTCCGTCCCCGCGCTCATGATCGCGGGCGGGCTGCTGCTGCTCCTCATCGCGCTCGACCTGCTCACCGGAAAGACCGACGAACCGAAGCAGACCAAGGACGTGAACGTCGCGCTCGTGCCGCTCGGCATGCCGCTGCTCGCGGGCCCCGGCGCGATCGTGTCCGTCATCCTCGCCGTGCAGAAGGCGGACAGCGCCGCGACGCAGGTGTCGGTGTGGACGGCGATCGTCGCCATCCATGTCGTCCTGTGGTTCGTGATGCGCTACTCGCTGCTGATCATCCGCGTCATCAAGGACGGCGGCGTGGTCCTGGTGACGCGCCTCGCGGGCATGATGCTCTCCGCGATCGCCGTGCAGCAGATCATCAACGGCGTGACCCAGGTGATCCAGGGCTCCTGACCCGCCGAGCCCTCGCCGGGCACGCAAAAGAGCCCCCGTACGGAGGTCGTACGGGGGCTCTGAAGCGTGTTAATCGATTACGTACGGTGCATCAGGAGTCGTCGTCGCGTCACGAGGCCGGCGACTCGGCCGGGCGGATGTAGAGGCGCTGCCCGGTGGCGGCCGCCTGCTGAACGATCCGGTTGACGGAGGCGGCGTCCACGACGGTGCTGTCCACGGCGGTTCCGTCGACATCGTCGAGTCGCATGATTTCGAAGCGCATAACCGCTTCTCCCTTCGTCTGGTCATCCTCCTGGAGGAGAACTACTGGTACGGGACAACAGTCTTGCCCCGTCGTACGGCCAGGCGGTTGCCTGACCGTTAAGAGTGGATTGCGCGGCTTCAGTGCCCCGCGTTCTGTAGGGATCAACGGGTTGCCCCCAGCAAACATTCCCTACGCTAAGGAAATTTTTCGCGAGGCTAATTACCTGCGGGTAGCGGGACCAGTTGTGTTCGCAGCGTGACGACCGTGACAATGGGCCACATATGAACGACGACCTGACGGCCATCCGCGCGGAGCTCGACCGTACGAACGAGCTGCTCAAGCGCATGCTCGCCGAAGTGGCCAAGACCCCGTCCACCCACGCGATCTTCGTGGATGCCGGATACCTCTACGCCGCCGCCGGGCGCCTCGTCACCGGGACCGAGGACCGCCGAGCCTTCGACCTCGACGCCGAAGGCATCGTCGACGCCCTCATCGACAAGGCCCGCACGATCTTCGCGGACAGCCGGCTGCTGCGCGTCTACTGGTACGACGGCGCCCGGCGCCGCATCCATACGAACGAACAGCAGTCGATCGCCGAGCTGCCCGACGTCAAGGTCAGGCTCGGCAACCTCAACGCCCACAACCAGCAGAAAGGCGTCGACTCCCTCATCCGCACGGACCTGGAGTCGCTCGCCCGGCACCGCGCCATCAGCGACGCCGCGCTCATCGGCGGCGACGAGGACCTCGTCTCCGCGGTCGAGGCGGCGCAGGGCTACGGCGCACGCGTCCACCTGTGGGGCATCGAGGCGCCCGAGGGCCGCAACCAGGCGGACCCGCTCCTGTGGGAGGTCGACAGCCAGCGCACGTTCGACCTGGCGTTCTTCAAGCCGTACGTGTCCCGGCGCACCACCACGGCGACGTACGACAACGCGGACATGCCCCGCCCCTCGCGGGAGGACGTGCGGTTCGTCGGCGCGCAGATCGCCGCCAGGTGGCTCGCCGCGCGCGGCAGGGAGTCACTGGCGGAGCTGCTGCCGGGGCACCCGTATCTGCCCGGGCCCGTCGACCAGGAGCTGCTGGTCGAGGCGGAGGAGCTGCTGCAGTACTCGCTCCGGGGACAGTCCGACCTGCGCCGCGCCCTGCGGGACGGCTTCTGGGGCCACCTCCAGGCGCAGTACTAGTACCGCGCCCTGGGCCTAGACGACCGGCGGGTGCAGGTCCCAGAACTCGGCCAGGGCCGCCGCGGTCTCCTCGGGGCGGTCCGTGTTCGGGGAGTGCTCCGCTCCCGCGATGACCGTCCTGCGCGCCGAGAGGCGTACGGCCATGGAGTCGAGGAGCTGCACCGGCCAGGTGTCGTCGCGCTCGCCCGACAGCACGTGCTTGGGCAGCCGGACGGCCGCCAGCTCGTCGACCAGGTCGGGTTCCGTGCACAGCTGGCGGCCGGTCGCGATGAGCTGGGCCGGGCTGTTGAGCAGCCAGCGGTGCCGCAGGGCGGCGGCGTCGTCCGCACCCGCTCCGGGGGTGTCCGTCTCCTCCGGCGCGTCGAGCGCCTGTATCGCGTCCCAGGTCTGCGCCATGTCGAGCACGGCGAGTGCGTCCCGCAGCAGCTTGACCCGCTCCTGCTGCGACGGCGAGATCTGGGCCGGGCCCGAGGACATGAGGGTGAGCGAGGCGAACGGCGTCGCGTCGACGAGCACGGCCGCCCGGGCGATCTGGCCGCCCAGTGAATGCCCCACGAGATGCAACGGCGTCCCGTCGTCCACGACGGCCGCCTGCGCGAGCACATCGCGGGCCAACTCCCTTTGTGCGTAAGGGGATTCGTCGTCGAGGGGTCCCGTCGACTCGTACTGCCCCCGCCCGTCCACGGCGACCGTGCGATACCCGGCGGCGGCGAGCGGAACGTGCAGGGCGATGAAGTCCTCCTTGCTGCCGGTGAACCCGGGCAGCAGGAGTGCGGTACCGATGTGCCCGGCGTCCTGGGGACCGGCGCTGATGGCGGCGAAGTAGCCGCGCTCGGTCCGAAGGGTGTGGGCGACGGCGCCGGGCGGCGGGACGAATGCGGGAGGCCGACTCATGCGACGAGGCTAACGGCACTGCAGCCGCGGGTCATTCGGGGACGGGGCAGGCTCCGTGCGACCTCCGCGACCGTGAACGCCGATGGCCCGGCCCCGCTTTCGCGGGTGCCGGGCCATCGGCCTGCTCCGTGCTCCTGCTCAGCTCTCCGTCGGCTCCGCGGCCTTGCGGGTGCGGCGGCGGGGCTTGGCGGGCGCCTCCTCGGCGGGCGCTTCGGCGGCGGCCTTGGGGGCGGCGGCCTTGCGCGTGCGCTTCGGCTTCGTCTCCGTGACCTCGGCGGCCGCGTCGGCGGTCGCCTTGGGGGCGGCGGCCTTGCGGGTGCGCTTGGGCTTGGCCTGCGCGGGAGCCTCGACGGTCTCGACGGTCTCGACGGCCTCGACCGTGTCCACCGCGGCCTGTGCGGCCTTGCGGGTGCGGCGGCGCGGCTTGGCCTCGGCCTCATCGGCGACGACCGCCTCTGCGGCGGCCTTGGGGGCGGCGGCCTTGCGCGTGCGCTTCGGCTTCGTCTCCGCGATCTCCGTCGCCTCGACGGTGTCCGCCACGGCCTCGGCCTTGGGTGCGGCCTTGCGGGTGCGCTTGGGCTTGGTCTCCGCGGGAGCCTCGACGGTCTCGACGGCCTCGACCGTGTCCACCGCGGCCTGTGCGGCCTTGCGGGTGCGGCGGCGCGGCCTCGGGACCGTCGCCTCGACGGTCTCGGCGACCACCTCGGCAGCGGCCTCGGGCGCGGCGGCCTTACGGGTGCGCTTCGGCTTCGTCTCCGCGGCCTCGGGCGCCTCGACCGTGTCGGCGACAGCCTCGGCCGTCGCGACGGCGGTGGTCTCGACGACCGCCTCCGGCGCGGCGCCCGAACGGGTGCGGCGGCGACGGCGCGGCGTACGCGGCTCCGCCACCGTGGCGTCCACGGTCTCGGAGGCGGCGACCGCCTCGGCCGGAGCCGTCCTCGGCTCGTTCGCCGTCGGCGCGGCCACCGGCTCGCCGTTACGGATGCGGCGACGGCGACGCGGCGTCGTACGCGCCGGACGCGGCTCGCGCTCCTGGACAGCGGCCGGAGCGGCCGTACGGCCACCACGGCCGCCGCGCCCGCCACGGCCACCGGTCTCGCCGAGGTCCTCGACCTTTTCGGCGGCCAGGCCGGCCCGGGTGCGCTCGGAGCGCGGCAGCACGCCCTTCGTGCCGACCGGGATGTTCAGTTCCTCGTACAGGTGCGGAGACGACGAGTACGTCTCGACCGGGTCGGGGAACTTCAGGTCCAGCGCCTTGTTGATCAGCTGCCAGCGCGGGATGTCGTCCCAGTCGACCAGCGTGATCGCGATGCCCTTGGCGCCCGCGCGGCCGGTACGGCCGATGCGGTGCAGGTACGTCTTCTCGTCCTCGGGGGACTGGTAGTTGATGACGTGCGTCACGCCCTCGACGTCGATGCCGCGAGCGGCGACGTCGGTGCAGACGAGCACGTCCACCTTGCCGTTGCGGAACGCCCGCAGGGCCTGCTCACGCGCGCCCTGGCCGAGGTCGCCGTGGACGGCGCCGGACGCGAAGCCGCGCTGCTGCAGCTGGTCGGCGATGTCGGCGGCGGTCCGCTTCGTACGGCAGAAGATCATCGCGAGCCCGCGGCCCTCGGCCTGCAGGATGCGCGCGACCATCTCCGGCTTGTCCATGTTGTGCGCGCGGTAGACGTGCTGCGAGATGTTCGCGACCGTCGCGCCCTCGCCGTCCGGCGACGTGGCGCGGATGTGCGTCGGCTGCGACATGTAGCGACGGGCCAGGCCGATGACGGCGCCCGGCATCGTCGCGGAGAACAGCATCGTCTGACGCTTGACCGGAAGCATGTTGATGATCTTCTCGACGTCGGGCAGGAAGCCCAGGTCGAGCATCTCGTCGGCCTCGTCGAGGACGAGGGACTTGACGTGCTTCAGGTTGAGCTTCTTCTGGCCCGCGAGGTCGAGGAGACGGCCCGGGGTGCCGACGACGACGTCGATGCCCTTCTTGAGGGCCTCGACCTGCGGCTCGTAGGCACGCCCGCCGTATATGGCGAGGACGCGCACGTTGCGCACCTTGCCGGCCGTCAGCAGGTCGTTCGTGACCTGCTGGCACAGCTCACGGGTGGGGACGACGACGAGCGCCTGCGGGGCGTCGGTCAGCTGCTCGGGCTGCGCCCGGCCCGCCTCGACGTCCGCGGGGACGGTGACGCGCTCGAGGAGTGGAAGCCCGAAGCCGAGCGTCTTGCCGGTGCCGGTCTTGGCCTGACCGATGACGTCGGTCCCGGAGAGCGCTACGGGGAGCGTCATCTCCTGGATGGGAAAGGGGTTGATGATGCCGACGGCCTCGAGGGCTTCGGCGGTCTCGGGAAGGATCCCGAGCTCTCGGAACGTGGAAAGCTGCTGCGTAGTCAGGGTGTTGCCTCTTCTGTGAGACGCGGTGCGAGGCGAACGCGGGGGTCGTGACCGTGCCTTGATCGCCGGTCGCCAGCGAGAGGCGGGCGGGCCGGGTGACGCGGGACCACTGCCGACGCTCGAGCGCTCGTGCCGCTGAGGGATTCCCTCCTCATGCCGTACGCCGTGTGACGTACCGCCCGGAGGGCTGTCGGGTCGGAGCCGATCGGGCCACCGACCGGGCATCCTCATTCATGAAGCCCGTCGAAAACGCGTACAAACAGACACGTAAAAGTTCTGCTCGTACCCGGCGGGCTCTTTACCACCATACCCCGGAATCGCGCATGCGCGATGGCCGAATTGGTCACGTAGTCGTCGTCACAGTCATTGACCAGGGACTTCCGGGGGCCGGTCGGCGGGCTATTGTGCGCTTCATGGAGACGCCTGACACCGCCGCAGCCGACGAACCCACCGGAATCGCCGCCCAGGACTGGGCCAAGGCATCCGTCGACCCCCATTACCGCGCAGCGGTCGTGGATCTGCTCGGCGCACTCGCGTACGGAGAGCTGGCCGCATTCGAGCGGCTCGCCGAGGACGCGAAGCTGGCGCCTACGCTCGGCGACAAGGCCGAGCTCGCGAAAATGGCGTCCGCCGAATTCCACCACTTCGAGCAACTGCGCGACCGGCTCTCCGCCATCGGCGTCGAGCCGACCGAGGCGATGGAGCCCTTCGTTGCCGCGCTCGACGGCTTCCACAAGCAGACCGCGCCGTCGGACTGGCTGGAAGGTCTGGTCAAGGCGTACGTCGGCGACTCGATCGCCAGCGACTTCTACCGTGAGGTCGCGGCCCGGCTCGACTCGGACACCCGCTCCCTCGTCCTCGCCGTCCTCGACGACACCGGCCACGCCAGCTTCGCCGTGGAGAAGGTGCGGGCCGCGATCGAGGCCGAGCCGCGCGTGGGCGGCCGGCTCGCGCTGTGGGCTCGCCGCCTGATGGGCGAGGCGCTCTCACAGTCGCAGCGGGTCGTCGCCGACCGGGACGCCCTGTCGACGATGCTCGTCGGCGGCGTGGCCGACGGGTTCGACCTCGCGGAGGTGGGCCGGATGTTCTCGCGGATCACCGAGGCGCACACCAAGCGGATGGCCGCGCTGGGGCTCGCGGCCTGAGCCCGCTTCACCGCCGGTGGGTCACGGTCGAGGGTCTTTCGTTCTGCCGCCCTGCCGGCGGACGCGAGGCCCTGCGGCCTGTCGTCCGGATCAGGCCGGGCTCGCCGAACGAAAGGCAGGCCCTAGGCCGGCGCCGACCGGCGGACTCGGGCTGAGGGGCGCAGCAGCAGCGACAGAAAAGCCACCCCCACGACGACCGCTCCGGCGAGAGTGGCGAGGGCGTGGCCGGAGCCGAGCGCGGTGTGGGTCAGAAATGCCCCGAAGAGCGCACCCGCGATCCCTGTCGGCAGTACGAGCGCCCGGGGCGGGAGCCGACGGGGCAGGCGGACAGTCGCGGCCCAGGCAAGGCCGAGGCCGAGCAGGGCGGAGCCGAGCGCTTCCAGGAGCATCGTGTGAGGTCCCTCCCGCATTGGCCGTGGTGCAAATCGGTCTTGACCGGTGTACCCCCCGGCTGCGGAATGCAATCCTCCCCGTATGGGTCCGCTGTGTCCGCCCTGTGAGGGCCGCAGCGTCGCGGACAGGCCCGCGACCAGGTACGGAACAGGTACGGGAAAGGCCCGGTGGCGGATGCCACCGGGCCTTTCCCGTATGTCTTTCGTGCCGCCGCGCGCGGGGCCTACATCGGGCCGAAGCCCACCTTGCGCACCGTCGGCTCACCGATCTCCACGTACGCCAGGCGGTCGGCGGGCACCAGGACCTTGCGGCCGTGCTCGTCCACGAGCGACAGCAGCTGCGCCTTGCCGGACAGTGCCTCGGACACCGCGCTCTCGACTTCCTCGGCGGTCTGGCCGCTCTCCAGAACGATCTCGCGGGGCGTGTGCAGCACGCCGATCTTGACCTCCACGGCCTTGTCCCTCCGACGATCCGTGATGTGCGCGGACGACCGCGCCGTACCCCGCACACATTAGCCCGGTGAGGGGACGTACCCGGCGTCCACGCTGCACGCCAGGAGCGAACAAGACCGTGGACCGCCGTGGGCCGCGCCTCGTCAGTGGTGGTCGGTGCCGTGCAGAGGGAAGCCGGCGATGCCGCGCCAGGCCAGAGAGGTCAGGAGCGTCACTGCCTTGTCGCGGGGGATCTGCGACTGGCTGGAGAGCCAGTAGCGCGCCACGACCTGCGATACGCCGCCCAGGCCGACGGCGAGCAGCATCGACTCGTCCTTCGACAGGCCCGTGTCCTCGGCGATCACGTCGGAGATCGCCTCCGCGCACTGCAGGCTGACTCGGTCCACGCGCTCGCGCACCGCGGGCTCGTTCGTCAGGTCCGACTCGAAGACCAGGCGGAACGCGCCGCCCTCGTCCTCCACGTAGGCGAAGTACGCGTCCATCGTGGCCGCGACCCGCTGCTTGTTGTCGGACGTGGAGGCCAGCGCCGTGCGCACGGCGAGCAGAAGCGCCTCGCAGTGCTGGTCGAGCAGGGCGAGGTAGAGGTCGAGCTTGCCGGGAAAGTGCTGGTAGAGCACCGGCTTGCTGACGCCCGCGCGCTCCGCGATGTCATCCATGGCCGCCGCGTGATAGCCCTGCGCGACGAATACCTCCTGGGCCGCGCCCAGAAGCTGGTTGCGTCGGGCACGGCGCGGCAGGCGCGTGCCCCGAGGGCGTGCTGCCTCTGTCTGCTCGATGGCTGTCACGCCGCCTCCCAAGATTGTCCGTGTGCGGTGTGCGCCGCTTCGCCATCGTACTTTTCGGTAACCGTGGTGCGCGCGGTGCAGACGCACAATTTCACGGACCGGACAGCTATGAAAACAGTCCGCATGCGGGCAAATACGGGCAGGTCACCGATAGTCGTCCTCGTCCAGATCCACCACGCGGGCCTGCTCGGCACGGTCCGCCTCGTTCGCGGCGTCCGGGTCGGCGTCCGCCGGAGGGTCGTCCCGGTGCGGCGAGAGCTCCGTGAGCTGCTCGGCCGCGTCCGCCTCGGGGGCCTCGACGCCGAACTCCGCGTCGTCCTCCTGCCGCTCGAATGTGTCGGGGTCGGATGGGTCGACCGTCATGGCGGCTCCCTTCCCTCATGTGTCCTCGTGCGTCCTCATGTGGGCGGGTGCCCAGATCTGAGCGTAGGAGACACCGCAAAGGGGCGCGATGCGATCTGTGACGGCGAACACACGATCCAGTGCGTGATCGTCTCGTAACATATCCCGCATGTCTTCGACCGAGTCGCCGCGTGTGCCTGCCGCCTTCGCAGCCGCGGCGCCCAAGCCGGGAACCGTCCGGATCGCGGAGGGTGAGCGGCTCGACTCGGTCGGCCTGCCGGGGCTCACGCTCACCGTTCGTTCCCGCCCCGGCACCCGCGCAGGGCTGCCTCCCGCGCTGTACGTGCACGGCCTCGGCGGCTCCTCGCAGAACTGGTCGGCCCTGATGCCGCTCCTGGAGGACGTCGTCGACGGCGAGGCGCTCGATCTGCCCGGCTTCGGCGACTCCCCGCCGCCGGACGACGGCGACTACTCGGTGACCGGGCACGCCCGCGCCGTCATCCGCCACCTCGACGCGGCGGGCCGCGGGCCCGTCCACCTCGTCGGCAACTCCCTCGGCGGGGCGATCGCGACACGGGTCGCGGCCGTACGGCCCGATCTCGTCCGCACCCTCACGCTCGTCTCGCCCGCGCTGCCGGAGATCCGCGTGCAGCGCACGGCGGTGCCGACCGCACTGCTGGCCGTACCGGGCGTGGCCTCGCTCTTCACCCGCCTCAGCAGGGACTGGACCGCCGAACAGCGGGTGCGCGGCGTCACGGCACTCTGTTACGGGGATCCCGGCCGGGTCACCCCCGAGGGATACCGAGCCGCCGTCGAGGAGATGGAGCGGCGGCTTCAACTGCCTTATTTCTGGGACGCGATGACCCGTTCGGCGCGTGGCGTCGTGAACGCGTACACCCTGGGCGGGCAGCATGGGCTGTGGCGTCAGGCCGAACGTGTCCTCGCGCCCACGCTCCTCGTCTACGGTGGACGCGACCAGCTCGTGTCCTACCGTATGGCGGCGCGGGCCGCGCGGACGTTCCGTTCCTCGCGGCTCCTGACGCTGCCGGACGCGGGGCACGTGGCGATGATGGAGTATCCGGAGACGGTCGCCACGGCGATGCGTGAACTCCTCGCGGACGCGGGGGGATCGACCGAGAGCGACGAGACGAGCGGGCGGGGAGCTGAGGCGGCGAGTGGGACGGCATAGCCGCCGGGGGCCGGCACCGGCACCGTTGGACGACGCGGAGGAGGCCGGGGCACCGGTCGCCGCAGGCAGCGGCCGCCGCAGGCGCGGCGCCCCCGATGTGCCACGTCCCTCCACGCCGGGACCCCGGGCACAGCAGGGCGCTGGGCGCGCGCAGGCTCAGCCGGGGCAGGCTCCGTACCGCGGCCCGTCGCCGAACGCCGGGCCGCCGCGTGGGTTCTCCGAGGCGACGCCCGCACACGGCTTTCCGCAGGCGGCTCCGCCGCAGGGGCCCACCACGCGTGGGTTCTCCGAGGCGACGCCCGCACACGGCTTTCCCCAGGCGACCCCGCCGCACGGTTTCCCGGCGCAGGGGACTCCGGTTCATGGGTCGCCCCGCGTGACGCCTTCCCACGGATTCCCGCAGGGCACGCCCGCGCACGGCGTTCCGCATGTGCGCGGTGGGCACCCTGAGCAGTTCGAGGGGGGCGCCCGGGGCGAGACCCGCATGGGCGTCGGTTACGCGGCCGCGCCGGTCGTGCCGTCACCCCGGAGCAGGCCCCGGCAGGACTACGTGGACGCGTTCGCCCCGCCTGCCCGTCCCTCCGAGCCCTACGGCGCTGTCACCGACCGGGACGCGGGGGGCGGCGAGCCCGACCTGGCCGCCGCCGGTTCTGCCGAGGACGAGGAGCCGGGTGACAAACGGGGCAGGGGCCGTACGTACACCGGCATCGCGGCCGCCGCCGTGACCACCGTGCTCGCCGTCGTCGTCGCCGGGCACGTCGTCCAGGGCCGTGGCGAGGCGGCCGACGGCCACGCGCGATCCGCGGCCGGGCCCGGCGAGCGGTCGACGGCCGGGTCGGCGTCCCGGTCGGACGACCGCGCCACCCCCGAGGGCAAGGCGCGGCCCGTCACCCCGCTGACGTACGACCAGAAGATGGGCCGGACGTATCCCCTTTCCGCCAAGCTCAAGGGCTCCGGGAAGTTCACCGCGGTGCCCGGATTCGACAAGGCGCCGGGCAAGGGGGAGAAGTTCCGGTACCGGATCGACGTGGAGAACGGGCTGGGGCTCGACGGCGCGCTGTTCGCGCAGGCCGTGCAGAAGACTCTGAACGACGACCGCAGTTGGGCCCACGACGGGGGCAGGACTTTCGAGCGGATTTCCTCCGGGAAGCCCGATTTCGTCATTACGCTGGCCAGTCCGGGGACCACCGGCGTCTGGTGCGCGAAATCCGGGCTCGACACGACCGAGGACAATGTGTCCTGCGATTCCGCCGCCACCGACCGCGTCATGATCAACGCCTATCGGTGGGCGCAGGGATCGACGACGTACGGGAACAAGATCCATCTGTACCGTCAGATGCTCATCAATCACGAGGTCGGGCACCGGCTCGGGTTCAACCATGTGACCTGCGCGAAGAACGGCGCGCTCGCGCCCGTCATGCAGCAGCAGACCAAGTTCCTGACCTTCGACGGAATCACCTGCAAGCCCAACCCCTGGGCCTTTCCCGAGAGTTGAGCCGCAGGGCGGAGGTCGCGTTGACATCCGGCGAAAGTTCGTTCATATTTCTCCGCATGTCGCACCGCCACGCACCCTCGCGCAACGCCATTGAGCTCACGCTCATCGGCGTGACCGCGCTGTGCGTCGCCGACGTGCACTGTTGCTGACGCCCGCCCCTGGCGTGCTGCGTCGCATTTAATCTCCCCTTTTCCGGTGTCCACCCCTATTTCTTCTCAGGGTTTCCGGTTTCGCGGTTTCCGGCTGTCGACGTGCCTCGGGCGAGTTCTGCGCATTTCCCTGCCTGCCCTCTGCTGCCCAGCGCAGCGCACATTCCCCAAGGGGTCGATTTCCGATGCGTCAACCGTCCGTCACAGCGCGCCGCGTGGCCGCCGCATCCGTCAGCGTGGTCCTCGCCGCCGGCGCCGCCGCCTGCGCCGGGCCCAAGGACAGCGACGCAGGGGGGAGCTCCGACGCCAAGCCGCAGAAGGGCGGCACCCTCACCGTCCTCAACTCCAACCCGCAGTCCGACTTCGACCCGGCGCGGCTCTACACCTCCGGCGGCGGCAACGTCCCCTCGCTCGTCTTCCGCACGCTGACCACCCGCAACCGCGAGGACGGAGCGGCGGGCGCCAAGGTCGTCCCCGACCTCGCCACCGACCTGGGCAAGCCCAGCAAGAACGCGACCGTGTGGACGTACACCCTGAAGAAGGGCGTCACCTACGAGGACGGCTCACCCATCACGTCCGCCGACATCAAGTACGGCATCGAGCGGTCCTTCGCGGCGGAACTCTCCGGCGGCGCACCGTACTTGAGGGACTGGCTGATCGGCGGCGCCGACTACCAGGGCCCGTACAAGGACAAGAAGGGCCTCGACTCGATCGAGACCCCGGACGCGCGGACCATCGTCTTCCACCTGAACAAGCCCGAGGGCGAGTTCCCGTACCTGGCCACGCAGACGCAGTTCACACCCGTGCCCAAGGCCAAGGACACCGGCACGAAGTACGAGGAGCACCCCGTCTCGTCCGGCCCGTACAAGGTCGTGAAGAACGAGAACGACGGCGAGCGGCTCGTCCTGGAGCGCAACACGCACTGGTCCGCGACGACCGACGAGGAGCGCAAGGCCTACCCGGACCGGATCGACGTACGCTCCGGTCTCGACTCCTCCGTCATCAACCAGCGGCTCTCCGCGGGCCAGGGCGCCGACGCCGCCGCGGTCACCACCGACACCAACCTCGGCCCCGCCGAACTCGCCAAGGTCAGCGGCGACAAGAAGCTCGCCGCCCGCGTCGGCACCGGCCACTTCGGCTATACGAACTACATCGCCTTCAACCCGAAGGTGAAGCCGTTCGACAACCCGAAGGTGCGCCAGGCCATCGCCACCGCCGTCGACCGCTCGTCGGTGATCAACGCGGCCGGCGGCTCCTCGCTCGCCGAGGCCGCGACGACCTATCTGCCCAACCAGAAGTCCTTCGGCTACACCGCCTACGACCACTTCCCGGCCGGCGCCTCGGGCAACGCGCACAAGGCCGAGGAGCTGCTCAAGGAGGCCGGTTACAAGAAGGGTCTGACCGTCACCCTCACGCACTCCAACGCCAAGGACTTCGAGACCAGCCCGGAGATCGCCACCGCCCTCCAGGACGCCCTGAAGAAGGCCGGCATCACCGTCAAGCTCCAGGGCCTGGAGGCGAACGACTACTCCGACACGATCCACAGCGCCAAGAAGGAGCCCGGCTTCTTCCTCGCGCACTGGGGAGCCGACTGGCCCTCCGGCGGCCCGTTCCTCGCCCCGATCTTCGACGGCCGGCAGATCGTCAAGGACGGCGCGAACTTCAACACCGGCTTCCTCGATGACAAGTCCGTCAATGACGAGATCGACTCGATCAACAAGTTGACCGATCTTGACGCTGCCGCCAAGCGCTGGGGTGCACTGGACAAGAAGATCGGGGAGCAGGCGCTGACCGTGCCGCTGTTCCACCCCGTGTACAAGCGCCTGTACGGACCGGACGTCAAGAACATCGTCATCAGCGACTGGACCGGTGTGCTCGACATCTCGCAGGTCTCGGTGAAGTGACGCGATGACCGAGGCACTTGTGGCCTCGGAGACCGCAGGGGCGGGCGCCCTCACGGCGTCCGCCCCCGTCTCCGGAGCCCGTCAGTTCTGGCGGCGCCTGCGCACGCAGCGCGCCGCCCTCGTCGCGGCGGCCGTCGTCGCCCTGCTCGTCCTGATCGCGCTCGGAGCCCCGCTCCTCGCGCTGATCGAGGGCCAGGACCCGAACACGTACCACCCCCACCTCATCGACTCCGCGCGCGGCGGCGTGCCCGTCGGCGCGTTCGGCGGGGCCGGCGGCGAGCACTGGCTCGGCGTCGAACCGCAGACCGGACGCGACCTGTTCACCCGCCTCGTCTACGGCGCCCGGGTCTCCCTCGGCGTCGCACTCGCCGCCACCGTCGTGCAGGTGTTCATCGGCGTCACCGTCGGCATCGCGGCCGGGCTCGGCAACCGCTGGGTCGACCAGATCCTCAGCCGCGCCACCGACGTCATCGTCGCGCTGCCCCTGATGATCCTCGCGCTCGCCCTCATGGCGATCGTCCCGAGCGGCTTTCCCCGGCCCGTCCTCGTCGCCCTCGTGATCGGGTTCGTGGCCTGGGGCGGCACCGCCAAGATCGTGCGCGCCCAGACCATCACCCTCAAGGAACGCGACTTCGTGGCCGCGGCCCGGCTCAGCGGCTGGCCCACCTGGCAGATCGCCCGCCGCGAACTCCTCCCCTCGCTCGCCGCGCCCGTCATCACGTACGCGTCCCTGCTCGTCCCGACGAACGTCACCGTCGAGGCGGCCCTCTCGTTCCTCGGCGTCGGCGTCAAACCGCCCACCCCCTCCTGGGGGCAGATGCTCACCGCCGCCGACGTCTGGTACCAGGCCGCGCCGCAGTACCTCCTGCTGCCCGCCGGGGCGCTCTTCGTGACCGTGCTCGCGCTCACCGTTCTCGGTGACGGCGTGCGCACCGCGCTCGACCCGCGCGCCGCGTCCCGCCTGCGCATCGGCACGGGCCGCAAGCGGGAGGCCGGGGCATGACCGGCTTCCTGCTGCGCAGGGCGATCGGCGCCGCCGTCACCCTGCTCGCCATCTCCGTGATCATCTACGTCGTCTTCTACGCGGCCCCCGGCAACGTCGCCCAGATCAGCTGCGGCCCCCGCTGCTCGCCCGCCCAAGTGCAGCAGGTCGCCGACCAGTTGAGGCTCGACGACCCGCTGTACCTGCGCTACTGGCACTTCCTCCAGGGCATCTTCGTAGGACAGGACTTCTCCACCGGCACCGCGCTCCAGCACTGCGACGCCCCCTGCCTCGGCTTCTCGTACCAGACCGACCAGCAGGTCACGCAGCTGATCCTCACCAAGCTGCCCGCCACCGCCTCGCTCGCGCTCGGTGCCATGGTGCTGTGGCTGATCCTCGGCGTCGGCACCGGCGTCCTGTCCGCATGGCGGCGCGGTCGTCCCACGGAGCGGATCCTCACCGGCATCACCCTCGCCGGCACGGCCACGCCCGTCTTCGTCATCGGCCTGCTGCTGATGATCGTCGTCTGCGGACAGCTCCAGTGGCTGCCCTTCCCGCAGTACGTGCCCTTCACCGACGACCCCGAACAGTGGGCCTGGAACCTGCTCCTGCCCTGGCTGTCGCTCGCCCTCATCGAAGCCGCCAAGTACGCGCGCCTCACCCGCGCCTCCATGCTGGAGACCCTCGCCGAGGACCACGTGCGCACCTTCCGCGCCTACGGGGTCGGCGAACGCTCCATCATCGGACGGCACGCCCTGCGCGGCGCCGTCGCCCCTGTCATCGCCCTGAACGCCAACGACTTCGGCTCCATGTTCGGCGGCGCCGTGCTCAGCGAGACCCTGTTCGGCATCCCCGGACTCGGCCGCGAACTCGTGCACGCCGTCAACGTCGTCGACCTGCCGGTCGTCGTCGGCATGGTCCTCGTCACCGGCTTCTTCGTCGTACTCGCCAATGCCGTCGCGGACGTCCTGTACGCGGTGGCCGACCGACGGGTGGTCCTGTCATGAGCCTCGTCGAAGTGGACGCCCTCACCGTCGAGTTCGGGGACCTGCGGGCCGTCGACACCCTCTCCTTCCGCCTGGAGGAGGGCGCGGCGCTCGGCGTCGTCGGCGAGTCCGGGTCCGGCAAGAGCACGGTCGCCTCCGCGCTCCTCGGCCTCCACCGGGGGACCGGCGCGCGCGTCACCGGCTCGGTGCGGGTCGCCGGCACCGACGTACAGGAAGCCGACGGCGAGGCACTGCGGCGGCTGCGGGGCGGGACGGCCGCGATGGTCTTCCAGGACCCGCTGTCCTCCCTCGACCCGTACCACGCCGTCGGCGACCAGATCGCCGAGGTGTACCGCGTGCACTCCAAGGCGTCCCGGCGTGCCGCACGCGCGCGTGCCGTGGAGGTGCTCGACCGGGTCGGCATCCCCGACGCCGCCCGCCGCGCGCGCTCGCGCCCCCACGAGTTCAGTGGCGGCATGCGCCAGCGCGCCCTGATCGCCATGGCCCTGGCCTGCGAACCCGCCCTCCTCGTCGCCGACGAACCGACCACCGCCCTCGACGTCACCGTCCAGGCACAGATCCTCGACCTGCTGCACGGACTGCGCCAGGAGACCGGGATGGGTCTCGTCCTCGTCACCCACGACGTGGGCGTCGCCGCCGAGAGCGTCGACGACGTCCTCGTCATGCGCCACGGTCGCGCCGTCGAACGCGGAGCCGTCGCCGACATGCTCGGCGCACCCTCCGCCGCCTACACGAAGGAACTGCTCGGCGCCGTCCCCAGCGTCGACGCGCCACGCCCGCAGCGCCCGGAGGCGACCGGCGACGCCCTGCTCGAAGCGGTCGACCTGCGACGGGAGTTCGGGCGCGGCAAGCGCGCCCTCGCCGCCGTCGACGGGGTCTCCCTGGCCGTGCGCCGGGGCGAGACCCTCGGAATCGTGGGCGAGAGCGGCAGCGGCAAGACCACGCTCGGGAGGATGCTCGTCGGGCTCCTCGAACCGACGTCCGGACAGGTGCTCCTTTCGGGGGCGCGCGCCGACACGGGCGTGCAGATGGTGTTCCAGGACCCCGTCTCCTCCCTCAACCCCCGCCGCAGCGTGGGGGAGTCCGTCGCCGACCCGCTGCGGGCGCGCGGCGACAAGGAGGTGCGCGGCCGGGTCGAGGAACTCCTGGAACGCGTCGGGCTCGACCCCGCGCACTACGGGCGCTATCCGCACGAGTTCAGCGGCGGCCAGCGCCAGCGCGTCGGGATCGCCCGCGCGCTCGCCGCCGAACCGCGCATCATCGTGTGCGACGAAGCCGTCTCCGCCCTCGACGTCACGACCCAGGCCCAGGTCACCGGCCTGCTGCGGGAACTCCAGGACGAGCTGGGCCTCGCCCTCGTCTTCATCGCCCACGACCTCGCCGTCGTCCGCCAGGTCAGCGACCGGGTCGCCGTCATGCGCAAGGGACGCGTCGTCGAGTACGGCACCGTGGACGAGGTCTACGGAGCGCCACAGGACCCGTACACCCGGCAGCTCCTCGCCGCCGTGCCGGCGCTCGATCCGGCCGTCGCCGCGCGACGACGCTCCGCCCGCAGAGAGCTGGCCGCGGCATGACACTCCGTGACCGGATGAGCGTGTAGCGCGACAGAACGCCACCCGCGCGGGAAAGTTACGGCCGTTCACCCCTTTTGGTGGCGTGATGGACAACCGTCCATCACGCCACCGGCATGTCCGCATACCTTCGTCCCGCTGAGCCGCCGGACCAACGGCGGCTCCCCAGACGGGAGATCGGGGGTGTGCTCGTGCGCATCGGACTGCTTACGGAGGGTGGCTATCCGTATGTGAGCGGTGAGGCCAGGCTCTGGTGCGACCGGCTCGTGCGCGGGCTCGAGCAGCACGAGTTCGACCTCTACGCGCTCAGCCGCAGTCAGGACCAGGAGGACCGCGGCTGGATCGAACTGCCGCCGCAGGTCAGCCGGGTGCGCACCGCGCCGATGTGGACCGCCGACGACGACGGCACCGGCTACGGACGCCGCAGCAGGCGACGCTTCGCCGACGCGTACGCGGAGCTCGCCGCGGCCGTCTGCACCGGGGCGTCCCCCGGCACCACCGCCCCCACGGGTGCGCCCGCCGATCCCGCCGCCGCCGAGGCGGACCGTTTCGGCAACGCGCTGTACGCCCTCGCCGAGCTAGCCCGCGACGAAGGCGGACTCGTCGGAGCCCTGCGCTCCGAAACCGCCGTGCGCACACTGGAGCGCGCCTGCCGCGCACCGCGCGCCCTGCGCGCGGCCCGCGCCGCCCGCGTCCCCGACCTCCTCGCCGTCGCCGGCCAGATCGAACGCGCCCTGCGCCCGCTCTCCCTCGACTGGTACGGCGACGACGGCCTCGGCGCGGTCGACCTGTGCCACGCCACCTCCGGCGGCCCCGCCGCCCTTCCCGGGCTCGTCGCCCGCCACTTCTCCGGCGTCCCCCTCCTCGTCACCGAGTACGGCGTACAGCTGCGGGCCCACTACATCGCCGCCGGCGACGCCGAACTGACCGCCCCCGTAAGGGCGATGCTCGCCGCGTTCCACGGCCGCCTCGCCGCCGAGACCTACCGGCAGGCCGCGATCATCACCCCCGGCAACACGCATGCCCGGCGCTGGCAGGAGCGGTGCGGCGCCGACCGGGCGAAACTGCGCACCGTTCACCCCGGCATGGAGGCCTCCCGCTTCACCGAGATCGGCGAGCGCGAGGAACCGGGGGAGCCCGGCACCCTCGTCTGGGTCGGCCGCATCGAGCCCTCCAAGGACCTGATCTCCCTCCTCCACGCCTTCGCGGAGATCCGCAAGGAGGAACCCAAGGCCCGCCTGCGCCTCGTCGGGGCGCCCGCCGAGGGGCCCGACGCCGCCGCCTACCTCGCCCACTGCAAGGCCCTCGCCGCCCAGCTCTTCCCCGACGAGGCGGAGGGCGCCCACGCGATGGGCGACAATCCGGTCTCCTTCGAGGAGATCGGCGGGCCCGAGACGCCCGCCCTCGCGGACGCGTACGCCGCCGGGAGCGTCGTCGTCCTGTCGAGCATCGTCGAGGGGTTTCCCATCAGCCTCGTCGAGGCGATGTTCTGCGGACGAGCGACGGTCTCGACCGACGCGGGCGCCGTCGTCGAGGTCATCGGCGGCACCGGCCTGGTGGTCCCGCCGCGCAATCCGAGGGCGCTCGCCGAGGCGTGTGTGTCGCTGCTGCGTGACCCGGGGCGCCGCGAACGGCTCGGCGCCGCCGCGCGGGCGCGAGCCCTCGAACTCTTCACCGTCGAGCAGAACATCACGGCATTTCACGGCATTTACCTGGAGATCGTTTCTCACTGCCCCGTGCGCCGCGAACCCGTGGACGACGCGGGCGAACCCCTGCCCTTCGCCAACCCCCTGGAGGCCCATGTACCGGGCCGCTGGACCGCACCGACGAGTGAGTCGGGCGGCGGCTTCGGCACGTGGCTGGCGGGGCGCTCCGCCTCTGCGGGCGCGCCCAGTTGGGCGGGGACGGAGGGCGAGGCGGCGGCCCCTGGGGGCGGTCCGGTGGGCGCGAGCGGCGGGATCGGTTCGGGCGGTGCCGTCGGGAGCCCGCGCGGTGCTGCTGGTTCGCGCGGCGCGGTTGGTTCGGGCGGTGCGGTTGGTTCGGGCGGTGCCGTCGGGAGCCCGCGCGGTGCTGCTGGTTCGCGCGGCGCGGTTGGTTCGGGCGGTGCGGTTGGTTCGGGCGGCACGGTTGGTTCGGGCGGCGCGGTTGGTGCGGGCGGTGGCGGGGAGCGGCCGGCCGGTGAGCAGGGCCAGTTGGCCGGAGCCTTTCCCGGCGGGGAGGGGGAGGCGTGAGCGAGCAGGGGCTGAGCGAGACGGTCGTGAGCGCGGGCCTGGACGCGCCGCAGGTGCCGGGCGGCGCGGACGCGTGGGGTGCGGGCTCGCAGGAGGCGCTGGGGGAGCCGGGGCGGGGGCGGGGGCCGGGGGCCGGGGCGAGTGTTGAGCCGGGGCCGGGGGTTGGACGGGCGCCGGAGCGATGTGCGGAGCCGGGGGATGGGCCCGGGGCCGAGTGGCGTGCGGAGCCGGGGGCGGGGCCGGATGGGGAGCCCGAGTCGGATCGGTGTGCGGAGCCGGAGTCGGGGGCTGGGCCGGGGGCCGAGTGGCGTGCGGAGCCCGAGCCGGAGGCTGAACCGGGTTTCCTGGCGCGTGGCCTCGACCCCGCCGTGGCCGACGAAGCGCTGTTGAGTGAACCCGCGGCCTGGCGCGTCACCGCCGCAGCCGCATCATCGGGCAGCCCGCTCCCCGACGTGCCGTCTCCTCCGCCGGCCTCCCCTCCCGGCAGCACCGGCAGCACCGGCAGCACCGGCAGTCTCGCCAGCACCAGCAGTCCCACCAACACCGGCGGTCTCGCCAACGCGGGCAGCCCTGCCAACACCGGCAGCCCCGCCAACGACAGCAGCCCCGCCAAGGCCGACGAGGCCACCGGCGGCAGCCCCGCCAAGGCCGACGAGGCCAGCGGCGGCAGCCGTCGCCGTACCGGCGTGGACCCCGTGAAGGCGCTGATGCACCGGCACCGCGAGCTGTGCGAGCGCGCTGTCGACGCCCTGGAGATCGCCGCCGGTCTGGAGGCCCACGGCGTGACCGACCGGACCGCCGCCCGCTTCCGGCACCGCGACGTCTTCTCGCTCGCCGAAGAGATGTACGCGCGCGTCCCCCGCGACAGCGACATCGAACCGGAAACCCGGCACGCCGTGTCCGAGGCGGCGCGCGCCCGGCACGCCGTGTCCGAGGCGGCGCGCGCCCGGCGCCCCGTCTGGGCAGCCCTCGCGCTGCTGCCCGGGACGCTGGGCGCCCTCACCCTCGTAGGACTCGACCTCACCGGCGGACGACTGCGGCTCGCGGTCGGAGCCGGCGGCGTGCTCGCCGTCTCCGCCGCACTCCGGGCGGCCCTGCGCCGGGGCCCGCTGCGCGCCACCGCCCACACCGTGCCCGCCACCCGCGCCTGGACCTGCTGGCTCCTCGCCTACGCGCTCTTCGGCGACGGACTCCTGAGCGGCGCCGTGGCGGGCGGTCCCGACGAGGCCTGGGCACCCGCCACCGCCCCCCTCCTCGCCCTCGCCCTCGCCGTCGCGCCCGGCGTCTGGTGCGCCCAGCTCTTCGGTGCCGTGGCCCGGCGCAGACTCGCCTCCAGCCGGGGCCTCGAAGAGTTCGCCGCTTCCGTACGCCCCCTCCTCCTCGCCGTCTTCGCGCTCTTCCTGTGTGCGCTGTGGACCCTCATCGGGGTGGCCGCCGCCGTACTCGGCGAGGACGCCCCCTACGCCGGTGCCGGGACGCTCGGCGCGCTCCTGCTGCTCGCCCGCCTGCTCACGGCGCACGGCCGCGCCCACGCTCCCGCCGTCGTCCTCGGCGCAGCCGCCGCGGCCGAGGTGCTCGCGGTCTGCACGGTGTTCGCCGGCCGCCTTCCCGGCTGCGGCTTCCTCGCCGTCCCCGTAGAGACGGCCGTCGACACCTGGGGACCCGGCACCGTACCCGGCCTGGCCTGCGGCGCCGCCGCGCTCACCCTCCTCGTCCACGCGGCCCGCACTCTCACCAGGGCCTCCGCCCACGCGCCCACGGACACCGCTCCGTGACCGCGTCCGACGCCGTACGACCACACGAAGAGGCCGGCCGGCCGCTTCCCTCCCGCGGGGCCGACACCGCGGGCCTTCCGAAGACCCACGGCAACACCTCTAAGGAGAACGCGAGATGACCACCCCTCCCCCCGGAGGCCCCGGACCATCCAGACGCCCCGGGCGCCCAGGACTTCCCGGAGAGCTCGGACAGCTCACCCAGGGAGCCGCCCGATGAGGGTGCTGCTGATCGGAGCCAACGGATACCTCGGCCGGTTCGTCGCCGACCGTCTCCTCGCCGACCCCGCCGTGCAGCTCACCGCACTCGGCAGGGGGGACGACGCGGACGTGCGGTTCGACCTCGCCACCGGAAGCCCGGGCGCACTGACCCGCTTCCTCGACGCGGTCCACCCCGGAGTCGTCATCAACTGCGCGGGAGCCACGCGCGGCGGCGCCCGCGACCTCACCCGCCACAACACCGTCGCCGTCGCCACCATCTGTGAGGCCCTGCGGCGCAGCGGCTGCGGCGCCCGCCTCGTCCAGATCGGCTGCGGCGCCGAGTACGGGCCCTCGCAGCCCGGCTCCTCCACCGCCGAGGACGCCGTGCCGAGGCCCGGCGGACCGTACGGCGTGAGCAAGCTCGCCGCGACGGAACTCGTCCTCGGCTCCGGACTCGACGCCGTCGTCCTGCGGGTGTTCTCCCCGGCCGGACCCGGCACCCCCGCCGGCTCGCCCCTCGGCCGTCTCGCCGAGGCCATGCGCCGCGCCATGCAGTCCGGCGACGGCGAACTCAAGCTCGGCGGACTCGGCGCGCAGCGCGACTTCATCGACGTACGCGACGTGGCCCGCGCCGTCCACGCCGCCTCGCTCTCCGCCGCGCAGGGCGTCATCAACATCGGCTCGGGCCGTGCCGTCCGGCTGCGCGACGCGGCGTCCGTACTCGCCCGCGTCGCCGGCTTCGGCGGCGCGCTCCACGAGCTCGACTCACCCGGCGGCCCCGTCCGCCCGACGCTCGGCCACCCCCGCTCCGACCCCGACCACGTGGCACCCGCCGCGTACCCGTACCCGGACGGCTGCGGCAGCTGGCAGCAGGCCGACGTGCGCACCGCACGCGACCGCCTCGGCTGGCGCCCCCGCATCAACCTCGAGGAATCACTCGCCGACATCTGGATGGAAGCGGCATGCCGTATCTGACCCCCATGTTCTCCGGGACCGCGAGCACCGACATACGGCTCGGCTTCGGCATCCCCGGCTACGCACACCCCCTCATGGCGCCCGTCGAGTGGGCCGAACTCACCCGCCCCGGAACCCCCCTGCACTGGGTCGTCCTGAACGTGGCGGACGGACCCGGGGCCCGCCCCGACCCGCACTGCCTCGAAGCCGCGGGCAGGCTGCGCAACCGGGACGTACGGGTCCTCGGCCATCTCGATCTCACCTACGGCGCCCGTTCGTTCGGCGAGGTCGTCTCCGACGCCCACCGCTATCTCGACTGGTACCGCGTCGACGGGTTCTCCCTCGGCCGCTGCCCGACCGAGCGGGCGGCCCTCCCCGAGGTCCGGCGCATCGTCACCACGCTGCGCGCCCTGTGCGAGGACGCCCATGTCGTCCTCGGGCACGGCACGCACCCCTACCCGGGATACGCCGAGACCGCCGACCAGTTGGTGACGTTCTCCGGGCCGTGGAGCGACTACCGCTGGTCCCAGGTCGCCGAGTGGACCGCCGACTACCCGCCCGACCGCTTCTGCCACTTCGTGCACGGCGTCCCCCGCGGGCACCTCGACGAGGCGCTGCGCATCGCCCGCTGGCAGGGCGCGGGGACGATCTACTTCACCGACCGCACGGACCGCGGCGGCGCGGCCGATCCCTGGGAGGCCATGCCCGGGTACTGGGACGACATCGTCTCGCGGGTCGGAACGGGTGTCTCGGAATGAAGAGGGGCGTGGCAGTGTTGACGCAAGAACCACTGTTCCGAAATGACGATCAACGGAGCCCCCGTGTCGCTGCCACCCCTGGTAGAGCCAGCTGCTGAGCTCACCGTAGACGAGGTCCGCAGGTACTCCCGCCACCTGATCATCCCCGATGTCGGGATGGACGGGCAGAAGCGGCTGAAGAACGCCAAGGTGCTCGCCGTGGGTGCGGGCGGCCTCGGTTCGCCGGCGCTCATGTACCTGGCCGCGGCCGGTGTGGGCACGCTCGGCATCGTCGAGTTCGACGAGGTCGACGAGTCGAACCTCCAGCGCCAGATCATCCACAGCCAGGCCGACATCGGCCGCTCCAAGGCCGAGTCCGCCAAGGACTCCGTCCTCGGCATCAACCCGTACGTGAACGTGATCCTCCACGAAGAGCGGCTCGAGGCCGAGAACGTGATGGACATCTTCAGCCAGTACGACCTGATCGTCGACGGCACGGACAACTTCGCGACCCGTTACCTGGTCAACGACGCGTGCGTGCTGCTCAACAAGCCGTACGTGTGGGGCTCGATCTACCGCTTCGACGGCCAGGCCTCGGTGTTCTGGTCCGAGCACGGCCCGTGCTACCGCTGCCTCTACCCGGAGCCCCCGCCGCCCGGCATGGTTCCCTCCTGCGCCGAGGGCGGCGTCCTGGGCGTGCTGTGCGCGTCCATCGGCTCCATCCAGGTCACCGAGGCGATCAAGGTCCTCGCGGGTGTCGGCGAGCCGCTCGTCGGCCGCCTGATGATCTACGACGCCCTGGAGATGCAGTACCGCCAGGTCAAGGTCCGCAAGGACCCCGACTGCGCGGTCTGCGGCCCGAACGCGACCGTCACCGAGCTCATCGACTACGAGGCCTTCTGCGGCGTCGTGTCCGAGGAGGCCCAGGAGGCGGCGGCCGGCTCGACGATCACTCCCAAGCAGCTCAAGGAGTGGATCGACGACGGCGAGAGCATCGAGATCATCGACGTCCGCGAGCCGAACGAGTACGAGATCGTCTCGATTCCCGGCGCCCGGCTGATCCCGAAGAACGAGTTCCTCATGGGCACCGCCCTGGAGAACCTCCCGCAGGACAAGAAGATCGTCTTGCATTGCAAGACGGGTGTCCGCAGTGCGGAAGTCCTCGCCGTCCTGAAGTCCGCGGGCTTCTCGGACGCCGTGCACGTCGGCGGCGGCGTGATCGGCTGGGTCAACCAGATCGAGCCCGAGAAGCCGGTCTACTAGACCGCCCGCCGGCCGATGCCGCCGGTCAGGGGGCAGCTTTTTCGAACGGGTCCCGCACCTCGCGTGCGGGGCCCGTTCGTCATGGGGCGCCCCGTCGGCGTCCGCGTCAGGAACAGACCTTCCCGTCGCGCGGTATTCGGCCCTCCAGGAGGTAGTCGTTCACCGTCGAGTCGACACAGCTCGACCCGCTGCCGTACGCGCCGTGCCCCTCGCCCTTCCAGGTGAGCTCGACGCCGACGCCCTTGCCGAGCTCGTCCGCCATCCGGCGGGCGCCCTCGTAGGGGGTCGCCGGGTCGCCTGTGTTCCCCACGACGAGGACCGGGGCGGCGCCCGGAGCGCTCACCTCGGGTGTCGCGTACTGGCCCGGCACCGGCCAGTCGTGGCACCAGCCCGCCGTGTCCCAGGCCATGAACTCCCCGAAGACCGGCGAGATCTCACGGAACGACGCGAGCCGCTTCTTCGCCTGCGCCGGCGTCGGCCGCTCCTTGTCGTCGAGGCAGGAGATCGCCCGCTGCGAGTGGCTCTGCGAGCTGTAATGCCCTGCGGGGCTCCGCTCGTTGTACGCGTCGGCCAGGGTGAGCAGCGCCGTACCGTCCCCCTTCTCGGCCGCCTCCAGGCCACGCGTCAGGGCGGGCCAACTGCTCTGGCTGTACAGGGTGACCGTGATGCCGATCGTCGCGAGCGACTGGTTGAGCTCGCGGCCGCCCGAGGCCCGCAGCGGCTTCGCGTCGAGCCGCTTCAGCAGAGCGGCGATCTTCCGGGACCTCTGATCCGGGTCCTGGCCGGTGGACTTGAGGTAATTGTCGAGGGCCCGCTGGAAGCCCCTCGTCTGGTTCTCGGCGTGGCCCACGGTGTCCGCGGCGGGGTCGACCACGGCGTCCAGCACGAGCCGCCCCACCTTGCCGGGGAACAAGTGCGCGTACACACCGCCCAGTTGGGTCCCGTAGGAGATGCCCATGTAGTGCAGCTTGTCGTCGCCGAGTGCCTGGCGCGCCAGGTCCATGTCGCGGGCCGTCTCGTCCGTCGACACGTGCCCGAGCAGCTTGCCGGCCTGCCGGGCGCAGCCCGCGCCGAAGTCTGCGGCGTCCTCGAAGTACGCCCGCTCCTCGGCGGGGGTGTCCGGCGTGAGGTCGACGGACTCGGCGGCCTGGATCGCCTTGTCGTCGCGGCAGCGCACTCCCTCGCTCGCGCCGACGCCGCGCGGGTCGAAGCTCACCAGGTCGTAGCGCTCGCGCAGCTTCGCGTAGTCCGGTGCGAAGGCGGGCAGCATCGAGACCCCGGAGCCGCCCGGCCCGCCGAAGTTGAACAGGAGCGAGCCGGAACGTCCGCTTCCGCCCGTGGACTTGGCGCGGATGAGGGCGACGCCGATGGTCTCCCCGTCCGGCTTCGCGTAGTCGAGCGGCGCCCTCAGCGTCGCGCACTGCCAGTCGGAGCCGGGCGCGGGGCCGTCGTCGGTGGCCTTGCAGCGGCCCCAGTCGAGCCGCTGAGACGTGAGCGCGGCGGGCAGTGCGGGCAGTGTGCCGGCGCGGCCGGCCTTGTCCGAGCCCGGCGACGGCGACGAGCGCGGTGGCTGCGTGCGCCCCTTCCCCTCGCCGCGTCCGGCCTTGTCTGCCGACCCGCCGCAGCCGGCGGCGGCACCTGCCACCAGCAGCCCCGCGGCCAGCAGCGCGAACGAACGAACATGACGCGACACAGGCACCCCCCTGGCGATCCCCCTCGCCTGCCTCCGGTCCGAAGACAGTCAGACCATCCTAGGCAGCGCCACTGACAATCCTCTGCGGCAGCGTGCCCGGCGACGGCCGGGCACGCGAGCCGAACATGCCGACCGCAGCCGCTATTTGCAGACCGTGCCCGCCTTCGGGACCGTCCCGTTCAGCAGATATCCGTCCACAGCGCCTCGTACGCACTTGTTCCCGCTGTCGTACGCGCCGTGGCCCTGCCCCACGTAGGTGAGTTCCACCCCGACACCCTTGCCGAGCGCGTCGACCATCTTCCTCGCGCCTTCGTACGGGGTGGCCGGGTCGCCCGTGTTGCCCACGACGAGGATCGGCGCCGAGCCGGGCGCGCTCACGTCGGGGTGGTCCGCGGCGCCGGGGACCGCCCAGTTCGTGCAGCTGAGCATGCCCCACGCGAGGTAGTCGCCGAACAGGGGAGAGGCGGCGCGGAACTCGGGCAGCTTCGACTTGACGTACGCCGTCGTGTAGCGGGGCTTGTCGTCGGCGCAGTTGACGGAGACGTTGGCCGCCTGGATGTTGCTGTACTTGCCGTCCTCGCTGCGGCCGTTCATGGAGTCCGAAAGGAGCATGAGGATCCTGCCGTCGCCTTCGTAGGCCTGGACGAGACCCTCGGTGAGGTACTCCCAGAAGTCCTTGGAGTACAGCGACTGCGCGATGCCGTTCGTGGCGGCGGTCTGGGTCAGTTGGCGCGGGAAGATCCCGGGGATCGGCTTGGTGTCCAGGTCCTTGAGCAGCTTCGCGATCTTGGCCTTGACCTGCTCGGGGGTGTCTCCGACCGGGCAGTCCTCGACCTTGGAGGTGCAGTCCTTCGCGTAGTTGTCGAGGGCGAGCTGGAAGCCCTTGGCCTGGCCGAGGGAGCCCTCCTCGGAGTTCTGGGTGGGGTCGACGACGCCGTCGAAGGCGGCGCGGCCCACGTGCTTGGGGAACAAGTGGGCGTACACGCCGCCCAGTTCGGTGCCGTACGAGATCCCGAAGTAGTGCAGCTTGTCGTCGCCGAGCACCTTCCGCATCAGGTCCATGTCGCGTGCCGCGTCCGTCGTCGCGACGTGCGGGATGACCTTCCCGGAGTTCGTCTCGCAGGCGTTGTTGAACTGGGTGATGTTGCCGACGAACTCCTTCGTCTCGGCGGCGTCGTCGGGCATGGCGTCCTGCTGGAAGTACTCGTCGAGCTGCTTGTCGTTCTCGCACTTCACGCCGTCGCTGCGGCCGACGCCGCGGGGGTCGAAACTCACCAGGTCGTAGCGGGTGCGCAGCTTCGCGTACTCGTTGCCGAACGCGGGCAGCGTGGTGACTCCGGAGCCGCCCGGTCCGCCGAAGTTGAAGATGAGCGACCCGATGCGCTTGTCCTCGGGGCCGGAGGACTTGGCGCGGATGAGCGCGATGCCGATCGTGTCGCCCTTGGGTTTGCCCCAGTCGAGGGGGGCCTTCATGGTGGCGCACTCCCAGGCGGCGCCGCCCGGCAGCGGGGACGGCGCCGGGCCGCCGCCCTCCGACTCCGAGGGCGCGGGGCAGTCCTTCCAGCTGAGGGTCTGGGACGCCAGGTCCGTGTCCTTGGGATCGCTGCTGCACGCCGCGAGGGCGGAGGCCATGAGGAGGGCGGCGGCGGCCAGGGCAGCGGCACGCGGCCGGGACGGATTGGGCATGCATCCATCCTGCGGCGACGGCTCACTGGGCGCTCGGGGCGGGGGCCGTGCGGGTGAGCGGCGCGGCTCCGGGGGAGGGCTCTGAAGAGACGCCTTGACGCCGTCGCGCTGTCCGCGAGCCCTCCCGGACACGCGTCCTTACGGGGGTCCTCCCGGAAACGCGTCCCCACAGGGAGCGCTCGTGGAAACGTGCTCCTACAGGGAGCCCCTCCGAGAGAGGTGGTTGAAGAAGAGCCAGCCCGGCAGCACCGGTACCCACAGGGTCAGGAGCCGGTAGAGCAGCACGGCCGGGGCCGCGACCTCCTTGGGCAGTCCGACCGCGATGAGGCCGACCGTCAGGGTCGCCTCGACCGCGCCCACGCCGCCCGGCGTAGGCGCGGCGGAACCGAGCGCGTTGCCCGCGAGGAACACGACCGCGACGCTGGCCAGGCTGAGCGTCGTCGACTCGTCCCCGAAGGCGCGGATCGACGCGTCCAGACACATCACGAAGCAGGCTGTCAGGAGAAGCATGCCGCCGATGCCGGTGATCAGCTTCTGCGGCCGCTGGAGTACGTCCAGCATGCGCGGTACGACGCCGGCGAACAGGGACCGCACGCGCGTGACGACGAACTTCCGCAGGAACGGGATCGACGTGACCACGAGCACGAGGACCGCGACGGTCAGCAGGCCCGCGATGACCGTCCGGGACGGCGACAGGGACGGGGTCTTCTCCGTGCCGGTCAGATAGCCGAAGGTCAGCAGCATCATGATGTGGGCGCCCAGACCGAAGAGCTGGGAGGCGCCGACACTGGCCACCGCGAGCCCGGGGCGCACGCCCGCGCGTTGCAGGAAGCGGGTGTTGAGCGCCACACCGCCGACAGCGGCCGGTGCCACGATCTTCACGAACGAGCCGGCGACCTGGGCGGCGACCGTCCGCAGGAACGGCACCCGCTCCGGCACGAAGCCGAGCAGACTCATCGCGGCGGCGAAGTAGCTCAGCGCCGAGAACAGGACGGCGGCGGCGACCCAGCCCCACTGGGCCTGGTCGAACAGCGTGCCGAACTCGATGTGGGTGAGCTGCGACAGCAGGAAGTACGCGCCGATGGCGCCCGCGATGAAGCTCACGAGGGTGCGCGGTCGGACGCGCTCCAGACGAGCCGGTTCGACGGGTGCCTGCGGACGGATGCGGAGCACCTGATGGCGGATCTGGGTGAGGAGATCCTCCTCGCGCGCTTCGTCCAGAGCCTCGTCCAGGGCCTTCTTCTCGGCCTGCCGCTCGGCCTTCTCCGCCTGTCGCTCGGCTTTCTCGGTCTGCCGTTCGACCTTCGCGGAGGTCTTGGCCGACGGGGGCGTGATCCGCTCGGCGGCCGTCTTCGTAGAGGGCGTCTTCTCGGTGGCCCTCTCCGTAGGCGTCGATTCCTCGGTGGGAGAGGCCCCGGCGAGGGCCGCCTCGTCCAGACGGGCCTGCTTCGCCCTGCGCGACGCCTCGAGCACGGCCTCGCGCTCGCGTTCCGAACGCTCCCGGCCGAGCTTGCGCAGGGTCGAGCGCGTCGTACGGCTCAGCGCGATGGGCTGGAGCAGCGGCAGACAGTCGGCGATCGCGTCGGGCCCGAGCACGCCCACGGCGGACGCCACCGCACGCTCGGCGCCCACACGAAGGCCCAGCGTGGCCAGGAGCTGCGCGATGTCCATGCGCAGGATCAGGTCCCCGGCCGCGATCTCGCCGCCGCGCAGATCCGTCAGGATCACCGTGCCGGAACGATCCACCAGAATCGCGTCGCTGGTGAGCCGCCGATGAGCGATACGCCGCGACTGGAGCGCCTGCACCTGGTGCCAGGTGTCGCGCAGCAGCTCGTCGGTGATCTCCTCGTCCGGCACCGAGTCCAGCGAACGGCCGCCCGTGTGCTCGTACACGAGCATCACCGCGTCGGGGCCGAGCTCGGACGTCGCGATCAGCTTCGGCGCGTTGGCCCCGGCCGCGATCGCCGCGTACGCGAGGAGGGCCTCCTGCTCGAGCGCCTGCCGCAGGGACTGGAGGCTGCGGCCCGTGGTGATCCCGCGCAGCGTGAGCCGGCGCCACACGCGGTAGAAGAAGCCCTGAGCCTGCTGTTCCCGGTCGACGATGGTGACGTCGAGCGGGGGGCCGTCCTCCAGGGTGACGAAGTAGCGCCGCCCCCTGTCCCCGTTCTCCGTGGCGCCCTCGTGGGTCTCTTCGCGGGCCGCGCTCACCGGGTGGAAGCCGACGTGCCGCAGGCCGGCGAGGAGCGTCTGGCCGGTGGGCCGCACGTTCGGCGAACCGACCGCGTAGAGCGTGCCGTAGGCGACAGTCCAGCCGATGAGGACCGTCAGGACGATCGAGAAGGGTGTCGTGTAGCCGGTGACCAGCATCGCGAACGCGTCGAGCAGCAGCACCACCCACAGCACCACGCGCCATCGTGGTCTGCGGGACATTCCCACGGCCGTCATATAGGCGATGACGGGCGCCAGATAGCCGTGCACCGGATCGGTCAGCGCGTGGATGTCGCCCGGCGACGGGCGGGTGAGCGCGTCCTGGATCGACCCCGGGGCGCCCTGGGCGACCCACAGGTCCGTCGCGAGCGTCACCCCGTGGGCGAGGACGGCCGCGAGAACACCGTCGGCGATCCGCAGCCCGTCGCGTTTGATCAGCCGCTCGATCGCGAAGGCGACCGGGACGAGGAGGATCGCGATGCTCGACGCGAGCCCCGCGAACTTGATCATGAGGTCGGGGGCGGCGCCCGTGCCTTTGCTGATGTCCTGCTGAAGACCCGAGGTCGTGCCGTGGGCGAAGGCGGCGATCGACAGAAGCACGGCGATCGCGAGAACGCCCACCAGGAGACGCATCAGGTCGGAGGGGCGGTGCACGCGCGCGGGGAGGAGCGGTTCGTCGCCGTCCACCCGCTCGGAATGCGCGTCGGCGTCGATGCGCTCCGGGTCGACGAGGGGGACCTCGGCCCGCTCGGGCCGGGACTCCGCGGTCTTCTCGGGCGCGGCCTCCGTGACCTCGGACGGCGTTTCCGCCGGGGGCGCCTGGGCCGGCCGGCCCAGGCGTTCGGTCACGGGGGAGTGGTCGGCCTCGTCGCTGTCCGGGCGCGCGGAAACTCCAGAGGTGCCCTCCGCCTTATCGGGATGCACGCCCTGCTGCTCCGTCGTTTCTTCTTGGTCTCGTATCACCGGTCACCGCCCGCACGATGGTGGCACGTCCCACTGACACAGGGGGGCATCAGGGTGCGATGCGGGGGAGCAAAGTATCCCGCAACCGAGGATTCGTGCTTCTTCATACGACTCTCCACGCCCCGTGACCGGGCCGTCACAGTGTCGGTGGGGTGCGGCAGGATGGGGCGGATGAGCGAGGAGAACGGTGCGGCGGGCGAGCTGCCGGAGTACGCGGAGCGGGTGCTCGAGGTCGCGGAGCTGATCCCGCCCGGGCGCGTCATGACCTACGGGGACGTCGCCGAATGGCTCGGCGAGGGCGGCCCGCGCCAGGTCGGACGCGTGATGGCCCTCTACGGGGGAGCCGTTCCGTGGTGGCGCGTCGTGCGCTCGGACGGCGTGCTGCTGCCCGGCCACGAACTGGACGCCATGGCGCACTACCGCGCGGAGAGCACCCCCCTGCGCGAAGCCTCCCGCGCCTCCGAGGGACACGTCCCGCGCCTCGACATGAGGCACGCGCGGTGGGACGGCGAAGAACGCGCGGAATCTCACACCTGACAGCTCCCGCCAGCGCGTCCGCGCACCAGCGGCCTGCGGCCGGCAGGCACACGTGGCCTGCCGCCCGTACGGGGGAAACGGGGCGGCAGGGGCACTTCGCCGCCCTCGCGCACGTTCGTGAATCGCGGCACACCTGTGCCGCACGGGACCCGGGGGACCCGACGGAAGCCCGGCTTCCGCCACACTCGACGGCGTAGCGTCGACGGCGCGCACCTCCCTCATCCCGCAGCCACCGCCCCTCTCGGACGGCCGGCAGCCTCCCCGTCCCCCCAGCACACCCACCAGGACCAGCGATCCACGTGAGCTCCTCCTCCTCCACCCGGAACCTGTCGCACCGCCAGGTACGACAGGGGACCCCCGGCGCGTACCGACTGGTGCGTACCCCGCCGGGCCCGGTGGACCCCCCTCGTCTGGACGCACGGCAGCGCGCGGTGGTTGACCACGTGCACGGCCCGCTGCTCGTCCTCGCGGGACCGGGCACGGGCAAGACGACCACGCTCGTGGAGGCAGTCGCCGCACGCATCGCCAAAGGCACCGACCCCGAGCGCATCCTGGTCCTCACCTTCAGCCGCAAGGCGGCCGTCGAACTGCGCGACCGCATGGCCCTGCGCATCGGCGCCGCCCACGCACCACAGGCCACCACGTTCCACTCGTACTGCTACGCCCTCGTCCGCGCCCACCAGGACGCCGGCCTGTTCGCGGAACCCCTGCGCCTGCTGTCCGGACCCGAACAGGACGTCGCCGTACGCGAGCTGCTCGCCGGCCAGATCGACCTGGAGCAGGCCGGCCTCGCCCACGTCCGCTGGCCCGACGAACTGCGGGCCTGCCTGACCACCCGAGGCTTCGCCGACGAGGTACGCGCGGTCCTCGCCCGCAGCCGCGAACTGGGCCTCGGACCGGCCGCACTCGACGCCTTCGCCCGCCGCATCGGCCGCCCCGACTGGAAAGCCGCCGCCACCTTCCTCGCCGAGTACCTCGACGTCCTCGACCTGCACGGCGTCCTCGACTACGCCGAACTCGTCCACCGCGCGGTCCTCCTCGCCCACCGCACCTCCGTCGCCGACGAACTCGCCACGCGCTACGACGCCGTGTTCGTCGACGAGTACCAGGACACCGACCCGGCCCAGGTGCGGCTGCTGCACGCCCTCGCCGGCGACGGCCGCACCCTGCTCGCCTTCGGAGACCCCGACCAGTCGATCTACACGTTCCGCGGCGCCGACGTGAACGGCATCCTCGAATTCCCCGACCAGTTCCCCCGCGCCGACAAGAGCCCCGCCCCCGTAGAGGTCCTCACGACGTCCCGCCGCTCCGGAGCACACCTCCTCGACGCCACCCGCCGCATCACCCGGCGCATGCCCCTGACCCGGCTGCCCGCCGACAAGGTCCGCGCCCACCGCGAGCTCACCCCCGCGCGCGACGGCGGCCGCGTCGAGGCGTACACGTACCCGACCTCCGGCACCGAACTCGACAACATCGCGGACATCCTGCGCCGTGCCCACCTCGAGGACGGCATCCCCTGGAACGACATGGCCGTCCTCGTCCGCGCCGGCACCCGCTCCATCCCCGCGATCCGCCGCACCCTCACCGCCGCGGGCGTCCCCCTCGACATCGACGGCGACGACCTGCCCCTGCGCCACGAACCGGCCGTCACGCCCCTGCTGACCGCGCTCAGGGCCGTCGCCCTCAGCGTCGCGCAGGACACCGCCGAACCCGACGACGACCAGGACCGGGAACCGCCCGTCTGGCTCGACACCGAGACCGCCCTCACCCTCCTCGCCTCACCCCTCGCCGGCATGGACGCCGCCGACCTGCGCCGCCTCGGCCGCGCCCTGCGCGAGGAGGAACGCGCCGCAGGCAACCACCTGCCACCCCCCTCCGACGAACTCCTCGCACGCGCCCTGGCCCAGCCCGAACGCCTCGCCGCCCACGATCCCGCCCACGCCCGCGGCGCCCAGCGTCTCGGCGCACTGCTGCGCGCGGCCCGCGAAACCCTCACCTGCGGCGGCACCGCCGAGGAAGCACTGTGGCAGCTGTGGAACGGCACCTCCTGGCCCCAGCGCCTGGAACGCGCCGCCCGCCGCGGCGGCGCCGCAGGACGCAACGCGGACCGCGACCTCGACGCCGTATGCGCCCTCTTCGCGACCGCCTCCCGCGCGGAGGAACGCACCGGAGGCCGCGGCGCCCTCAACTTCCTCGAAGAGGTCGAATCCCAGGACATCGCCGCCGACACGCTCGCCGGCCGCGCCGTACGCCCCGAAGCCGTACGTCTCATGACCGCCCACCGCTCCAAGGGCCTCGAATGGGGCCTCGTCGTCGTCGCCGGCGTACAGGAAGGGCTGTGGCCCGACCTGCGCCGCCGCGGCTCCCTCCTCGAAGCCGACCGCATCGGACGCGACGGGCTCGCCGAACCTCTCACCCCCGGAGCGCTCCTCTCCGAAGAGCGCCGTCTGTTCTACGTGGCCACCACGCGCGCGCGTGAACGCCTCGTCGTCACCGCGGTCAAGGCACCCGCCGACGACGGCGACCAGCCGTCCCGCTTCCTCACCGAACTCGGCGTCGACCCCCAGGACGTCACCGGCCGCCCGCGCCGCCCCCTGTCCGTCGCCGCGCTCGTCGCCGAACTGCGCGCCACGACCGTCGACCCCCGCGCCTCCGACACGCTGCGCGACGCCGCCGCCCGCCGCCTCGCCCGCCTCGCCGCCCTCACCGACGACGACGGGCGCCCCCTCGTACCGTCCGCACACCCCTACCGCTGGTGGGGCATGGACGACCCCACCGAGAGCAGAATCCCCCTGCGCGACCGCGACCAGCCCGTCGTGCTCTCCGGAAGCGCCCTCGACCAGCTCGCCAACACCTGCTCCCTGCAGTGGTTCCTCGGCCGCGAGGTCAAGGCCGACGCCCCCGCCACCGCCGCCCAGGGCTTCGGGAACGTCGTCCACGTCCTCGCCGACGAGGTCGCCTCCGGACGCACCCCGGCCGACCTCGCCGTCCTCATGGAACGCCTCGACTCGGTCTGGGACGCCCTCGCCTTCGACGCCCCCTGGAAGTCGGCCCAGGAGAAGGAGCACGCGCGCGTGGCGCTCGAACGCTTCCTCCGCTGGCACGTCGACTCCAGCCGCGTGCGCACCCCCGTGGCCAGCGAACACGCCTTCGACGTCACTCTCGAAGCGGGCTCCTACGAAGTACGCATCCGTGGCTCCATGGACCGCGTCGAACGCGACACCGAAGGCCGCGCCTACGTGGTCGACTTCAAGACCGGCAAGCAGGCCCCCTCCGCCGCCGATGTCGCCCGCCACCCCCAGCTCGCCGTGTACCAGCTCGCCGTCCGCGAGGGCGCCGTCGACGAATCCTTCGACGGCGAACGCCCCGAACCCGGCGGCGCCGAACTCGTCCAGCTGCGCCAGGGCGCCGCGAAGAAGGACGGCGGCGACACGCTCCCCAAGGTGCAGGCGCAACAGCCCCTCGGTGAAAACGGGGAAGGCGACGGGGAGGGAGCGTGGGTCGGCGACCTCCTCGCCACCGCCGCCGGCAAGGTCCTCGACGAACGCTTCACCCCCACCACCGGACAGCACTGCACCCACTGCGCGTTCCGCGCCTCGTGCAGCGCCCGCCCTGAGGGCAGACACGTCGTCGAGTGACGCGCGTCTCCATCGCACCGGGCGCCCAGCGACGTGCGCATGACCGCTCCGGACGCCGCGTGACGTGCGCCTCCACCGGATCGGGCCGGCACTGTCGGTGGGGCCGGTTAGCCTCGATGAGGTGACCACACGCCTCACCGATCCCGAGCAGCTCAAGGAGCTCCTCGGGATCCCGTTCACCCCGGAGCAGACGGCCTGCATCACCGCGCCGCCCGCCCCGCAGGTGATCGTGGCCGGAGCCGGCTCCGGCAAGACGACGGTCATGGCCGCCCGCGTCGTCTGGCTCGTCGGCACCGGCCAGGTGGCCCCGGAACAGGTCCTTGGCCTCACCTTCACCAACAAGGCCGCCGGCGAACTCGCCGAGCGCGTCCGCAAGGCACTGATCAAGGCAGGCGTCACCGACCCCGACGCCATCGACCCGGACAACCCCCCGGGCGAGCCCGTGATCTCCACGTACCACGCCTTCGCCGGCCGCCTCCTCACCGACCACGGCCTGCGCATCGGCCTCGAACCCACGGCACGCCTCCTCGCCGACGCGACCCGCTTCCAGCTCGCCGCCCGCGTCCTGCGCGAGGCCCCCGGCCCCTACCCGGCCCTCACGCGCTCCTTCGCCGACCTCGTCAGCGACCTCCTCACTCTCGACGGCGAGCTCGCCGAACACCTCGTGCGCCCCGACGAACTGCGCGCCTACGACACCCGCCTCCTGCACACCCTCGAAGGCCGCAAACTCACCAACACCGATCTGCGCAAGGTCCCCGAGGCAGCCGCCGCCCGCCTCGACCTCACCGGCCTCGTCACCCGGTACCGCGAAGCCAAGCGCGCCCGCGACCTCCTCGACTTCGGCGACCAGATCGCCCTCTCCGCCACCCTCGCCCGCACCCGCCCCGAGGTCGGGGCCATCCTCCGCGACGAGTTCCGCGTCGTCCTCCTCGACGAGTACCAGGACACCTCCGTCGCCCAGCGGATCCTTCTGGCCGGCCTCTTCGGAGCGGGCACCGGCCACCCCGTGACCGCCGTCGGCGACCCCTGCCAGGCGATCTACGGCTGGCGCGGCGCCTCGGTCGCCAACCTCGACGACTTCCCCGAACACTTCGCCGCCGCCGACGGCCGCCCCGCCACCCGCTTCTCCCTCAGCGAGAACCGCCGAAGCGGCGGCCGCCTCCTCGAACTCGCCAACGGCCTGGCCCAGCCGCTGCGCGCACTCCACGCGGGCGTGGAAGCTCTGCGCCCCGCCCCCGGCGCCGAACGCGACGGCGTCGTCCGCTGCGCCCTCCTGCGCACCCACGCCGAGGAGATCGACTGGCTCGGTGACTCCCTCGCCCACCTCGTACGCACCGGCACCGCCCCCGGCGAGATCGCCGTCCTGTGCCGCACCGCGACCGACTTCGCCGCCATCCAGGGCGCCCTCGTCGCACGCGACATCCCCGTAGAGGTCGTCGGCCTCTCCGGCCTGCTCCACCTCCCCGAGGTCGCCGACCTCGTCGCCGTCTGCGAAGTCCTCCAGGACCCCGGCGCCAACGCCTCACTGGTCCGCCTCCTGACCGGCCCGCGCTGGCGCATCGGCCCCCGCGACCTCGCCCTCCTCGGCCGCCGCGCCCGCCTCCTCGTCGCCCACGCGCGCGGGGGCGACGACGACCCCGACCGCCGCCTCGCCGAAGCCGTGGAGGGGATCGACCCCTCCGAAGTGATATCGCTCGCCGACGCCCTCGACACGTTCCTGGAAACCCCCCTCGACGAACCGGGCGACGACAGGCTGCCCTTCTCACCCGAGGCACGCGTACGCTTCGCGCGCCTCGCCACCGAGCTGCGCGACCTGCGCCGCTCACTCGCCGACCCGCTGATGGACGTTCTCCACCGCGTCCTCGCCGTCACCGGCCTCGAAGTCGAACTCGCCGCCTCACCGCACGCCCTGGCAGCCCGCCGCCGCGAAACCCTCTCCAACTTCCTCGACATCGCCGCCTCGTTCGCCGCGAACGACACCTCCGCGACCCTGCTCGCCTTCCTCGCCTTCCTGCGCACCGCCGCCCAGTACGAAAAGGGCCTCGACAACGCGCTGCCCGGCGGCGAGAACACCGTGAAGGTGCTCACCGCCCACAAGTCCAAGGGCCTTGAATGGGACGTCGTCGCCGTCCCCGGCCTCGTCACCGGGACGTTCCCCAGCGCCCAGGGCCGCGAGAAATGGACCGCCCAGAGCAAGGTCCTGCCGCACGAACTGCGCGGTGACGCCGCCACACTGCCCGACATCGAAGCGTGGGACTCCAAGGGCATGAAGGCCTTCCACGAAGAGATGAAGGAGCACCAGCGCACCGAGGAACTCCGCCTCGGCTACGTCACCTACACCCGCCCCCGCACCCTCCTCCTCGGCTCGGGCCACTGGTGGGGCCCCGCCCAGAAGCGCCCCCGCGGCCCCTCCGACTTCCTCCAGGCGCTGTACGACCACTGCGCCGCCGGACACGGGGAGATCGAGGCATGGGCCGACGAACCGGGGGAGGACGAGGAGAACCCCGCGCTCCAGGAGGCATCCGCCGAGCACGCGTGGCCACTCCCGCTCGACGACGAGGCCATGGCGCGCCGCCGCGCGGCCGCGGCCACGGTGCTGGCCCACCTCGAAAGCCCCGCCGACACCCACGCCGACGCCCACGAGATGGGCCACCCGGCCACGTACACCGACCCGGACTGGCCGGCCCCGCCGGACGAAGAGGCCCTTTACGAAGACGAGCCCTTCTACGAAGACGAGCCCCTCCACGGGGACGAGCCTCTTTATGAAGAGGGCGATCTCGTCAGCTCACCGGAAGACGGCCCCGGACCGGGCTGGGACGAGTGGGACGACTGGGACGCACTGCCCCGCGAACGCCCCACGCTCCCGCACCCGACCGGCACCCCCGCGCACGAGCAGCCCGCCGCCGATGCCCCGCACAACGACGGGCTCGCGCACCCGCACGCGCACGCGCACCCGGACGACGCCCGACCCACGCGCAGTGCCCCGCACCCGCGCGCGCACCACGCCCCGCGCACGCCCGCGGACGCGCACCCCCTGGGCGCCGTCCCGCACCCCACCACGCCCCCGGACGCCGACCGTCGCGCCCACCTCGACCCGGCACCCACCAGCGCCGCCTCGACCGTCCCCCCGGACCGCCACCGGCCAACCCCGGAGGAGACCCGCACACTCGCCTCCTGGGATCGCGACCTCGACGCCCTCACCGGCGAACTGCTGCGCTCCCGCCAAGCCGTCCGCGACGTCCCCCTCCCCACCACCCTCACCGCCTCCCAGCTCCTGCACCTCGCCGCCGACCCCGACGGCTTCGCCCAGGACCTGGCCCGCCCCATGCCCCGCCCACCCCAGCCGGCCGCCCGCCGCGGCACCCGCTTCCACGCCTGGATCGAATCCCGCTTCGAAGAGCTCCGCCTGCCCCTGCTCGACCCCGAGGAGCTCCCCGGCAGCGAAGCCGACATCGCCGACGAACGCGACCTGGAAGCCCTCAAGGAAGCCTTCGACCGCACGCCCTACGCCCACCGCACCCCCCACCGCGTCGAAACGCCCTTCCAGCTCGCCATCGCCGGCCGCGTCATCCGCGGCCGCATCGACGCCGTCTACAAAGAAGGCGAGGGCGACGACACCACGTACGAGATCGTCGACTGGAAGACCACCCGCGGACGCACCGCCGACCCCCTCCAGCTCGCCATCTACCGACTCGCCTGGGCCGAGCAGCACGGCCTCGCACCCGAGGCCGTCAAGGCGACGTTCGTCTACGTACGCGACGGCGAAACCGTCACCCCCCGCGGCCTCCCCGGACGCACCGAACTGGAACGCCTCCTCCTCGACGACCCCGCCCCCGGCCCCGGCGACCGCAGAGCACCGGAACCACCGCACGAGCACGCCCCGGCGGACGGATAGGCTCGGGACCATGAGCAAGCCCGTTGACAACGCCGTCAGCACCGTCCGTGCGTACATCGAGACCCACTACGACGCGTTCCTCCAGGACCTCGCCGAGTGGCTCCGCATCCCGTCCGTGTCGGCCCAGCCCGACCACGCACCCGACGTACGCCGCAGCGCCGACTGGCTTGCCGCGAAACTCCGCGAGACCGGCTTCCCGACCACCGAGATCTGGGAGACACCCGGCGCCCCCGCCGTCTTCGCCGACTGGCCCTGCGACGACCCGCACGCCCCCACCGTGCTCGTCTACGGGCACCACGACGTCCAGCCCGCGGCCCGCGAGGACGGCTGGAACACCGACCCCTTCGAACCCGTCGTCATCGGAAACCGCCTCCACGCGCGCGGAGCGGCCGACGACAAGGGACAGGTGTTCTTCCACACACTCGGCATCCGCGCCCACCTCGCCGCCACCGGCCGCACCACCCCCGCCGTCCACCTCAAGCTCCTCGTGGAAGGCGAAGAGGAATCCGGCTCCCCCCACTTCCGCGCCCTCGTCGAGCAGCACGGGGACCGCCTCACCGCAGACGCCGTGATCGTCTCCGACACCGGCATGTGGTCCGAGGACACCCCCACCGTCTGCACCGGCATGCGCGGCCTCGCCGACTGCGAGATCGAACTCCACGGCCCCGACCAGGACATCCACTCCGGATCCTTCGGCGGCGCCGTACCCAACCCGGCCACCGCCGCCGCCCGCCTCGTCGCAGCCCTCCACGACGACCACGCGCGCGTGGCCGTCCCCGGCTTCTACGACGGCATCACCCCCCTCACCGACCGCGAACGGGAACTCTTCGCCGAGCTCCCCTTCGACGAAGCCCAATGGCTGCGCACCGCCAAGTCGCACGCCACCCACGGAGAGGCCGGCCACACCACCCTCGAACGGATCTGGGCCCGCCCCACCGCCGAGGTCAACGGCATCGGAGGCGGCTACCAAGGCCCCGGCGGCAAAACCATCGTCCCCTCCTCAGCCACGCTGAAGCTGTCCTTCCGCCTCGTCGCCGGACAGGACCCCGACCACGTGGAAAAGGCCGTCACCCAGTGGGTCGCCCAACAGCTCCCCGCCGGCATCCGCCACACCATCACCTTCGGCGCCGCCACCCGCCCCTGCCTCACCCCCCTCGACCACCCCGCCCTCCAGTCCGTCGTCCGCGCCATGAACCTCGCCTTCGAGCAGAAGATCCGCTTCACGCGCGAAGGAGGCTCCGGCCCCGCCGCCGACCTCCAGGACGTCCTCGACGCACCCGTCCTCTTCCTCGGCATCTCCGTCCCCTCCGACGGCTGGCACGCACCCAACGAGAAAGTCGAACTCGACCTCCTCAAAAAGGGCGTCGAAACAGCCGCCCACCTGTGGGGCGACCTCGCGGAGAACTGGCGCGATGCACACTGAGCCACCCCACCCGCCGCACCCCGCACCCGCCCAGCCGAACCGTCCCGCCGAAACACCCATTCCATCGGGGGAGTTGGAAGCACCCGTGACCACCTGGACCGACCGCACAGCCGACCGTCCGCTCTCGCTCTCCGCGCCCAGCGGCATCGACCGCGCCGCACACCACCGCCTCGACGAAGCCTGGCTCGCCGCAGCCTGGAGCCACCCCACCACCCGCGTCTTCGTGGTCTCCGGCGGACAGGTCCTCATCGACGAGACGCCGGACGGCGCCACCGAACTGGTCATGACCCCGTCCTTCGAAGCGCCCCTCACCGAAGCCCACCGCTACTTCCTGGGCACCGACGACGACGGCGTCAGCTACTTCGCCCTCCAGAAGGACACCCTCCCCGGCCGCATCGACCAGTCCGCGCGCCCCGCCGGCCTGCGCGAAGCCGGACTCCTCCTGTCCCCCAGGGACGCCGGCCTCATGGTGCACGCCGTCGCCCTCGAGAACTGGCAGCGACTGCACCGCTTCTGCTCCCGCTGCGGCGAACGCACCGTCATCGCCGCCGCGGGCCACATCCGCCGCTGCCAGGCCTGCGGAGCCGAGCACTACCCCCGCACCGACCCCGCAGTGATCATGCTCGTCACGGACGACGAGGACCGCGCACTCCTCGGCCGCCAGGTCCACTGGCCCGAAGGCCGCTTCTCCACCCTCGCCGGCTTCGTCGAACCCGGAGAGTCCATCGAGCAGTCCGTACGCCGCGAAGTCTTCGAAGAAGCCGGAGTCGTCGTCGGCCCCGACGTCGAATACGTCGCCAGCCAGCCCTGGCCGTTCCCCTCCAGCCTCATGCTCGGCTTCATGGCCCGCGCCACCTCGTCCGAGATCAACGTCGACGGCGAAGAGATACACGAAGCCCGCTGGTTCTCCCGCGAAGACCTGCGCGCCGCATTCGAGTCCGGAGAGGTCATGCCCCCCTACGGAATCTCGATCGCGGCCCGCCTCATCGAACTCTGGTACGGCAAGCCCCTCCCCAAGCCCGGCGACGCCGTCTGACCCCCGCCCCGATCTCGTCCGACCGGCCGGACCGGGCACCCAACCCCGGTCGGGCCAGGCAGGGCATCCACAGGGACAGGCCGCAAGGCCGGCTCCACAGGACTGCCGAGCCCCAGAGCTCGAACGCGCCAACGCGAAGTGACCAGAAACGCAGAAGACCCCCGCCGAAGCAGGGGCCACTCTGAACGTACGGAGCAATCAGGCGACGCCGAGCGCCTGCTTGACCTGCGCCAGGCTCGGGTTCGTCATGACGACCTCGGCCCCACCGCTCGCCGGGACGATCTGAACGGTCGGAACCGTCTGGTTCCCGCCGTTCGCCTTCTCGACGAACGCCGCCGAATCCGGGTCGTGCTCGATGTTGACCTCGTTGTACTCGATGCCCTCGCGGTCCATCTGGCCCTTCAGCCGACGGCAGTAGCCGCACCACGTCGTGCTGTACATCGTCACAGTCCCCGGCATGTTCCTCATGCTCCTTCACGGCTCGGAATGCTTATTCGCACTGAGTCGAACGTAAGCGACCCGGCCACCATTCCCGACCCCGCCCGAGCCACCGCCCCCTCCCGCGCATGACGCCCGTCACACCCGCAGACGTGACACGCACCGCATTAGTACGACTGCACCCGCCCCCTGTGGACAACGCGACGCACCCGCCCCCACCGACCTGGCAGCATGGCGGGGTGACAGCAGCAACGCACTCCACCCTCTTCCCGCAGGTTCCGGACACGGCCGACGCGGTGCTCGACGGGCTCGACCCCGAACAGCGCGCCGTCGCCACCGCCCTGCACGGACCGGTGTGCGTCCTCGCCGGCGCGGGCACAGGCAAGACCCGCGCCATCACCCACCGCATCGCCTACGGCGTCCGCTCGGGCATCCTCCAGACCAACAGCATCCTCGCCGTCACCTTCACCAACCGCGCAGCAGGCGAAATGCGCGGACGCCTCCGCCACCTCGGCGCCGGCGGAGTCCAGGCCCGCACCTTCCACGCCGCGGCCCTGCGCCAGCTCCAGTTCTTCTGGCCCAAAGCAGTCGGCGGCGAACTGCCCCGCATCGTCGACCGCAAGATCCAACTCGTCGCCGACGCGGCCGCCGCCTGCCGCATCCGCCTCGAGCGCGGCGAGCTCCGCGACGTCACGGCCGAAATCGAGTGGTCCAAAGTCACCCAGACCGTCCCCGCCGACTACGCCGCGGCAGCCGCCAAAACCAGCCGCCTCACCCCCCGCGACAACGCCGAGACCGCCCAGATCTACGCGACCTACGAAACACTCAAGCGCGACCGCGCCCTCATCGACTTCGAAGACGTACTCCTGCTCACCGTCGGCATCCTCCAGGACCGCCAGGACATCGCCGAACAGGTCCGCTCCCAGTACCAGCACTTCGTGGTCGACGAATACCAGGACGTCAGCCCCCTCCAACAGCGACTCCTCGAACTCTGGCTCGGCGACCGCGACAACCTCTGCGTCGTCGGCGACGCCAGCCAGACCATCTACTCCTTCACCGGCGCCACCCCCGACCACCTCCTCAACTTCCGCACCCGCCACCCCGGCGCCACCGTCGTCAAGCTCGTCCGCGACTACCGCTCCACCCCCCAGGTCGTCCACCTCGCCAACACCCTCCTCTCCCACGCCCGAGGCCGCGCCGCCGAACACCGCCTCGAACTCATCTCCCAACGGGACCGAGGACCAGAACCGGCCTACACCGACTACGCCGACGAACCCACCGAAGCCGAAGGCACCGCCCGCCGCATCCGCGCCCTCATCGACAACGGCGTCTCCGCAGGCGAAATCGCGATCCTGTTCCGCACCAACGGACAGTCCGAGATCTACGAGCAAGCCCTCGCCGACGCCGGCATCCCCTACCAGCTCCGCGGCGCAGAACGCTTCTTCGAACGCGCGGAAGTACGCAAAGCCGGCCACGCCCTCCGCAGCGCCGCCCGCTTCGGAAACAACGACTCACTCCTCGACGACGCCGTCGACCTGCCCTCCCAGGTCCGCGCCGTCCTCTCCGGCGAAGGCTGGACCAGCCAGCCCCCCGACGGCTCCGGAGCCGTCCGCGAACGCTGGGAATCCCTCGCCGCCCTCGTACGCCTCGCCGAGGACTTCGCCCGCGCCAAACCCACCGCCACCCTCACCGACCTCGTCACCGAACTCGACGAACGCGCCGCCGCCCAGCACGCACCCACCGTCGAAGGCGTCACCCTCGCCTCGCTGCACGCCGCCAAGGGCCTCGAATGGGACGCCGTCTTCCTCGTCGGCCTCGCCGAAGGCATGATGCCGATCACGTACGCCAAGACCGACGAACAGATCGAGGAAGAACGCCGCCTCCTCTACGTCGGCGTCACCCGGGCCCGCCACCACCTCAGCCTGTCCTGGGCCCTCTCCCGCTCACCCGGCGGCCGCCCCAACCGCCGCCCCAGCCGCTTCCTCGACGGCATCCGGCCAGGCACCTCAGGAGCCACGGCCCGCAACACCAGCACCGGACAAGGCGGCATCGAACACGGCACACCGACGACCCCTCGCACCACCGCAGGACCCGTCCGACGCCGCACCGCCCGAACCGTCGCCCGCTGCCACGTCTGTGGACGCACCCTCACCGACGCCGGCGAGATGAAACTCATGCGTTGCGAGGACTGTCCCTCCGACATGGACGAGGGCCTCTACGAGCGACTCCGCGACTGGCGAGCCGACCAGGCACAACAGCTCGGACAGCCCGCCTTCTGCGTCTTCACAGACAAGACCCTCGTCGCCATCGCCGAAGCCATGCCCGAAGACGCGGCCCAACTCGCCCGCATCCCCGGCGTCGGCATGCGCAAGCTCAACCGGTTCGGCACCGACGTGCTCACCATCTGCGCAGGTGGGGCCCCAGATACGGGCGTTGGAGGAGTCGACGAGGGCGACTGATACAAACTCGTCGAAAAAATAGTTTGCGCATGCCCCAGCAATCCCCATAGGTTCTTAAGCACGGGAACAGCGCCTCTTCTCCGAGGCACTGGTTCCGTGCTGTACTAAAGCCGTCGGACCGGTCACACCGGTCCCAGAGACGCCGAGAGGAGGCGAATTCCAGTGATCAGCATCAACGCCAGCTTCATCAGCACCGCCAAAATGACCGATCGCTCGGTCGTCGCTTCCTGCCTGCTCGGTTTCTCGAACCTGGGCACCGGTGCGTCCGGCATCCCCGCCGCCCGTCCGGAGTCCTTCCTGTCTCTCGCCGGCCTTCCTGTCCGCGAGAGCAATGAGCGACCGACCAAGGCACCGGAAGCAGTAGCAACGGCACAGGCCCAGGCCTATGCCTTTGCGGCGGCCGGTGCCGGATCCCGGAAGCAGACGACGCACCACCACACGATGTGGGCCTTCCGTGGGCTCGAACCCTGGAGTGATCCAGCCTGATCTTCGATCAGGCCGGCGCCTTCAGGGCCGCGGAACCCCACCCGGGATCCGCGGCCCTTCTGTTTTGCCCGCACGGGACAACAGAACGAAGGGGCCTCGGGACAAGAAAAGACCCGGTACCACCGCCATCCGGCCCACAGGCCGGAACGACCAGACGAGGAAGACGACACCGTGCAACTCGAAGCGCACGCCCCGTCAGTACCGCCTTCAGACACTCTCCCCCCGCCCGGTCTCACGGAGGACCCCACCTTGAACCCCCTGACTACGCTCACCGCGCTCGACGACGCCATCGAGAACCTCGGCGTACCCGTCCCCTGCCGTGCCTACGACCCCGAGGTCTTCTTCGCGGAGTCGCCGGCGGACGTCGAGTACGCCAAGTCCCTCTGCCGTACCTGCCCGCTCGTCGAGGCCTGCCTCGCCGGCGCCAAGGAGCGGCGTGAGCCCTGGGGCGTCTGGGGCGGCGAGCTGTTCGTCCAGGGCGTCGTCGTAGCCCGGAAGCGGCCGCGTGGCCGCCCGCGCAAGAACCCGGTCGCGGCATGAACGCACGAGGAACGATCGACCGCCCCCTGACGCACGACCCCCAGAAGCAGGCCCCGATGAAGCCGTCCACCAGCGAGCCCACCGGCTCTGCGACCCCAGACTTCACCACCACCGACGCGAACGACTCGCGCCAGAACAGGACCCGAGAGATGCAACTCATCCCAGAAGCGCTGGCTCGTGCGCATATGCACGAGCAGCTGCGCTCCGCCGAGACCGAACGCCGCGCACTGCGCCTGGCAACGGCCCGTCGGATGCAGCGCCGCGCCGAGCGCGCATCACTGCGCGCCCGCCGCGCGCTCGCCATGGCGGTCATGCAGTGACCCACCCCGCGGGGGCCGATCCACAACGGACTGGCCCCCGCGGTGCGTTGCCTCACACCTCCGGAAGACGGAGATATCGTCACCACGTGACGTCTCATCCTGACGGCGACTCAGCGCAGCGACCCGAGCCCGAGACCGGCACCATCGTGTGCGCCCTCTGTGGCGCCACCGCCCGGGGCACCCCGCCGACCTGGACCTACTCAGTGGAGAACGGGACCGGCCGGCACTACTGCGACCGCTGTGCCCGAGAGAACCTGCGGGCTATTGAGGGGCGGCTCGATTCGGAGTGGTGGTGAGCTTCGGGGAGACATTCCTTGGGGGGCCTCCCCCCCCCCCCCTCCCCACCCCTCCCGCCCCCAATTTTGATCACGCCTCAGCAGCCGAGACGCCCTCGCTCGTCCCCGCGCTCGCGGCTGCCTCCGCGCTTATGCCCTCGACCGTGCTGACGGCCGTGTCTTCGGTCGTGCCGTGAGCCGTGGCGCCTGCAGTCTCGTCGACCGGCTCCTCGTCCACCGCCAGGAAGCCCGGTAGCCACCTCTCCAGTTCGTCCCGTAGCCGTACCGTCGCGCCGAGTTGGCACAGGACTCCGATGGTGCTCAGGGTCACGCGATGTATCAGGAGATAGGAGGGCGGCAGGTTCAGCTGCTTGCCGAGCTGGTGGGCGGGGGAGCGGAGGTCGGCGATGCGTGCGGCCTGGCTGCGCATCCAGCCGCGGGTGAAGGTGAACTCGTCGACCAGGGCCGGCTCGATGATCGGCAGCAGGTACTCGAGCACCGCGTCGGGTTCGAGGTCGATCGTCTCCTTGACGAAGCCCTCTGTGCGCAGAAGTTCGTAGACCGTTTCCGCTTCACCCGCCACGGTCATACGCAGCGAGGTGCCGATGGTTTCGGGGAGGCCGCCCGGGAGCCGGTCCACGGTGCCGAAGTCGAGGACTCCCAGCCGCCAGCCGTTCTCCTCGTCGGGCAGCAGTCGGAAGTTTCCCGGGTGCGGATCGGCGTGGAGCAGGCTGGTGCGGGCCGGTCCCGAGAACAGGAAGCGGGCGAGAAGCTGTCCCGCCCGATCCCGTTGCTCGTCGGTGCCGTCGATGATCACCTCGGAGAGCGGTGTTCCGTCTATCCACTCGGTGATGAGGACCTGGTCGCACTGGTGCACCACGTCGGGTACGTGCACATCGGGATCGTCGGCGAACTCTTCGGCACAGGCCCGCTGGGCCTGTGCCTCCAATGCGTAGTCGAGTTCCTCGGACACCCGGTCGCGCAGTTCCGCGATGAGCGGCTTGATGTCCATGCCGGGGATCAGGGGGCCGAGGAGGCGGGCGAAGCGGCCGAGCTGGTTCAGGTCGGAGAGCAGGGCCTCGCCGGCTCCCGGGTACTGCACCTTGACGGCGACCTCGCGGCCGTCGTGCCAGACGGCGCGGTGGACCTGCCCTATCGATGCGGCTGCCGCGGGCTTGTCCTCGAACTCCACGAAGTTTTCCAGCCAGTCGTCGCCGAGCCGTTCCGCGAGGACGGCGTGGACCGTTCTGGTGGGCATCGGGGGCGCGGCTTCCTGGAGTTTCGTCAGCGCGGCGCGGTACGGGCCCGCGACCTCCTCGGGGAGGGCGGATTCGAAGACGGACATGGCCTGCCCGAACTTCATGGCTCCGCCCTTGAGCTCTCCGAGAACCTTGAAGAGCTGGTCCGCCGTGCGCTGTTGCAGTTCTCGCCCGACGATCTCGGCCGACTTCCCGCCGATGCGTTTGCCGAGGCCCCAGGTCGCACGCCCGGCGAAGCCGAGTGGCAGCGCGGCCAGTTTGGCGGTACGGGTTACCGCCTTCCGGGGAAGATCAGACATACGCCCCTCCAAGTCCCAGCCTGCCGTGCCGCCAGTGGCGGTTACCCGGCCATTGTGTCGTGCTGCTCTCCGCCCTCGGAGGCCTGCTCCCCCTTACTTCTCCCACCTGCTCCGCATGCGCAGTCCGGATGCGCCCATACCGGGCGGGCGTGCCAGTCGAGTCCGGGAGCCGACGCCTCCCAGCGCGCGCCGGTGCTGGACGGCAGTTCGCCGTCGAGGAAGGCCAGTGCGTGTGCTGCCGTGAGTCCGGCGACGGCCGTGGCGAGCGCCAGGTCGCATGCGGGTACCTGGAGTTGACGTCCGGAACGCCATTGGGCGAGCAGCCGGGGCCAGGTCGGGTCGCGGTCCGTGCGGTCCAGTGAGAGGCAGCCGGCGCAGGCGGTGCCGCCGGGCAGTACCAAGGGGCCCACGACTCCGGTGGCCTCGACCACTCCGGCGTAGAGGTGGGGCGTGCCCGAGGCGATGAGTTCTTCGGCGGCCACAGGGTCGGGAGCGTGGGCGGACAGACCGTCGCGCGGGGCGATGATCACGAGAGACAGGGCCGGTTCCTCGGACGGGGGCAGGGCTTGGTTCTCCGAGGGGGAGGAGGGCCGGGCTCGGGGCGGGGGCGGGCCGGAGCGGCGGTCGGGGCGGGGTGGGCGGTCGGGTGCGGCCTTGCGTACGGCTCGGTTCGCGGCGGTGTCGCGGCGCTCTCCGACGGATTCGACGGGGAGCCCGCCCGGGGCGACGTCCCACGGTTCGACGCAGCCTCCGTCGCGCACGTCGACGTGGCCGACTCCGGCGGCGGACAGGACGGACGCGATGACCGTCCCGACGCGGCCGGTTCCCCGGACCTGGATCCGCATGCTGCGGCGGGCCGCCAATTTCTTTGCTCCCGCAGCTGGTTCCGGGGACAGGACGGTGAGGGCCGCGAGGTCGGGGCGAAGTCGGTCGAGGACTCCTTGGCGCTTGCGGAGCAGGTCGAATGCCGGGCCGCCGCCGGTGGCGTCGTCGATCAGTCCGGCCCTGGTCAGCCGATGGAGCAGGGCGTCGACATGACCGTCGGGCAGTCCCATCCGGCGGCCTTCGTCGCGCAGAAGGGCGACGCCGCGGGTTCCGTCGAGGAGGGTGAGGAAGGTGCCGGTCGCGGTGTCGACCGGGCCGAGTACGACGGCGTGAGCGGGTGCCACGCCGAATTGGACGGTGTTGAGGTCGCGCCAGCCGCGTCGCAGCGCCGGTTTCAGGATCGGGTGCATGGCTGTCGGATGCGTGGCTGTCGCCGGTGAAGTGCCCATCTGGTTCCCCCGTGATGTGCCTGTGTTCTCGTTCTGGTGGTCAAGTTGGTGACGTTGGTGCACCTGGTGAAGTTGGTGACGTGACCGGGGTCCGGAATTCGGGTGGTGGCTCGGTCGATTGCCAGGATGCACGGCGGGGGGAATCCGTGTGAAAAGTTATCCACAGGGGATGGGTGTTAGTCGTATAAATCGCGCGGGAGGGGCGCGAGGCCGCACCGAAGACTCCCGGAGGCGGGACTTCACCTATGTGCAGCGGGTACCGTCGGGGCGTGCCCGCCGACCCACTGCACCGTGCCACGAGCACGCAGCGCAGCACGACCAGTCCGCCGCCGAGCGGCCCGAGGGCGAGCGCGGTAGAGGTGCGCAGAAGCGCCCGGCGGCGCCGGACGGTCTCCGCGTATCGCGAGGGTGACCGGACCGTCGTCCTCATTCCGGCCCGTATGTCGGAGGCCGAGGAGAAGCGCTGGGTCAACGTCATGCTCGACAAGCTGGCCGCGCAGGAGAGCAAGCGGGTCCTGGGGGACGTGGAGCTCGCCGAGCGGGCGGAGCGGCTGTCCGAGCAGTGTTTCGAGGGCCGGGCCCGCCCCACGTCCGTGCGCTGGGTGACGAATCAGAACACGCGTTGGGGGTCGTGCACGCCCTCCGAGGGCAGCATCCGGCTGTCGCACCGGCTGCAGGGCATGCCGGAGTACGTCGTCGACTACGTACTCGTACACGAGTTGGCGCATCTACTGGTGCCGGGGCACGGGCCGCGGTTCTGGCGTCTCCTCGAGGCGTATCCGCGCACGGAGCGGGCGCGGGGCTATCTGGAGGGTGTCGTCGCGGCCGACCGTCTGCCGCACCTGCCGGCCGCTCGCGAAGAGTGACCGCAGAGGAATGACCGCAGGGAATGACCGCAGGGAATGACCACGGAGGGCTGAACGTCCGGGCCAGGCATGGACGTCCGTCGCCCCTTCGCTGATTCCGCCCGCCACGTGCCCGTTGTGTACCAGGGCTGTACCGACTGCCGCCGCTGTCAGCGTGAGCGGTTAGCCTGACGCGACGTATTCACCTTCGGGATGGGGGACGGTCGTTACGTATGGCCAGGGAATTCCAACGCGGCCACAAGGCCAGGATCAGTGACCTCACCGCGGGCACCGATCTGTACGTAGGTGTGCAGATCACGGGGCCCGGGCTGACCTTCGACATCAGCTGCTTCGGTCTTGATGCCGACGAACGGCTCTCGGACGACCGGTATTTCGTCTTCTTCAATCAGCCGAAATCGCCCGAGGAGTCGATTCAGCTTCTCGGTGCGCAGGCCGGCGACAGCGAGTCCTTCCGCGTCACCCTCGACAGGATCCCGGCGAGCATCCAGAAGCTCTCGTTCACCGCGACGATCGACGGTGCGGGACAGATGTCGCAGATCGCCCCCGGATACGTACGGATCGTCGCAGGCGGCGAAGAGGTCGCCCGCTATTCGTTCAACGGCACGGAGTTCTCGACCGAACGTGCCGTCATGCTGGGCGACTTCTACCTGAAGGACGTCTGGCGGTTCGCGGCCGTCGGGCAGGGGTTCGACGGTGGACTCGACGCGCTGCTGAAGAACTTCGGCGGTGAGGTCGCCGAGGAGGAGCCCGCCGCCGCGCCGCCGCAGCAGTCCGGTGCGCCGTCGTTCGCGCCGCCCACGCAGGCCACGGCGCCACCCGCGTTCGGCGCGCCCGCGCCCGCCCAGCAGGGCTACGCGCCCCCGCAGGGAGCCACGCCGCCGCCCGCGCCCGCCCCGGCCCCGCCGTCGGTGCACGCCGCGCCGACGATCATCGCGCCGCTGTCCACACCGCCCGGCACCATGCAGCCGCCGGCCGCGCCCACTCCGCACGCGCCGCCCATCGGACAGGTGCCCGGTCAGACCGCGCCCCCGCCCCCCGGGTACGGTCAGCCGACCGCGCCGCCCGGCTACGGACAGCAGCCCCAGGCGCCGACCCCGCCTCCCGGCTACGGTCAGCAGCCGCCGGGTCAGTTCCCCGGCCAGGCCGCTCCGTCGCCGTACGGAGCACCTCAGGGTGTGCCGCAAGGTGGAGGTGCTCCCGGTGTCGCCGCCGCGCTGTCGGCGTTCCGTGAGGCGCCCACCGGTCAGCGGTGGACCCTGCAGAACAAGAAGCTGATCCGCGTCGACCTCGGCGCCAGCGACCAGCCGGTGCTCGCCCGTCAGGGCAGCATGGTGCTCTACCAGGGCAAGGTCGAGTTCAGCTACAAGGGCGCGGGCTTCGCCGGCCGGATCGTGGGCAACGCGACCGGCCAGGAGATGCAGCTGATGCGCTGCACCGGCCGCGGCCAGGTCTTCCTCGCGGACGAGGCCACACATCTGCACCCCATCGAGCTCCAGGGCGACGCGATCTGCGTATCCGCGGAGAACGTGCTGGCGTTCGACGAGAGCCTCCAGCACGAGGTGCGCCGGATCGAGGGGCACGGCATTCCCGGCGGCGCCCTGTTCGTCATGCAGTTCCAGGGCACGGGCACGGTCGTCGTCAAGACGCACGGCACGCCCGTCGTGCTGCCCGTGACGCCGACGACGTTCGCCGACTGCAACGCGGTCGTCGCCTGGTCGGCCGCCGCGCAGGCGATCGTGTCCAGCCAGGTACGCATGCGCTACAACGCCTACCCGGGACACAGCGGGGAGAGCGTGAACCTCCAGTTCCGGGGTGCACCAGGGAACTTCATCGTCGTCCAGCCGTTCGAGGTCTGAGGGAGCCCGTCATGAACCAGCCGCTCGCGGGCTACGCCCCGACCCCGGTAGCCGCCCGCATGGAGAACCACGGCGCCAACATGCTCAAGGTCGCCATGCAGACCGGCAACGACCTTCTCGCGCGTGTGGGCTCGATGGTCGCCTACGAAGGGTTCGTCCAGTACGAGCCCAACCCGCCCGCCGTCCGCCAGATCGCCCGCGACTGGATCACCGGCGAGGGCGCGCCCCTGATGAAGGCCACCGGAGACGGCATCCTCTACCTCGCCGACTACGGGGCCGAGATCGTCGTCATCAACCTCGGTGGCGACTCGATCTCGGTGAACGGCACGAACCTGCTCGCCTTCGACGCGCACCTCCAGTGGGGCGTCGAGCGCGTCAAGGGCCTCGCCAAGTTCGCCGGCCAGGGCCTGTGGAACATCAAGATCTCCGGGCAGGGCCATGTCGCCCTCACGTCCCGGGGCACCCCCATCGTCGTCGACTGCGGCCGCGGTGAGGACGAGACGTACGTCGACCCGGACGCGCTGATCGCCTGGTCCCCGAACCTCAAGGTGAAGGGCAAGCGCAGCTTCAAGGCCGGCTCGCTCATCGGGCGCGGCAGCGGCGAGGCCTACCAGATGGGCTTCTCCGGGGAAGGCATCGTCGTCGTACAGCCCAGTGAGGACAGCACCGACCGCCTCCGAGTCCGGGGCTGAGGGGGAACGGAACACCATGCAGAGCCCGCTTTTCGCGCACTCCGAGCAGCAGACCCAGGAGCGCTACGCCGTTCAGAACCCGCAGATGCTGCGGGTCACCCTGGAAGGCCACGACGACATCCTCGCCCGCAAGGGCGCCATGGTCGCCTACCAGGGTCTTGTCGAGTTCGACGGTGAGATCCAGACCTCCGGTCAGCGGCGCGCCCGCGCCAACACCGGTGAGGGCCTGGACCTGATGCGCTGCCACGGGCAGGGCACCGTCTACCTCGCCAACCTCGCCCAGTACATCCACGTGGTGGAGGTCGAGCAGGACGGTCTGACCGTGGACAGCAGTTACGTCCTCGCGCTCGACTCCTCGCTCAGCCACCAGGTCGTCGCCGTCGACAGCCAGTACGGCATCTCCGGCTCCGGCAAGTACCAGCTCAACATCACCGGGCGTGGCAAGGTCGCCCTGATGACGTCGGGGCAGCCGCTGATGCTCCAGGTCACCCCCGACCGTTACGTCAACGCCGACGCGGACGCGGTCGTCGCCTGGTCCAACGGCCTGCGCGTGCAGATGCAGGCCCAGACGCACTCCTCCGGAGTGTGGCGGCGCCGCGGCAACACAGGTGAGGGCTGGGAGCTCAGCTTCATGGGCCAGGGCTACGCCCTCGTGCAGCCCAGCGAGCTGCTGCCCCCGCAGAACGCGGTGATCGGCCAGGGCCTCGGCGCCCAGTACGGCATGGGCCAGCAGGGCGCCCGCGGCCAGAACCAGGGCAACGTCTGGAGCTGACCCCGAAGGACGGCCATGAGCCATGTGTAAGGGGCGGCCACCGTGGTGGCCGCCCCTTACACATGCCCGCTCACAGTCGGGCGCGCGTCGCCTCCACCAGGCGCACGACGGACGCGTCCGCCACGTCCGCGACCTGGTCGTACGGGAACCAGCGCAGATCGAGCGACTCGTCACTGATGGCGGCCACCGCGTCGGCGGGGGCGAGGGCCGCGTACTGCGTGTCGAGATGCCACGTGCACGGTCCGGGGATGGGATGCCGGTCGAGCCGCACGGGGCCGCCCGGCAGGAGTGTGAGCCCAGGGATGCCGGACTCCTCGGTCGCCTCCCGCAGTGCGGCGGCGGCGAGCGTCAGGTCACCCGGCTCGCAGTGGCCGCCCATCTGCAGCCACATCTGGAGCTTCTTGTGCAGCGTCAGCAGCACCCGCCCGCGGGACGGGTCGACGACCAGCGCGCTCGCCGTCAGATGCCCGTCCGTGCAGGCCTTCCACATGCCGTCCTCGGGATGGGCCGAGAGGTGGTCCAGGTACGCCTGGCGCAGCTCCGGCTGGCCCTCGTAGGCCTTCAGTACGAGGACCGCGTCGTCGTGCAGCGTCACTTGCCCTCGTCGTCCTTGGAGTCCTGGGGACCGTCGCCCTCGGCGTCGTCCTCCTTGGAGAGGTTCGGCTTGTCCAGGCCGCCGCGCGCCGCCTCGCCGAGCATCTTGTCGATCTCGGAGAAGTCCAGGTGCTCGCGGTGCACGAAGCCGTCCGGGTCGTCGAGGTCCGAGGCCGTCGGCAGCATGTCCGGGTGCGCCCACAGGCCGTCGCGCCCGTCCACACCGCGCGCGTCCGTCAGCGAGGCCCACAGCCGCGAGGCGTCCCGCAGACGGCGCGGACGCAGCTCCAGGCCGATCAGCGTGGCGAACGTCTGCTCCGCGGGGCCACCGGTCGCCCGGCGGCGGCGCAGCGTCTCACGGAGCGCGTCGGCCGACGACAGGCGCGGCTTCGCGGCCGCGTGGACCACGGCGTCGACCCAGCCCTCGACGAGCGCGAGAGCGGTCTCCAGGCGGGCCAGGGCGGCCTTCTGCTCCGGGGTGTCCTCCGGCTGGAACATGCCCTGCTGAAGGGCCTCCTGCAGCTGCTCCGGGTTCTGCGGGTCGAGCTGACCGACCGCGTCCTCCAGCTTCGCCGTGTCGACCTTGATACCGCGCGCGTACCCCTCGACTGCGCCGAACAGGTGCGAGCGCAGCCACGGCACGTGCGAGAACAGCCGCTGGTGGGCGGCCTCGCGCAGCGCCAGGTAGAGCCGCACCTCCTCCTTGGGGATACCGAGGTCCTTGCCGAACGCCTCGATGTTCACCGGCAGGAGCGCGGCCTTGCCGGCCGGGCCGAGCGGCAGACCGATGTCGGTCGAGCCGACGACCTCGCCCGCGAGGACGCCCACGGCCTGCCCGATCTGCGAGCCGAACATGGCGCCGCCCATGGAGCGCATCATCCCGATGAGCGGGCCGGCCATGGCCTGCATCTCCTCGGGAAGGACGTCGCCCATGGCCAGGCCGACGCGCTCGGCGACCGGGTCGACGAGTTCCTTCCAGACCGGGAGGGTCGCCTCGACCCATTCGGCGCGGCTCCACGCCACCGCGGACCCGGCTCCCGACGGCAGCGACGTCGCGTCGTCGAGCCACAGGTCGGCGAGGCGCACGGCCTCCTCGACCTGCGAGCGCTCGGCGGGGCCGACACTCGCGTCCTTGGTGCCGTCGGCGGTGCCCTGGGAGACCGTCTGACGGGCGATGTCCTTGGCCATCTCCCAGTTCACCGGGCCGCCCTCGTACGAGAGCATCTGGCCGAGCTGCTGGAAGGCGGCTCCCAGGTCATTGGGGTTCAGGGAACCGAACATCGCGGCGAACGGGTTGTCCCCGCCGCCCGCGCCGGGCAGCCCTCCGAAACCGAAGGGGTTGGCAGGGCCCTGACCGCCACCGCCCTGCTGATCCTTCTTCTTGCCCTCGTCGCCGTCGTCCGGCTCCTCCGGCGGAAGGCCGAATCCGAATGGGGTGTCACTCACGGGATTCCTCGGCTGGTAAGGCCACCGGTTCTGTCCCGGCGGCGTTTGCCCGACTACACACCCAGCGTAGACACCGTGGCGCGATCGGGCCTCGGTGCTCCGCCGACTCATGGCCTGCGGCAGGATGGATGCCTCCTGGTACGTACGCGTCATACACGTACGTACTGAATACAACCGCTGGAGACGCCCGGTGAGTTCCCCAGATCCACAGGTTCGCGCAGCGCGAAACCCTTCGACCAGTTCCGGGGGGCGCGGCCCCGTCGTCGCGGTCACCGGCGCCGCCTCCGGCGTCGGGGCGCTCCTCGCCGAGCGCCTCGCCGCGTCCGACGAGATCAAGCAGGTCCTGGCCATCGACGAGCGGCGCGGCGAGTGCGCGTCCGCGACCTGGCACATCCTTGACGTGCGCGACCCGGCGATCGCCGAGAAGCTGCGCGGCGCGGACGTCGTCGTGCACCTCGCGCTCGACCTCGACCTGGAGACCGACCCCGCCGCCCGTACGGCGTACAACGTGCGCGGCACCCAGACGGTGCTCACCGCCGCGGCCGCGGCCGGCGTCCACCGTGTCGTCCTGTGCACCTCGGCGATGGTCTACGGAGCGCTCGAGGACAACGAACTGCCGCTCTCCGAGGACGCCGAACTGCGGGCGACCGCGGAGGCCACCGGCGTCGGTGACCTGCTGGAGGTCGAGCGGCTCGCCCGGCGGGCACCGCGGGCACACCCGGGACTCAATGTGACCGTGGTCCGCCCCGCCACCCTCGTCGGCGGCACCGACACCGCCCTGACCAGGTACTTCGAGTCGCCGCGGCTCCTCGTCGTGGCGGGCTCCCGGCCCGCCTGGCAGTTCTGCCACGTCGAGGACCTGTGCAGCGCTCTCGAGTACGCCGTCCTGGAGAAGGTCGAAGGGGAACTCGCCGTCGGCTGCGACGGCTGGCTGGAGCAGGAGGAGGTCGAGGAGCTCAGCGGGATCCGCCGCATGGAGCTGCCCTCGGCGGTCGCCCTGGGCGCCGCGGCCCGGCTTCACCGGATCGGGCTCACCCCGTCCCCCGCCGGCGACCTCGCGTACACGATGTACCCCTGGGTGGTCAGCGTGAGCCGGCTGCACGACGCGGGATGGCGCCCCCAGTGGACCAACGAGGAGGTCCTCGCCGAACTCCTCGAAGAGGTCGCCGGACGGCACACCGTCGCGGGCCGCCGCCTCGGACGCAAGGACGCGACCGCCGCCGGGGCGGCCGGAGCCACCGTCGCCCTGCTCGGCGCGGCCGCCGTCGTGCGCCGCGCCCGCAAGGCCAGGCGCAGGATCTGACGGCCGGCCCCGGCCCGTCCCGGCCGGTCCCCGGACGGGCTCTCCCCGGGCTTCCGGACCGGCTCTCCCTGTAGGAGGCTCCAACCCGCTACGCGCGCGTGCCGGTGGAAAGCGCTATTCCGTGCCGGTGGCCGCGTACGGCACGATGGCCTCATGGCACGCACCACGAACGACCACCCCGGAGAGCAGTCGGCGCAGGACCCCGTCCGGCTCATCGCGATCCGAGACACGCCCTTGTCCGTGGACGAGGTCTTCCGGGCCGTCGGGGAGGACGCGGCGGGCGGTACGGCCCTGTTCGTGGGGACGGTGCGCAATCACGACGGTGGCGCGGACGTCGACGCGCTCGGGTACTCGTGCCACCCCTCCGCCGAGGCCGAGATGCGGACCGTCGCGGAGAAGGTCGTCGCCCAGTTCCCGGTGCGCGCGCTCGCGGCCGTCCACCGGGTGGGCGATCTGGAGGTCGGCGATATCGCGGTCGTCGTCGCCGTGTCCTGTCCGCACCGCGGCGAGGCCTTCGAAGCCTGCCGCAAGCTGATCGACGACCTCAAGCACGAGGTGCCCATCTGGAAGCACCAGAAGTTCTCGGACGGCACCGAGGAGTGGGTCGGCGCCTGCTGACCCCCCCCGGGACCCTTGCCACGGCCACGGCCTTCGCCCACACGGGCGGTTCCGGTTGCGTAACCGCACCCCTGAGGCGAGCGTTGACGCAGCGGATGGTTAATCTGCTGATCAGTCAGTTGTAGTGGCTCATGGGGTCGGAGGTCCGGCATGGCGGCGCTTTTGTGGCTGCTCATTCCGCTTGTCGCAGCGGTCGGCGCCGGTTTGTGGGGCAGCTGGGCCGCACGGAACCGCAAGACCGGCGACGTGACGGAACTCAACGGGTACGCCCGCTTCCGCGAGGCGATGGAACGCACACACACCGGGACGGAAACGGATCCCCTGGCCCCGGCCGCCGACTCGATGCCCGGCGTCGAGTCCCGGACGGACGCCCCAGCGGTGCACTGACAGACCGGTCCCGTACTGTCGTTCCATGCCACGCCGCACCGCGACGATGCTCGCCTCGACCCTGATGCTGATCGCGCTGCTCTGCGCGGGAGTGCTCATCAAAGTTCCGTACGCGGAGATGACCCCGGGACCGACGGTCAACACGCTGGGGGCCCACGACGGCGAGCCGGTGCTCCAGATCTCCGGCCGCAAGACGTACCCGACGACCGGGCACCTCAACATGACGACGGTCCGGGTCACGAGCGCCGACTACAACATGAACCTCGTCTCGGCGGTCTACGGCTGGCTCGCGCACGACAGCATCGTCGTGCCGCACGCCACGCTCTACCCCGACGGCAAGACCGAGCAGCAGTCCTCGCAGGAGAACGCCGAGGAGTTCAGCCAGTCCCAGGAGAGCGCCAAGGTCGCCGCGCTGAACGAGCTGAAGATCCCCGTGAAGTCCTGGGTGATCGTCCAGTCGGTGATCAAGGGCAGCCCCTCCGAGGGACGGCTGCACGCCGGTGACGTGATCAAGGCCGTCGACGGAGCCGAGGTCGAGAAGCCGGCCGACGTGGCGAAGCTCGTCACCAAGCACAAGCCGGGCGAGGACGTCTCCTTCACGATCGTGCCCGTCAAGGACGCGGCCGCCGCCGAGAAGGAAGGCAAGCAGGCCACCCGCACGCGGAACGTCACGGTCACCACACAGAAGGCCAAGGACGGCCGCGCGATCGTCGGCATCCAGGCCGGCACCGATCACACGTTCCCGTTCGCCATCGACATCAAGCTCGCCGATGTCGGCGGCCCCAGCGCCGGACTGATGTTCGCGCTCGGCATCGTCGACAAGCTGACGCCCGAGGATCTCACCGGCGGCAAGTTCGTGGCCGGCACCGGCACCATCGACGACGACGGCAAGGTCGGCCCGATCGGCGGCATCCAGATGAAGACCGTCGGCGCCCGCGGCAAGGGCGCGCGCTACTTCCTGACCCCGAAGGACAACTGCGCCGAGGCGGCCAAGGACGTCCCGCGCGGACTCACCCTCGTCAAGGTCAACACCATCGACGACGCGATCGGCGCTCTCCAGGACATCCGCTCGGGCAACACCGCCGACCTGCCGAAATGCACGGTCAAGGGGTGACACGAAGTTCATGAAGGGGGGCGCCGCACACCGTGCGGCGCCCCCCTTCTCGTGTCGTGAGGGTGTTACTCCGCGAACGTCGCAGCGAGGGCCTCGGCCAGGCCCGGGACCAGGTCCGACCCGGTGAGGACCTCGGCGGGGGAGTCCTTCTCGCGCAGGCGCAGCGCCGACTCGCGCGCACCGTCACGCAGCACGGCGACCGTCATCCGGACCTCCTGACGGCCCGGGTGCTTCGCCACCCACTGGGCGAGCTCGGCCTCACCTAGGCCCTTCGGGACGGACGCCTCCGCGGACGGCGGCAGCATCAGCCGCTCCACCGTCAGAGCGCAGCCGACCACGGGGTCGGGCCAGGCGATGGTGCCGAGGAACTCGTCGAGCGGCTTGTCGGCGGGCACCTCGTCCTGCTCGATCGGGGTGAAGGCCGCGGCCTCCTGCTCGCCGTCCAGGCCGAGCTGGGCCGCGAGGCCGGGTTCCTGGGCCCGCAGGCGGGCGGTGTCGACGAGGGCGAAGAGGCGGGCGGGCTGGTCCCAGCCGAGGCCGGAGGCGTACTCGTCGATCTCGAGTACGGCCCGGGTGAGCGGGCTGGCTGCCATGGGAGTGTTGGACATGGTCACAATCCTGCCTCGTTAATACCCGGATCCGGGAACTGAGTAAAGCGTGAGTAAGTTGCATAGGTGATGGGTCCGCGATCACGGGGGCCTGACCGATCGATTTCGAACTTTTCGAGGTGCGCACCTTGGCTTTCCAGATGCCGGACCGCGGCGGAGGCCCGACGGGGCCACGGATGAGAGTGGGCCGACCGTCCCGGCGAGTCCGTTCCCTGCTCATGACGCTCGGCGTCCTTGCCGTGCTGGGCATGGCGTTCGTCATGTTCGCAGGGTTCTGGACCGACTGGCTCTGGTACCGATCGGTCGACTACTCGTCCGTCTTCACGACCACCCTGTGGACGAAGATCGGGCTGTTCTTCGTCTTCGGACTGCTGATGGCGATCGCCGTCGGACTGAACGTGTGGCTCGCGCACCGGTTGCGGCCCCCGCTGAGCGCCATGTCGATGGAGCAGCAGAGCCTCGACCGGTACCGCATGAGCATCGCGCCGTACAAGAAGTGGCTGCTGGTCGGCATCACGGCGCTGGTCGGTCTCATCGCGGGGGCCTCCGCCGCCACCCAGTGGCGTACGTGGCTGATGTGGGTGAACGGCGTGCCGTTCCACCAGAAGGACCCCCAGTTCCACCTCGACGTGGCCTTCTACGCGTTCGACCTGCCGTGGTTCCGTTTCCTGCTCGGCTTCGGCTTCGCGGCGACGATCCTCTCCCTGATCGCGGCCGCGCTGACCCACTACCTGTACGGCGGGCTGCGGATCACCAGCCCGGGCGCGCGCGCCACCGCCGCGGCCACCGGCCATCTCTCCGTGCTGCTGGGCGTGTTCGTGGCCCTCAAGGCGGTCGCGTACTGGCTCGACCGGTACGGGCTCGCGGTGAAGTCCAGCGACTTCAAGGCCACGGACAACTGGACGGGCCTGCGATACGTCGACGCGAACGCGTATCTGCCCGCCAAGACCATCCTGTTCTGCATCGCCGCGATCTGCGCCGCGCTGTTCTTCGCGACGCTGTGGCGGCGCACCTGGCAGCTGCCCGTCATCGGCTTCGGCCTGATGGTGCTCTCCGCGATCCTGATCGGCGGCCTGTACCCGGCCATCGTCCAGAAGTTCCAGGTGCAGCCGAACGAGCAGTCCAAGGAAGCCCCGTACATCGAGAAGAACATCGAGGCGACCCGCAAGGCGTACGGGATCGCCGGGGTGTCCCCGGTGGACTACACCGGCAAGGGCACGGTCAAGGACTCCAAGAAGCAGCGCACGGACGCCGACTCGGCGGCCAGCTACCGGGTCAACGATCCGAACGTGGTCTCGCCGACGTTCCAGCAGCTCGAGCAGGAGCGGAAGTACTACCAGTTCCCGAAGACCCTCGACGTCGACCGCTACAAGGGCCAGGACACCGTCATCGGCCTGCGTGAGCTCAATCTCGCGGGCGTCGAGAAGCGGAACTGGATCAACGACCACTTCACCTACACGCACGGCTTCGGAGCGGTCGCGGCCAAGGGCACGCAGACCGACCCGGACTCCCCGGGCGCGCCCCTGTTCACCGAGTCGGGCCTGCCCGCCGGCGGCACCCTGGGCTCGTACCAGCAGCGGATCTACTACGGCGAGAAGACCCGCCAGTACTCGATCGTCGGCGGGCCCCAGAAGGAGCTCGACTACGAGCAGGACGACGGCACCCAGAAGACCACGAGCTACAGCGGCAAGGGCGGCGTCGGACTCTCCAACCCGATCACCCGCGCCGCGTACGCGGCGTCCTTCAGCGAGCCGCAGATCCTGTACTCGGGAGCCATCGGCGACGGCTCGAAGATCCTTTACAACCGCACGCCCAAGGAGCGCGTCGAGGCGGTCGCCCCCTGGCTGACCATCGACGGCGACGCGTACCCGGCGATCGTCAAGGGCAAGATCCAGTGGGTCGTCGACGCGTACACGACGTCGAACGGATACCCGTACGCGTCCCGTACGACGCTCGGTGACACGACGGCCGACTCCCTCAACGAGGGCGACAACCAGCGCGCGGTGGTGGCCCAGCAGAACCAGGTCAACTACATCCGCAACTCGGTGAAGGCCACCGTCGACGCCTACGACGGCACGGTGAAGCTGTACACGTGGGACGACAAGGACCCGGTCCTCAAGACCTGGAAGAAGGCGTTCCCCGGCACGGTCGAGCCCAAGAGCGCGATCCCGCAGGAGCTCAAGGACCATCTGCGGTACCCGCAGGACATGTTCAAGGTGCAGCGTGAGCTGCTGTCCCTGTACCACGTCACGGACTCCGACCAGTTCTACAACGCGTCCGACGCGTGGCAGGTCCCGAACGATCCGACGAAGAAGGACAACAGCGCGGTCCCGCCGTACTACCTGTCCATGAAGATGCCGGGCCAGAGCGACCAGCAGTTCTCGCTGACGACGACGTTCACCCCGAGCGGGCGCCCCAACCTGCGCGCGTTCATGGCGGTCGACGCCGATGCCACGAGCAAGGACTACGGCACGATAAGACTGCTGCGGGTCACCGAGGACAAGGTCTACGGCCCGGAACAGGTGCAGAACAAGCTCAACTCCCTGTCGTCCGTGGCGAACTTCGTCCGCGACATGAAGGGCGCCGACTCGACGGTCCTGTACGGCAATCTGCTGACGGTGCCGCTCGACAAGGGCTTCCTGTACGTCGAGCCGATCTACGCGCAGGGGCGCAACGCGGAGTATCCGTTGCTGCGCAAGGTCGCGGTCTCCTACGGCGACAGAACCGGATTCGCCGACAACCTCGGGGACGCCCTGAACCAGGCGTTCGGCGTGGACGGCGCGCAGCCGGCCGAGCCGGAGAAGCCCGGTGGCGACACCACGAAGCCACCGGAGAACTCCACCGTCAAGGAAGCTCTCGCGGACGCCGAGAAGGCCTTCGAGGAGGGCCAGGCCGCCATGAAGAAGGGCGACCTGCACGCCTACGCCGACGCGCAGGACAAGCTGGAGGAGGCTCTCCAGCGCGCCGAGAAGGCGCAGTCCGCGGCCGACAAGGCGGCCGGCGCCGACAAGTCCAGTGACAAGAGTGCTGATCAGAGCGCCGACAAGGACGGTGAGGGCTCGAGCAGCTGAGCGAAGACCCACCTCGCGCCGTGGTACGGTTTGAACACAACGGCGCGGGGTGGAGCAGCTCGGTAGCTCGCTGGGCTCATAACCCAGAGGTCGCAGGTTCAAATCCTGTCCCCGCTACTGAAGACGAAGGCCCGGATCCTGATCTTTCAGGATCCGGGCCTTCGTCGTGTGCGCGGGAACCGCCTGTACGTGCGAAGCGTGCCTCTCCCGGGGGTAGTTGAGGTTTTTGTGTTTCACTTATCTCTCTGTGGGCATGTCGACAAAACGCTGTAGTGACCTCACTGGCTGCGGTATACCAGGTGTACCCAGGTTGCAGGTGGTGCGACGATGGACGTTATGGGGGACAAGGCAACTCTGTTGGAGACAGGGCGGTTTGTGCAGCCGGCCGACCGGGAGGAACCCGGGGCGGCCGCCGAGGAAGCGCGCCATCGGCCGGCCGCCGAGTCCGGCGACGTCGAGGCGATGAGTGTCCTCGGAGCCATGCTGCTGCGCCGCGGTGACCTCGACGGAGCCGAGCCCCAGCTGCGCGCTGCCACCGCCGCGGGCGACCGCGCCGCCGCCAACAACCTCGGCGTCCTGCTGCACCAGCGCGGATACGCGGACGAGGCCGCCGGCTGGTGGCGCATCGCGGCCGTCGCCGGATCCGCCCCCGCCGCGCACGCGCTCGGCCGCCACCACCGCGAGCGCGGCGACGAGCCCGCCGCCGAGTACTGGCTGCGGCAGTCCGCCGAACAGGGCCACGCCCTGGGCGCGTACGCGCTCGCCGACCTCCTCGAACACCGCAGCGATGTCGGCGCCGAGCGCTGGATGCGCGCCGCCGCCGAGCACGGCCACCGCGAGGCCGCCTACCGGCTCGCCCGCACCCTCGACCGGCGTGCCGCACAGGAGCGCCCCGAGGGAGCGCTCCGTGGCGCGCCCGCGCCCGCCGACGACAGCGACGCCCCCGGCGACGCGACCGCGACCGGCGCCCGCAGGAAGCTGCCCGCGGCCGCGGAGGCCGAGCAGTGGTACCGGCAGGCCGCCGCGCGCGGACACCGCCGGGCCGCCCTGCACCTCGGCGCGATTCTGGAGAAGCGCGGCGAGCTCAAGGAGGCCGGCCGCTGGTACCTGAACTCCGCGAAGGACGGCGAGCCCCGCGCCGCCTGCGCGCTCGGCTTCCTGCTGCGCGACGCCGGCGACGAGGAGAGCGCCGGGGTCTGGTGGCTGCGCGCCGCGCAGGAGGGCGACGGCAACGCGGCCAACGCGCTCGGCGCCCTGCACGCCCAGCGCGGCGAGACCCAGACCGCCGAGCGCTGGTACCGCGCTGCCATGGACGCGGGCGACATCAACGGCGCCTACAACCTCGGCCTGCTCTGCGCCGAGCAGGGCCGCACCGCCCAGGCCGACCAGTGGTACCGGCGTGCCGCGTACGCGGGGCACCGCGAGGCGGCGAACGCGCTGGCCGTGCTGCTCCTCCAGGGCGGCGACGCGGCGGGCGCCGAACCGTGGTTCTCCAAGGCCGCCGAGGCGGGCAGCGTGGATGCCGCCTTCAACCTCGGCATCCTGTACGCCGGCCGGGACGACGAGGGCGCCGCCCTCCAGTGGTACGAGCGGGCCGCGGCGGGCGGACACACCGAGGCCGCGCTCCAGGCCGGGATCGCCCGCCTGCGCGACGGCGACGAGCGGGCCGCCGAGCGGCATCTGCGGTGCGCCGCCGGCGGGGGCAGCGCGGAGGGCGCGTACCGCCTGGCCACGGTGCTCGACGCGCGGCAGCCCCCGGTCGGGCCCCCCGCGCTCGGCGAGTGCGTCAGTGAGCGCGCCGAGTGCGAGGAGTGGTACGAGCGGGCCGCCGAGCAGGGGCACCGGCGCGCGCAGGTGCGTGTCGGGATGCTGGCCGCTGCGCGGGGCGACATCGTCTGCGCTGCGCGCTGGTACCGCGAGGCCGCGGAGGCGGGTTCGCGCAACGGTGCCTTCAACCTGGGGCTGCTGCTCGCCCGCGAAGGGAGCGAGCCGGAGGCCGCGCTGTGGTGGACGCGTGCGGCCGACGCCGGGCACGGGCGCGCGGCACTGCGGCTCGCGCTGCTGTGCGCGCGCCGCGGCGACCTCGTCGAGGGGCAGCGGTGGGCGCACCGGGCCGTGGAGCTCGGTCCGGCCGAGGTGTCCGAGCGGGCCGGTCGGCTGCGGGACGCGCTGCGGTCGGAGCTGTCCGCGTAGCGGAGGCACGCGAGGCGGCGGGTGCCGGACGAGCCCGTGCCGGCCCGCTCCTCCGCCCCGTCTCGCCGAGCCCTGCCGGCCCGCTCCTCCGCCCCGTCTCGCCGAGCCCCGCCGGCCCGCTTCTCCGCCCCCGTTCGCCCGCGCAGGCCGGGCGCCGGAAGGGATTTGCGCTGGTCGGGGGCGCTCGCGTAGAGTCGTGTCTACCGACGCGGGGTGGAGCAGCTCGGTAGCTCGCTGGGCTCATAACCCAGAGGTCGCAGGTTCAAATCCTGTCCCCGCTACTGAAGGCCTGAGGCCCGGAACCAATGGTTCCGGGCCTCAGCTCTGTTTCGGGCCGGGTGAGCCCGGCGTCACGGCTTGTGGCCCACCGCCTCCCCGTACAGCGCCCGGTCCACGACCTTGTCCTCCGCGAGCGGGTCCCCCTTGGAGACGCCCGCCGCGCGGTACGCGGCCTGGAGCCGGTCCGTCGTGCCCGCCCTGATCTCCCAGTCCATCCGCAGCGACGGTGTCGACTCCAGTACGTCCTTGTCGGTCTTCAGGAGCCCGGCGAGGTCGGTGACGAACGCCGGGTCCTTCTTGTAGTCGCCGGCGAAGTACGTGTTGACCGTGCGGATGTACGCGCGCAGGAGCGCGACACCGGCGTCCGGGTCCTCCTTGAGGAGCTTCGGGCCGAACAGGAGACCGCCGAGGGGTTCGCCGAGCGGCTGGCCGCCCAGGAACGCGTACCGCTTGTCGCCGTCGACCTTGCGCCATACCGGGTCGAGCAGCCAGGCCGAGTCGACCCCGCCGTTCTGGAGCGCGGTCAGGACGTCGGCCGAGCCGAGCTGCTGGAACTGGATCTTGTCGAGGCCGCCGCCGTGCTTCTTGAGGGCCTCGTCCATGGGGTACGAGATGACCGAACCCTTGCCGATCATCGTGCCGAGCCTGCGTCCCGCCATCGGGACGTGGTCCGGGCTCTGCCCCTTCTTCAGGCGCACCCACATACCGCTCTTGGACTTCGGGTCCGGGGAGAAGTTCCCGGCGACCCACTTGATGTCGAAGCCGCCGCTGATGCCGTTCATCACCGCGGCCTCGGGCGCCGCCCACTGCGCGTCGATGTCCCCCTTGGCCAGCAGCGGGAGCGCGTCGGGGGTCGGCAGGACCTTCAGGGTGACGTCGAGCCCCTCCTTCTTGAACTCGCCCTTCTGCAGGGCCAGTTCGAGCGGAGCCACGTACTCGGCGCTCAGGGTGCCGGTCGCGATGGTGAGCTTGCGGGTCTTCGTGAGCTTCACCGGGGCCGGGGCGCCCTTGTCGCAGCGGGCGGGCGCGCGGTCGGCGGCCAGGTCCGACGGGTCCGTCCAGCCGGTCTTCTCGCAGCCCGCCACCGCCTTGACCGTGCGGGGCTCGGCGGCCGTGCCGGGCGAGGAGTGGCTGTTGCCGCCGCAACCGGCCGAGGCGAGCAGGGTGCCGGTCACGAGCAGGGTCGTACAGACGAGTCTGGTGCGCATGGATCCTCCGTACGGGAAGGGGCGGTGGAGGTCAGGACTGGCCGCGGCCGCGGTCGCGCGGAGCCCACGGGGTGAGCAGCCGGCCCGCGATGCGCACCAGTTCGGAGAAGACGACGCCGAGCACGGCGACACAGACGATGCCGACGAACATCACGTCGTTCTGGAAGAGGGCGCGGGCGTCGAAGATCAGGTGGCCGAGACCGTTGGTGGCCGCGATCTGCTCGGAGGCGACGATCACGAGGACCGCGACGCCCGCGGCGATGCGGGCGCCGACCAGGACCGCGGGCAGCGACGCGGGAAGCAGGACGTGCCGGAACATCTGCCACGGCGAGGCGCCGAAGACCTGGCCGGCGTCCCGGTGGCCGGAGGGGACGGCGAGCACCGCCGCCATCGTGGAGATCCAGACGAAGAAGAAGACGGTCGCGGCGACCAGCGCGATCTGCGGGCCCTCACCCAGGCCGAACATGTTCAGGAAGATCGGCAGCAGAGCCAGCTTGGGGACGACGTAGAGCGCGTCCAGCATCGGTTCGAGGGCGGCGCGGACGACGGAGAGCGAGCCCATCAGGAGGCCGAGGGCGTATCCGGTGACGGTGCCGATCGCGTATCCGGCGAGGACGCGCTTGAGGGTGGCCCACACGTCCGGCCACAGGTCGCCCTCCGCGGCGCGGTGCCAGCCGTCGACGAGGATCGTGGACGGCGCCGGGTAGACACGGTCGTCGATCCACGCCCGGGTGGCGGCGAGCTGCCACAGCAGGACCAGGACGAGGGGGACGGCGACGGCGAGCGAGAGTTCGAGGGCGCGGCGCCTGCGGTGGGTGCGGGCGGGGTGCAGCTCCTGAGGGCCCGGCCGTCTGACCAGGAGCGTCGTGTCTTCCTTCGGAGCGGTCGTCGTCATGCCGGGACCACCTCGTCGCGCCGTACCTCGCCCCGCAGCAGATCCCACAACTCGCCCTTCAGGGCGGTGAATTCGGGTGCCGAGCGGATGTCGCCGGTGCGCGGCCGGGCGAACGGCGGGCGGCGCTCGGCGATGATGCGGCCCGGCCGGGCCGACATCACGAGGACGCGGTCGCCCAGCACGATGGCTTCCTCCAGGCTGTGGGTGATGAAGAGCGTGGTGGTGCGGGTGGTCTGGGTGAGGTCGAGGAGCTCGTCCTGGAGGATCGTGCGCAACTGGGCGTCGAGGGCCGCGAACGGCTCGTCCATGAGGAGGATCTCGGGTTCCACGGCGAGCGCGCGGGCGATGGCGACGCGCTGGCGCATGCCGCCGGACAGTGCGGACGGATAGGCGTCCGCGAAGTCGGCGAGGCCCATGCGCGTGAGCCAGTCGGTGGCGCGGGCGTCGGCCTCCCGGCGGGGGACCTTCTGGATGTCGAGGCCGAAGCGGACGTTGGCCAGGACGGTCTTCCAGTCGTAGATCCCGTAGTCCTGGAAGATCATCGCGGCCGGGCGGGCGCTGTCGGTGCGGATGGCCAGCTCGCCGGCGGTCGGGCGCAGCAGGCCGGCGGCGATGCGCAGGAGGGTGGACTTCCCGCAGCCGGAGGGGCCGACCACGCAGGTGAACTCGCCGGGGGCGACGGTGAGGTCGAGGGGGCCGAGGGCCGCCACCGTGCGGTGGCCTCGGCCGAAGGACCGGGTGAGTGTGCGGGCCTGGAGTTTGGGGTGCGGATCTCCCACGGTTTCCCTCCCGGGGTGCGGCGGAGGTGGGCGCCGCCGACGATATGACGGGTCGTCAGATTGGGGAAGGGGGTGGGTTGTCGAGATACGTGCCGAAGGGGTGTGCGGGAAGGGCGAGCGAAGGGGGCCCGCACCGTTCGGTGCGGGCCCCCTTCGAAAGGATTCGTGCGTGCTACGCCTTCGCGCAGTTCGGGCAGACGCCCCGGTACGTCACCTCGACGTCCGAGACCGTGAAGCCGAAGCGCTCGGAGTCGGGGAGGTCGGTGAGGGGGTTGCCGTTCGGGTGGACGTCCCGGATCGCGCCGCAGCGGGCGCAGACCAGATGCTGGTGCGGGCGGTGCGCGTTCGGGTCGTAGCGCTTGGCGCGCTTGTCCGTGGCGACCTCGATGACCTCGCCGAGGGAGACCATCTCGCCGAGCGTGTTGTAGACGGTCGCCCGGGAGATCTCGGGGAGCTTGGCGACGGCGCGTGCGTGCACCTCGTCGGCCGTCAGGTGTACGTGGTCCCCGTCGAGGACCTCGGCCACGACGCGCCGCTGTGCGGTCATGCGCCAGCCGCGTCCGCGCAGTCGTTCCAACAGGTCACTCATGAGGGTCAGCGTAACAGGCGGAGGGACCAGGTTCCGAACGGGTGTGACTTTGGAAGTGCACTTGACTTAGACATTGTCCATTGTAGGATCGAGAACGGCTTTGGCCGAGGGACAGGACTTGCAGCAGATGAGGGCGCGGCAACAGCCGCTCCAGTGGAGCCGGTGCTTGCACCGGGGCAGGAGGCGCACGTGACGTCGCAGGGACCGCTCACCACGGAGGCCGGCGCGCCGGTCGCGGACAACCAGAACAGCGAGACCGCGGGCGTCGGCGGGCCTGTACTGGTCCAGGACCAGGCGCTGCTCGAGAAGCTCGCGCACTTCAACCGCGAGCGCATCCCGGAGCGGATCGTGCACGCCCGCGGCGCGGGTGCGTACGGCACGTTCACGCTGACCCGGGACGTCTCGCAGTGGACGCGGGCCAAGTTCCTCTCCGAGGTCGGCAAGCAGACCGAGACGTTCCTGCGGTTCTCCACCGTCGCCGGCAGCCTCGGCTCCGCGGACGCCGTGCGTGACCCCCGCGGCTTCGCGCTGAAGTTCTACACCGAGGAGGGGAACTACGACCTCGTCGGCAACAACACCCCGGTGTTCTTCATCAAGGACGCCATCAAGTTCCCCGACTTCATCCACACGCAGAAGCGCGACCCGTACACGGGCTCGCAGGAGGCCGACAACGTGTGGGACTTCTGGGGCCTGAGCCCCGAGTCGACGCACCAGGTCACCTGGCTCTTCGGTGACCGCGGCATCCCGGCGACGCTGCGCCACATGAACGGGTACGGCTCGCACACGTACCAGTGGAACAACGAGGCCGGTGAGGTCTTCTGGGTCAAGTATCACTTCAAGACCGACCAGGGGATCAAGAACCTCACCGCCGACGAGGCCGCGAAGCTCGCCGGTGAGGACCCGGACTCGCACCAGCGCGACCTGCGCGAGGCCATCGAGCGCGGCGAGTTCCCGTCCTGGACCGTGCAGGTGCAGATCATGCCGGCGGCCGACGCGGCGAACTACCGCTTCAACCCGTTCGACCTCACCAAGGTCTGGCCGCACGAGGACTACCCGGCGATCGAGATCGGCAAGCTGGAGCTCAACCGCAACCCGGAGAACATCTTCGCCGAGGTCGAGCAGTCCATCTTCAGCCCCGCGCACTTCGTGCCGGGCATCGGCCCCTCGCCCGACAAGATGCTCCAGGGTCGCCTCTTCGCGTACGGCGACGCGCACCGCTACCGCGTCGGCATCAACGCCGACCACCTGCCGGTGAACCGCCCGCACGCCACCGAGGCGCGCACCAACTCCCGTGACGGCCACCTGTACGACGGCCGCCACAAGGGCGGGAAGAACTACGAGCCGAACTCCTTCGGCGGCCCGTTCCAGACCGACCGGCCGCTGTGGGTGTCGACGCCGGTCACCGGCGGCACCGGCAACCACGAGGCTCCCTCGCACGTCGAGGACGACGACTTCGTGCAGGCGGGCAACCTCTACCGTCTGATGTCCGAGGGCGAGAAGGCCCGTCTGATCGAGAACCTCGCGGGCAACATCGCGGGCGTCTCCCGCGACGACATCGCCGAGCGCGCGATCGGCAACTTCCGTCAGGCGGACGGTGACTTCGGCAAGCGCCTCGAGGCCGCGGTCCAGGCCCTTCGCGGCTGACCGGGACGCTTGACGCAGGCAGAGGGCCGGCTCCCTTCGGGGGCCGGCCCTCTTGTGTGCCCGACGCGAGGTCCCGGGGCACTTCGGTCAGGTCATGCCGGGCTCGCTCCAGGCGAAAGGCCTCACCTCACCAGTGTCGTCGACCGTCGCCGGGCCGGGGCCCAGCAGCGGATGATGTCGCGGACCGACACGATGCCGACCGGCTCCTGGTCGTCGAGCACGATGAGATGCCGGAAGCCGCCGTGGGCCATGGCCTCGGCGGCCTCCTGGAGCGTCCACGCCGGGGCGGCGAAGACGACGTCGGTCGTGGTGTGGGTGCCGGCGATCTCGTGGTCCGGGTTCTGGCCGAGGCCGATCGAGTTGAGGATGTCGCGCTCGGTCAGAATGCCGATCCCGCAGGTGTCGGGGTCGAGGACGACCGCCGCGCCGACGCGGCGGTCGGACATCAGTCGGGCCGACCTGCGCAGCGTGTGGGCGGGGCCGATGGTGAGGACCATCGTGCTCATGGCGTCGCGGACGAGCATGGGCGTGAGCCACCTCCTTGGTGAATCCGCGACCTCCGGGATGCCGAAGGATTGCCTCCGGTCCCGACCTGGAGAACGGATTCACAAGTTCACAAGTGGGGGGACTCTCAGAGTCGCAGCCGTTCGGGCCGTCAACAAGGGGGCGCGGAAGGTCTGTTGTGCCGCCACGGCGCTTCCGCGCGCCGTAGCGGCACGACGCTCACGTCTGCAGGTAGCTCAGCAGCTCGCCGTGGAGCAGGCCGTTCGACGCCGCCGCGTTGCCGCTGTGCGGGCCGTGGCGCCCGTCGAGGCCGGTGAACACGCCGCCCGCCTCCGTCACGATGATCGCGTTCGCCGCCATGTCCCACAGGGAGAGCTCCGGCTCCGCCGCCAGGTCGACCGAGCCCTCGGCGACCATCATGTACGGCCAGAAGTCGCCGTAACCGCGCGTGCGCCACACCGCGCGCGTGAGGTCGAGGAAGCCGTCGAGCCGGCCCTGTTCCTCCCAGCCGCTCAGCGAGGAGTAGGCGAAGGACGCGTCCGCGAGGCGCCCGACCTTGGAGACGTTGAGGCGCGAGGCCGACGTCAGGCTGCGGCCCGTGTAGGCGCCCGCACCCTTCGCGGCCCACCAGCGGCGGCCGAGCGCCGGCGCCGAGACGACGCCGACCACCGGCTGGTAGCCGCCTTCGCCCGCCTCCATCAGCGAGATGAGCGTCGCCCAGACCGGCACGCCGCGCACGTAGTTCTTGGTGCCGTCGATCGGGTCGACGACCCAGCGGCGCGGGCCCGTGCCCTCGATCCCGTACTCCTCGCCGAGGATCGCGTCCCGCGGCCGTGCCCGCTTGAGCTGACCGCGGATGAGCTCCTCCGCGGCCTTGTCGGCCTCGCTCACCGGCGTCATGTCCGGCTTGGTCTCCACCTTCAGGTCGAGGGCCTTGAACCGGTCCATGGTCGCCGCGTCGGCGGCGTCCGCGAGGACGTGGGCGAGGCGCAGATCATCGTGATAGTCGGGCATGGGTGAACAGTATCGATCGAGGTCGGTCCGGGGCCACAGGGCGCCGGGCCCGGTGGTCCGCGAGGGCTATTGACAGGGCACACGGGCGCGTCAACCCTGGCGGTTGAGCCGCTACGGCGTGGGGAGGCGACGATGCCCACAGCGCGGGAGTCCTTGCTCGACGCGGCCGGTACGGCGCTGGCCGGGCGGCCCTGGTCCCTGGTGCGGATGATCGACGTGGCGGCCGTCGCCGGGGTGTCCCGGCAGACCCTCTACAACGAGTTCGGCACCAAGGACGGACTCGCGCGCGCCCTGGTCCGGCGCGAGGCGGACGCCTATCTGGCCGGCGTCGACCGGGCCCTGGAGGAGGCCGGGATCGAGGCCGTCGCCGAGTGGACCGTCAAAGCGGCCGGCTCCAGCGCACTCGTGCGGGCCGTGCTCACCGGCTGCTGGGGCGAGCGGCTGCCCGCCCCGGTGCACGGCGGTGTGCCCTCGTCGTCCGTCGTGCCCGCACAGCGGCGGGCCGACGGGCCGCTCCCCGGTCCCGGCGACCTGGTGGACCTGGTCCGCGAGCGGGCCGCGGCCTCGTACCGTTCGGCGGGGCGGCCGAGGGCGGAGGCGGACCAGTGGGCCCGCGACTGCGAACTGGCCGTCCGGCTGGCCCTGTCCTGCCTGCTCGTCCCCGCCGGCGAGGGCGGCGTCGCGCGCCTCGTGCGGGACGCACTGGCACATCACCGGGAACGAGCAGGGTGAACGGCCCTTGGGGGAAGCCGTGTTGAGAGGGTGCGCCCTCGCGAGCGCCGCCGACTGTCAGTTCAGTGCGCCGACCCCGACAGCTGAAGCCCGATCACGCCGATGATCACGAGCGAGATCGAGACGATCTTGAGGACGGAGACCAGGTCGTCGAGGAAGACCATGCCGTAGATCGCGGTGCCCGCGGCGCCGATGCCCGTCCACACCGCGTACGCGGGACCCACGTCGAGCTTGCGCAGGGCGAGCGTGAGGAGGCCGAAGCTGCCGAGGGCGAAGCACGAGAACGCGATCGTCGGCCAGAGCCGGGTGAAGCCGTGCGAGAGCTTCAGACAGACCGCGAAGCCGGTCTCGAGAATCCCCGCCACGATGACCAGCAGCCACGCCATGTGCTTGCCTCCAGCATCTTCGACTTCCGTGACCGCTTCGTACGGTTTCGATCTTGCGTCCGGCTTGGTGCGATTATGCACTTACCGTCGCGAGGCGGTCGCAAACAACGCTGAGGTCAGTCGCCCTCGCGTCGCTCCCTCGTGGCGAGCAGCCGCCGCAGTGAGTACAGACGCGCGGGATCGGCGTGTCCCTGAGCGACCCACTCGTCGAGCGCGCAGTCCGGCTCGTCGTGGCTGCACGCGCGCGGACAGTTCTCCGTGCCCGGCTCCAGGTCGGGGAAGGCGTGGATGACGCGGGACGGGTCGACGTAGTGCAGACCGAAGGAGCGCACGCCGGGGGTGTCGATCACCCAGCCGCTGTCGTCGGGCAGCGGCAGCGCGAGCGCGGACGTCGTGGTGTGCCGGCCGCGGCCCGTGACCGCGTTGACATGGCCCGTCGTGCGCCGGCTGCCCTTCGGCACCAGCGCGTTCACCAGCGTCGTCTTGCCGACGCCGGAGTGGCCGACGAACACGGTGATCTTGCCGTCGAGCTGCTCGCGCACCCGCGACACCGCGGCCCCGCTCTCCAGCTCGTCCCGGCTGGTGACGACATAGGGGACGCCCAACGCCCCGTACAGCTCCAGGAGTTTGTCCGGCGGGTCGAGGTCCGACTTGGTCAGGACGAGGAGCGGGTCGAGGCCGCTGTCGTACGCGGCGACGAGGCAGCGGTCGATCATGCGCGGGCGCGGCTCGGGGTCCGCCAGGGCCGTGACGATGGCGAGCTGGTCGGCGTTGGCGACGACCACGCGCTCGTACGGGTCGTCGTCGTCGGCCGTGCGGCGCAGGACGGAGGTGCGCTCACCGATGCGGACGATGCGCGCGAGGGTGTCCTTCTTGCCGGACAGATCCCCGACGACGGAGACCTGGTCGCCGACCACGGCCGCCTTGCGGCCCAGCTCGCGGGCCTTCATCGCGGTGACCGGGATGTCGTCGATGAGGACGGTGAGGCGGCCCCGGTCCACGGTCAGGACCATGCCGTCGGCGGCGTCCTCGTGCTTCGGGCGGATGTTCGTGCGCGGGCGGTTGCCCTTGCGGTTGGGGCGGACGCGGATGTCGTCCTCGTCGGGGTTCTTGCCGTAGCGGCGCATGATCTCGATCCGCCCGTCAGTTCCCCAGCATCCCGGCCCACAGGTCGGGGAAGTCGGGCAGGGTCTTTGCGGTCGTCCCCACGTTCTCGATCTCCACGCCCGGCACGGCGAGGCCGATGATCGCGCCCGCGGTGGCCATGCGGTGGTCGTCGTAGGTGTGGAAGACCCCGCCGTGCAGGCGGCGCGGCCGGATGTGCAGGCCGTCGGCGGTCTCGGTGACGTCGCCGCCGAGCTCGTTGATCTCCTTGGTGAGCGCGGCCAGGCGGTCCGTCTCGTGCAGACGCAGGTGCGCCACGCCCCGCAGCGTGGAGGGGGAGTCGGCGAGGGCCGCGACGGCCGCGATGCCCGGCGTCAGCTCCCCGACCTCGCTCAGGTCCACGTCGATGCCGTGGACGGAGCCGGAACCGGTGAACTCCAGCCCCTGCTCGGTCAGTTCGCAGGAGCCGCCCATCAGGGTGAAGATCTCGCGCAGCCGGTCACCGGGCTGCGTCGTGCGCTCCGGCCAGTCGGGGACGATGACCTTGCCGCCGGTGACGAGGGCCGCGGCCAGGAACGGCTGGGCGTTCGACAGGTCGGGCTCCACCGTCAGATCGCGGCCGAGCAGGGCGCCCGACGTGACCCGCCAGACGTTCGGCTCGCCGCCGGACTCCGGGGTGTCGACCTGGGCGCCGACCGTGCGCAGCATGTCGACGGTCATCCGGATGTGCGGCATCGACGGGAGCGGGCCGCCGACGTGGCGCACCTCCACCCCCTGGTTGAAGCGCGGCGCGGACAGCAGCAGGGCGCTGACGAACTGCGACGAGGAGGACGCGTCGATCTCGACCCGGCCGCCGTCGAGGGCGCCGCCGCCGTGCACGGTCATCGGGAGCGAGCCGCGGCTGTCGTCGTCGATCCGGGCGCCGAGCACGCGCAGCGCGTCGATCACGCCGTTCAGCGGCCGCTCGTACGAACGGGGGTCGCCGTCGAAGCGCACCGGGCCGTCGGCGAGCGCCGCGACCGGGGGCAGGAAGCGCATCACCGTACCGGCGTTGCCCACGTCGACCGTGGCCGGGCCGCGCAGCCCCGAGGGGATCACGCGCCAGGCCTCGCCGGAACCGTCCGGGCCCACGCCCTCCTCGATGCCGACACCCATGGCGCGCAGGGCGGCCGCCATCAGGAGCGTGTCGCGCGAGCGCAGCGGGCGGCGCAGCCAGCCGGGCTCGGCGGCGAGCGCGGCCAGGACGAGCGCGCGGTTGGTGACCGACTTCGACCCCGGCACATGGACCGTCGCGAAGACGGGGCCGCTCGCGTGCGGGGCGGGCCAGAGGGCGGTGTGCGCGGGGTTTTCGGTCATGCCTTTACTTTAGTGGGCTCAGGCGATCGGGCCGGATCACGAGCCCCCACCCGGGGTCAGAGTCCCAGCAGCCAGCGGCCCCCGCCGAGCAGTGAGCACACCGAGACGGCGTGGAAGAAGAACAGCCACATCCCGGCCGGCACGTGCGTGAGCCGTGACAACTGGTCCGCGTCCGAGTCGCCGGCCCCGCCCCGCCTGCGCTTGCTCTGCAGCTCGAACGCGGGCCGTACGCCGCCCAGAAGCAGGAACCACACGACGACGTACGCGAAGGCGGCCTGCACCTGCGGTCCCGCCAGCCAGGACACGAGCACGAAAAGGCCGCCGGTCAGGATCACCGTCAGCGCGCCGTAAGCGTTCCTGATCATCACGAGCAGCGCCACGAGCAGGGCCGTGGCCAGCCACAGGAGGGCCGTGATGTGTCCCGCGGCGAGCAGCGCGGCGCCGCCGAGGCCGAGGAGCGGGGGAGCGGTGTAGCCGGCGGCCGCGGTCAGGATCATGCCGAGGCCCGACGGCTTGCCGCGGCTGACGGTGAGGCCGCTGGTGTCGGAGTGCAGCCTGATGCCGTCGAGACGGCGCCCGCTGAGCAGGGCCACGATGCCGTGCCCGCCCTCGTGGGCGATGGTGATCGCGTTGCGCGAGAGCCGCCATATGGTGTGCGGGACGACCGCGGCGAGCGCGACCGCCGCTGTGGCGAACACCACCCACTGGTCGGGGTCGGACTGGCTGCCGAAGACCCGGTCCCACAGGTCGGCGGCGCCGGTACTCGCGGTGACGTACATGGTTGGAGCGGCTCCCTCTGGCGGGCCAGTATCTGGCACTGTGGCACGTATGTGCGGACGGTATGCATCGAGTCGTAGGCCCGAGGATCTCGCAGGAATCTTTGAGATCGAGAAGTGGGACCCCGAGGAGACCCTCGCGCCCGACTTCAACGTGGCCCCGACCAAGGAGGTCTACGCGGTTCTCGACCGCCCTGTGAAGGACGCAGCCGACCGGAGTCCGGTTCGCCAGCTGCGCACTCTCAAGTGGGGCCTCGTGCCGTCGTGGTCGAAGACCCCCGAGGGCGGCGCCCGGATGATCAACGCCCGCGCCGAGACGGTGTCCGAGAAGCCCTCGTACCGCCGCGCCTTCTCCAGCCGCCGCTGCATCCTGCCCGCGGACGGCTACTACGAGTGGGTCACCGGGGTCGGCGAGCGCGACCTGGAGGTCGAGGGCAAGAAGAAGCGGCCGCGCAAGCAGCCCTACTTCGTCACGCCCGCCGACGGCTCCGTCTTCGCGATGGCGGGCCTGTACGAGTTCTGGCGCGACCGCACCCTGCCCGACGAGCACCCCCTCGCCTGGTGGGTGACCTGCACCGTCATCACCACCGAGGCGGAGACCGCGCCGCTCGCCGTCGCGCCCGACGAGGGGCCCCGCTCGCTCTTCGACATCCACCCCCGGATGCCGCTCATGCTCACCCCCGACCGGTGGGACGCCTGGCTGGACCCGGCCCGCACCGACGTCGACGACCTGAAGTCCCTGCTCGCGCCGCCGCCGGAGGGCCTGATGCGGGCGTACCCCGTGTCGACGTCGGTCAGCAACGTGCGCAACAACGGCCCTGAGCTGCTCAAGGAGCTGGAAGGGCCCGAGGAGGGCACACTCTTTTGACGTGACCAAGAACACGACCGAGAACGCGGCCGAGCCCACCGCCGGGACCGAGACGGTGGAGACCGGCGCCGGCGAAGCCCGCGTCACCTGGCATCCGGCCCCCGCGAAGAAGGCCCGGCTCGTCCTGGCCCTCAGCCATGGCGCAGGTGGCGGCATCGAGGCGCGCGACCTGAAGGCCCTCGCCGCCGAGCTGCCCGCCCACGGTGTGACCGTCGCCCTCGTCGAGCAGCCGTGGCGGGTGGCCGGCAAGAAGGTGGCACCCGCACCGAAGACCCTGGACGTCGGCTGGCGCGGGGTGTGGCCCGTGCTGGAGAAGCCGGGGCTGCCGGTCGTCTCCGGCGGGCGCAGCGCGGGCGCGCGCGTGGCGTGCCGCACGGCGCAGGAGCTCGGCGCGGCCGCGGTCCTCGCCCTGAGCTTCCCGCTCCACCCGCCGGGCCGCCCCGAGAGGTCCCGCGCCGACGAACTGCTCGGCGCCGGGGTCCCCACCCTCGTCGTCCAGGGTGGCAACGACCCCTTCGGGAAGCCCGCCGAATTCCCCGGCTCCCCCGCGTACGAACTCGTCGAAATCCCTTACGGGGACCACGGATTCGCGGTGCCGAAGCGGGCGGACATCGGCCAGGACGAGGCCCTCGCGCTCATCGTGGACGCCGTCGTGAAGTGGGCCGGATCACTCGCGTGACCCCCGGGAATGTTGCGGCCCGGACGTCTGTTGTCCGGAACAGACGGTGCGGGAGTGCTGTCGAAGACTTTGTGAGAAGTCACGAGTTGTCACGAGTGCTGACGAGAGGAAGTCCGCCGCATGGGTTCGACCATCTGCCCGAGCCGAAGCAGCGCCGCTGACCTGGAGTGGAGCGTGCTGCACGCGGCGAAGACCGCCCCCGTTCGGACGTCGGGCGGACCCGATCGCCAGGCCGCCGTGACCGACGGTCGTCTATTCTCCGATTCGAGTGGGGTCTCCTTCGACCCCGCCACGTCGTTGGAGGAGGTGGGTCCGGTCACTGGCACCGACGCAGGGACCGAACACGGGCAGGCGGAAGAGCCCGAGGAGACCGCCGCGGAGCGCAGTCTGCGCTTCGAGCGTGACGCGCTCACGTTCCTCGACCAGATGTACTCGGCCGCGCTGCGCATGACGCGCAACCCGGCCGACGCCGAGGACCTGGTGCAGGAGACCTACGCGAAGGCGTACGCGTCGTTCCACCAGTTCCGCGAGGGCACGAACCTCAAGGCCTGGCTGTACCGCATCCTCACGAACACCTTCATCAACTCGTACCGCAAGAAGCAGCGCGAGCCCCAGCGCAGTGCCGCCGAGGAGATCGAGGACTGGCAGCTGGCGCGTGCCGAGTCGCACATGTCGACCGGCCTGCGGTCCGCCGAGTCGCAGGCGCTCGACCACCTGCCCGACTCGGACGTGAAGTCGGCGCTCCAGGCGATCCCCGAGGAGTTCCGGATCGCGGTCTATCTGGCCGACGTAGAGGGCTTTGCGTACAAGGAGATCGCGGACATCATGGGGACACCCATCGGGACGGTGATGTCCCGGCTCCACCGGGGTCGTCGCCAGCTGCGCGGCATGCTCGAGGACTACGCCCGCGACCGCGGACTGGTCCCGGCCGGCGCCGGAGAGTCGAACGAAGCGAAAGGCTCGGGCTCATGAGCTGCGGAGAGCCGCACGAGACGGATTGCAGTGAAGTCCTCGACCATCTCTACGAGTTCCTCGATCACGAGATGCCGGACAGCGACTGCACGAAGTTCGAGACGCACTTCGAGGAGTGCAGTCCGTGCCTGGAGAAGTACGGCCTCGAGCAGGCCGTGAAGAAGCTGGTCAAGCGGTGCTGCGGCCAGGACGACGTACCGAGCGACCTGCGGTCGAAGGTCATGGGCCGCATCGACCTGATCCGGTCGGGACAGGCCGTGCCCGACCAGGACGTGACGGCGTCGGCTCCCAAGCTGCGGGAAGCCTGAGACCGCGGCCGCAAGGCCGAGCGTGATGAGCGGGACGTGACGGCGCTGCCTCACGTCCCGCCGCCGTTCCCCGCCCCCGTCACCCGAATGTGCTAATCCCCCGTCGGGTGGCCCGGGCAATCCCCGCGATGCCGCCCGCGCGCCCTGCCCGTCGCTCTATTCTCCGGAACCTGAAGCGGGATCACGGGGAGGGGGGTCGGTATGCGCACGGTTCCGCCCATGGCCCTCGGCTATGTCCTGTGCGCGGCCGGCGGCGCCCTCGCGTGCCTGGCACCCGCCGCGGGTCCCGCCACGCCGTGGCCCGCCGTCGGACTCCTCGCCGTCCTCTACACGGGATGCGAACACGCGGGCCAGTGCCGCGTGCTCGGGCGGCGCGTGCCCAAAGGCATGGGCACGTTCTACCCCGTCCTGCTCGCCGGAGCGTTCCTCCTGCCGCCCGCGGCGGCCGCACTCGTCGCCGTGCCCGGAGCGCTCGTCGCGAGGACGGACCGGCGCCCGGCCGGCCTGCGCCGCGTCTGGCGCGCCGCCCAGCTCGCCCTCGCCACCTGGGCCGCCGCCCGCGTCCACGGAGCGCTCGGCGGCACCGCGGCCGTCTCGGCCCCCCACTTCCCTTACGCGCTCGTGCCCGCCGGAGCGGCCGTCCTGGTCTTCTGCGCCACCCTCGCCCTGCTCGACGGCGGCATCCTCGCCACCGCCGAACGCGTCCCGCTGCGCGCCGCCTGGCGCGGCCTCTTTCCGCGCGCCCTCGGGCCCGTCGCCGTGCACGGCCTCGCGGGCCTCATGATGGCCGTCCTGTGGCGCAGCCCGTACGGGCCCTTCGCCGCGCTCCTCGTGCTGCTGCCGATGTACATCTCCTGCTGGGTGTTCGCCCAGTACCACCGTGAGCGCGCCGCCCACCAGGAGACGATCCGGGCCCTCGTGCAGGCCGTCGACATCAAGGACGGATACACGCGCGGCCACAGTGAGCGGGTCGGCCGGGCGTCCATGATGATCGCCCGCGAACTCGGCATGGACGACGAGCGCGCCGAGGTCCTGCGGTTCGCCGGGATCCTGCACGACGTCGGCAAACTCGGCGTACCGACCCGCCTGTTGCGCAAGGACGGCCCGCTGACCCCCGAGGAGCGGCGCATCATCGAACTGCACCCCGAGTACGGGCACGAGATGGTGCGCGGGATCGGGTTCCTGGGGGAGGCGCGGGCGGCGATCCTGCACCACCACGAGCGGATGGACGGCAGCGGGTACCCCTACGGGCTCACGGGGGCCCAGATCCCGGAGTTCGCGCGGGTCGTGGCGGTGGCGGACGCGTTCGACGCGATGACGTCCACCCGGTCCTACTCGCGGGCCCGGCCCGTCGACGTCGCGCTCGCCGAGCTGACCCGGTGCGCGGGCGCGCAGTTCGACCCGCAGATGGTCGGGGCGCTGGTGCGGGCGCTCGGGCGGCACGGGTGGCACCCCGCCGTGACCGCCGACGAGGCCCCCGCTCAGGTGCCCGGGTCCCGCGTCGCGCGGCGGGCGGCCTCGCGGTGACGTGGACGCGGTCCCCGGGTCCGGGGAGCGGCCGGGCGCGCACCACGGTCGCGGCCGTCCGGGGCCTCGCCGTCGTGCTCACCGCCGTCTCCCTCGGGTCCACCGTGTGGAACGGCGTCGAGGAGCCCGGGACGGCGCTCGCCTTCGGCGTCCTCGTCGCCGTCGGCGAACTCGCCCGCTGGGGGGCACCCGGAGGGGACCGGGAGCCCGCGCCTCTGGGGTCCGCCGGCGCGCTCGCGTACGCACTCCTCGGGGAGACGGCGGGGCAGGCGACGCATCACGGAGCGCTCCAGGTCGTCGCCGTCTGTGTGGCGGCCGCGCTCGTCGGCTCCGTGCCGCACCTCGCGCTCGGGCACGGCCCGTCCGCCGACCACATGGCGCGGCGCGTCCTGACCGTCGCCTTCGCCGCCGTCTGCTTCCAACCCCTTTACAACCGGGGCAGGTTCGGCGCCTGGCTCGGTGACGGCGCGGCCTACGCGCTGCTGCTCGTCGGGCTGCTGGTCCTGACCGCGCTGTGCGACGCCGTCCTCGCCGCGGCCTTGGCGCACGCCCGTACCGGCTGGCCGTTCGGGCCGCTGCTCAGGGACGAGCTGCGGGCCATGATCGGCATCGGCTCCGCGGTGGGCGCCACCGGCGCCGTCATCGCCCTCGCCGTGGCCGTGGCCGGGCTGTGGGCGCTGCCCGTCTTCTGCCTGCCCCTCCTCCTGACCCAGCTCGCATTCCGCCGGTACGCCGCCGTGCGGACCACGTACCGGCAGACGATCACCTCGCTGGCCCGCGCCACCGAGATCGCCGGGTACACGCCCCAGGGCCACGCCCTGCGCGTGGCGGCGCTCAGCCGCGCCGTGGGCCGTGAGCTGGGCCTTTCCGAGGCCGACCTCACCGTCCTGGAGTACGCGGCCCTCATGCACGACATCGGGCAGCTGTCCCTCGTCGACCCGGTGGCCGACGGCGCCACCGCCGCCCTGCCGGCCCAGGAGCAGCGCCGCATCGCGCTGCTCGGCGGGGCCGTCGTGCGCCAGACGGGCGTGGACGCGGAGGTCGCCGTCGTCGTCGAGCGCCAGGCCGACCCGTACCGTGAGCAGCCCCTCACCGCGCGCATCGTCCGCACCGCCAACGCATACGACGAGATGGCCCGGAAAGAAGGCCCTCAGGGCCCCCTCGCCGCCCTGGAGCGGCTGCGTCTGGCCACGGGGCGTGACTACCAGCCCGATGTGGTGGAATCCCTGGCCAGGGTCGTGTCGAGGGGCGGGGTGACCCTGCCCCCGGCTGGGTAACCCATGGGTAATGAGCGGCTGTCCGGCCGCACGTGGTTGGATGCGAAGAAGAGGATGTCCGAGGGCTCGGGCCCCGGCCGTGCTCCTTGGGGGAAGGCCCCCCGAGGGCACTGTCCCCCGGACCGACAGGCGGGAATGCAGGCGGGAATCGTGAGGATCTTCGGCAAGGGACGGCACCGGCCCTCCGCCTCATGGCGGCAGGCCACCGATCGGGCGTTCACGCTCATCGGCGACGGCCGGTACGAGGACGCCGGGGCCCTGCTCACCCGGGCCGCCGACCTCGAGCCCTGGCTGTCGGAGTCCTGGTTCAACCTCGCGCTGCTGCACAAGTTCCGGCACGACTGGGAACAGGCGCGGGCCGCGGGCCTGCGCGCGGTGGCCCTCCTGGACCGCGAGAGCGGCGCCCCCGACTGGTGGAACGTGGGCATCGCGGCCACCGCCCTGCAGGACTGGCCGCTCGCGCGGCGGGCCTGGCAGGCGTACGGACTGAAGGTTCCCGGCGGCGCGACCGCCGCCGGTGAGCCGACCGGCATGGACCTGGGCAGTGCCGCGGTGAGGCTTTCGCCGGAGGGCGAGGCCGAGGTGGTGTGGGGGCGCAGGCTGGACCCTGCCCGCATGGAGGTCCTGTCCATCCCGCTGCCGTCCTCCGGGCGCCGCTGGGGCGAGGTCGTGCTGCACGACGGAGTCCCCCACGGTGAGCGGACGACGGCCGCCGGGCACTCGTACCCCGTCTTCGACGAGATCGAGCTGTGGGCCCCCTCGCCCGTCCCGACCTGGGTCGTCCTCCTGGAGGCGGCGACCGAGGCCGACCGGGACGCCCTGGAGCAGCTCGCCTCCGACGCCGGTTTCGCCGCCGAGGACTGGTCGTCCTCCGTGCGGCTGCTGTGCCGGATGTGTTCCGAGTCGCGGATGCCGTCCGACGAGGGCGACGGGCGGCATCTGGACCCGCACGACCACAGCGAGCCCGGACACCCCGGGCCGCTCGGCCACCGCACGGACGGCCAGCTGTGGGTGCCCGAGCGCGAGTGCGGTGTCGCCGCGCCCGCGTCGCTCGTGCGGGGGCTGCTCGACGGCTGGGTCGCGGACAGCCCGGACTCCAGGGACTGGCGGGACCTTGAAGAGGTCTGCTGACCGGTCCCCGTAGGCTGTACCCCGGAAAATTCGTCGCAGCAGGTACCGGAAGGCGTACGTCGGACATGGCGCAGCAGGACACCGAGCACGAGCACGCCGGAGTGCTCCCCGTGGACGACGAGGGCTTCGTCCTCGACACCGAGGACAACGCCGCCCGCGAGGAGGCCGCCGTCGCGCGCGGCACGTCGCGGCCGGTCACCGTCGTCGGGAACCCCGTCCTGCACAAGGAGTGCAAGGACGTCACCGAGTTCGGCGACGAGCTCGCGCAGCTGGTCGACGACATGTTCGCCAGCCAGCGCACCGCGGAGGGCGTGGGCCTCGCCGCCAACCAGATCGGCGTCGACCTGAAGGTCTTCGTCTACGACTGCCCCGACGACGACGGTGTGCGCCACACCGGCGTGGTCTGCAACCCGGTGCTCCAGGAGCTGCCCGCGGACCAGCGCCGCCTCGACGACTCGAACGAGGGCTGCCTGTCCGTGCCGACGGCGTACGCGCCGCTCGCGCGTCCCGACTACGCGGTGGTGACCGGGCAGGACGAGAAGGGCAACCCGATCAAGGTCCGCGGCACCGGCTACTTCGCGCGCTGCCTCCAGCACGAGACGGACCACCTGTACGGGTACCTGTACATCGACCGTCTCTCCAAGCGTGAGCGCAAGGACGCTCTGAAGCAGATGGCCGAGGGCACCCCGCGCTACGAGGTCGTCCCCAACGACTGAGCGGAAAGGGCCCGTTGGGGCCCGAGCGCACCGAGTGACACGCGAGCGGCGTCCGGCCTGATCTCCAACTGGCCGGGCGCCGCTCGTGTGTTCGGGGCCCGGACTGCCCCGGAGGTCAGGTGTGCGAACCGGACCGGGCGCGGGTGATCCAGAATCAGTCACCTAAGGGGACTTTTCCGGCGCGTGGGGGAGTGAGGGGAGCAAATCCGTTCCCAGAACGGTCAGTTGTAGTGCTGAATAGAAAGTGCGGGGATACGCAACGGCGCGCGCCCGGCACAGCACAGGGGCGCACGCCATCAGGCGGCTGAGAGGGGTTTGTTCGTGCCTGCTTTCTCACACAGCACTTCACGGACTCGGGCGCAGTCACAGACACAGACGCAGACAGCGGTCCCACCGGCGCTGGCCCTACCGGTGATCGAGGAGGCGTTTCCTCGCAACCTGCATCCGTATTGGCCGAAGCTTCAGCAGAAGACGCGGTCCTGGCTGCTCCAAAAGCGACTCATGCCGGCCGACAAGGTGGAGAAATATGCCGATGGCCTTTGCTACACCGACCTCATGGCGGGCTACTACATAGGAGCCCCCGACGACCTCCTCTCCGCGATTTGTGACTACAGCGCGTGGTTCTTCGTCTGGGACGACCGCCACGACCGCGACGTGATCCACGGGCGGGCGGGCGCCTGGCGACGCCTCGCCGTCCAGCTCCACGCGGCACTCGAAGCACCCCAGCTCCATCTGCACCACAGGGACCCGCTGGTGGCCGCGTTCGCCGACAGCATCGTCCGGCTGAACGGCTCCCTCACCCGTTCATGGAATGCCCGCTTCGCCCGCCACTTCCATGTGGTGATCGACGCGTACGACCAGGAATTCCGGAACCGGACCTCGGGAACGGTGCCCACGGTCGAGGAGTACATCGAACTCCGAAGGAACACCTTCGCGCACTGGATATGGCTCGATCTCCTGGAGCCGACCGCGCAGTACGAGCTCCCGAAATGGGTGCTCGAAAGTCCCGCATACCGGCGGGCCGCGCTCGCGTGCCAGGATTTCGCCGCCTGGTACAACGACCTCTGTTCACTTCCCAAGGAACTCGCGGGCGATGAACTCCACAACCTCGGGATAAGCCTCATCCAGCACGAGGGGCTTTCCCTCGAAGAGGCCGTGGAAGAAGTCCGCCGAAGGGTCTGTGGATGCATTACCGAATTCCTGGACGCCGAGCCTGAAGTTCTGCGGATGGCGGACGAGGCGGCGGACGGGACTTTAGCGGGCGAGAGCCTCGCGGTGGCACTCAGGTCGTGCGTCTCCAATATGCGGAACTGGTTCAGTTCCGTGTACTGGTTCCACCACGAGTCGGGCCGCTATCAGGTGGACAGCTGGGACGACCGCGCCACTCCCCCGTACATCAGCGACCAGGCAGGTGACGAATGACCGTCGAATCGGCAGAATCCTCGGTTCCGGCCGTCGCGGAGTCCGGCGAGCGGCGCACACCGCCGTACGCCGGCGGCGGCGCGCCCCTCCTCGGGCACGCCTGGAACCTCGTGCGCGACCCCCTGGCCTTCGTCGCGGGGCTGCGCGGCCACGGTGACCTGGTCCGCCTCAGGCTCGGCCCGAAGACGGCGTACGCGGTCTGCGACCCCGACCTCGTGGCCGCGCTCCTCAAGAGTCCCGACTACATGGTCGGCGGCCCCCTCTGGGACACGCTCGGCGTGCTCCTCGGCAAGGGCGTGGCGACCAGCAACGGCCCCATGCACCGGCGCCAGCGGCGCACCGTCCAGCCCGCGTTCAGGACGGACCGCATCGCCGACTACGCGACCGTGATGGAGGAGGAGGCGCGCGCCATGGCGGCGCGCTGGAAGCCCGGTGACACGGTCGACATCGGCGCCGAGGTGTTCCGCACCGCGGTCCGCATCGTCGCCCGCTCCGTCCTGCACGTCGACTCGGTCGACGAGCGCGCCGACCGGCTCAGCTCCTCGCTGCACACGGTCTTCAGCGGCCTGTACCGGCGTATGGTCCTGTCGGTCGGACCCTTCTACCGGCTGCCACTTCCGGCCAATCGCCGTTTCGAGCGGGCGCTGGCCGATTTGCATCGGCTGGTGGACGAGATCATTGCCGAGCGGCGCGCATCCGGAGTCAATCCGGGTGACCTGCTCGCGGCATTGCTCGGCGCCGAGGACGAGAATGGCGAAACGGTCGGCGAGCAGGAGGTGCACGACCAAGTCGTCTCCCTCGTCGTGGCCGGCGCGGAGAATGTCGCGTCGTCCCTCACGTGGACGTTCCAGCTCCTCGCGGAACACCCCGAGCAGGAAAGCCGTTTGCATGAGGAGGTTGAATCCGTGACGGATGGCCGCCCCGTCGCATTCGCCGACCTCAAGGGCCTCGTCCACACGCGCAATGTCATCACGGAGGCGATGCGCATACGGCCGGCCGTATGGATATTGACGCGGCAGGCCGCCGTCGATACCGAGCTCGGCGGCTATCACATTCCGGCCGGTGCGGACATCGTCTACAGCCCGTATGCGCTGCAGCGCGATCCGCGGTCCTTCCGTGACCATCTGGAGTTCGACCCCGACCGCTGGCTTCCGGAACGCGCCGCGGAAAGCCGGCAGAGCGCGATGATGCCGTTCAGCGTCGGCAACCGGAAGTGCCCCGGCGATCACTTCAGCATGGCCGAACTGGCCATCATCCTGGCCACGGTGACGCCCCGCTGGCGGCTGGTTCCGGTCGCGGAGACGGACAGCACGGCCCGCATCGGAATCACGCTCCAGCCCAAGCGGGCGCTGCTGCGGGTCGAGCCGCGCTGACCCGGAGCCCCGGTTTTCCGGGGGCCGCTACCGGCCCCCGGAAAACCGGGGGCGGCACGTCAACGGGCTGCTGATACCGGCGCGATGAGCAGATACGCAGGAGTCGTCGTCATCGCCAGAGACGCCCAAGAGGTGATGGCGCCGCTGACCCGTCCCGATGACGGCCGCGAGTGGCACCAGTGCTTCACCCGTGTCGAGGTGGGTATGTCGGACGCCTGGACCGTGGAGTTCATACGCCGTAACTGGGACGGACTTCTCGCCCACCTGGAGGCGCTGCCCTGGCCGCGGCCGGAGACGGTGCAGGTGCTCATCGGCGGGGAGGACGACGACTGCTTCGGCCTGTGGATGATGTACGGCGGCAGGCTGATCGAGGTCCCGCTGCCGCACACCCTGCGTCACCAGGGCGGCTTCGATGTCACTGGCCGGCTCACGCGGACCGACGGCTCGCCCGCAGGGTGCTGACGGACCGCACCCGGAACGTGCGCCGGAAGGCGTTGGGTGTGGTGCCCAGCGCCTTCATGAACTGATGTCGCATCGCCGCCGCGTTGCCGAAGCCGGTCCGCCCGGCGATCGACTCCACCGTCTCGTCGGTCTGCTCCAGCAACTCCTGTGCCAGCAGGACCCGTTGGCGAAGCAGCCAGCGGTACGGCGTCGTGCCCGTCTCCTGCTGGAAGCGGCGAGCGAAGGTGCGCGGCGACATGTGGGCGCGCGCCGCGAGCTCCTCGACCGTGAGCGTCTCGTCCAGATGCGCCTCCATCCACGCCAGTACGCCCCCCACGGTGTCGCAGGGAGTGACGGGCAGTGGGCGCTCCACGTACTGGGCCTGCCCGCCGTCGCGGTGCGGGGGAACCACCATGCGGCGCGCGATGGCGTTGGCGACCTCGGAGCCGTGCTCCGTGCGGACGATGTGCAGGCAGGCGTCGATGCCGGCGGCGGTGCCCGCCGAGGTGATGACCGACCCCTCGTCGACGTACAGGACGTCGGGGTCGACGCGGGTGCGCGGGAACGCGACGGCGAGCTCGCGCGCGTAGCGCCAGTGCACCGCGCACCGGCGGTCGTCGAGCAGTCCGGCCTCGCCGAGCACGAACACCCCCGAGCAGACGCTGAGGACGCGCGCGCCACGGTCGACGGCCCGGCGCAGCGCGTCGAGGAGCTCGGGAGGGTAGCCCTCACGGATGCGGCCCGCCGCGGGGACGGCGATGAGGTCGGCCTCCTCGAGCCGCTCCAGGCCGAACGGGGTGGAGATCGTCATGCCCGGCACATGGGTGGCCAGCTCGGGCCCTTCGGCGGACACGGCCGCGAAGTCGTACACGGGCAGCCCGGAGTCGCTGCGGTCGAGGCCGAACACCTCGCAGATGACGCCGAGTTCGAAGGGGTGCGCACCGTCGAGCAGCACTGCGGCCACGTTCTTCAGCATGCCGTCCAGTGTGCCGCAGGCTTGGCAGTAATTCGAGGGTCAGTGTCAGTCCTGCCACTGCCGGATGCGTCCGCGGGGGACGAGAGTGGAGGACATGAACACAGCGATGAACTACCTCACCGTCCTCTTCGTCTTCGCCCTTCTGGCCGCTCCGTCCCTGTTCGGGATCGCCCGCGACCGCCGGATCGACCGGGAGATCCGACAGGCCCGGCGGGACGGGCAACGCCCGCCCCGCCGAGCCGAGTTCACGACGGTCGCCTAGAAGTCCTCGTCGAACCCGACCGAGCCCTCGACCGCGACCTGGTACGCCGACGGCCTGCGCTCGAAGAAGTTCGTCAGTTCCTGGACGCCCTGGAGCTCCATGAACGAGAAGGGGTTCTCCGAGCCGTAGACCGGCGCGAAGCCGAGGCGCTGGAGGCGCTGGTCGGCGACGCACTCCAGGTACTGGCGCATCGAGTCGGTGTTCATGCCGGGCAGACCGTCGCCGCACAGGTCGCGGGCGAACTGGAGCTCGGCCTCCACCGCCTCGCGCAGCATCGCGACGACCTGCTCCTGGAGCAGGTCGTCGAACAGGTCCGGCTCCTCCTTGCGGACGGTGTCCACGACCTCGAACGCGAACGACATGTGCATCGTCTCGTCGCGGAACACCCAGTTGGTGCCGGTCGCGAGGCCGTGCAGCAGGCCGCGGCTGCGGAACCAGTACACGTAGGCGAACGCCCCGTAGAAGAACAGGCCCTCGATGCACGCGGCGAAGCAGATCAGGTTGAGGAGGAAGCGGCGGCGGTCCGCCTTCGTCTCCAGGCGGTCCAGCTTCTCGACCGAATCCATCCACTTGAAGCAGAACTCGGCCTTCTCGCGGATGGAGGGGATCTCCTCGACCGCGTCGAACGCGGCCGCGCGGTCCTCCGGGTCGGGGAGGTAGGTGTCCAGGAGGGTCAGATAGAACTGGACGTGCACGGCCTCCTCGAACAGCTGGCGCGACAGGTACAGGCGCGCCTCGGGAGAGTTGATGTGCTTGTACAGCGTCAGGACCAGGTTGTTCGAGACGATCGAGTCACCCGTCGCGAAGAACGCGACCAGGCGCCCGATCATGTGCTGCTCGCCCGGCGACAGCTTCGCGAGGTCGGCGACGTCCGAGTGGAGGTCGACCTCCTCGACGGTCCAGGTGTTCTTGATCGCGTCCCGGTAGCGCTCGTAGAAGTCCGGGTAGCGCATGGGGCGCAGGGTCAGCTCGAAGCCCGGGTCGAGCAGGTTCTTGTTCTCGCTGGTCATTACTGGCAGGCCTCGCAGGACTCGGGGTTTTCGAGGGAGCAGGCGACGGCCTCGGGGTCGGCGGCCTGCTGTGCGGGAATGGGGGCGGCGGACGCCGCGCGGGCGATCCGTGTCGCCGGGCGCGAGCGCAGGTAGTACGTCGTCTTCAGACCCGACTTCCAGGCGTACGCGTACATCGACGAGAGCTTGCCGATGGTGGGCGTCTCCAGGAACAGGTTCAGCGACTGCGCCTGGTCGAGGAACGGCGTACGGGCCGCCGCCATGTCGATGAGGCCGCGCTGCGGGATCTCCCACGCCGTGCGGTACAGCTCGCGCACCTCGGCCGGGATCCAGCCGAAGCCCTGCACGGAACCGCTGGACTCGCGCAGCGCCTCGCGGGTCTGCGCGTCCCACACGCCGAGCCGCTTGAGCTCCTGGACCAGATAGGAGTTGACCTGGAGGAACTCACCGGACAGCGTCTCGCGCTTGAACAGGTTGGAGACCTGCGGCTCGATGCACTCGTAGACGCCCGCGATGGACGCGATCGTGGCGGTGGGCGCGATCGCGAGGAGCAGGGAGTTGCGCATGCCCGTGGTCGCGATCCGCTCGCGCAGCGCGGCCCAGCGCTCCGGCCAGGTCGGCTCGACGCCGTAGTGGTCGGGGTGCAGCACGCCGCGCGCGGTGCGGGTCTTCTCCCAGGCCGGGAGCGGGCCGTTGCGCTCGGCGAGGTCGGCGGACGCCTCGTACGCGGCGAGCATGATGCGCTCGGCGATCCGCGTGGACAGGGACCTCGCCTCGGGGGAGTCGAAGGGGAGCTTCAGCTGGAAGAAGACGTCCTGGAGGCCCATCGCGCCGAGACCCACCGGGCGCCACTTGGCGTTGGAACGGCCGGCCTGCTCGCTCGGGTAGAAGTTGATGTCGACGACGCGGTCGAGGAACGTGACGGCCGTGCGGACGGTCTCGTCGAGGCGCTCCCAGTCGATCTCCCCGCCGCCGGGTCCCTGCCGCACGAAGGCGCCGAGGTTGACCGAGCCCAGGTTGCAGACCGCGGTCTCGCCGTCGTCCGTGACCTCCAGGATCTCGGTGCACAGGTTCGAGGAGTGGACGACGTTGCCGCGCTCCGCCGTCTGGTTGGCGGTGCGGTTGGCGGCGTCCTTGAAGGTCAGCCAGCCGTTGCCGGTCTGCGCCAGGGTGCGCATCATGCGGCCGTACAGCTCGCGGGCCGGCATCGTCTTCTGCGCGAGCCCGGCGGCCTCCGCCGCGCGGTACGCGGTGTCGAACTCCTCGCCCCACAGGTCGACGAGGTCGGGCACGTCGGCCGGCGAGAAGAGCGACCACGTGCCGTCGTCGGCGACGCGGCGCATGAACTCGTCGGGGATCCAGTGCGCGAGGTTGAGGTTGTGGGTGCGCCGGGCGTCCTCGCCGGTGTTGTCCCGCAGCTCCAGGAACTCCTCGATGTCGGAGTGCCACGTCTCCAGGTAGACGGCCGCGGCGCCCTTGCGCCGGCCGCCCTGGTTCACGGCGGCGACGGACGCGTCGAGGGTCTTCAGGAACGGCACGATGCCGTTGGAGTGCCCGTTCGTGCCGCGGATCAGCGAACCGCGCGAGCGGATCCGCGAGTAGGAGAGTCCGATGCCGCCGGCGTGCTTGGAGAGCCGCGCGACCTGGTGGTAGCGGTCGTAGATGGAGTCCAGCTCGTCGAGGGGCGAGTCGAGGAGGTAGCAGGACGACATCTGCGGGTGGCGGGTGCCGGAGTTGAAGAGCGTCGGCGACGACGGCAGATAGTCGAGGCGGCTCATCAGGCGGTACAGGGAGGCGACTTCGTCGAGCGCGCGGACCGAGTCGTCCTCGGCGAGGCCGCAGGCGACGCGCAGCATGAAGTGCTGCGGGGTCTCGACGACCTGCCGGGTGATCGGGTGGCGCAGCAGATAGCGGCTGTGCAGGGTGCGCAGTCCGAAGTAGCCGAAGCGGTCGTCGGCGCCCTCGGCGACGGAGGCGGTGACGAGCGCGTCGAGGCGCTCTGCGTGCAGCGTCACGAAGTCGTACGTGCGGTCGGCGATCAGGCCCTCGCGGTGGCCCACGGCGACGGACTCGGAGAACGAGGTGACGCCCTGTGACGCGGCCTCGTCGGCGATGCTGATCGTCAGGAGCCTGGCGGCGAGCCGTGAGTACGCCGGGTCGTCGGAGATGAGACCCGCGGCGGCCTCGGTGGCGAGGGAGCGCAGTTCGGCGGTGACGCCGGAGTCCGCCACCGCGGACCTGCCGCGCAGCGCGGCGGCGGCCACCTTGCCCGGGTCGGTGTCCGGGAGGTCGGCGGTCAGTTCGGTCAGGGTGCGCAGCAGCGCGGTTCCCGGAGCGTCGTGCTGCTCGGTGTTCCCTGCCAGCTCCGAGGCCGGTTCGGTGGGCGCGATGGTCACGTGGGGCTCTCCCTCGCTCGGCTCTGGGCCTGACGGGGAGGAGGGCACGGGGGCATGGCGGGGCCCGCGTCACCGGCCCACTCCACGAGACCCGGACGTCGTCATCCCGGGCCGGACGGCTCGGGCAGGCTGTCGACAGGTCCTCGGACTCGCGTATGCGTGCATACGTACACCGTTGCGGGACAGTTCCGGAATTGCACCGGATTCCCCTGCGGCGACAGCGAGCATGAGCATACATCTTGTGTCGGGCTCGGATGGCAGCCCCACATCTTGTGTCGACTAGGCTGCGGGCGAACTGGTGCTCTAGCGGGGGGAGTCGCGGGTGCGAGGCCGGGCAGCGGGCTGTGCCGCCGTACTGCTGATGCTGCTCGCCGGGTGCGGGGACGGCGGGGACGGCGCCTCGGGGCAGCGGGGCGAGGGCGGGAGCGAGCAGCCGCCGGTGTCCGGCGTCGACGGTACGGCCGATCCCGCGAAGGTCTTCACGGGCGCCGAGTTGGGCGCCGCCCTCCTTCCGGCCGAGGCCGTCGGCAAGGGCGCGAAGGCGACCGAGATCTCCCTGGGACTCTTCGACCGGGGGTACGGGGGAGGCGACTGGAGCGCCTGCGCGGCCGGCCGGGAGGCGCACGGGGAACTGTGGCGCATGCGGGGAGCCAGCGCCGAGCGGACGTACCGCCCGGACCCCGCGGCGGTGGGCGAGAACGACCCCTTCGTCCACGAGCGCCTGGTCTCGATGCCGGCCGGGCGGGCCGGGCGCTATCTCGAACTGCGCCGCGAGCTCCACGAGGCGTGCGGCCGCGTCACCGTCGACACCGACGGCGCGCCCGTCGAGGAGCACCACGAGGTCCGGCCGCTGCCGGACCTGGGCGACGAGGCGGTCCTGGAGACCACGCGGACCACGGGCGGCGACGCGTACGACGGGAGTGCGCACTACGAGGTCGAACTGCGGGTCGGCGGCGTCCTGGTGACCGTGGGGGCGGGCACGGACCGGGCCCTGACGCTCTCCTCGGCCGCCGAGGCGGCGCGGCGGGTCGGGAAGGACCTCTACGGAGCCCCGTGAACCCCGAGTACGGCAACGGGCCGCCGGAGGGATCCGGCGGCCCGTTGC
>NZ_JBHJYS010000014.1:0-21279 GCF_042270245.1 Streptomyces sp. NPDC055955
GTTACATTCCGAACCCGGAAGCTAAGCCTCACAGCGCCGATGGTACTGCAGGGGGGACCCTGTGGGAGAGTAGGACGCCGCCGAACTATTTTTGAAGAAAACCCCCGTGACGGGATGAGAATCCTGTCACGGGGGTTTTCTGCGTTTAGGGGGCCGGTACCGGGCCGGCCCGTCCCGTTCGGGGTTCCGTTCTCCGGCCGGACCCCTTTCAGAGCCCGGCCTTTTTCCTCATATTCAGAGTCGGCCGGCTGCCTTCAGAGCGAGGTAGGCGTCAGCCAGTGCCGGTGCGAGGTCGTTCGGGGTGGCGTCGACGACTGTGACGCCGCGACGGGTGAGTAGTTCCGCCGTGCGGAGGCGTTCCGCTTGGGCCTGGGCTGCGGCGGCAGCGTCGTAGACCGCTTCTGTGTTTCCTCGGGAGCCGGCCATTTCCGCGATGATCGGGTCCGCCACCGAAGCCACCAATACCGTGTGGCGTTTGGTGAGGCGGGAGAGGACCGGGAGGAGGCCCTCCTCAACGGGAGCCGCGTCGAGGCTCGTGAGGAGGACGACGAGTGAACGGCGGGGAGCTGTGTGCAGGGCCGCTGCAGTCAGGCCGCGGGCGTCCGTTTCGACGAGTTCCGGCTCCAGTGGGGCCATGGCGTTGACCAGGGCCGGAAGGAGCTCGCCGGCCGCGCGGCCCTGGACCAGGGCTCGGATGCGGCGGTCGTAGGCGAGCAGGTCGACCCGGTCGCCGGCCCTGGAGGCCAGTGCGCCGAGGAGGAGCGCGGCGTCCATCGACGCGTCGAGGCGGGGTGCGTCGCCGACGCGGCCGGCGGAGGTGCGTCCCGTGTCGAGGACGATGAGGATGTGCCGGTCGCGTTCCGGGCGCCAGGTGCGGACCGCGAGTGTCGACTGACGGGCGGTGGCACGCCAGTCGATGGAACGGGTGTCGTCCCCGGGAACGTACTCGCGCAAGCTGTCGAATTCGGTGCCTTCGCCGCGGGTCAGGACGCTGGTGCGGCCGTCGAGCTCGCGCAGGCGCGCCAGCTTCGAGGGCAGGTGCTTGCGGCTGTGGAACGGGGGGAGGACGCGGACCGTCCAGGGGACGTCGTGGCTGCCTTGGCGGGTGAAGAGGCCCAGCGGGCCGTACGAGCGGATCGTCACCCGGTCGGCCTTGCGGTCACCCCTGCGGGTGGGGAGCAGACGGGTGGTGATGCGGCGTCGTTCGCCCGGGGGGATCGTCACGCGGTGGCGGGATGCCTCGACCTCGGTGCCGGGGACCCAGCTGCTGGGCGGCCAGGCGTCGCGGAGCTGGGCGCGCAGGGGGCGGCGCGAGGAGTTGGTGACGGTGAGGGTCACGGCGGCCGGGTCGCCCAGGCGTACCGCGGTGTCGCCCGAACGGGTCAGGCGCAGTCGGCGTACCGGGGCGGCCAGGGCGAAGTCGCAGGCGCAGGCCAGGGCCAGGGGGGTGTTCACGGCCAGGATGCCGGTCCAGCTGGGCTCCCAGATGCCTACGGGGAGGGAGCCCAGGGCGGCGAGCAGGGCGGTGCGTCCGGTGAGGGCCATGGGTCCAGAGCCTTGCGTCAGCGGGGAACGGGGACGTGGGCCAGGATCGCGTTGATGACCGAGTCGGGCGTGACGCCCTCCATCTCGGCCTCGGGGCGGAGCTGGATCCGGTGGCGGAGCGTGGGGAGGGCGAGGGCTTTCACGTCGTCGGGGATGACGTAGTCGCGGCCCGTCAGCCAGGCCCAGGCGCGGGCCGTGGACAGGAGCGCCGTCGCGCCGCGGGGGGAGACGCCCAGGGTGAGGGACGGGGATTCGCGCGTGGCGCGGCAGATGTCGACGACGTAGGCCGTGATCTCGGGGGAGATCGCGGTCTTCGCCACGGCTGCCCGGGCGGTCTCCAGGTCGGCCGCGGTGGCCACAGGGCGTACGCCCGCGGAGCGCAGGTCGCGCGGGTTGAAGCCCTGGGCGTGTCGGGTCAGGACATCGATCTCGTCCTGACGCGAGGGGAGGGGGACGGTGAGCTTGAGGAGGAAACGGTCCAGCTGGGCCTCGGGGAGGGGGTACGTGCCCTCGTACTCGACGGGGTTCTGCGTCGCCGCGACCAGGAAGGGGTCGGGGAGAGGGCGGGGGGTGCCGTCCACCGTGACCTGGCGTTCCTCCATGGCTTCGAGGAGGGAGGACTGGGTCTTGGGCGGGGTGCGGTTGATCTCGTCCGCGAGGAGCAGGTTGGTGAAGACCGGGCCGGGCTGGAAAGAGAACTCGGCGGTGCGGGCGTCGTAGACGAGGGAGCCCGTGACGTCGCTCGGCATCAGGTCCGGGGTGAACTGGACGCGCTTGGTGTCGAGTTCGAGGGACGCTGCGAGGGCGCGTACGAGGAGGGTCTTGGCCACTCCGGGGACTCCCTCGAGGAGGACGTGCCCGCGGCAGAGGAGCGCCACGACGAGGCCCGTGACCGCGGGGTCCTGACCGACGACGGCCTTGGCGATCTCCGCGCGCAGGGCCTCCAGAGACGCCCGTGAGCTGCGGGGATCTCCGGTGGGCCCGGCATTGTCAGTGGTCGGGGCCATCATGAGTGGCGTACCTCTCTTTCGAGGGCGTCGAGTTGGTCTGCGAGGGCGGTCAGGGCCGCGTCGTCGGTGGGCGGCGGGCCGAAGAGGAGGGGGCGTGGGTCCTGGCCGGGGGTGTGGAGTGCGGCGGTCAGGGCGGGGAGCAGCGTTTCGGGCGTGTGGGCCTGGGACGGGGGGACGCCGATGAGGGGGGCGAGGCGGGTGCGGGTGGCGGTGCGCAGAGCGGAGGCGGCGCGGTCGCGGGCGTTGGCCTTGCGGTAGAGGCGGGCGCGTCCTTCGACGGCTTCGGAGGCACGGATCGCCACGGGGAGGCGTTCGGGGACCAGTCGGCCGAGGCGGCGGCCGCGCCAGAACGCGGCGAGGACGGCCGCGATGAAGAGTTGCAGGGTGCCCCAGAGCCATCCCGAGGGGAGCAGGTCGAAGAAGCTGCGGCGCTCGGAGTCGGTGGCCCGGGCGTCGTCGGAGAGTGAGGGGAGGTACCAGACCAAGTGGGGGCGGGAACCGAGGAGTTGCAGGGCGAGCGAGGCATTGCCGTGCTCGTCGAGGCGGTCGTTGAGGAGGATGTCGGGGGCGCCGATCAGGACGGTGTCGCCGTCCTTTGCCTCCGGCAGGCGCAGCAGGGTGGGGAGGCTTTCGCTGCGGTAGCAGGTGTCGGCGTCCGCGGGGTACGTGGCGTAGCGGTGGCCACCGGTCTCGGCGTCGCCGGCGCGGCGGGCGGCGGGCAGGGCGCAGCCGGGGCGCGCGAGTGCGTCGAGGCTGGGTGTGGCGTCCACGGTGACGTCGGGGGCGAGGGTGCCGAGCGAGGGGGCGCCTGGGGCGATCAGGACGGTGCGGCCGCCGGAGTCGGTGGTGGCGGCGTGCAGTTGGGCCTGCTGGCGGTCGGTGAGCAGGTCCGGGGACGCGACCAGGACGGTGGTGTCGGGGCCTGCCGCGGCGCGGGCCTCGGCGGTGGTGGTGACCACGCGCGTGGAGACGCCCCGGTCGGCCAGGAGGTGGGCGACGGCGAGGCTGCCGCCCGGGTCGGCGGAGCGAGGGTCGAGCCGGCCGTGGGCGGCTTCGGAGCGGACGAGTGCGATGGCGACGGCGGCGACCAGCAGGATCGCGGCGGCGACGAGCAGCCCGCGCGTGCGGGTCCAGATCTGGCGTGGGGTGCGGGCCGTGGAGGTGGCCGGTGGCTGCTCGCCCGGGTGCGCCGGTGGCGTGGAGTCCTGTGCGCTCCGGGGGGCGGCGGTGGGAGCCGTCGGCTGCCGGCTGGTCACTCGGCGGCTCCTCGGGGGGTGTTGCCGGTGAGCGTGGGGGTGGTGCGGTCCAGTGCGGAGTCGAGCGTGGTGAGGCGTTCGTACGTCTGCGGGGTGGCGGTGCGGCCGCCGTATGTGACGTCGTCGAAGTCGCGGGCCGCGGTGCGCAGTCGGTCCGTGTGCGCGGGCAGGGCGCGGCCGGCTTCGGTGGCGGCCTCGTCGGCGGTGCGGCCGGGGCGAGGGTCGAGGAGTGCGCGTTCCTCCAGGGAGCGGACGATGGCGCGCATCCGTTCCTGCACCGCCTGGGTCCAGTGGCCCTGGGCGGCGTGCGCCTCGGCGGCCGCGCGGTGTTCGGCGGCAGTGCGGGGACGGTCGTCGAAGAGCGCGGCGGTGGAGTGGGCGGAGCGGTGCGGGGTGCCCAGGCGCCACCACAGGGCGACGGCGAGGGCCACGACCGCAAGCACGATGACGAGCAGCCCGAATCCGCCTCCGGGGGTCGCCCCGGAGGCGGCGGAGAACAGCTTGTCGAGCCACTCCCAGAAGCGGTTGAGGCCCCGCTGGAGGAGGCTTGTGTCGTCCTGGTGGTACGCGGGCCGGGACAGCTCGCGTCGGGCCGCTTCCCGCGCGGGGTCGCGGCCGATCGTCACCGGTGGTTCGTCGCCGCCCGTGCGCGAGCGCAGCGTGGCAGCCCAGAGCACTCCCCCCGCCGGGCTCACCGCATCAGCTCCCCGGGGTGGGGCTCGTGGTGTCGCCGTAGCCCTGGAGGCCTGCCGCGCGGCCGAGTTCGAGGTCGAGGGCCTCGCGGCGGATGCGCTGGTCGATGTAGAGGAGCACGGTGACGCCCGCCGTGATCGGGAACGTGAGCATGGAGCCGATCACGGAGCCGATGCCGGTGACGATGAGGAACGTCCAGCCGAGGTCGCCGCTGCCGCCGTCGAGGAGTCCGCTGACGCCTTCGCCCCCGAGCGCGGCGGCGAGGAAGGTGAACGGGATGACGATGATCGACGAGACGAGTCCGGCGATGATCCCGGCCAGCAGCTGGATGCCGAAGACCCGCCACCAGGAGCCGCGGACCAGCTTGGCGGAGCGGCTCATCGACTTCAGGATGCTCTGCTTCTCCAGCATCAGGGCGGGCGAGGCGAGCGAGAAGCGGATCATCAGCCAGATCGCCAGGACGGCGCCGCCGAGGGCGCCGAGGGCGATGAGCGGGGCGCCGGAGTCCGAGGAGCCGATGGCGGCGACGAGGATGCCGGGCAGCATGCACACGAGCAGCACGGCGGCGGCGATGAGCGGCAGGAGAAGCGTCAGGCCGGCCAGTTTGAGGAGCTGGGGCTTGGCGTCCTTCCAGGCCTCCCCGGTCGTCACGGACTTGCCGAGGACGGCCCGGCTGGTCACGGTCGTGAGCAGGGCCGTGGCGACGATGGTGCCGAGCAGGTAGACGATCTGGACGACGCCCGAGCTCAGCAGGGTGTCGCCCACGGCGCGCGTCAGTTCGCTCGCGGTCGCGCTCGGGTCGTCGAGGGCGTCCGTGTTCGTCGAGTTGTTCAGGACGAGGCCCTGGAGGAGGACGACGACGATCTCGATGAGGACGGCCACGGAGAGCGAGATCCCGAGGACGGTGCGCCAGTGCGCACGCATCGTCGACACGGCGCCGTCGAGGATCTCGCCGACGCCGAGCGGGCGCAGCGGGATGACACCGGGCTTGGCGGCCGAGGGCCTGCCCTGCCAGGAGCCCCATCCGGCTCCGTAGCCACCGCCGGGGCCGCCATAGCCACCACCGCCGCCATAGCCACCACCACCTCCGCCCGGACCCGCGGGGCCACCGGGGGATCCGCCGCCCCAGCCCCGCGCCGGAGGCGACGCAGGGGGCGGGGTCCGACCGGTGCCGGCCGGGGCGGACCACTGCGCGGGCGGCGGCTGCTCCTTGGACCACTTCGGGTCGGAAGCCGCGTCCTTGCCGTCACCGGTGCGGCCGTCCTGGCCGTCCTGCGCAGGCTGGTCGTCCTGGCCGTCGGAGGGGGTAGATCCGGGCGAGGCCCAGCCCGGAGTGTCGTTCATCGTCGCTCCTTCACGGTGCCCGTCCGCGGTCGCGGCGGCAGCTTGGCGCCCATCGTGCCACGGTGTGGCTCGGAGTTGACCGGGTGCCGTATGGGCTGCACACCTTCAATTGTCCGCCGGGTACGGGGCAGACTGGGCGGATGGCTGATCAGTACGCGCAAACCGGCGACGACAAGCGGCCCACCGACATTCCCGTACTCCGATGGGACGAGCCGGCCGAGGGGCCCGCGCTCGTCCTGCTCGACCAGACCAGACTGCCCGTGGAGGAGGTCGAGCTCGTCTGCACCGATGCACAGGGGCTCGTCCAGGCGATCAGAACACTCGCTGTACGAGGGGCGCCGCTCCTCGGCATCGCGGGGGCGTACGGGGTCGCTCTGGCCGCGGCGCGGGGCTTCGACGTGGACGAGGCGGCCGAAGCGCTGGCCGGCGCGCGGCCCACCGCGGTGAATCTCGCCAGAGGCGTGCGCCGGGCCCACGCGGCGTACCGGGCCGGGCTCGGGGCCGAGGGGGACCGGGAGCGGGCCGCCCGGGACGCACTCGCCGCCGCGAGGGCGCTCCACCGGGAGGACGCCGACGCCAGCGCCGCCATGGCAGGGCACGGCCTCGCGCTGCTCGACGAGATGATGCCGGGCGGACAGCACCGGATTCTCACGCACTGCAACTCGGGGGCGCTGGTCTCCGGGGGCGAGGGCACCGCGTTCGCGGTGGCGCTCGCCGCGCACCGGGTGGGACGTCTGACCCGGCTGTGGGTGGGCGAGACGCGGCCGCTGTTCCAGGGCGCGCGGCTCACCGCGTACGAGGCGGCGCGGACGGGGATGGCGTACACGCTGCTCACGGATAATGCGGCGGGGTCGCTGTTCGCGGCCGGAGAGGTGGACGCGGTGCTGGTCGGGGCCGACCGGATCGCGGCGGACGGTTCCGTCGCGAACAAGGTGGGGACCTATCCGCTCGCGGTTCTTGCCAAGTACCACCACGTGCCGTTCATCGTGGTGGCGCCCAGTACGACCGTGGACCCGGACACCCCCGACGGAGCGTCCGTCGAGGTGGAGCAGCGGGCCGGACATGAAGTGACGGAGGTCACGGCACCCCAGGTGTCGATGGCCGGGGTTGAGGCGGCAGGCGTGATTCCGGTGGCTCCGCTGGGAACGCAGGCGTACAACCCCGCATTCGATGTGACGCCGCCCGAGTTGGTGACGGCGATCGTCACAGAGTGGGGAGTGGTTTCCCCTGTGACAGCTGAAGGACTGGGCGAGCTGTGTGCCAGGTCACGCCAGGTAACGATTAGCTAATGGGATGATGTGGCCTATGAAGGGACGAGTCCTTGTCGTCGACGACGACACCGCACTGGCCGAGATGCTCGGCATTGTGCTGCGTGGTGAAGGTTTTGAGCCGTCGTTCGTAGCTGACGGCGACAAGGCGCTGGCCGCTTTCCGGGAGTCCAAGCCGGATCTGGTTCTTCTGGACCTGATGCTTCCCGGCCGGGACGGCATCGAGGTGTGCCGCCTGATCAGGGCGGAGTCCGGGGTGCCGATCGTGATGCTGACCGCGAAGAGCGACACGGTGGACGTCGTGGTGGGCCTCGAGTCGGGCGCCGACGACTACATCGTGAAGCCGTTCAAGCCGAAGGAGCTCGTGGCCCGTATCCGGGCGCGGCTGCGGAGGTCCGAGGAGCCCGCGCCCGAGCAGCTCGCCATCGGTGACCTGGTCATCGACGTGGCCGGGCACTCCGTGAAGCGGGAAGGGCAGTCGATCGCGCTGACGCCGCTGGAGTTCGACCTCCTGGTGGCGCTCGCCCGCAAGCCGTGGCAGGTGTTCACGCGTGAGGTCCTCCTCGAGCAGGTGTGGGGCTATCGGCACGCGGCCGACACCCGCCTGGTGAACGTGCATGTGCAGCGGCTGCGCTCGAAGGTCGAGAAGGACCCCGAACGTCCGGAGATCGTGGTGACCGTCCGTGGCGTCGGTTACAAGGCCGGACCGAGCTGACATGTCCCGAGACAGTGCCGCTCCGGCACCCGGGGGGCCGGGAATCCGCTCGGGGCGGCCTGTGGGACCGAAGGCCGGGCGTGGCTCAGTGCTGCGCCGGGTCCTCGACGGCGGTCTGCTGCTCCAGGGCGGAATGAAGGGCAGCCCCGTGCTGCGCCTGTTCACGCGCTGGGTGCGGCGGCCGCTGCTGCCCGCCATGCGCCTGTGGCGGCGCAACATCCAGCTCAAGATCGTCGTCACGACGCTCCTGATGTCGCTCGGCGTCGTCCTGCTGCTCGGCATCGTCGTCATCGGCTCCGTGCGCAACGGCCTGCTCGACGCCAAGGTGAAGGCGTCGCAGAGCCAGGCGGAGGGCGGCTTCCGGGCCGCCAAGGACAAGGCCGACACAGCCGCGGCCGGGGCACGCGACGGGGCGACGACGGACAGCCGCGCCCCCCTGAACACCAACAACTGGATGAGTGAGCTGGTCACCCAGCTCTCCTCCGGCGGCCAGAGCGCCTTCGACGTGGTGACGCTCAGCCCGCCCGGGGCCGACAGCGGCGACAGCGTGCGCGGACCGCGGGCCTCCGGCGGCGTCCTCGACCCCAGCGTCCCCGACGACCTGCGTGAACGGGTCGAGAAGATGACGGGCGCGTCCCAGGAATACACGCGCATCGTCTACGAGGACGGCAAGGACTCCCAGCCCGGCCTCGTCATCGGCAAACAGATGACCGACCCGAAGGGCCACGCCTACCAGCTGTACTACCTCTTCCCGCTCACCCAGGAGGAGAAGTCGCTCGGCCTGGTCAAGGGGACGCTCGCCACCGCCGGACTGTTCGTCGTGGTGCTGCTCGGCGCCATCGCCTGGCTGGTCGTACGGCAGGTCGTCACACCCGTACGGATGGCGGCCGGCGTCGCCGAGAGGCTGTCCGCGGGACGCCTCCAGGAACGTATGAAGGTCACCGGCGAGGACGACATCGCCCGGCTCGGTGAAGCCTTCAACAAGATGGCGCAGAACCTGCACACGAAGATCCAGCAGCTCGAGGATCTCTCGCGGATGCAGCGACGCTTCGTGTCCGACGTGTCGCACGAGCTGCGGACGCCGCTGACGACGGTGCGCATGGCCGCCGACGTGATCCATGACGCGCGCGTGGACTTCGACCCGGTCACCGCGCGGTCGGCGGAACTGCTCGCCGACCAGCTGGACCGCTTCGAGTCACTCCTCTCGGACCTCCTCGAGATCAGCCGCTTCGACGCGGGCGCGGCCGCCCTGGAGGCAGAGCCGATAGACCTGCGGGAAGTCGTCCGGCGTGTGGTGGGCGGCGCCGAGCCGCTCGCCGAGCACAAGGGCACGCACGTGCGGATCGTCGGGGACCAGCAGCCCGTGGTCGCCGAGGCCGACGCCCGGCGCGTGGAGCGCGTCCTGCGCAATCTCGTCGTCAACGCCGTGGAACACGGCGAAGGCAAGGACGTGGTGGTGCGGCTCGCCGCGGCCGGCGGCGCGGTAGCCGTCGCCGTACGCGACTACGGCGTGGGCCTCAAGCCCGGCGAAGCCACCCGCGTCTTCAGCCGTTTCTGGCGCGCCGACCCGGCACGCGCGCGTACCACCGGCGGCACGGGCCTCGGCCTGTCCATCGCCCTCGAGGACGCCCGGCTGCACGGCGGCTGGCTCCAGGCGTGGGGCGAGCCCGGTGGCGGCTCACAGTTCCGGCTGACGCTGCCGCGGACGGCGGACGAACCCCTGCGCGGGTCCCCGATACCGCTGGAGCCGGAGGACTCACGGCGCAACCGCGGCCTGAGCGAGGCAGGGCTTCCGCTCGGCGGGAGCGCCGGGAAGCTCGCGACAGTTCCGGCGCAGACAGCCGGCGCGTCCCGTGTGCCGTCGCCCGTACCGGCGAAGGAACCGGCCGCACCCCGGTACGCGGTCGATCCCGCGGCGCTGCCCGGGAACGGCTCGCGGGTCGTCGCCCGAGGCGACACCACCGCACCGGCGACACGCAGTCAGGACACAAGGGGCCCGCAAGGGCCCAGGGAAGAGCAGGCCGGACCGGCCGAGGGAGCCGGCGGCAGCGGCGAGGGAAGTGGGGGCGGGCGTGCGCGGTGACCGGGGGCGGCCACCGTTGGCCGGACGGCGGCGCGGGCTGCGTACAGGTGTGCTGCTCGGCTGCGGCGCAGTGGTGCTCAGCGGCTGCGCGTCCATGCCGGACAACGGCGGACTCCAGGCCGTGGAGGCCTCGCAGCGGCCCGACTCACAGGTGCGCGTCTTCGCGATGCCGCCCCGCGAGAACGCCGGGCCCGTCAGCATCGTCGAGGGCTTCCTCGAGGCGCTGACCAGCGACGATCCGCAATACACGATGGCGCGCAAGTACCTCACGGAGAAGGCCGCCAAGAGCTGGCACCCCGAGGAGCGCACCACCGTCCTCACGGACGGACCCAGCACGGGACAGGCGACCAGGCCCAGCGCCGGCGACGAGGGCCGCACGTTCAGACTGAGCGGCCATCAGGTCGCGTTCGTGGACCAGCAACAGGCCTACCGGCCCGAGGGCACCTCGTACAGCAAGACGCTGCACCTCGTGCAGGAGGACGGGCCCAAGGGCAAGCAGTGGCGCATCGACGGACTGCCGCAGGGCGTCGTCCTCGGGCAGTCCGACTTCCAGCGCATCTACCAGTCCGTCAACAAGTACTACTTCGCACTGGACGAGGAGTCCCCCGGCGGCGGCGCGCAGAGTGGTGAGGGATCGGGTTCGGGTTCGACCAGCCGTCAGAAGAGGCTGGTCGCCGACCCCGTGTACGTACGTCAGTGGATAGACCCCCTCACACAGACGGTGCGGGCCCTTCTCTCGGGACCCACCCACTGGCTGAACCCGGTCGTGACCACGACGTTCCCCTCCGACACACGACTGCGCAAGGGCGTGAAATCGCTCGCGCCCGACGACGACAACAATCTGAAGGTCCCGCTGAACGCGAAGGCCGACCACGTCGGGCGGGCCCGCTGCAAGGAAATGGCCGCCCAACTCCTTTTCTCCCTGCGGGATGTGACGTCGGCGAACGTGTCGCAGATCGAGCTCGAGCGGTCGAACGGATCGCAGCTGTGCGTCCTGAGCGAGAGCGACGCGGAGGCCCTCGTGGAGCCGCGCACCTCCGGGCCCTCCGACGATCAGTACTTCCTGGACGACAAGGGACGGCTCGTGCAGATGTCGGGCGCCTCCCACACCGCGAAGGACCCCAAGAGGGTCCCGGGGCCGCTCGGCGACGGCGAGCAGCGGATGCGCTCGGTCGCCGTCTCGCGCGACGAGACGCAGGCCGCGGCGGTGTCGAACAACGGCAGCGCTCTGTTCGTCGGGTCGTTGGTGGCGGGCGCCTCGCTCGGTGACCCCGTCGTACGCAGCAACGCCAAGGCCGAGAAGGACCGGCTGACGACGCCCAGTTGGGACGGACTCGGCGACCTGTGGGTGGCCGACCGCGATCCGAAGAAGCCACGGCTGCTGATGTTCGGCCGGGGCATGGCGGACGAGATCCACGAAGCCGACGTCTCCGGTCTCGACGGCGGACGCATCCAGGCCGTGAAGGTGTCGGCCGACGGGGTCCGGATCGCGCTGCTCGTGGCCGAGAAGGGCAAGACCACCTTGCGCATCGGGCGCGTCGAACGAGACACGGGACCGGACGGCAAGCTGTCGGTCTCGGTCGACGAACTGCGCGCCGCGGCACCTCAGATGGAGGAGGTCACGGCCATGTCGTGGGCCGGCGGAAGCCGGCTCGTGGTCGTCGGACGCGAGTCCGGGGGTGTGCAGCAGCTGAGTTACGTCCAGTGCGACGGCTCGGCGCCGACGGGGCAGGCGCTGCCCGGCCTGACGGGCGTGAAGGAGATCGCGGCCTCCGAGGACGACCGCCTGCCACTCGTCGCCCACTCGGACGACGGGATCGTCAGGCTGCCGCCGGGTCTGCCGTGGCAGACGGTGCTCAAGGACGGGACGGCGCCGGTCTATCCGGGCTAGAGGGAGCCGTTCTCCACGAGCACGCACCCCGTGAGGTCCGCCCGCGCCCGTACGTCGTCGGCGGCTGCGAGCACGACGTGGACGCAATCGCAGCCGACGAGGGGCGGCGGGACGGCATGAAAATCCGCCGTTCCCCCTCCGCCGCACGGAGTTGCTCCTCCGACCGGACGGAGTTGAGTCCTCCAATTGCAACGGAGTGTGTTCGTCCGGGAGTTATCCACAGGGGGTTATCCACAGGGGTGGTCGCAGCGCGCCCCTCTTGGCACAGTGGTGGACATGCGGGGGTGGTTGCAGGACCTCGGAGATCTCGTGCTGCCGGCCGAGTGCGCAGGCTGCGGTCGGCCGCGTACGGCGCTCTGCGCGCGCTGCGGGGACGCCTTGTTCGGCGGTGCACCGGGCCGGGTGCGCCCGAGCCCTGAGCCGCCCGGGCTGCCGGTGGTGCACGCGGCCGCCCCGTACCAGCACGCGGTGCGGGCCGTACTGCTCGCGCACAAGGAGCGGGGAGCGCTGACTCTCGCGGAGCCCCTGGGGGCGGCCCTCGCGGGGGCGGTGCGGGCGGGACTGAGCGAAGCGGGGGGTTGGGGAGGGGGCGGGGATGGGGGCCCCGTAGACGGGCCTGCACAGGCCGATGGACGCGCACAGGCCCACACGCGTCCGCAGCGAGACACGCCCACCCAGGTACGTGGCGTGCGTGGCCAAGCAGGTGTGCGGGCCCAAGCGGGCGAACGTGCCCAAGCAGGCGCGCGTACCTCGGCAGGCGACCGCACCCAAACAGGTGCGCGAGCCCTCAGAGGTGACCGCGCCCAATCCAGTGCGCGAACGCCTGCAGGCGACCGCACCCAAGCAGACCCGCGAGGCCCGGCAGGTAGTCGAACTCCGGCAGGCGCGCCGGCCCCGGCAGGCGGCCGCACCCAACCCGGCGCGCGAGCCCTCGCAAGGACTCGAACCCCGGCAAGCATGCAGACCCCGGCAAGCATGCAGCCCCCGGCACGCATGCGGCCGCCGGCAAGCGCGCCCGCCCAACCGGCCGTGCGCATCCGACCCGCCAACCCCCTCCTCCTGGTCCCCGTTCCCTCCGCCCGGAAGGCTGTTCGGGCGCGTGGGCATGATCCCGCGCGGCGGATCGCGTACGCCGCTGCGGCTGAGCTGCGTCGGGCGGGGGTGCCTGCCAGGGTGCTGGCCGCGTTGCGTCAGAGGCGGGCCGTCGCCGATCAGGCAGGGCTCGACTCGCGGCGGCGTCTGGCCAATCTCGCCGGTGCTCTGGAGGTCCCCGTGGGAGCTCGTGCGCTCCTCGCCTCGGGTGGCCGGATCGTGCTGGTCGACGACGTCATGACCACGGGCGCCTCATTGGCGGAGGCAGCCCGCGCAATACGTGCGGCTGTCGCCGGAACGGCAGAGGATGAGCGTGACGGGTTCACGCCGGGATGGGTGGAAACTGCACGGGAATTGCTCCCGCGCAACTCGATCAGTGCGGCCGTGGTTGCCTCTTCTCCGGGTTCTTTCGAAATAAACCGGAACTGAGCGTAAACCTGCGTCGTTGCAGGTAGTGAGAGGGTCAATTCACCTGAATGGAGGTACGCGTCAGTAGAGGGTGACGACATCCGTCCGGGCGAGATATGTTCGGTTGTGAGGAATGGTTGACGCCGTCCTCGGCAATCGAGAATGCCAGTGTCGTGGGTGCCGCAGGTTTTTTTGGCAATCACCCGCGATGATGGGGTGTAGATCTTGTCCATGGGGGAGGAGGAGGTGGAAGTCGCCGAGTCAGAGACTCCGGAAGTGGCTGGAGTCTGGTGCAACAGGGAGATGCTCCGCCTATGGAGCGGGGCGATCCGGGAACGGAGTTCTGCGTGGACATCGTCGTCAAGGGCCGCAAGACAGAGGTGCCCGAGCGGTTCCGCAAGCACGTGGCCGAGAAGCTGAAGCTGGAGAAGATCCAGAAGTTCGACGGCAAGGTGATCAGCCTCGACGTGGAGGTGTCCAAGGAGCCCAACCCCCGACAGGCCGACCGCTGCGACCGCGTAGAGATCACACTCCGCACGCGCGGCCCGGTCATCAGGGCGGAGGCCGCGGCCAGCGACCCGTACGCGGCGCTCGACCTGGCAACGGACAAGCTCGAGGCGCGCCTGCGCAAGGAACACAGCAAGCGGTCCACACGCCGCGGAAGCGGCAGGCTCACGGCCGCGGAAGTCCCCGATGTCGTCCCCACGGCGACGCTGAACGGGGACGGCTCAGTGGTCAACAGCGAGGAGCCCGGCGGAGTGCCGACCACGAGGATCGGCTCCCTCGAGGTCCAGGGCGAAGGCCCCCTCATCGTTCGCGAGAAGACGCACGTCGCTGCGCCCATGTCGCTCGACCAGGCGCTCTACGAGATGGAGCTGGTCGGGCACGACTTCTACCTCTTCGTCGACTCCGAGACCAAGGAGCCCAGCGTCGTATACCGGCGCCACGCCTACGACTACGGCGTGATCCACCTCAACACCGACCCGATGGTCACCCAGGCGCAGTCGTCCGAAGCGGGCGGGGCGCTCGGCGGCTGAGGCAGGCGGAACGACACCGCTGAGCCCGCGGGAGACAGCGGGAAATGGTGCCCCTGGGAGCGCGTGCGCCCCCAGGGGCACCATTGTGCGACCCCCGAGCGCACCGCTCTGACACCGCACCGACGCCTGGCATGAAATCATGGCCGTGCCGGGTCAACCGGTGTGCCGCTGCCTCGGGTTGGCGTGGCACCGGAAGACGGGCCGTGGCCTTCAGGGGGAGGAACGATGGCGGACAGCTTCGGACCGATGCGGGGCGACGGCGCCGGTACGTCCGGTGACGGTGTCCAGAGCATGGGCCCGGACGAGAGCGCGCCGCGCAAGGAGCCGATCCGGGTCCTCGTGGTGGATGATCACGCGCTGTTCCGGCGCGGGCTGGAGATCGTCCTCGCGGCGGAGGAGGACATCCAGGTCATCGGCGAGGCGGGTGACGGCGCCGAGGCCGTGGACAAGGCGGCCGACCTGCTGCCCGACATCATCCTGATGGATGTGCGGATGCCCAAGCGCGGCGGGATCGAGGCGTGCACCTCCATCAAGGAGGTGGCCCCCAGCGCCAAGATCATCATGCTCACCATCAGTGACGAGGAAGCCGATCTCTACGACGCGATCAAGGCGGGCGCGACGGGCTATCTGCTCAAGGAGATCTCCACGGACGAGGTGGCGACGGCCATTCGCGCCGTGGCCGACGGGCAGTCGCAGATCAGCCCCTCGATGGCGTCGAAGCTCCTCACCGAATTCAAGTCGATGATCCAGCGCACGGACGAGCGGCGCCTCGTCCCCGCACCGCGGCTGACCGACCGCGAGCTGGAAGTCCTGAAGCTGGTCGCCACGGGCATGAACAACCGCGACATCGCGAAGGAACTGTTCATCTCCGAGAACACCGTGAAGAACCATGTGCGCAACATCCTGGAGAAGCTGCAGTTGCACTCCAGGATGGAGGCCGTGGTCTACGCGATGCGGGAGAAGATCCTCGAGATCCGGTGACGGCGGCCGGGTGCCGGCGGCGGGGTGGCATTGGTGGCCGCGTGACAGTGGCGGCCGGGTGACGGCCGCCGGGTGAGGGTGGTCAGTCGAGGGCGCTGACCAGGGCCGGCTTGAGGTCCGGCGTGTCGACGTGTTCGATCCGGACCGTGTCGCAGCCCACCCACTGTGCGGCCTCCCGCAGTGCCTGCGCCACTCCCTGGACCGCCTTCGGGCCGTCCAGGGAGACCTGCTTGGCGACCAGCGTGCTCCCGTCGCGCGCGGGGTCGACGCGGCCCACCAGGCGCCCGCCCGCGAGGACCGGCATCGCGAAGTAGCCGTGCACCCGCTTCGGCTTGGGGACGTACGCCTCCAGGCGGTGCGTGAAGCCGAAGATCCGTTCCGTGCGGGCCCGCTCCCAGATCAGGGAGTCGAAGGGCGAGAGCAGCGTCGTACGGTGGCGGCCGCGCGGGACGGTCTCCAGCGCCGCCGGGTCCGCCCAGGCCGGCTTTCCCCAGCCCTCCACGGTCACGGGAACCAGGCCCGCGTCCTCGACCACCGCGTCGAACTGCTCGTTCTTCAGGCGGTGGTAGTCCGCGATGTCGGAGCGCGTGCCGACGCCCAGGGCCTGTCCGGCCAGGCGGACCAGGCGGCGCAGGCACTCCCGGTCGTCGAGGTCGTCATGGAGCAGCTCGGCCGGGACGGCGCGCTCGGCGAGGTCGTACACCCGCTTCCAGCTGCGGCGCTGCGTGCACACCACCTCGCCGTACATCAGGGCGCGCTCCACGGCGACCTTCGCCGCGGACCAGTCCCACCACTCGCCCTTGTTCTTCGCGCCGCCCAACTCCGTGGCCGTGAGCGGGCCTTCGGTGTGCAGCTGCTTGATGACCTGCTCGTACGCGCCGTCGGGCAGGTCGTGGTGCCAGTGCGGGCGGGTGCGGTAGGCGCGGCGGCGGAACGCGAAGTGCGGCCATTCCTCGACGGGCAGGATGCACGCGGCGTGCGACCAGTACTCGAAGGCGTGCGGCGCGCCGGTCGTGCCGGGGGTCCAGTACGCGTCCTCGACCGTTCTGCGGCCGACCGCGCCGAGGCGTGCGTACGGGATGAGTTCGTGGGAGCGGGCCAGCACCGAGATGGTGTCGAGCTGGACCGCTCCGAGGTGACGGAGCACGCCGCGGACCCCTGCCCCGCGGTCCGGCGCGCCGAGGAACCCCTGGGCCCGCAGCGCGATGCGGCGGGCTTCGTCGGCGGTGAGTTCGGCGGCGGGGCGCGGCGTGGTCGTCATGCCCCGAACGATAGGGCGCGGCACTGACAGTGGGGCCGGGGCGGCGAAACCCTGCCCGTCGGGCGGCGCCGGGAGCCGTCAGGTGGGCCGGGTTTGTGTCGTCCCGGCGCCCGTCCCGGCGCCGGGAGCCGTCACGCGGGCGCCGGGAGGTAGGGCAGCACCGCCGGGAGGCCGAGGTCCGAGGGGAGGAGCGAGGCGACCCAGCAGTCGCGCAGCACGCCCTTGTTGGGCAGGCCCGCCCGCAGGACGCCCTCCACGGTGAAGCCGGCCTTCTCGGCGACGGTGCGCGAGCCGACGTTGCCGACCTCGGCGCGCCACTCAAGGCGCGTACAGGCCAGGTCGGTGAAGGCCCAGTGGGCCAGGGCGAGGACGGTTTCGGTCATGTAGCCGCGGCCGCGATGCTCCTTGCCGGTCCAGAAGCCGACCTCCCAGGCGCCTGCGCGCGGGTGGTGCAGGCTCGCCGCGGCGATCACGGGGCCGTCCTCCTGGAGCCGCACGGCGAAGGTGTACTCCGTGTCGGTCCGCCAGCCGTCCGGGACCATGCGGCCGACGAAGTGCTCGGCGTCCACGCGCGCGTAGGGCGACGGGATCGTGGTCCAGCGCTGGATGTCGGGGTCCTGGGCCGCGAGATACACCTCGTCGGTGTCCTCGGCGGTGAACGTGCGCAGCCGCAGGCGGTCGGTGGTGAGTGCGACGGGTTCCATCGGCCGATTCTGCTCGGAGGCCGACCATGACGCCAGCAGAATTCGCGGGGTGAGCGCGCTGTTACCTTTCGTATCCGGAGTGCTCGCCTTCGTGCGGCACCTTGAGCGGTCCTCGTGCGTTGTCCGTATGGCTGTGGTTACTGCAGACCTCCCGACGCGCCGGGGTCCTCGCATACGATGGCCGTTGCTCTATACCGTCACACCCGACCGTGCCAGGCCCGACCGGCAAGGAGACCAACCCCCGTGTCCGTCCTCTCGAAGATCATGCGTGCAGGCGAAGGCAAGATCCTGCGCAAGCTGCACCGCATCGCGGACCAGGTCAACTCCATCGAAGAGGATTTCGTCAGCCTCTCCGACGCCGAGCTGCGGGCCCTCACCGACGAGTACAAGGAGAGGTACGCCGCCGGCGAGAGCCTCGACGACCTGCTCCCCGAGGCGTTCGCGACGGTCCGCGAGGCCTCCAAGCGTGTCCTCGGCCAGCGTCACTACGACGTGCAGATGATGGGCGGCGCCGCGCTGCACCTCGGATACGTGGCCGAGATGAAGACCGGTGAGGGCAAGACCCTCGTCGGCACGCTCCCCGCGTACCTGAACGCGCTGTCCGGCAAGGGCGTCCACCTGATCACGGTGAACGACTACCTGGCCGAGCGCGACTCCGAGATGATGGGCCGCGTCCACAAGTTCCTCGGCCTCAGCGTGGGCTGCATCCTGGCGAACATGACGCCGGCGCAGCGCCGCGAGCAGTACAGCTGCGACATCACCTACGGCACGAACAACGAGTTCGGCTTCGACTACCTCCGCGACAACATGGCGTGGTCCCAGGACGAGCTCGTCCAGCGTGGCCACAACTTCGCGGTGGTCGACGAGGTCGACTCGATCCTCGTCGACGAGGCCCGTACGCCGCTGATCATCTCCGGTCCCGCCGACCAGGCCACGAAGTGGTACGGCGACTTCGCGAAGCTGGTCACCCGCCTGAAGAAGGGCGAGGCCGGTAACCCGCTGAAGGGCATCGAGGAGACCGGCGACTACGAGGTCGACGAGAAGAAGCGCACCGTCGCCATCCACGAGCCCGGCGTCGCCAAGGTCGAGGACTGGCTGGGCATCGACAACCTCTACGAGTCGGTGAACACGCCGCTCGTCGGTTACCTGAACAACGCCATCAAGGCGAAGGAACTGTTCAAGAAGGACAAGGACTACGTCGTCATCGACGGCGAAGTCATGATCGTCGACGAGCACACCGGCCGTATCCTCGCCGGCCGCCGCTACAACGAGGGCATGCACCAGGCGATCGAGGCGAAGGAAGGGGTGGACATCAAGGACGAGAACCAGACGCTCGCCACGATCACCCTGCAGAACTTCTTCCGTCTCTACGGCAAGCTCTCCGGCATGACCGGTACGGCCATGACCGAGGCCGCCGAGTTCCACCAGATCTACAAGCTGGGCGTCGTCCCGATCCCGACGAACAAGCCGATGGTCCGCAAGGACCAGGCCGACCTGATCTACCGCACCGAGGTCGCCAAGTTCGACGCGGTCGTCGACGACATCACCGAGAAGCACGAGCAGGGCCAGCCGATCCTCGTCGGTACGACGTCCGTCGAGAAGTCCGAGTACCTCTCGCAGCAGCTGTCCAAGCGCGGGGTGCAGCACGAGGTGCTGAACGCGAAGCAGCACGACCGCGAGGCGACGATCGTCGCCCAGGCCGGCCGCAAGGGCGCCGTCACCGTCGCCACGAACATGGCCGGCCGAGGCACCGACATCAAGCTCGGCGGCAACCCGGACGACCTCGCCGAGGCGGAGCTGCGCCAGCGCGGCCTCGACCCGGTCGAGCACGTCGAGGAGTGGGCGGCCGCGCTGCCCGCCGCTCTGGAGCGGGCCGAGCAGGCGGTGAAGGCCGAGTTCGAGGAGGTCAAGGGCCTCGGCGGGCTCTACGTCCTTGGCACGGAGCGGCACGAGTCGCGCCGTATCGACAATCAGCTCCGTGGCCGTTCCGGCCGTCAGGGAGACCCGGGCGAGTCCCGCTTCTACCTGTCGCTCGGTGACGACCTGATGCGCCTGTTCAAGGCCCAGATGGTCGAGCGCGTCATGTCGATGGCGAACGTCCCGGACGACGTGCCGATCGAGAACAAGATGGTCACGCGCGCCATCGCGTCGGCCCAGTCGCAGGTCGAGCAGCAGAACTTCGAGACCCGGAAGAACGTCCTCAAGTACGACGAGGTCCTCAACCGGCAGCGTGAGGTCATCTACGGCGAGCGGCGCCGTGTCCTGGAGGGCGAGGACCTGCACGAGCAGATCCAGCACTTCATGGACGACACGATCGACGAGTACATCGGCGCGGAGACGGCCGAGGGCTTCGCCGAGGAGTGGGACCTGGAGCGGCTGTGGGGCGCCTTCAAGCAGCTCTACCCGGTGAAGGTCACCGTCGACGAGCTGGAGGAGGCCGCGGGTGACCGTGCGGGTCTGACGGCCGAGTTCATCGGGGAGTCCGTCAAGGACGACATCCACGCGCAGTACGCGGCGCGTGAGGAGCAGCTCGGCTCCGAGATCATGCGTGAGCTGGAGCGCCGCGTCGTCCTGTCCGTCCTGGACCGCAAGTGGCGTGAGCACCTCTACGAGATGGACTACCTCCAGGAGGGCATCGGCCTGCGCGCCATGGCGCAGAAGGACCCGCTGGTCGAGTACCAGCGCGAGGGCTTCGACATGTTCACCGCCATGATGGAGGGCATCAAGGAGGAGTCCGTCGGCTATCTGTTCAACCTGGAGGTCCAGGTCGAGCAGCAGGTCGAGGAGGTCCCGGTGCAGGACGCGGCGCCGTCCCTGGACAAGGAGGACGCCGTGCCGGCCGGTGTCGGCCGTCCCGAGATCCACGCCAAGGGTCTCGACGCCCCGCAGCGTCCGGACCGCCTGCACTTCCAGGCGCCGAACGCCGAGGGCGGCGTGGACGAGATGGACTACGTCACCGAGGACGGCCCGACGCGTTCCGAGGCCGACGGCCTGACGCGCGCGGAGCGCCGCAAGCAGCAGAAGGGCGGCCGTCGCCGCAAGAAGTAGTGCGCGGCGCGCTCTGACCGAGCGTGGATGAAGGGGCCGGGCACGGGATGCCCGGCCCCTTTCCGTTGTGTCGGGACGGAGGGGCAGGGCGGCCGGGGCGTGGGGAGGCCGGGACATCGGCAGTTGGATACCGCAGCTGGAGAGCGGGCAGCCGGAGAGCGGGCAGTCGGAAAGCGGGCAGTCGGACACCGGCGGCTGAAGGCGGCGCCGTGGGTGTCGCCGACTTCTGTGCCCCATCGGTCACCGGGCCCGACGCCCGCGCCCACACCTTGTTCGAGAGCCGGCTGAGGGCGGGTACGCGGTCGTGGCCACCGACTACGGGGGTCTGGGCACGGACGGCAAGCACACCTACGTGCCGGGGCGGTCCGAGGCGCACGCCACCGCCGACATCGAGCGGGCGGCCCGGCGGCTCGACCCGGGTGGGCCGTAAGCGGACGGTGTACGGGCACGCGCAGGGCGCGGAGAGGCTCTGTTCGCCGGGCCGCGTGTGCACACCGCTACGCGCCTGAGCCGGCCTTCCGCGGTGCTGCCGCCGCCCCGCCCAGCCACTGGGTGCGGATCCTCGACCTGGCCGGCGCGGGAGACCCGCAGGCCACCGCCACCCCGTACATCGCGCTGCTCGTGTCGGGTATGGCGGCGGCCGAGCCGGACCTGAAGCCGGCCGACCACTTCACGCCCCAGGGCATGAAGGTCCTTGAGGTGGGCCGCGGCGGCGGTTGTTTCGCCGAGGTGGTCAAGGCCGGCGAGGGGGTGAAAATCGCCGACTTCGTGAACGGGCCGCCCCTCGGACGCGCCCGAACTGTCCGCGCTGCCGACCACTTCACGCCCCAGGGCATGAAGGTCCTTGGGGTGGGCCGCGGCGGCGGTTGTTTCGCCGAGGTGGTCAAGGCCGGCGAGGGGGTGAAAATCGCCGACTTCGTGAACGGGCCGCTCCGCGGGCGCG